>DASVAJ010000079.1:0-48130 GCA_036376415.1 Terriglobales bacterium
CTCTTAATGTTCCCCATTGTTCCCCCGTAGTTTGGGGCGATTCCTCGTAACCTGCTGAATCTTTTGGTTGCGGGGGGTGGATTTGAACCACCGACCTTTGGGTTATGAGCCCAACGAGCTACCAGACTGCTCCACCCCGCGAATTGATGATAGCAACCGGGTTATGCAGCGTCAAACCGGGGTAGCGTGGATTGTGGCATGGCTCTGTCGCGATTTCTTGTCCCCTGGTGCGCGAAGGCCGGCGGCCTTCTTGACGCATGACCGGCGGCGAAAAAACTCACTTCGGTGTTCAATGTTGGATATGGCTCGCATCCCTCCGTAGCGGCCTGATCGCGACTCCCGCCGCCTGCAGGCTTGCCCGGACGGTTTGTGCGATGACGGCGGAACCTGGGGTGTCGGAATGCAGGCACAGGGTCTCGGCTGAGATGGAGATTTCAGAACCACTGGTTGTGGCCACGACCTTGCGGGTTGCGAGGGCGACGGCTTGGGCGGCCGCGACATCCGGCGAGTCCAGCAGGGCTCCGGCGAGAGAACGATTCCGTAAGCTGCCATCGGGTTCGTAGGCGCGATCTGCGAAAGCTTCTGCCGCCGCGCGCAGACCCATGTGCCGGTAGATCGCCAGGCAGGGCGAGCCCGCCTGCCCTACAACAATGAGGCGGTGATCCGTTGCCAGCACCGCCCGGCCGATTGCGCGTGTGACATCGCTCTCGCAGTTGCAGGCATGGTAAAGAGCGCCGTGCGGCTTCACGTGGCAAATCGCGACTTGCATCCGGCGCGCGATGGTCAGCAATCGATGCATTTGCCCGGTAACAGATTCCTCCAGTTCCCGAATCTCCATCTGGAGCACCGTTCTGCCAAAGCCAGGAGGGTCCGGGTAGCTGGGATGGGCGCCGGCAGCAACCCCGTGTTCACGGGCAAGCTCGAGAGTTTGCTCGATTGTCGACTCATCGCCGGCATGGCCGCCGCAGGCGATGTTCGCAGAGGTGACCCAATGCATGAGCTCGGCGTCGCTGCCATCGGCGAGCCGCTCCGGGAACTCGCCGAGATCGGCGTTGAGATCGATGGTGCGCAGGGGCATGCGATGCTTCCGCTGTTTGCTGGTCGCTTTGCAGCAATAGATTACGCCAGCGCCGCCCGCGGAATCACGCGAATGCAGCGTGGAATTTTCGTTGTCGATCCCGGAGTGAGTCCAGCGCCTCGGAAATAGTGACGAACCGAAAGCGCGCTGGCTCGCGCGGGCGAAGCTGGGCGATACGCGGGAGATCCGCGGTAATCACATTCGCAATTTTCGGATAGCCACCGGTGGTTTGTTGATCAAGGAACAAAATGATGGGTTGCCCATCCGCCGGGACTTGCACCGCGCCCAGCGCAATTCCTTCCGTGAGCAGTTCACGGCGGGTGGCGGGCAGAAGCGGTTCCCCTTGCAAGCGCAACCCTGACCGATTGGAATCTTTGACAATGAATGTTTGCTGCGTAAAGCGCTGCCGCGTTTCCTGATCAAACCAGTCGGACTGCGGCGCGGAGGTCACGCGGATCGGCCCATCGCGGGGTGTCAGGCTGGCGACGAAATCCGCGCGCAGCTTGCGAGTTGCTCCTACCGTTTCGTTGCCGATTGGAATCTGATCGCCTGCCTTGAATGCCCGTCCTTCGAATCCACCGATGTTGGCGGCAAGAAATGTGGAACAACTGTTCATGACGGCGGGAACAACCAGGCCGCCTCGAACCGCAAGATAGGCGCGCGCGCCTTCCGCAAGCGGGCCAAACGCGATGCGCGACCCCGCAGCCACCGCAAACGGCGCATTGCGGGGGACGGATGCGCTGGTTCGCGCGCCGCAAATCGCCAACGTGGCCGCGGAGTGAATTTCGAGCGTGGGTCCCAGCAGCGTCATTTCGATCGCCGGTGCATCCTCACGATTGCCGACGAGCAGGTTGGCCATGCGGAAGGAAAGGGAATCAGCGGCGCCGGCCGGCGAGAGGCCGAGATGGGCGTAGCCGAAGCGACCGAGATCCTGAACCATGCTGAGCATCCCGGGCTTAATCACGTGGATCATTGAGCGCTGGCTTTCGCGATGCTTTCAAACTCATTGCGGTCGATCCGGCGGATGCGGACGCTGTCGCCCGGTTGCAGACGCGAAGGCGGATTGGCCGACGGATCAAACATGCGCAGCGGCGTGCGTCCAATCAGGTTCCAGCCGCCGGGAGAGTCGTTGGGATAAATGCCGGTTTGCCGGCCAGCCAGCGCCACAGATCCGGCGGGCACATGCTTCCTTGGGGTGGGAAGGCGCGGGACCTCCAACTGCCGGGGAAGTCCCCCAAGATAAGCGAAGCCGGGAGCGAAGCCGAGGAAGTAGACAAAGTAGCCGGCCGCCGCGTGCAGGGCAATCACTTGCTCCGCGGTCAAAGAACAATGCTGCGCCACGCTGGCTAGATCCGCTGCGAATGCCGCCTCGTAACAGACCGGAATTTCAACCGCCGAGGAGCTTTTTCCGGTCCCAGAGGCAGCGCCACGCAGCAGCGGCTCGACAATCCCTTGCAGGTCTTCATGGCTGAGACAAAGCGGATCAAAATCAATCAGCAGCGATGCATAGGCCGGGTGCAAGTTGCGAATGCGCGGATCGCCCCATGATCTCACAGCGTGAAAAAGCGAGATCACCCGGTAGTGATTTTCGAGCGAGATCGCATCGCCAAAGCTGATCAGCAGGGAAGAGTCGCTGGCGGCGGTGATGCGCATGCGGTTTTGAGTTTATCGCACCCATCAAGGTGCGGCAGATGCGCCGTAACCCATGCCTGCGAGCACTCCGCGCATGTAGGAGAAACTGCTGATCACACCGGGCAGTGGGTTGTCCGGCTCGATTTCATATTCGAGGTCCACGAATCCGGGATACCGGACCGCTGCCAGCGCTTCGAAGATGCCGCGCACCGGCATGACGCCGTCGCCGACCGCAACCTGGCTCTCCTTGTCGTGAAAATTCGCGAGGTCTTTCATGTGGACATTGAAGAGCCTGGGCCCGGCGGCATGAATAGCGGCCACAACGTCGGTTCCGGCGCGAGCGGCGTGCCCGACATCGATACAGCAGCCAAGGCGCGGGTCCATGCCGCGTACCGCCTTCAAAACATCGAGAGGGGACTTCCAGATCTTGTCTTCCGGGCCGTGATTATGAATAGCAATGCGCATGTCGTACTGTCTTGCGAACTTCTCGATGCGAGGCAGAGTCTCGGGCGCGGGATCTCCCGCGACAATTACGTGGATGCCGGCGCGCCTGCAATACTCGAATTTTGACCGGATGTCGCCATCCTCGTCGTTTTCAAAATAAATTGCGCCGGCAGCGTGCAGCTGGATGCCGGCTGCGGCGTAGTCTGCGGCCGCACGGGCCTCCTCTTCCGGACTCATCGGCAGATGATCTTTTACATCTTTCGCATTCAGCTGAAAAATGTGGAGTTGCTTCATGACGCCGATCAGCTGCGCGCGGGTAAAATTCCGGAAGGTATAACTCGCGAGACCAAGGCGGATGGGCGAAGGCTTCCCCTGGGAGCGGGTTTCTGCCGGAACTTTTCGCGCCAGAGCGGAAGCTGCGAGCGCAAACGCACCCGAGCTGAGCAGGCGCCGGCGAGAGAAGCCGCCTTTGCTAAACATGCGGCTCCCATCCTTTTTCGTATTCGCGGTTCCACATCTTCATAGCCTCAACATCGGACTGTATGCGGCCGTCGGCGGGATCGAGATGGAGGTCGCGCTGCACCTTCCAGGCAATGTTGGAGAGCTGCAGCATAGTTACCGATATGTTCCCGACGTCGATGGGCGCGTGCAGCCTCTCGCCTCTTCGAATGGCAGCAATGAAGTTGGCAAAATGCGCGTCCGTCATGGAGTCGCGGCCGAGCAGGTCCGCGGAAGAGGTCTGCGTGCCGGTCTTAAACTCGCCGGTTTTCTTTCCATCTAAATCGTAGGTTTCGTAGCCGTCGCGGTCCACCAGCACCGATCCCGTCGTTCCCATGACGACGGTGCCCCGATCGCGCCCGTAGTCTTTCATGCCCTGGCAACTGCGGCCCTCCCAGGCTATGGTCCTATCCCCGTATTCGAAGGTCGTCTCGAGCGTGTCGTAGAACTCCCAGTCATCATGGAAGTGGTAGCGGCCGCCGGTTGCGCTGACGAGTTTGGGGTAATCCACGCCCAGCGCCCAGCGGGCCACGTCGATTTCATGCGTGCCATTGTTGAGCGTTTCGCCGGTGCCGTATATCCAGAACCAATGCCAGTTGTAGGGATGGACGTTGTCTTTGTAAGGGCGGCGCGGCGCGGGACCTTGCCAGAGGTCCCAGTCGAGTTGCGAAGGCACCGGGACTTCTTTGCCGATGCCAATCGATTTTCTGGTGTTGCAGTACCAGGTTTTGGCGACGTAAGCGCGTCCAATGAGCCCGGAGTGAATTTTCTCGACAATCTCGATGGTGTGCGGCGATGAGCGCTGTTGCGTGCCCATCTGCACGAGCTTGCCATATTTTTTTTGCGCGGCCACCAGCATGGCGCCTTCGGCGGGATTGTGGCTGCACGGCTTCTCCACGTAGACGTGCTTGCCTGCTTCCAGCGCTGCCATAGCCATGGGCGCGTGCCAGTGATCGGGAGTGGCAATGGTGATGGCGTCCACGTCCTTGCGCTCCAGGATCTTGCGGAAGTCCTTTACGGCGGCCGGGGCTTCGCTCATGCTTTGCTGGGTTGTGGCCGCGAATTTCTGGAGTATCCGCTCGTCAACGTCGCAGACGTGAGAAACGCGGGCGGCGCTGCGGTTTGCCTGGAGCGAGGAAAGATGCGCGTACGCGCGGCCGTTGAGCCCGATGATGGCGAAATTCAGGCGCTCATTCGAACCGGTGATCTGAGAATAACTCCTGGCGGTTGTGCCGGCAGCCATCGTGGCCGCTCCAACCGCAAGCACATCCAGAAACTCTCGTCGGGTTGTCCGTCGCATGATCCTGATCTTAACTGAAGGATCCAAGTCTCACCGATGGACTGTTGCCAAAAAAAGGAACCCCCGGGATTGCTCCCGGGGGTGCAGAAGGGGTTAGACCCTTACTGGGTTTTCAAGATAAAAACCGGCGACGAACCAGTCCCGCAATTCCAACCAGACCAGTCCCTAGCAAACCGAGCGTGCCCGGTTCAGGAACCGGCGGCGGAGCGCCTGGAGTGTTGACGATACCTGCTTCCGAGTTCGGAGTCACTGCGATCACGTTGCCATTCGCATCGAGTGCGATCGCATAGAGCACCGTTCCAGCGGGTATGTTTACCGCATTGATCGTGAGTGTGTTGCCAGAACTCAGCGCGGTCTGCAGATCGACGATTCCATACGATCCCGGCGTGCTGTTAAAGCCAAACGACGCCAATGTGCTGCTGATGGCGCCATTCGCGCTCGGGCCAAATGGATTGCCGGCCAGCGTCGTAAACGACATGCCATTCAGCGTTCCCGATGGTGAGGACCCCTGGAATGCCGCAATGACAACGATGTCGGCGGCATTAAGGTTGCCGGTCATCGTGATGCCGAAAGTGCCGGTCGTGATTAGCTGTGTAATGGACTGGTTAATGGTCGAGTTGCCGACAATCTGGACGTTGTTCGGCACCCCCGTTTGATTGCCCTTCTTGTTGGTCGGGCAGGTGAAGGCCGCAGTCGTTTGACCCTGGATCACCACGTTGGGACAGGTGTCGGCGGATGCCACCGGCACCAGCGCCACTACCGCCATCGCAGCAACTAGGGCTAGGACTAGAAGCTTGGACAAGCTGATTCGCACGATTTCCCCCTTCTGGTAAGTTGACGTACTTCAGTAACGCATTACTACTGGCAAGGCAGCTGCCATTTACCGTTGGAAAACATCAACAAAGAACTCCAATAGTAACAACTACTTGGCATGAATTGGTTACCCTGGCCGAGACCAGATCCCTTCGGAACTGCAAATTCGTGCACTTTTTGTGCTAGGGAATTTCGGAAAAGACTCTGCTCGTCGTAAGGTTAAGTACATGAAAACCCTGGGTTAATGGCTAAGCAGGCGGTCTATTTTTGCCGCCAGAATGAAGTCGCTCTCGGTCAATCCGTCAACCTTGTGAGTCCAGATTGTGACCTCCGCCTTTCCCCATGAGAGCAGGATATCGGGGTGGTGACCCTGCTCTTCCGCCACGGCCCCCACGCGATTCACAAAATCGAGGGCCTGCTTGAAATCTGGAAAGCTAAAGGCCCGCGTAATATGGTGTTCGTTCACCACCTTCCAGTGCGCCCAGGCGGGCAGTTGCTTATGAATATCGGCCAGTTCTTTTCCTTTCAGGGGTGGAACTCCTCCGCGACAGGGCACGCAGGTTTTTGAAGCCAGGTCAGACATTTTTGATCTCCAGTCTCTGAGTTTGGCCCCAACGCAGGGAAACGCGGGGCCCATGGCACTTGACCATTCGTACGCGACAAGCAGAACCGGGCGCTGATTTCAGCCCATGCCAAATGCCAGGCACCGGTGTTTAGAACGGAATATCTTCGTCGCTGATGGATGAGGCGGTGGCCGCAGCCGGCTCGTGTTCAGGCGTGCGCTGATCGAAGTTGTTGCCGCCACGCGAGTGTCCGCCAGCCTCGCCGTCGCCGCGGCCACTCAACAGAATCAGGTCGCTGGCCACCACTTCGGTCATATACCGTTTCTGGTTGGTCTGCTTGTCATCCCAGGAGCGCGTCTGCAGCCGCCCCTCGATGTACACTTTGCCGCCCTTTTTCAGATATTCGCCGGCGATCTCGGCCAGGCGCTGCCAGAGCACGACATTGTGCCATTCGGTGCGGTCCTGCCATTGGCCATCTTTGTCTTTGTAGCGCTCATTGGTTGCCAGCGCGAGTTTCGCCACCGGCGTGCCTTGCGGAGTGTATTTGACTTCCGGATCCTTGCCCAGATTCCCGATCAGCATGACTTTATTCAAACTCTTGGCCATGAGAGCGCTCCTTCAACAGCATGGTTCAGTTGTGCGGATTGGGACACTATAACAGTTTTGATCTCCGCTGCAGCAGGAAACGACTGGTCATTCTCGAAATGGGAAGCCGTTTACACGGAGAGAAGGCTTCAGGCCTCAGGCTTCGGGCTTCAGGCTTCGGGCTTCAGCCTTCCGGCTTCAGCAACGGTCACGGTAGAAAACAAGTAGTCTGGAGCAATAAGGAACGAGCGAATAAGACCATAACGAATCAGTTTAGCGGAAGCAGCCCGACCTTGAGACCCGTAGCCTGAAGCCTCGAAGCGTGAAGCCGAAAGCCCGAAGCCTAATTCTCCCCTACCGCCGCAAACGTCATCTCGGTAGCCTTGCTGCCAGTGTGTTGCTTCCAGGCGAAGAACAATCCCGCATAGGTTTCAGTCAAGTAATCGGCGGCGCCGACCCCAAGTTTTTTCGCAACTTCATCGATCCAGCCGGCTGGACCTTCGATTTCGGCAAAATTGCCGATGGGAGTCTCGTCGACGACTACGTGCCCCTTGCCCAGTTTCCACTCCGCGCGAAACTTTTCGTAGCGAAAAACTGGTTCGAACTGCAGGGCGCGGAGAATGGCCTCCATTTGTTCGCCATCCCCGACGCGAGTTTCGGTCTCCGCGCGCACCTTATGCCGGCCTGAATCGTCTGCGGTTTTGCCCTTGTGGGTAAGGACCCAGCGATCGCCGTATTTGCGAATGCGCAGGATGTCTCCGCGGGCGCGCAGAGGTTGGCCCGGGAGATCGAACAACACATTCATTTCGTGAGTGCGCGGAGTGACCTGCTGGAACCCGGACCGCTGCAGGCGCCGGGCAAGCGCCGCGAGATCATGGACGCGAAACTTAATTTCGGTTTCGTTGGGCGGGGACACGTGTTAAGTATAGTGCCCGCGCAGGTGAACCCGTGAGCAGACCCGACAATTTGCAAACTCTAACTCACGTGCCCATTACCGCCGGCTTTGTGCTTGGCGCGCGCGTTGCGTTGCAGCACCGGTAATAGCTTTTGAAAGAATGCAACGATGGCCCGCATTCGCTCCGATTCCGAGTTCATTTCGAGCAGCGCCTGTTGAAAATCAGGATCAAAGGGCAGGGAACCCGCCAGCCGATATGCCAACTGCGCAGCATCTTCCTTGCGGATGGTTTCCGGCTGAGCGCCCGCCAATTGCATGATTTCGCCGTGCAGCCGCAACGCGCTTTCAAGATCGGCGGCCCCCGCCGCCTGGTCTTCGTCTTCCAGATAGAAGACATCCGCCTGCAGAAACGACCGGTCCTGGTTGATGTTCAGCACTTCGAAGCGTTTCTTGCCTTCCGTCAGAATGTTCATGCGCCCATCGGGATACTTTTTCAGGACATTGATAATTTCTGCAGTGCATCCGATACTCGCCAGCGATTCATCTTTGGTGCGCACGATACCAAAATGATGGTTTTGTTCCAAACACTCGTTGATCATCTCCTTGTACCGCGCTTCGAAAATGTGCAGAGGCAGGGGCACACCCGGTAACAGCACCAGATCCAGCGGGAAGAGAGGCAGAAGCGCGCTCACGAATCGTTCCTTGCGTCGCGAATAGAGTACCGGTTACTGGTAAATTCTACGCCTGTGCCTTGACTTGCTTGGCGCGGCACGGTACAAACCCGGCATGGCCTCTGAGCAAAGTGTTTCGCAGTTGGCGGGAAGGGTTGCGGTGATCACCGGCGCTTCCATGGGAATAGGCGAGGCGATTGCGAAGCTCTTTGTAGACCATGATGCGCGAGTGGTTCTGCTCTCTCGCGATGCGGCCCGCGTGGAAGCTGCCCGTAGCCGCATCGGCCATGCCGAGCAGACGCTCGCCCTGGCCTGCGACGTTCGCAATCGCGAGGAGATCGATCGCGCAATCGGCCTGACCATGCATCATTTCCAGCGCATCGACGTTTGGGTGAACAACGCCGGACACGGCATTCTCGATTCCGTGGCCGCCGCCAACATGGCCGCGGTTCGCGAGACCTTTGAAACCAACTTCTTCGGAACGCTCGAAAGCATGCAGGCAGTGATTCCCATCATGAAGCAGCAGGGTGGAGGCGCGATCATCAACATTTCGAGCGTCGCCGGCCATATTCCGCTGCCCTATCATGCGGTCTACAGTGCGACCAAGTTCGCTATGAACGCGCTCGGTAAAGGCGCGCGCATCGAACTGGCGGATTTCGGCATTAATGTGCTGACGGTCTGCCCCGGTTACGTAAACACTCCCTTCGCCAAGAACGCGCTCAAGGGTTCAGAACCCAAGCAGGTTCGCCCGCGGTCAGCCAAGGGAATTACCGCCGAGCGCGTTGCCCGCGCCGTGCTGCACGGGTACGTGAAAGGCAGGAGGGAAGTGGTCGTCCCCTGGACCATGATTCCGGTCATCAAGATTTACCAGCTGTTTCCGGGACTGGTTGAGTGGTCGATGAGAAAGATGGCGAGGAGCAGCACTTAGCCCATGTCAGTTGGCGTTTCACGGAGAGCAGCAATGGATCATTTCTTCGTGGTTAATTTTGCCAGCGATCCTGAATCCGCTCATGACACCGAATCAACCATTTGCTAGATATCCCAGCCTGCGCGAGGCAGTCGTCCTGATCACTGGTGGAGCCTTGGGCATCGGCGCCGCCATCGTCGAGCATTTCGCGATGCAGGGTTCTCATGTTGCTTTTCTGGACGTTGCCGACGAAAGCGCCGCTAAGTTGATCGACGGCCTTGCTGCGCAAGCTCAACATCCTCCGATCTACCTGCATTGCGACCTGACCGATATCGGCGCGCTGCGCAGCGCGATCCGAGAGGCCGAAAAGCAACTCGGGCCCCTGCGCGTCCTCGTCAACAATGCAGCGAATGATGATCGCCACAAATTCGCCGAGGTGACCCCCGAGTACTGGGATGAGCGGATGAATGTCAATCTGCGCCACTATTTCTTCGGCATCCAGGCAGTGGTGCCGGGAATGACTAAGGGCGGCCAAGGGTCAATCATCAACGTGAGTTCGATCGCGTGGATCATACCGTCGACCGGCCTGCCCGCTTATGTCACGGCTAAGGCGGGGATCGTCGGATTGACCCGCACCATGGCAAAAGAGCTAGGCGCCTCCAATATCCGCGTGAACAGTATCTCTCCTGGTGCAATCTTGACCGAGCGCCAGCGCCGCCTCTGGATGACTCCCGACTACCTCGCCGAAGTCATGAAAAGTCAGAGCCTCAAACGCGAGCTTCTGCCGGAGGACGTGGCTCGTCTTGTTCTTTTCCTTGCCTCGGACGACAGCTCAGCCATTACCGGCCAGAACTTCATCATTGATGGTGGCTGGGTGTAGCCCTTGCAGTGAATCCCGCTCAGAAACTTGGGTGATTCAGTGGCCGCGGTTCACCAACTCAACTGCCGGCGTCCGCGCAGAAGAATGGCCCAGAGCGGCGGTATGCCGCTCTTCCAGTTGCGGAAGAAACTCAATGCCGTAGAGGTAGAGGGCGCGATGTCGAATCCTGGCCGGAATTCGCACGGTGTCGTCGGACTCCGGCGGACGAAATTCAACTTGCACCTGGGATCCGATCGGCAGGTGTGCGACCGCAAACAATCCCATGCCGCCTTCGCTCAGATTGATGCCCAACGCCTCCATGCGCCCGCGATCGGTAAAGATGCGCACATTGGTGTTTAACCATTGCCGCTTGGAGCGGCGGGTGACGGCGAAACTACGTTTGAACAGCATGCGGATTATCCAATGGCTTGTCAAAAGACGAGGTGGAGATTACGACGTCAGGTCTTTGACCACTGCGTCCTCCCGAGCTCGGCATCTTCAGCGGGGTGACGAATCTTGCGTGGAATGGATCCGTACGTCGGATCTAGCGCTTGCCGTCAACTTAACGCGCCACACTGGGGAGATGAAAGTCACGAAAGGTCAGGGGAAGTCTGGTCATCGTGGTTACTTGAGGGCACGTCTTCTCCGGACAATGCGGTAGAATGCATCCGCAAACCAGCCCACGCAGGAGACGCAATGAGAACCTTGGCCTTCTGGATGGTACTAATGAGTTCCTTCGGAGCCTTTGCCCAGCAAAGCGCGCCCAAGCGCCCGAAGATCACCGGCATCGATCACGTGGATTTCTACACCACTTCGCCGGCGCAGAATGCGAAGCTCTATGCGACGGTTCTGGGCTTGCCATCTGCATCCCCTGTTGAACCGGAGCAGACACAACGCTTCATGGTGGGCTCGCAGTGGGTCGGATACGGTCCAGCCCCGGACGCGAAGTCGACAAATCGGATAAATCACTTGGCGTTTCGGACCGACAACTGCGAGGCGCTTCGAGCCTATCTTGCTGCAAATGGCGTCGTGGTGCCGGACTCGACGATCCCATTCAAAGGTGGCGTCCGCAGCTTTACCGTTAAGGATCCCGAAGGACACACGATTGAATTTACTCAACCCGCGGGTGAAATGACCGTACAAATTGGCGACTATGTTTCCCACCGCCTCATCCACGCCGGCTTCGTCGTCCACGACCGCGCCGCCGAAGATCACTTTTTCAAAGACATCCTCGGCTTCCATCTCTACTGGCAGGGCGGCATGGTGCCCGACCGCACCGACTGGGTCGCGATGCAAGTTCCCGACGGCACCGACTGGATCGAGTACATGCTCAACATCAAGCCGAATCCCGATCAGCACACGCTGGGCGTCATGAATCACATTTCGCTCGGGGTGAAAGACATGAATGCCGCCGAGATGAAACTGGAGTCGCATGGCTGGAAGCCGCACGGCGACGAGCATTCGCAAATCGGACGCGACGGCAAGCTGCAGCTGAACGTCTACGACCCCGACCAGACAAGAATCGAATTGATGGAATTCACCCCAGTGGACAAGCCGTGTTGCTCCGAGTTCACCGGCCCACACCCCAGTGAGAATGATTAGCAGGAGTTGCTCACAATGGGTGCAAACATAATGGTGCCTTAGACGCAGCGCGGCGCAAGATCGCAGCCCCGGGCGTCAGCCCTGGGTGGTAGACAAAAAGGAGAGCGCCGGAGGTGCGAAAGAAAACCTCAGGTGCTAGTCACAAATGAACCGACGCCGATTCGCGAAGAGCCTGACCGCTTCTCTCCTCGGCACTCCATCGCTGATAGCCGGCTCACGGCCGGCTGAGATCGGGCAGCCCGACACCAAGGACTCAAACACCGCCGCTCCCTACCCGCTCTCCGTCATGCTGTGGACCGTCTACCACGACCTGCCATTCGAGCAGCGCCTGCAAAAGGTTGCGGAAGCGGGCTACAAGAATGTAGAGCTCGTCGGGGAGTACGAGAAATGGACAGATGCCGATTTCAATCGGGTCAACGCCGCCCGCAAAAAACTCGGAATAACGTTTGACGGCACTGCCGGCCTCAAGCACAGCCTGTGCAATCCCGCGCAACGCGAAGGGTTTCTATCGGAGCTGCGCTCCGCGCTTCCGGTCATGGAGCGCCTCGACTGCCCCGCCATCATTCTGCTCACCGGCAACACGGTTCCACTGATGTCGATCGAGGCGCAGACGCAAAGCTGTGTTGACGGGTTAAAAGCTGCTGCAAAGATCATCGATGGACGAAGCATCCATGGCCAGCCGGTTCGGCTCCTGCTGGAAAACATCGATCCGGAAGAAAATCCCAGGTATTTCCTGACTTCCGTGGCGCGCGGCTTCGACATCCTGAAGGCGGTGAACCATCCCCAGGTGCAGTTCTGCTACGACCTTTTCCACGAGCAGATCGCCGAAGGCAACCTGATCGAGAAATTAGAAAAGAACATCCAGCATGTTGGCCTGATCCACGTGGCCGACGTTCCCGGCCGGCACCAGCCCGGCACGGGGGAGATTAACTACGCGAACATTTTTCGCAAGCTGGTCGAACTGAATTACAACCACGTGGTGGCCATGGAATTCCTGCCGATGGGCGATCCGGTTACCGAGCTGCGAGCCGCAGCGAAGATGGTTCGCGATTCAGTTCGTACTAGCTCTTAATGCGCTTCGCCCCGGCGTCCCAAACCGCTGCCGTCTGCTTGAAATACGAGTAATTCGCCAGATGGCAGCCAATGGCCGCGTGATTTCCAAACTCCTCGTTCTCTACAACTTTTTTGCGCGTGCGCACCGCATGGAAGAAGTTCGCTTCGTGGTCGACCAAATCGCTGTAGCCGTCGGGCACGCCAAAGACTTCCGTCGCCTCGTTGATCTTCACGTCGTACAGAGGGTGCTCGGCTTTGAAATCGTCCAGATACTGGTCGCGCAGTTTTTCCGGCCAGCCATAAATCGAGTAGCCTTCGGGCTGCGGCCGCGTGTCCTGCGGAGTGAAGGTCAATGTCGTCCCGCGGATGACCGCCGTCCCCTCCTTGCCATACAAGGCGATAAACTCGCCCTGGTCATTGTTCAAGTTGCAGCGCAAGTAGACGCGGAAATTCGGGTAATCGTAAAACGTGTTGATCAGGTCAGGGAAGTCGCGTCCATCTTTGAAGTGAAACAGGCCGCCATTGGATTGCGCGCGGTCCGCCACCCGGTTCGTGTTGGTGATGAAGTGAATTCCGGAAATCAGGTGGACAAACAAGTCTCCCGCCAAACCCTCGCCATAATCCTGATAACAGCGCCAACGGAAGAAACGCTTGGGATCGTACGGGCGCTTGGGAGCGCTACCCAGAAACGCGTTCCAATCGAGCGTTTGCTCGCTCGCGTCCGGCGGAATGGGATACACCCAGGCTCCGCTCGGCGAGTTGCGATCCCAGTAAGCCTCGATGAAGGAAACCTCGCCCAGTTTGCCTGACTCGAGCAACTCCTTCGCCTGTGCATAGATGATCGACGAGACCCGCTGGCTGCCGATCTGAACAATTCGATTCGCTTTTTGCGCAGCCTCAATCATCGCGAACCCGTCTTCCACCGTATGCGACATCGGCTTCTCGCAGTACACGTCCTTGCCCGCGGCACAAGCATCCTCAAAGATGTGGCGATGGGAGTGGTCGGGCACCGCGATGATCACCGCGTCCACATCTTTGCGGTCGAGGACCTCGCGGTAATTTCTCGTCGCCGGACAATTGGGATTTTTTACCGATTCCTGCGCCGCCGTGTGGCGGGAATCGTAAAGGTCGCAGACGGCCACACACTCAATACCCGGCACATGCGTCGATGCCTGCAGCAGTTCGCAGCCGCGCACGCCCGTTCCGATCGACGCGAAGCGCACTCGGTCGCTCGCCGGCACCGGCCTGGGCGAAGCCCAGAGCGGCTTGGGTTCTAACAACGTGAACTTGCCTGCCGCGCCCGTAGCAGCGGCCGCGCTTCCTACCCGAATAAAGTCCCTACGAGTCCATGAATGAGGATGCATGAGAATCTCCTGAAAAACAGCAATTAGCACCTGGCGCTTGGCATTGAGCTACCCCGGATACCAGGCTAAGTGCGCCGTTCCGACTTCAATTTAGTAAGGGCTTGCGCAACAAAAACGTTGCGGCGGAATTATCGCACAGCTCTGGCCTGTCCGCAGTGTTTAAAAACCACGCGAGGCGCGGCAGCAGCTTGCCGGTTTTTCCGTATTGGGTTCCGGTTGACAGCCCGTGGAATAAGGAACACAATGTAGTAGTAATGATTGGCCAATTTGAGTACCTGATCCTGGCGGCTGCCGCCAAACTCGGCGACGAAGCTTACGGCGCGGCCATGCGCGCTGAGATCGAGCAGGCAAGCGGCGAGCGTTGTTCCCTCGGCGCCCTGTACACCACCTTGGATCGCCTGGAAACCAAAGGATTGATCAAGACCCGCATGGGAGATCCCACCCCTGAGCGCGGCGGCCGCGCCAAGCGCCTGGTCCGGGTGACCGTGGCGGGGACGCGCGCGGCAAGCGAGTTCTACAAGGCAGTGGCTAACGTAAGCCGAGGTGTTTCGTGGCAGGCAAGTGGAGGCCCAGTCCGGTCGTGAGCCGAATGGGTTCGCACATGACGGAGTTCATAGCCCGACTGCTCGACGAGCAGGAACGCGAGGCGGTTCTCGGCGACTTGCGCGAGCTCGGCGTCGGTCAGGGAAGAGCTGTCGCGGAAATTCTGGGCTTGGTTGCACGTCGGCAGGCCGCGCCGTGGGTGAGCTGGCATCCCTGGTTCACTTTGCTGGGCCTGATCGCTCCCCTGGCCCTGCTTCTGTCCATCGTCGCGAGACAGTGCGCCGGGCAAAGCTCGGTCTATTTCTGGCTCTATCTCAATAACTTCGACATTGACCTATTGAGAAATCGCGGATTCTGGTACGAGCTCACTCACAGCATTCCCCTCGTCCTGAACATTTTTCTGCAACTGTTTGGTTGTTCGTGGACGGTGGGCTTTGTCGTTGGCTCGATTTCCAAACGCGCACCTGGGCTCAATCGCGCTTTGTTTGTTTTTGCGTTGCTGCCTGGATTCACGGTCGGCGCGCCCATGTACCTTGACTGGCGTTGGCGATCCCTGAACCGGGTATTGCACAGTCCTGCGCTCTCCGAGGCGCATGCGGCACTGTCTGCCGGCGTCTTTTATAGATTCATCTTTCCTGCGATTCTGGTCGTGATTCTCGTCGCCGCTCCTTCGCTCTGGGGGCTCAGGGAAGGGCTGGGCGCCAATAAGCTTGGTCACGCCCTTCGTGTCACCGTCTGGATTATTTGCGGCATCGCGATCGCCCGGATTCTTGAACAGAACACTCCCCTATGGCTGCTCTCGCCATCACACGTCCGCGTGCTTCTGCGATATCTGGCTTACGTTCCTCCCGCGTCCGTTCTGTTGTATTGGCCGGTGCTATACCTGCTGGGGAAGACGGCGGTCAGGCGGGTGCGGCCGAAGGCTATCGCCTGCTGAAAAAGGGTTCGAGCTCGAATTCCTGAGGAGGTTCAGATGACGTTCTTATTCAAGACGCCGTGTCTTGCCGCCGCTGCCATCTCGGTCGTGTTGTTTACGGTCGCGCATGCTGATGAGATGGGTACCCGAGCAGCACTCCAATCACCAGACCAGCGCAAGCCCGCGCCCGGGTTCACCTTGAAGGATGCGAATGGCAAGACCGTCCGCCTGCAAGACTACCGCGGCAAAATTGTGCTGCTGGATTTCTGGGCGACTTGGTGCCATGGGTGCAAGCAAGAGATTCCGTGGTTCGCGGAGTTTCACCGCAAATATGGAGACCAGGGGCTCGCCGTCATCGGCGTGTCCATGGATGACGAGGGGTGGAAGGTGGTGGCTCCCTTCGTCAAGAGCGCAGGCATTCCTTACCAGATTGTTTTAGGCGATCAAGCAACCGGGAAGAAGTATGCCATTGTCAGTATGCCCGACACTTTCCTGATCGATCGCGAAGGCCGAATCGCCGCGTCTTACAAGGGAGCATTGGTCGACAGGGATGATGTTGAGAAAAATATTCGGACAGTTTTGGATCAGAAATGAACCGGGCGCACCGCCCGTCGGCTTCGCTCAGGGCCGGCTGTTGTCTCGCCGTAGTTTGCGCGACAGGGCGGCGGATCTTGACCTCCGAGGCTGGATCACAGGAATCGGAAGTCAAAAAACCCATCTTGTCTCGCAAAGAACGCGAGCCAGGAATGGGGCGCCCTTGAAAGATTTACTCCAAATTCGAAGCAGTTATTCAAAAATTAAAAAGGGCGGACAAGAGTGTCCGCCCCACACAACTTCTATTGCTTAGTCTTGCGTCGAGTGCAGCACGCGGAATGAAGTTCCACCATTTGACCAGACCAGCACCAGCGCGTCCTGACCTTTCGGGATGTTGCTGAGTGCTTGCTGGACGTCCTTTGCCGACTGCGTTGGCTTGCGGTTCACGCTTACGATCACGTCTCCAGGCTGGAGACCAGCGTCTTCGGCTGAACTGCCGGGCACAACGTTCTCGACCACCGCGCCCTGAACGTTGGCAGGCAAGTTGAGCTGCTGCCGCAGGTCGGGCGTCACGTCATTCAGCCCGATTCCCCAGCGGGGTTTACCGTTCTCGTTCTGCGCAGCGCTGGTTTCGCCGTGATGTCCCATGGCTTCGAGCGTGACCGGAACGGTCTCATGTTTGCCATCGCGAATGACATCGAGATGAATCGTGGTTCCAGGCTTCTGTTCGCCCACTTCGACCTGCAATTCACCGGCATCATTGACGGGTTTTCCATCGATCGCGGTAACCACGTCGCCAACCTTCAGGCCCGCCTTGGCTCCCGGGGAATCCGGCTCAACCTGGCTGACCACAGCTCCCGCACTCTTGGCCAAATCGAAGAACTTTGAGTTCTCCGGCGTGACGTCGTTGATCGCGATGCCGATGTAGCCATGTTCAACTTTTCCGGTGCGAATGATCTGATCAATCACCGGCCGCACAATCTGCGTGGGGATCGCAAATCCCATGCCCGAGAACGACCCTGAATCGGATACCAGGAAGGTGTTGATGCCGATCACTTCACCGTGGGCGTTCACCAACGGTCCCCCCGAGTTGCCGGGGTTGATCGCGGCATCCGTCTGGATGAATTCTCCAGGCTTGCGGCGATCGGTCGGATCCGGATTCGGCCGGTTGAGGGCGCTGATGATGCCGCGGGTCACGGTAAAGCGGAACCCGAGCGGATTGCCGAACGCCAGCACGCTCTGTCCTGGACGCAGCTTGGTCGAATCTCCCAGTGGAACGCTGGACAGATTCGGCGCGTTAATCTTGATGACCGCCAGGTCGGTCAGCGGATCCGTGCCCACCACCTTGGCGTCGAAAGCGCGCTTGTCGCTCATGGTCACGCGCACATTCATGGCGCCCTGCACCACGTGATTATTGGTCACGATGTAGCCGTCCGGCGAAATAATCACGCCGCTGCCGATGCCGTGCTCAATCCGCGGCCGCTGCGGCTGTCCAAAGAACCGGAACGGGCCAAATCCGCCGAAAGGCCCGAACTGCTGGCCATCTTGCGATCCCTGGTCTTCCAGCGGATTCATATGCGCCTTCGTCTTCGACGTCACGCTCACGTTGACCACTGCGGGCGTGACGCGTGCCGCGAGATTTTCCATCGCCTGATCCAGCGAGAGCAGCGCGCTAACGCTGTTGTCATCCAGTGCTGGAGCCGGGCTGGCAAACAACGGCTGGGTGGCATGCGATGTCCCGACCGCCGCCAGCGCCGGGCGTGCAAGTTCGTAAGCGCCGAACGAGAATGTCATGGCCACGGCCATGACCGCCACCACCCAGCGCCGTTTGGTTTTTCTCAAGTAACCTTTCCAACTTTGCATTTTTGTCTCCTTCACAACTAAACAATTAGTTGATATCGTTAAAATTTTTTTAGGTAGATCGCGGAGGGATGGCCGCCTGCGCCGGCACCGCAATCCGCCACAAATAGGTCCTTACCACCACATTGCCGAACTGGTCATATTCCTGGGTCTGGAACACCACCAACATGAATGCTGGTGAAGCGCGCTTTGCGCTCGCGTTCACCACCTGCGCGATTCCGGCGCCCGCCATCTGCGAAGGTGGGCGCGTTATCCCTCGAAAGTCGGCTTCGCGATCTGATGCTGCCGGGAATGCCTCCGCAATTCGCGATTCACTCGCCACTTCTGACTTTCGCTTGTGAAAAGCCCGCTTAACGATCGGCTTCGGGCGCGCGGCGAATTCCGGCTCGCTACCCCGCGTGCTTGCCATGACGGGCACGACATGGCCGCCAAATTCCTGCACAGCCGAGTTGTGAGCCGCCTGCGCTGGCGTATCAAATCCCACCAGCTGTGGCGTATGTTCAACCGCTGCTGCTCCCAGGACGATAAATGTAGTCAGCGCGCCGACTGCCGGCCTCCAGACTGGCATAATGCGTCGCTGCCGGCCATCGAGAATCTTCGATATACGCTGAGCGGTATGCTTCATGCGCGCCACCGCCGCCTGGGCCAGCGCCACGGGGCGCCGCAAAAAGCCTCGCTCGGCTACAGTGACCAGACACTCCGCATACTGACGAGGACTGTCGGAATGGGCCAGCACCATGTCATCGCACGACATCTCACGCTCGAGCGATAGGCGGCTTTCCACCCACCACACCGCCGGATGAAAGAAAAGCATTGCGCGAATGACTTTTTGGGCGAGGTTGGTCCAGTCATCCCAGCGCCGCAGGTGCGCCAGTTCGTGCAGCAGCACCGAGTGCAGCTCTTCCGGCGAAAGTTCCTCAACCGCCCAATGGGGCAACAGCACGGCTGGGCGGAAGAAACCAACCGCCATCGGCACGCGCACTTGATCTGAAATGCGAACCGATGCGCGGCGCACCGACGGCAAGCGCAGCACTTCGGCTTGTGTTTCCGCACTCAGCAGCGCTGGATCAAGCCGCTGCGAATTTTTCCGAATCCGTCGTAGGCGCCACAGTCCGATTCCGACGCGCGCTAATGCCACGAATGCCAGCGTGGCCCAGACTGCAAAGAGGTAGATCGCCCACTTGCCGGCAATGGTAATTTCCGGCAGGTCTGAATGCGTTACCGTTAAGCTCGAATTCCGGAATCCAAACATCCCGGCAATCGCCAGCAGGGCGGAGAACCAAACCGCAAACCGCAGACCTGAATTCCGCGTACCCGTTAGCCTGAGAAGAAGCCAGGCCGCGGCCGCCACCAGAATTCCGTCCAAAACGCCATTAACGGAGCGGGCGACCAACTGCTCAATGAACGGCCCAATCATTTGCCACCTCGCTCCAGCAAGTCGCGCAGCCGCTGCAGTTCCTCGGCATCGAGCCCGCGTTCCTCCAGAATATTTAGAGCGAGTTCTTCATGGGAATTCTCAAAGAAGCGGCCGACGAGGCGCCGCACCTCAGAGCGCTGCGCATCCTTGCGCCCCAGCAACGGCTGATAGACGTGCGCCCGGCCGTCCTTCACGTGCTCTACGTAGCCCTTCTTTTCGAGAATTCGAACGGTGGTCAGAACAGAGTTGTAGGCGAGCGCTGGTTTCGCAGGCAGCCAATCCAAGACCTGCTGCACGGTGGCTGAACGCTTATCCCACAGCACCTCCATGATGCGCAGTTCAGCTTCGGTCAAGGTTGGCGATGGCCTCGGAGGCACGTCTCATGAACTCCTTTACTTGTATAGACGCAAGAAATTGCAAAACGTAACTAATTATTTAGTTGCAAGGCTGCCGAGAGAAGTTGGCCTGTAGAGGCCTTCTGCCCCGTAATCGAACGGTAGTAAGCTACGCGTTGAATCGGTGTAAGCTCACAGATTAAGCAGCGCTCGTAAGTGATTGGTGAAAATCTGGTTAGATCTGGTACGGCTGGCTGATACGTGCCCATCGCCTGGGCCTGGAACGCTTCAACTGGCGCGGGCAGAGACGTGCTCATGCTGCTGCCGCGCCGTTTCATATCCCATTGCTGCAGCGTGGGCGGCGCGGTCGAAGAACCTCCCCACGGCATGCAGGAGGTTGAGGTTGCCAATGAGTTCCAGCGGATCTTCAAGCAAGGCGTCCTGTTCCAAATGTTCCCACAGGCACTCCTTTGTCATTGAGAACGCATAGAGGAGTTCGCTGAAGGGAACTCCCTGCGCTGCCCGGCGGAGTCCCAAGCCGACATAGCGTTCCTCGATTTCCGCCTGAGTCTTCTCGAGCAGCCACTGGCTGAGATTGCGGTAGATTTCGTGCGTGCGCATTCTCAACTCCTCTGGCGGCACTCTGCGGGTGAGTTCCCGGCAGTTTTCCGAGCGCTCCAGTCTGTACAACAGTTCCTCAGACAATTTCGCGGCATGAGTTTCAATCAGCTGGATCATGCGAAGGGCGAACATAGGAGCCTCCTGATTGGCGCGGAGGGCGATGACAGTGAATCAACAAGAGTCTAGTTTCAGCCCAAGCAGACAGCAGTGCGCGCGCTCACGTCTCCCAGTGTGCCGTGTCACGCGACCAGATCATTGCGCGGTCGAATCGCCGCTCCACCGGGCAGAGCAGGGCACAACAACACCGTGAAGCGCCAGCGATCTTTTACAGCAATAAGAACCCGCCAGCGTAAGTACCCCACCGTTTCGTCAGCTGCTCTGTCCGGAGTAGCTCGCTGCCAAGGCAAGAAGTTCGCCTGTCCACAATGGCATCTTGAGGAGAGACGAGGGCATCCTAAAGGCGCGAAGTTGGAAGATTATGACTTCTACTAGCAGGTCAGCTGAGTGTTCAGGCAATCATCATGCGCTCGTGGCTCATCGGGATCCTCGTCGTTGTTGCCGGGTTGTCGAACCTTCAGGCCCAGCAGGCCGCCCAAAGTCCAAAGGTCTCCTATGACGGACAGAAGGTCGCGGCCGTAGAGCTCGTCGCGAATCCCAAAATTTCTACGGAATCTCTGAAACCGCTGGTGCAGCAAAAAGCGGGGCAGCCGTACTCCTCTGCCAAGGTTAACGCCACCATCAACGCGCTGAAGGCTACGAACCGCTTCACCAAAGTGGAACTCCTGGTCAAGCCCGGTGGTGGAGGGCTGCGCCTGACGTTCACCCTGGAGCCGGCATTATATTTCGGTATTCTCGAATTTCCCGGCGCCAAGCGATTCACCTACACCCGCCTGCTCCAGGTCGTGGATGTTCCCGATCAGACTCCTTTTCAACAACAGCTCGTCGACCAGGCGCAGGATGCTCTGAAACAGTTCTTTATAGAAACTGGTTTCTTCCAGGCGCAGGTTCGCCCCGAGTCTCGCTTTGACGAGGCGCACATGCTCGCCAACGTCATCTTCCACATTGACCTCGGCCGCCGGGCCAAGATCGGACAAGTCGAGATCCAGGGCCCGGACCCGCGCGAGGCGAGCTATCTCGCGCAGAGTACGCGCAGCCTGTGCGCTAGATTGCGGCGCTCATCGCTCAAGCCAGGTCAACCCTACACCTCCAAGCGCATCGACGCCGCGGTTGCCCTCATCAAGCGTGAACTGATCGGTCAGCGGCGCCTGGCCAGCAAGGTTCGCTTTGATCACGCGAATTATCACGCCGACACCAACCGGGCCGATGTCGTCATCAACGCCCAGCCCGGACCGATTGTGAAAATCGGTATTCAGGGCGCGAAGTTGTCGGACATCCCTTTTCTCCGTAACCGCCGCATGAAACGGCTCATCCCCATCTACACCGAAGGCAGCGTCGACCCCGACCTCGTGGAAGAAGGCCGGGAGAACCTCATCGATTTCTTTCAAAGCAAGGGCTATTTCGACACCAAAGTCACCACCGACTTTCACGAGAATCCATCCCAGGTCGACCTGGTCTACCGCGTGGATAAGGGCCGCAGCCATGTAGTCGAAGGCGTAGGTTTCCGCGGCAACACGCACTTTGAGGCCGACGACTTGATGCCCCAGGTTTTGGTCCAGAAACACACGGCCCTGGTTCCGCGGATGTTCTCGCACGGAAAATTCAGCAACAAGCTGGTCCGCAAGAGCGTGGACGCGATCACTGCGTTTTATAAGGATCACGGATACGAAGACGTCAAAGTGGAGCCCGACGTCGTCGACCACGAGCCGAGAATCTATGTGACCTTTCTCATCACCGAAGGCCCGCAGACGGTGGTTAACAATCTCACCCTCAACGGCAATCGCCGCATGTCCTGGTCGGAGCTCTCCCCTCCGCACGGTTTCGAACTTCGTCCCGGCCAACCGTTCTCTCCGAAGGCATTGACCAGCGACCGCGCGCACATCCTCGCCCAATATCTTGATCACGGCTATTTGAACGCCGACCTTACCGCCAAGGTTTCGAAGCTTCCGAATAATCAGGTCGACGTCGTCTACAACATCACCGAGCGGCAGGAGGTGAGAACGCAGCAAGTGCTCACGCTGGGGAGGCTGCACACGCGGGAGTCGCTGATCAGGAAAACGGCCCGAATTGCGCCCGAGACGCCTGTAAGCGAAGGAGCCTTGCTGGGAGCCGAGGCTCAACTGCAGGACACCGGTGTTTTTGATTGGACTAACGTGTCGCCGCGCCGCCCCATTACCGACCAGACCAACGAAGATGTTCTGCTGAAAGTTCATGAGGCCAAGCGCAACGAAATCACTTACGGCTTCGGGTTGGAAATCAGCAAACGCGGCGGCAATCTTCCCAGCGGCACGATTGCCCTTCCCGGACTTCCTCCGATCACGAAGGGCGCGCCAAATTTCACCGCGGCGGAAAAGACATTCGTCAGTCCGCGCGGCTCCATTGAATTTACCCGCTACAACGTGCGCGGGCTGGCGGAAACCTTTTCCATTTCGGCGCTGCTTTCGCGCCTGGATCAGCGCAGCGTAGCCACTTATACGGATCCTCATTTCCGCTTGTCGGGCTGGAGTTCTCTGTTCAGCGCCTCCGTCGAACGCACCACGGAGAATCCGACGTTTGAAGCCCGGCTTGCCGACGGTACCTGGCAACTGGAAAAACCTCTAAATAAAGACAAGACCCGCAAGATTCAGCTGCGCTACCGCTTCCGGCGCACCATTCTGTCTAATCTTTTGATTCCAGGGCTGGTGTTGCCGCAAGACCGCAGGCTGCGGCTTTCAACCCTTTCCGCCACCTGGATTCGTGATACCCGCGACAAGCCCCTGGACGCCAGCAAGGGTTTTTATCAAACCGTGGACTTCGCGATCACGCCGAAAGCGATCGGCTCGAACTTCGACCTGGCACGGTTCCTGGGACAGACGGCATATTACAAATCGCTGGGTCCGACGGTGTGGGCCAACCGGATGATGCTGGGTTTAACCGACGGCTTTGCCGGCAGCGGTGTTCCCACCAGCGAGCTTTTCTTTTCTGGCGGCGAAACCACTTTGCGCGGTTTTCCCATCAACGGCGCCGGCCCTCAACGTTTGGTTCCCGCCTGTGTGAATCCCGGCGTGCCTTCCACCTGCGTGAACCTCACCGTGCCCGTCGGAGGACGGCAATTATTCATTTTCAATTCAGAGTATCGGTTTCCCCTCGGGATCAAATTGCCCATCGTGGGAGGAGGCCTGCGCGGCGCCGTTTTCTATGACGGCGGCAACGTCTACAGCACCATCGGGGTGAGCCACTTTATTGCCGACTTCACCAACACCATCGGCGCCGGCGTGCGGTACTCCACGCCGGTCGGCCCAATTCGCTTCGATTTCGGCCACAACCTGGATGCGGTGCGTGGAACCGGCGCCAACCAGTTTTACGTCACGCTGGGGGAAGCGTTTTAAATCATTGGTGCAGTTATGACATGGAAACGAAAACTCGGCTGGATTGGCATTGGTATTCTTGCGCTGATCGTGATCGTCGTCGTGGGCGGGTACTTCACACTGCGGAGTGACTGGTTTCATCAGTTCCTCATTTCGAAGATCGAGCAGCAGGGCAGTGAAGCTACGGGCGCTCAGATCCGCATTCATAGCCTGGCGCTGCACCTTTCCCCGTTAAGCGCCGACGTTTACGGAATCACGGTTCGCGGCCAGGAGCCGCAATCGGCGCCCCCGCTCGCCCAAGCCGATGAGTTCACCATCCGGCCCAAGATCGTCTCGCTGCTCCACAAAAAAGTCGATCTCCGCGAAATTATTCTTCGCCACCCGGTGGTGCATGTGCGGGTGAGAAAAGACGGCACGACCAACCTGCCCACGCCTCCGAAGTCGAACAGCCATAGCTCAACCAACCCCTTCGACCTCGGGATTCACCACGTGCTCCTTAGCAACGGCGAAGTGTATTACAACGACGTGAAAACTCCGGTCAATGCCGAATTCCACGATCTGCGGCTGGAAGTAAAGTCGCGATTGATCGGGAAAACCTATGACGGCACGCTGTCCTATCGCGACGGCCGCCTGCAATACGGCGATGCGCGGCCTTTGCCCCACGATCTGAACGCCAGCTTTACCGCAACCCCTACCGAGTTCCAGCTGAAGCCGCTGGTCCTCAGTGTCGCCACCTCAAAAATCGAACTGCAGGGCACGGTTCGCGACTATTCGCATCCCGACGTGGATGGCCGGTACCGGTTCACCATTCATCCCCAGGACTTCCGCGCAGCGTTGAAAAATTCCACGCTGCCCGCGGGCGAAATCACGCTGGCCGGATCGCTCCGCTACCAGTACGAAGCCAACGTCCCGCTTATTCGGACGGTCAGCCTCGACGGGCAGTTGAACAGCCGCCAGTTGCTGGTCGATACGCCCGAACTGCGTACGGCGATTCGCAACCTGGAGGGGCAGTTCCGGCTGTCGCAGGGAAATCTCGATGCGCATGGAATTGCCGCCGATCTGCTCGGCGGCCGTGTCACGGCGGTAGCGACCATGCGCAACCTGGGCGCAAATCCGGTGTCGCACATTCGCGCATCGCTGCAATCGATTTCCTTCGGCGGCACACAAGCCGCCCTGCGCACCGCCAGTCTTCGGCAGGTCCCGATTCAGGGCAATCTCTCCGGCAACGTCGATGCATCCTGGGTCGGCAGCGTTCAGAATGTGAACGCCCGTTCGGACGTGACTCTGAGGGGCGCGATCACACGCGCCAACGAGTCCAACAAGGTGCCGCTCAACGCGGCGTTTCACGTCACTTACAATGGCCGCAGGAAACTGGCGACCCTCACCGATACTTTTGCGCGCACTCCCCAAACCTCGATCACCATCAACGGAACCGCTGGACAGCAACTGAATTTAATTCTGCAGGCCCAGGCAGGCGACTTGCGCGAACTCGACTCGCTGGCGACCGCGTTGCAAGGCAGTCATTCAATGAAGTCAATGGGGCTTGCCGGATCAGCGAACGCCAGGATCACGGTTCAGGGCCGCTCGAGCGATCCGCACATCAATGGACAGCTCTCGGGGAGCGGACTGCAGGTCGAAAACACCGCCTGGAAAACCTTTGGCATGAACTTTCAGGCGAGCAAGTCGGGAGTTTCCATCACCAAAGGATCGCTGGTGAACGCCGAGCGCGGCTACGTGAACTTTGCGGTCGGCGCTGGCCTCTCCAACTGGCATTACACCCCATCCAGTCCGATCAATGCGACGGTCACTTCCCGGGAAATCTCGATTCAGCAGCTCATGCGGGTTGCGAACCGGAATTACCCGATCTCGGGAAACCTCTCCATCGATGTCTCGGTGCACGGTTCACAGCTGAACCCGGCGGGGAAGGGGTCGATCCGCGTTTTTCAGGCCAAGGCGTACAACCAGCCCATGCGCCAACTCTCGCTTCAGTTCAATGGCAATGGCAATGAAATTCATACTTCGCTCAACCTCGGCACAGACGCTGGTTCGGCGACAGCGAACCTGATGTTTAATCCGAAGACCAAGGCGTACGAAGTCCAGCTCAACGCGCCGGATGTGCAGCTTGCGAAACTCCAACGCGTAGAGGACCGCAATGCCGGCATCACGGGGGCTGTCACCGTCACCGCGAATGGCCGCGGAAGCCTGAACAACCCGCAACTGGCTGCCTCCGTCCAGATTCCTCAACTGCAAATTCGTCAAAAAAATATTTCTGGAATCAAAGCCGATCTGAACGTCGCCAATCACAAAGCGCAACTTTCGTTGAATTCGGAAGTGGCCCAGACCTATGTGAAAGCGCGCGCCGATGTGGATTTGAAAGACGGCTACTATACCCGCGCCAGCTTCGATACCAGCCAAATCCCCATCGAGGCGCTGCTCGCAATGTACGGGCCGATGCGAGCGAATGGCCCGACCGGAATTCTCGAGATTCACGGCTCTGCCGAAGGGCCTATCAAAGACAAAACCAGAATGCAGGCGCAGCTGCTGATTCCCACGCTGAAAGCGGCGTATCAGGGCATGCAGATTGGCAACACCAAACCCATTCGCGTTCGCTACGTGAACTCGGTCGTTACGCTCGATCCCACCGAAATCGCCGGCACCGATACCTCCATCAAGCTCCAGGGCCAAATGCCGCTGCGCGGCAGTGCTCCGGTTACGCTCAGCGCGAATGGTTCGGTGAACATGGAACTGGTCCGCTTCTTGAATCCGGACATTCAGACCTCGGGAAACGTCCTGCTCAACGCGCACGCCACCGGAGCCGCCGGTCATCCTCAGCTTGCGGGCCAGGTTCGCCTGCAAAAGATTTCCCTTGCTGTTCCGGACGCGCCCGTCGGGGTACAAAACCTGAATGGGGTGCTCGATATCAACAATGACAAGGTCACCATCTCGCAGCTGACAGCCGAGTCCGGTGGCGGACAAATTTCCGCCACAGGCCTGATTGCCTACCGTCCCCAACTGCAGATGAACGTTGCCATGCAGGCAAAGCACGTGCGCATCCTTTATCAGGACCAGATCCGGGTTCTGCTCGACAGCAATCTGAATCTGGTGGGCACCACAGAAGCCTCGAACCTCACCGGGCGTGTCCTTGTCGACACCCTGAGCTTTACGCCCAACTTCGATCTCGCCAGCCTGGCTGGACAGGTTGAGTCCGGTCCGGAGTCCATGCCGAGCCAGGGATTCAGTCAAAACCTCAAACTCAACATCACCGTGCAGACCTCGAAACAGCTGAACGTCATGAGCAACCAGGTCAGCTTGCAGGGAAGCGCGAACCTGCAGGTGATCGGAACCGCGCAGAATCCGGTGATCATCGGGCGTACGGATTTCACCGGCGGCGACATCTTCCTGATGAATCAGCGCTACCAGATCCAGCGGGGAGTGATTCAATTCTCGAATCCCAACCGCACCGAGCCGGTGTTGAACGTGGCTTTGACCACCACCATCGATCAGTACAATCTGACGCTTACGTTTACAGGTCCGCTCGACAAGATGCAGACGAGCTACATTTCCGACCCGCCGCTTGCCACCACGGATATCGTGAGCCTGATTGCGCGCGGACAAACGCCTGAGCAGGCCGCGAACTCTCCTTCCAACCTGAGTGCGACCTCACTCCTGGCCAAGGGCGCAGCCAGCGAAGTCAGCGGCGGCATCCAGAAGCTTGCCGGACTTTCCAGCTTTTCGATCGACCCGACGCTCGGCGGCAATGACACCAACCCTGGTGCACGCATCGCCTTGCAGAAGCGCGTGACCGGGAATCTGCTGATCACGTTTGCCTCCGACGTGACCGACACGCAGCGCGAAATCATTCAAGGCGAATACCAGTTCAGCCGGCGTTGGTCGGCGAGCGTGACCCGCAACGAAAACGGCGGCATCGCCGTGGACGGTAAATTCCACACCAGGTTCTGATTCTGCTCTAGGGCGACATCTTTAAGAGGGGTGCCCGTCCAGGCTCTGCTTGGGCCGGTTTTTGACCTTCGAACCCCAAACGGCAATTTCCCTTCACGCTTGAAAAAACCGCTTCCGCAGGCGCAGAATGCCTCGGTCCCCTTGCCATGTCGAGCCCGTCTGCGAGCCCGCAAGTGTCCCGCCCGTTCGGCCCGGCGCTCGTGCTCCTTGCCGGATGTGTACTGATCAACTACGTCGATCGCGGCAATCTCTCCTTGGCAGCGCCGCTCATCCAGAAGGAACTGACTCTCTCCCCATCGCAGCTGGGCGTTCTCCTCGCCGCTTTTTTTTGGTCTTACACGGCGATGCAATTTGTTAGCGGCTGGCTGGTGGATCGCTTCGAAGTCAACTTCGTAATCGCGGCGGGATTTGCTTTGTGGTCGGTTGCCACCGCGGCCACGGCCATCGCTCCTGGCTTCATCATCCTGCTGATGATGCGGTTGTTGCTCGGCATCGGCGAATCGGTCGCTTTTCCCTCGACCTCGAAGATCCTCGCTTATCACTTGCCGGAGCATCAGCGGGGATTCGCCAACGGCCTGCTGATGTCGGCCATCCGCCTGGGCCCGGCGATTGGCACCTTCGCCGCCGGTCCTTTGATCGCGAAGCACGGCTGGCGCCCCATTTTTGTGGGCATCGGCGTGATCAGCCTGCTGTGGTTGCCCGCCTGGTTCATCTGGATGCCTGCCCGCAGGCACGCACCGCAAAGTCAATCCGCTCAACCCAACACGCTTGCCATTCTGCGCCAGCGGTCGTTCTGGGGCGCTTCCGTCGGCCATTTTTCCGTGAATTACATTTTCTACTTCATGCTTACGTGGCTTCCTTATTACCTGGTGCACGCGCGCGGTCTCTCCATGAACGCGATGGTGAAAGCTGCCGGCATTTATTACCTGACGGATGCCACTTCGGCAGCGGCGACCGGATGGGTTGCCGATTTCTGGATGCGACACGGCGGTTCCACTACCCGGGTACGCAAGTCCCAGATGGGCGCCGGATTTGTGATTGCGATTGTGGCCACCACCGGTTGCGCTTTGGCCGGGCCCGAGCGGTTCTTTGCTTGGTTGCTGGCTGCCGGGGTGGGCGTTGGCATGATTGGTGTCGGCGTCTTTGCCTATTCCCAGACTCTGGCCGGGCCGCAAGCGGCCGGCAAGTGGACTGGCCTGCAAAACGGCTTCGGCAACTTCGCCGGCGTCATCGGTCCCGCGCTCACTGGATTCGTGGTGGACAAAACCGGCAGCTTCCTGGCGCCGTTTGCCATCACGGTAGCAGTGCTCATCATTGGGGTGGTTGCGTGGGTCTACGTGGTTGGCCCCTTGGAGCAGATAGACTGGACGGCGCGTCGCGGCCGCGCAGCCAAGGCCGCTCTCGACGCCGTCTAATGGGTGTCTCTGTGCGCCCCAGTGTCCTCTGTGGTTGCCGCTTTGGTGTTTGCTTTGCGAGCTTTGCGGCCGTTCTTAGCGTTCTTTGCGGTTAAAAGGTTCCTGCCGGCGCCGCCAATGCACCCCGAGGCTGTAAAATAAAGCCAGTCAGCGCCCATTCTTCACGATCCGAAAAAGGTAGATCTTATGTCCCACAACAACGGTAGTCCCACCAGCCTTCGCCTCAAGACCGGCCTCGCCGAAATGCTCAAAGGCGGCGTCATCATGGACGTTACCGACGCTAAGCAAGCCGAGATCGCCGAGAAGTCCGGCGCTGTCTCCGTCATGGCGCTCGAGCGCGTGCCCGCGCAAATCCGCGCTGAAGGCGGCGTTGCCCGCATGGCTTCGCCCAAGAAGATTCGCGAGATCATGGCCGCCGTCTCCATTCCGGTCATGGCCAAGTGCCGCATCGGTCACTTTGCCGAGGCGCAAATTCTCGAAGAGCTGGGCGTGGACTACATCGACGAATCCGAGGTGCTCACGCCCGCCGACGAAGCCCACCACGTGGATAAGCACGCCTTCAAGGTGCCGTTCGTGTGCGGCGCGCGCAATCTGGGAGAAGCTCTCCGCCGCATCGCGGAAGGCGCAGCCATGATCCGCACCAAGGGCGAGGCTGGCACCGGAGACGTTGTGCACGCCGTCAAGCACATGCGCCAGATCGTGCAGGACATGAAGATTCTCACCGTCCTCAGCGAGCAGGAGCTCTACGCAAAAGCCAAAGAGCTGCAGGCGCCATACGAGCTGGTGAAGCTGGTCGCGAAAGAAGGGAAGCTGCCCGTGCCGAACTTCTCCGCCGGAGGCATCGCCACCCCCGCCGACGCGTCTCTCGTGATGCAGCTCGGTGCCGAAGCCGTGTTCGTCGGCTCGGGGATTTTCATGGGCCAGCGCACCTCGTGCACGCATTCGGTTTCGAACCATCCCTACGACGACACCTGCGCCTTCGCCCCTCTCGCCGAAGCCGAGCGCCGCGCCCGCGCCATCGTGATGGCCGCCACCCACTACAACGATCCTAAAGTGTTACTTGAAGTCTCGGAAGACGTGCCCAGCTCGATGAAAGGCCTCGCCGTCAGCGCCATGGACGAAGCCCAAATGCTGCAGACCAGAGGATGGTGAGGCGCGGCTATGGGCCAAGGAATCAGCATTCATTCAGCGGTATAAGCAAGCAATGGCGTGCAGGCACGCACAAGCGACCTTTGTAGCTAATCCGTCGTAAGCCTCGCCATCGAGAGAAGCTTTCCAGCCGAGATGGTGTCCGACTGTATTGCGAATTATGCTGGCATACTGAACCGCCGATGGAATTGAATTAGTAGACGTTGATAATAAAGCCAGTATCGCGGAGAAGTCAGTCCCGCGGATGGTGATGTCGTGGGGTGTCCCCAGTTCTGCATTGAGCTTTTGAAGTGCTTGTCCGAGATTCTCATCGCCCTTGAGCGGTTTTCTGGGATTTGCTTTGAGTAAGCTCTCGAAAAGCAAGCAGCCTTTGAACAGATGTAGAAAGAACGGTTCCGTGGTGCCTTCGGCGGGTCGTAACTTCGTGAGCGCAATCATGTAGGACCACTCTAGACAGAAAGAGATAAGGGCTGTGGCTAGCGTCCTGAAACCCTCTCCTCCCCGTCGTACGGCCCGCTGTAGAAAACTGCTCCTAACCTCGCGCATTTCAAGCGGCGCGACTGTCGCAGGTCGGCCTGGAAGTTGGTTGTATGCCGTAATCGCTGCTTCAAGCCTGTTCTGAGTCTCCCGAACAAGCGGCAGCGCGGCCTGTTCAGGCTGATCGCCCTCAACCAGGATGAAACGAATTGAGGGAGTGGAGTTGTGGACGGGATGCGCACTGATTCTGAGGTCTTCGGATACAGCTGCGTCAAAGAAGAAAACCGCAATTTCATAGTCGTGTTTCAGAAACGCTGCTGTTCCCAGCCAATAAAAGGGGGTTCCTTTGTGGACTTTGACATAGGCCTCCGAAGCAAGACTCTGGCATTTGTAGAGTAGCTGTATGCCCTGCTCGAATGCTGCGCAATAATTTCCCACGACTAACTCCTGCACATATTGGAAGCGACCGAAAAATGCGTTTGCGGCCGTAGGATCGTTGGCTATCTTCGAAAGTTCATCGCGCAACTGATCATCACTAATAGCGACAAATGCGCTCATTCAGTAATCGTAACCGATGGAAACGCCCTCTCCGAATAGTTAAATGAGGAGAGTTCGGTGAGTCTGCTACGACGAGTAATCAGGCCGAGAACTCACGGCCGGGTGCCCCACCCTTCGCGGTGTTCGAAGGGTGGGAACCACGAAGTGTTTGGGATTACGACTGTGAATCGTGTGTGGTGTGTGTGACTAGCGTCACTTTCTAAATAATCTTCTCCACGATGTCATTCCGAGGAGTGAAGCGCAGCGGAACGAGGAGGAACCTGCTGTTTGCATTTGTTACTCTCAGCGCAAGCCAAAAGCAGGTTCCTCGTCGCCATAGCTCCTCGGAATGACATCACAAAAAAAGATGGCCGGGTGCCCCATCGTCGCAGTTTCTAAAGGGTGGTGACAACGACTGCTCCACGACCTGCTTACGAATCTTCCTCCCAACCGTCTAGACTCCACGTACCAGTGTGGGCGGGACATCTCGCCATCGCTTCGGCGGAAGAATTCCCCAGCCCTGGTTACGACCTAAGGAGGACCCGTGTCGAAGCGCACCTTTCGCTTACTGCTGGCTTCATGCCTGCTGACGAGTTCGTTATACGCAGCCAGCGATCCCTTCATCGGCAAGTGGAAGCTCAACCCTGACAAGAGCCGATTCCCCGACGAAATGAAAGTTACGGCATCCGGGGCGAACAAGTATGTCTTCGACTTCGGCGCGGGCCAGACCGAGACTATCGTTGCCGACGGCACCGACCAGCCCGGGATCTTCGGGACAACCTTCTCGGTCACAGTCGAGTCGCCTGACACATGGAAAGTCGTCCGCAAGAAAGACGGCCGTACGCTGATTTCCGCGACGTGGAAGCTTTCAGAGGACGGCAAGACGCTCAGCGACTTCTACCGGCAGAACCAACCCGACGGGTCGACGCTCAGCATGGACTATGTGTACCAACGGACTACGGCGGGGTCAGGTTTCACGGCCACCTGGGACAGCGTGAGCGAAAAGATGAATTCGTCCTACGAACTGGAGATCGCGCCTTACCAGGGAGAGGGCCTGACGCTGATTACTCCCACCGAAAGGAAAACCCGAAACCTGAAATTCGATGGCAAGGATTATCCGAACCTGGGCCCGGATGTGTCCGCAGCCGCTGTTTCCTCCGGACGCCGGGTGAGCGAACGCGCACTGGAGATTAGCGATAAGCACAACGGGAAGGTCAGCGACACCCTGCAGATCGAGCTCTCTCCGGACCTCAAGACCTTAACCATGACCATGCAGCCCGCGGGTCAAAACAAGCCGAACGTCTTTGTGTTTGACCGGGAATAGAAGAGACTTTGCGTGTCGGCGTTGGCGGTTGACAGAAGTCCCCAGGCTTTCGCCAGTGGGGCGAGAGTGCCCTACAACTTTCGAGGAATTGCGCACATAAGTTTTTGGACGTACTATGCGCGACTGTTCTACCACCTTCCGAATCTAGATTCGTCCGCTGCCCAAACCTGCATCCAGGAGAAAGGCCATGAACTGGCGCAGCCTGATTCTCGTTTTTGCCGTCACGCTTGCATTTGCCGGCAGGACCACGACAACTAACATTTCCGTTACCACCTACGTTTCCGACCTCGACACGAGCGGCACCGCGTATTACATCCAGAGCGACGGCGAGGCGGGTCCGACGCATGGCACCAGTGGAGAGTACGACGACGGGCTACAAGGCGTTATGTCCTTCCTGAACGCCAACACTTACAATCACGAGCCTCCAGGCGACTGGACGCTCAATCTGCTCAGTTCGACCGTGCGCACAATGCGGCTTACGCTCAGTTCGGCAAACGCCATCCCCCAAGGACAGCCAGGTTATACGGTGCCGCCTAATCCTCCATTTCAGGGAACGGACAATCTTGTTTCCAAGTTCGAGGAGAAATGCACGGCCATTTTTCTTGACGTGGGCACCATGAACAAGGTCGGACAGACCATCATCTGCCCTGCCATTTTTCGCTTCAATTGGGGCAGCACCTATTACCGCGTTTATATGACTGGCTCATGGGGCGGAACCTATCCGGAAACGACACAAGTGCAAATTCAATGCAATGGGTTGGGCACAAACGGCCTGTGTAGCGACTGGTTCGTGGACCCAATTCCAGTGGTGAACGCGGATGGCACGGTCAGTCCAGGGCGCGCCATCGGGCGACTTGCCACGCCAAGCCACAACAGCGAAACCAATGACGGCGATTACTACATAACCTTTCACGTCCACGTTACGCGTCCCTAAACCTCCCTAAGAAATAAAGCTCGAGGAAATAGGGCGGGAAACGAAACCGACTCTGGAATCGCGGGCTTGGCGGGTCAGGCCGCCGCCGCTTCCTGGCAGCGCGCTGAGAAATCCCGAAGCTGCTGGTTGAATCCGGTGGCATCGTCCCAGAAGGCGGCGTGGCCGGCGTTCGGCATAACTACGATTTGCGCGTGGGGCAAGTCGGACTTGTGGTGCTCCAGGGCAGATGACTTGACGACGGCATCATGCTCACCCTGAACAATCAACACGGGCTTGCGAATTCTGGCAAGCAGATCAGCGTTGTCCAGAGTTCGCGAAAACAGGCCCTGACGAACGTAGGCGGGCACAGAGAGGTTGTATTCCAGCATCTGCTCGAACTCTTCGGCAGAAGGCTCCCGCAAAAGGCAGAGGCGAATCAGCGACGAGAGGCTGCGACGGCTGTCGCTTTCATCCGTTGAAAAGAGACCGGGAACAAGACTGAGGAACTCTGGCGTAAGAACTGAGAGGACCTTCTCGGTGCCGAGTTCAGTAACGCCGCCGACGAACACCATGCCACCGATTTCGCTCTCGCCGAAATGACGAATGTAGTCGAGAATGATGAGCGGGCCATAAGACCAGCCGATAAGAATTGGGCGGTCGAGGCCCAACGCGTGGATGACGGCGTTGACATCATCAGCCCATAACTTTGAGTCGGTGTAGGCGTTGCGAGGTTTATCGGATGAGCCGTGACCTCGGATGTCCATTGCGATGAGCCGGAGATCATCGGCCAGGTCGGAGTTCATCTGCCGGATCCATGAACGCCAAGACTGCGAGAAACCATGGATAAACAGAATCGGACGGCCGCTGGGATTGCCGGTCTCCACGAGATGCAGTTGAGTGCCGCCCCCGCCGGTGATCGTGTGGTCCTTCACAATTCCCCTCCTTAGGAGGTGACAATCGCAGCGCTTTCAGCCGAGGATTGTATCACCTCAATGACGTAGTTCGAGGCACATAGTCGGGTTCGCAGATCTCGAAAGTAGCCGAGCGAGACTACGTCATTTACGCCGCAACATCGCTCCTGCGCGATGCGCCAGTGCGGGCCTGAATCGACACGACACTCCGTGACATTCGCAGAATTCATTCGCCTTCCAGGCGCATCTGATATATGAAAATCATCGAGGATGAGGCTTCCATGTCCCAGCAGGAGATTGGCGCGGAATACCTGAGCGATGCGCTGCGGAATCTTCGCAGCTACAAGAAACTAGCCGAAGAAGCGTTTGCCCAGACCAGCGATGAAGATATGTTCCGGCTGATCGATGCGGACGCGAACAGCATCGCGATCCTGATCAAGCATATGGCCGGCAACATGCGCTCGCGCTGGACCGATTTCCTCGGCAGCGATGGCGAGAAGCCGGAGCGGCACCGCGACCGGGAGTTTGAGATTGGCCCCGGCACCACCCGCGAGGAGGTCATGCGGTGGTGGGAGAGCGGATGGAAATGCGTGTTTGATGCAATCACCCCGCTGCAGTCTGAACACCTGCTTCGCAGAGTTTTTATCGCCGGGCGCGAGCATACGGTTCTGCAGGCAATCACGCGCCAGGTCTTGCACTATGGCGGGCACGTCAACCAGATCGTGCTTCTGGCCAAGCATTTTCGCGGATCACAATGGAAGTCGCTGAGCATTCCAAAAGGGCAATCCGAGACGTACGCGCGCGAGTTTGAAAAGAAACACGCGGCGCGGTCGGAAACGAAGTAGGTGCGGCTCGGGCAGCGTGCGCACGGGTGAGAGACCGCGTTCTTACTCCCGCTGGGCGCTGTCTTTGTGGTCCGTTTTTTTCTTGTGCTTGAAGGTTTCTTCCTGCTGGGCCAGGAGTTCGCGGTCGTTCTTGGCGCCGTCGTCGACCGCACTGAGCGCCGTGCCCAGGAGAAAGTCGAACTTTCCCGCTTCTTGCGGCGAGTTGGCGAGGGAGGACTTGAAGGCGCGCAGCTTGGAACCAAACTCTGTGTCGGCTTCGATGACGGGTTTCAGTGCCTTGCGCAGGTCGTCCTTGCGGTCAGCGAAGGTGTCGATGTTGTCCTGCAGTTCGTCATAAATGTCGATGAAATCCTGAAGCGCAGATTTGGTCTGCTCGTCGCCGTCCTGGGCTTTAGGATCGGCATGCACCTGCTGCATTTTGTCGAGGCGCGCCCGCGCGAACTCCACGTAAAGTTTCAGGCGAATGTCCGGGTCCTGGGCCGCGTCGCGTAGCTTGTCGACTTCGAGGTCATTGAGCGGATCGCGACGATTCTGCTGTGCAAACGTCAGGCTCGCGGGGACGAGCAGAAACGCTAGGGCGACTTGTAGGACTATTTTCAGTTTGCAACGTGTCGGCATTTCTTCGCCCCTTCAGGGCAGCATTCATAACCATACGCCCACGCTTCGCACCGTGGGCTCCATTCTTGCGCCGTTTCGCCGCTTCGCACTCCGAATCAGCGGGGTATTTGTCACGATGTTCAGATGTACTCGAAGCACCCCCCAAAGCTAGTCATTGCTCCTGGATCCAAACATGCTCTGTAAGAGATCGGTACGGAATTTTTCGAGCTTGTCGATCACCGCCTGCACCGTTGCCTGGTCGTCATAATTCACGTTCAGCTTCAAATCCTTCAGGCGCTCGGAAATTTTCCTGATCTTGATCTCCGTGCTCTTAATGTGCTTTCTGGAATTGATCGCAGCCGAGCGGGCTTTATCGCTGTAGGTAATGACCTGTTGCAGGCTGCTCCGGAACTGGTCGTCTTGGTTGGCCTTGTACGCGTCGGTTCCCGCCTTCAATGCGCGTTCTGCAACTTCCATGCAGAGATTGGGCTGCTGGTCTACATGCGCCGAGTCCGCCCGCGCCGCAAGCTGTTCCAGGGTTTCCTCTTTTCTCGCGAACGCCGAAGCGACAACCGCCAGAAGCAACGCGACCATCCCAATTCGCTGGCACATTCGCTATGCTCGACTATCTCCTGGATTCAAGCGCAACCAGGCGGTGTTTCGCCTGCCATTCCTGATCGGGAAATTTGCCCGCGGCTGTATCCAAAAATTGATGATAATACTTCGCCGCCTGCTTTGAATCGTGCAGGTGGTCGTAAGCGGTGGCGCGCAGAAAGTACGTGACTGGGGTGTCGGGCAAGTATTTTGCGCGCATGTCGGCGGCCTTAATCGCACCCGCGTAGTCTTTATTTTCGTTGGCGGCGGCCGCCAGATCGCCCCAGGCGGTTCCGGAGTTCGGCTGCAGATCGACCGCGCGAGCCAATTCCTTTTCCGCATCGGCAAATTTTTTCTGGCGCAGCAGCGCGCGGCCCAGCCCATGATGCAGATCGCCGTCATTGGGATACGTGGTCAGCAGCTTTGCGTACAGCGCCTGGGCTTGCGCATACTTTCCGGCATCGGAGTAAAGATCGGCGAGATCGCGTTGCGCCTTGGTGTCGGTGGGATCCAGCCTCAGACCGGCTTCGAGTTCAGCGGTGGCTTCGTCCGGATTGCCGGATATGGCCAGCATGCGTCCCAGTTGCAGATGGGCGCTGGCGTTGTTGGGGTGCGCGGCAAGGAGTTTGCGCAACGCATCCTCAGCGTCCGAGTAGCGGCGTTGCGCCATGTAGAGATTGATCAGCGCACTGAGGGCATCGGAACTTTGGGGCGCGATGGTCAGCGCCTGCCGGTACTGTTTTTCGGCGTCCGCCGGGTGGTTCTTTTCCAGCAGGGATCCGGCCACCAGGTGTGGCTCAGGATCTTTGGGGTCGGCGGCTGCAGCCTGTTGAAAGGCGGTGATCGCTTCGTCGGGCTTGCTGGATACCAGCACGTGTCCCAGCGCCATCCATGCGCGCTTATGGCCCTGCTGCGGGTTGGAAGCCGGAGTGAGCTGGGTCGCGGCGCGCAGATAGGGTTCTGCTTCCGCTGGCGAACTCTCCGCCAAGGCCAGACCAAGATTCAAATTCGACTCGAATACGTCGGGCTTCGATTCGACGGATTTCTTGTAAGCGGCAATCGAATCATCCTTGCGGCCAAGGGCATGATAGACGTAACCAAGGTCGTACCAGGCGGCGTATTGTTCAGGGTAGGTTTCGATTACCTGCTTGAGCAGAGGCTCGGCCCCGGCATAGTCGTTGTTGGCGATGTCCTCTTCTGCCTGAGTAAGTTTCGCCAGGGCCGGGTCCTCTTCCTGCACCCGGTGATGCCGCACGGTCATGTGCTGAGGCTTGCTGGAAGCGGGAGCTGTCTGGGCGTGAATCGCCAGCGCGCAGACGAACGCCAGGCTCGCGCCTTTCCCCGCGACATTTAAGATACCCATGTTAGTGCCCACGCGAAGCGCCGTTCTCGCTCAAAACCTTTGCCAGGAATTGACCGGTGTACGAGCCAGCAATGGCGGCAATTTCTTCCGGCGGACCCTCGCCAACTATATGCCCGCCGCGATCCCCGCCTTCGGGTCCAAGGTCGATGACCCAATCCGCGGTTTTGATCACTTCCAGGTTGTGCTCGATCAGCAGGATCGATCCCCCTGCTTCAATAAGACGCCGAAAGGCGGAGAGTAGTTTACTGATGTCGTCAAAGTGAAGGCCGGTAGTGGGCTCGTCAAAAATGTAGAGCGTGCCCCACCCCTGTCGCGTTCTTTGCGACAGGTTGGCGCTTTTGACTTTCGCGGCGGGCTGCAAGTGGGCAGCCAGCTTAACGCGTTGCGCCTCTCCTCCCGAAAGGGTAGTGGCGGATTGCCCCAACCTCAAGTATCCCAAGCCCACTTCGTCGAGCATGCGCAGCTTGTCGGCAACCTTGGGAGCGCCGGCGAAGTGGTGCATGGCTTCGCGCACGGTCATGTTCAACACTTCGTGAATGTTCTTACCGCGATAGCGGACTTCCAGCACTTCCGGCTTATAGCGCGTGCCCTTGCACTCTTCGCAAATCAGTTCGACATCGGCGAGAAACTGCATTTCGACTACGACCGTGCCGTCGCCCTGGCACGTCTCGCATCGTCCACCGGGGACGTTGAACGAGAAGTGTCCGGCAGAAAAGCGGCGCTTCTTGGCTTCGGGAGTTGCAGCGAACAGCTCGCGGATGCCGTCGAAAGCCTTGATGTAGGTCACGGGATTGGAGCGCGGTGTTCGGCCGATGGGAGACTGATCGACCAGGACGACATCGTCGATGAGTTCGTAGCCGGAAATTTCCTGGAGGAAGGGGAACTCGGGTCGGAGCGCCCAGGCCTCGGCCGGCTTCTCGGCCGACTGCTTTTTGATTGTGCTCAGCGCCTGATAGAGCACGTCGTGGAGCAATGTCGACTTGCCCGAACCGGAAACCCCGGTGATGGCGACCAGCATGCCGAGTGGAATCTTGACGTCAATGTTCTTCAGGTTATGCGCACGTGCCCCGCGGATCACAATCTGCTTGCGACCGGGGTTGCGGCGGTTCGATGGCACCGGGATGCGCAACTCGTGCCCGAGATAACGTCCAGTGAGCGAGGTCGGCGTAGCCTTGATCTGCTCATAGGTGCCTTCGGCAATGACTTTGCCGCCGTGCTCGCCGGCCCCGGGACCCAGGTCGAGGATGTGGTCGCTGGCCCGCATGACGTCGGGATCGTGCTCCACCACCAGCACGGTGTTGCCCAGGTCGCGAAGGCCATGCAGGATTCCGATCAGGCGGTGGGTGTCGCGGCTATGCAGGCCGATCGAGGGCTCATCGAGAACATAGAGTGTGCCTACCAATCGCGATCCCAGCGAAGTTGCCAGCTGGATGCGCTGCGCCTCGCCACCCGACAAGGTTGACGTGAGGCGATCCAGCATCAGGTACTCGAGTCCTACGTCGTTCAGGAATCGCAGGCGCGAGCCGATCTCGTCGAGCAGTTTCTCGGCGATCCCCGCTTCTTCATTACTGAGGAGTTCGTGGTCCTTGGGGCGGATCTGGAGATCCGCGCCCGCATGCCTCGTTACCAGGCTCTCAAAAAATTTTGCGGCTTCCTCGATGGTCATCGAACAAACGATGCAAATGTTCTTGCCGGCAATCTTCACCTGCTGCGCTTCCACGCGGAGGCGGGCGCCGCCGCATTCCGAACATGTGGAATATCCGCGATAACGGCTGATGAACACGCGCACGTGCAGCTTGTATTTCTTGCGCTCGAGATACTGAAAAAATCCACGAATTCCCGGAAAGCCGCGCGCGCCTTCGACGACTAGGCGCTGATGCTCCGAAGAGAGTTGGGCCCAGGGCACATCCATGGGAATGCCCGCGGCGCGGGCGAAGCGCTTGAGTTCATTAAACAGTTGTCGATATTTCGGCTTGGTCCAGGGCTCGATGGCGCCTTCGCTCAAGGCCTTGGCTTTATCCGGAATGACGAGGGAGAGATCGAAATCGATGGTGTTGCCGAAGCCCTGGCATCGAGGGCAGGCGCCGTAAGGATTGTTGAAGGAAAACAGGCGCGGCTCGGGCTCCTGGTACTTGATGCCGCATTTCTTGCATTCAAAGCGCTGCGAGAAACGGAGCACGCGCGAGGGCTCAGAGTCGCGAGGAGCGGTCTCGAAGCGGACTTCTCCGCTTTCACGGAACGCGATCTCGGCGGCATCGACGATGCGGGCGCGCCAGCCGGCAGAAACAGCGACGCGATCAACGAGTACAAACACCGGTTCGTTGAAGTCGACGTCGAGCAGGGATTCTGGCGTGGAGAATTCAAAAATCTGCCCACCCTGAAAAAGACGGTTGAAGCCCTTCTGACGAAGGTCAAAGAGGCGCGACTTCAGCGCGTCGGCGGACGCGCCGTTGTCCTTGCCGGGCTTCTTCTTTTTCCGTGTCTTCCCGGGCCTGCGTATCGTGGACGAGGAACCAGTGGACCGCGGGCGTACAGCAGGCTCCTCGTCGCGTTCGCTCCTCGGAATGACTTCCAGGTTGGAGTTATTTGCAGGCATCAATGGAAAAACCACGTTGAGCCGCGTGCCTTCGCTTAGCGCCAGGATTGCGTCGGCGATTTCGTCGACCGTGTCTTTTTTAACCAGCCCGCCGCAGTTGATACAGTACGTTCTTCCTATGCGGGCGAACAGGAGTCGCAGATAGTCATAGATCTCGGTGGCCGTGCCGACAGTCGAGCGCGGGCTGCGGGTGGTGTTCTTCTGCCGGATGGCAACCGCCGGTGCAATGCCCTGGATGTGATCGACGTCGGGCTTCTCGATGCGCTCCAGGAACTGGCGCGCATAGGCCGAGAGCGACTCAACATAACGGCGCTGGCCTTCGGCGTAAATCGTGTCGAAGGCAAGAGAAGACTTTCCCGATCCGGAAACTCCGGTGACGACGGTGAAGGCGTTGTGTGGAATCTCAAAATCGATGTTCTTGAGGTTGTGGGTGCGGGCGCCGCGGACAATGATGCTCTCGCCGGAAGGGCTGCCGGACCCTATTGACGGCGGCTCGCCTGGGGAGACAACTGCCTCGTCTGACCCTGCAATGTGGTTGGATACCGAGGTGGACATCACTAAAAATCGAATAAAAGGCCCGGATGCTCGCGGCTTGAGAGGCATCGTGCGCATCCCTAACCCCTCAGAGCGGTCTGCGAGAGCTGCCGAATCTTTCTATTATAAACTCCGCATGTGTTCGTTCACACCTGGACGCCGAGCTACTCGAAATTGCGCGAGACCGAGGGGCACGGCTGCAGCGCGCCGCCGGCGAAGGTCGGCACTGGCACGCTGGTAAGAATCCGTCATTGCGGATTCGCGGGATGTGTCGAATAGTGCCAGGGTCAGGGCGAAGGCTGCAAACGCGTTCTCGGCTGGATGCAGGCCTTTGTGGAGAGTGCAACGAGGAACTGACGGCCAGGATGTATTTCCGTTTCTTAGGACCTGCTGCCGGTGCAAAGGACGTAATCGAATCGAGGCGCTCAGCGCGCAGGCCCTAAACTTTCGTAATCATGCGCAGACGGCCGTTTTCGAGGACTATTTAGTCTGTCCCATGATTTTCGGCTTCAACACTGATATCAAGCACGAGGACACTGTCTACCACGTGCAGAGCGAGGCTCGCGAAGGCGAGATGCTGCTGCAAACCCAGGTGTTTGTGCGCGGGCGCTGCATTGGGAAGCGCGCCACACCCTATGCCGAACAAGGGAACAGCGCGGAGTTCACTGATCAGAAGAAAGAGCAGATCCTACGCGACCAGCATCGCCTGGTGCTGGATGCCATTCGCGAAGGGCGGCTGGAGCAGGTGTTTGATAAGCGCGAGAGCCCCGAGGCTCTGGCGGCGGTGAAGGAATTGGACATCCAGTGGCTGAACTCGGATTCCATTCATTCCGAAGAAACCCTGTCGATGCGGTTGCGTGCTACGGAAGGCGGGCAGGGAATTGCCAGTGCCAGGCTGATCGTGCGTCTAGCCCGGGTGAACGCTGATCCTTTTTACACCCAGGCGGAAACCGACGATTCTGGCGAAACTCAGCTGGTTTTTCTGGTTGACGAAAGCTCGCTGCACGACTCCTCGGTTCTGGTCCAGGTCAACTCTGAGGGCCGCACGGCCACGCGCAAGTTCCAGCTCAAGAGGATTGAAGCGTAGCCTCCGCAAGCCGCGATTTTCCTCCGTGTCCTCTGCGTCCTCCGTTGTACCCTTAGAACTTTGATTTTGCGGATGCTGAAGGCACTAAGCGCTACCCGCCTCCTCTAGTAAACTTCCTGCATGCCAGTGTCTGCTCCGGCGCTGCTCGAGTTGTGCAATGTTCAGGTCATGCGCGGAACTAAGGCGGTGCTTGACGACTTCAACCTGCGCATCGAGAGCGGGGAGCACGTCGCCATACTCGGCCCGAATGGCTGCGGAAAATCCACTCTGATCAAAACCATTACCCGCGAGCTGTATCCGGTCGCGCGGCTGGGATCGAAAATCACAATTCTCGGCGAAGAAGACTGGAATGTTTTTGAGCTGCGCTCGTTGCTGGGTATTGTTTCGAATGACTTGATGGCGTGGTGTACGGGCGAAGCGCTTGGCCGCGATGTTGTGCTTTCGGGGTTCTTTAGCAGCAACGACGTGTATCCCAATCACCTGATCACGCCGGAGCAGACCGCAAGAGCCGAAGCCGCCCTGGCGCAGCTTCAGGTGCTGCATCTGGCTAAGCGGCCGGTATCCGAAATGTCGTCTGGCGAAGCTCGCCGGGTGCTTATCGCTCGCGCGCTTGTGCACCGGCCCAAAGCCTTGCTTTTCGATGAGCCCAGCAACTCACTGGACCTGTTCGCCCGCCACGCGCTGCGCGAGAGCATGAGCCGATTGGCACAATCGGGCATCGGCATTGTCCTGGTCACCCATGACCTCTCCGATGTCATCCCGGAGATTGAGCGCATTGTGCTGATGTCGAAAGGCCGCGTGCTTGCGGACGGCCGGAAGGAAGACATTCTGAAGTCTGAGCGCCTGTCGGAAGTGTTCGGAATCCAGGTAGAGCTCGCGCGGCGAAATGGTCATTACCATTTGTGGTGAATTCACTCGAAGCGGTTGTCGATATCCAGCATGAAGCTGATTATCAATGGGGAAGATCGCGAATTCACGGGGCTCGCCAGCGTCGCTGATCTCATCGCGCAGCTTGGAATGAAGCCTGACCGGGTCGCGGTGGAACTGAACCGCGATTTGGTTACCCGGGACCGCTGGGCGGCGACGCCCCTGGCCGAGGGTGACAAGCTGGAGATTGTTCACTTCGTCGGGGGCGGAAGCGGCGGGAGGAGATGATGAGAGTCGATCGCCGGACGGTTGACCTGACCGGGTATCCCGACCTGGTGGTGATTTATCCGGGCATGCGGGTGAACGCCCTCACGGGTATCAAGACGCTGATGGGCTTCGGCCCGCGCATCTCGGATTCGGTCAAACAGAAGCCGGATGGCCTGTTGCTGCACGAGAACGTGATTTATTCCGTGTTTCCGCTGCACGCCGGCATGCGGCAGTATTGGCGCGATTTCGACTCCCTCGAGCGCTGGACGAGATCCGAGCCGCACATGCTGTGGTGGAAGGAGTTCCTGCGCAACTCGGGAGGCACCGGCTTCTGGCACGAAGCCTACTTCATGCGCGGCGGCATGGAGGCTATTTACGATGACGTGCCGAAGCGGATTGGGTTCGCGGCTTTCGCTCCCGTCAACCTCGCGAGGGGCCCGATGTTCTCGGCCAGAACCCGCCTGCGGGCGGAAGGCGCCGGGACACAAACGGTGGTAATTCCCGAAGCCGAGCTTTACCCGGAGCGGAGAACCACCTAGTAGCTATGTAGTTACCTTTTTTCGACATTTCCTACATTGATTCCCGCCAACTCGCGCCTAAAATGTTTCAAACATTTTGCATTTCGAATGTTTTACGCAGCTGTGCTAGATGCAGGCTTCTTTCACATCCACGGACGTCGTTCGCCTCACGGGCATCACTGCCCGCCAGTTGCAATGGTGGGATGAGCGCGGCCTCGTCGTTCCTGCGCGGCAGGGGCATCGGCGAATCTACTCCTTCGAAGACCTCACGGAAGTCGCGGTCATCTGCGAACTTCGCCGCAAAGGGTTTTCCTTGCAGCGCATGCGCAAGGTGGTCCGCTTCCTGCAAAAAGAATTCAGCCAGCGCCTGGCGGAAACCGTGGGCGGCTCATCCAACTATCACCTGCTGACCGACGGGAACACGCTTTACCTGAAAACTTCGCCCCAGCAGATTGTCGATGTGCTGAAGAATTCCCGGCAGCCGATGTTTGCCATTTGCCTGAGCGACACGGTTCGCGCCGTGAAGGCGGTGGTAAACGGGCGCAAGCGCCCCGGGCGTTGTGCTCCGGAAAAGGTCCGTTCAGTTCATAAGTTGAAATTGGGTTCTTAGCAGTGCATTGCCCGCGAGGAGGGTTGAATGGTTGCTGAACTCGAAATCCTGAGCGAATGGATCCCGGAGCAGATGCAGCCTGGCACAATTTTTGTGCTGGAAAACGCCGGCCACATCGGCGAAAAGGAAGATCCTTACTGGGCGGTGCTGTCGTGTCCGAGTTGCGGCACGCTGGGACTGATCACGCGAAAGCAGATTGCGGGACTGCTGGCGGTGATCTGCGGATCGGGTGGCTGCTCGGCGCAATTCTTCATCCGCGATAGCGAGATCGTGATTCGAAAGCCGTTTTAACGCAGTTGGCAGTTCTCAGTGCCGGTGGCTCGCAAACTGAAGACCGAGAACCAACAACCCGCAACCGCACGCTAGCCACCGATCTTCTGCATGGCCACCGGAACGTTCTCGACCACCTCGATTTCGAATCCTTCCAGAGCCGCCAGTCTACGCGGATGATTCGTGAGCAGGCGGATCTTGCTCAACCCAAGGTCGGATAAGATCTGCGCTCCCAATCCAATCTCCCGCTGAGTTTTGCGCTGGCTCTCCGGCAGGCTGGGCATGGCGCGATCCTTGTGAAAGGCGATGGCGGTGGCGTCGCCGATCTTTTCGACGGAGAAGCCTCTTGTCGTCTGGTGCAAGTAGATGAGCGCGCCTCGCCCGGCGGCGGCAATCGCTTCCAGAGCGCCTTCGAGCGTTGCGCGGCACTCGCAGCCGGCCGCGCCAAAGACGTCGCCGACCAGGCAATGCGAATGCATGCGCACCAGCACCGGTTCATCATTGTTACCAATCTCGCCGCGAACTAACGCTAAGTGCGACTCTCCGCCCTCCACGTCGCTTTCGTACGCAATCACCCGAAACTCGCCGTAGCGGGTATTGACCAGCGCCTCGCCGACGCGATGCACATAACGTTCATGCTGCATGCGGTAGCGGATCAGTTCCGCGACCGTGAGCATCTTGAGGCGATGCGTGGCGCAGAACTCCACCAGGTCGGGGACCCGCGCCATGGTGCCGTCTTCGCGCATGATCTCGCAGATAATCCCGGCGGGAACCATTTCCGCCATGCGGGCGAGATCGACGGACGCCTCGGTTTGCCCGGCGCGCACCAGCACTCCGCCTTTACGCGCGCGAAGCGGAAAGACGTGCCCGGGACGAGCCAGGTCCGCGGGCCGCGTGCCCGGATCGATGGCGACGCGAATCGTATGAGCACGGTCATATGCGGAAATGCCGGTTGTGACCCCCTCTCGCGCATCGATGGCTTCGCAAAACGCGGTGCCGTACTTGGAGGTATTTTCCGCGCTCATCATGGGGATGCGTAGGTGGTCCAGCCGCTCCTCGGTTAGCGTGAGGCAGACCAGACCGCGCCCATACTTGGCCATGAAGTTGATGGCTTCGGGAGTGACTTTCTCAGCCGCGAGCATGAGATCGCCTTCGTTCTCGCGATCCTCGTCGTCGACGATGATGATCATCCGCCCCGCGCGGATTTCCTCGATGGCGCTGGGGACGTCGGTAAATGGGGCGCTCGACTGCATCGACGAAATTGTAACAATGCCAAGATCTGAATTGTCAGGGATTCGTCTGCTGTGGGGTTCTCAGGCAGCGGGATAGAACAGACGAATGGCCCAGAAAACGCCGCCTGCGACCGCGGCAGAAGCGGGGATGGTAAGGATCCAGGCCCATACGATGCGGCGGGCTACGCCCCAGCGGACCGCCGAAAGCCGGTGCACGGCACCCACGCCAACGATGGCGCCCGTGATCGTATGCGTGGTGCTGACGGGAATGCCGGCCTGGGCGGTGCCAAACAGGGTCAGGGCGCCGGCCATCTCGGCGCAAAAGCCGCCGAACGGCTTCAGCTTGGTGATCTTGGAGCCCATGGTGTGCACGATCCGCCAGCCCCCAAAGTAGGTTCCGGCGGCGATGGCGCCATTGGCGGCGAGGATGATCCAGTAATGAAACCGCCCCCAATTTCCTGCCATCTCCGCTTTGGTCATGAGGCCGGCCGTGTACAGCGCGCCGGCAACGATTCCCATGGTTTTTTGCGCGTCATTGCCGCCATGGCCCAGGCTGTAGGCTGCCGCCGAGATGAGCTGCAGCTTGCGAAACCAGCCATCCACCGCGCGCGGTGTCTGCTTGCGCAACAGCCAATACCCGGCAATGCTGAAGATAAGCGCCAGGATCAGCCCGATGATGGGAGCGACCACGATGAAAATCAGGGTCTTGGTCCAGCCTTGGGGAAGAATGACGCCGTAGGCGCTGGCGATGCCGCGATTCAGCGCGGCCCGCGCCATTGCCGCACCCGCATACCCCCCGATGAGGGCGTGCGACGACGAGGTCGGCAGCCCCCACCACCAGGTCAGCAAATCCCATACGATGGCGCCGATGAGCGCGGCAATGACCACGTACTGGGTCACATCTTCCAGCCGGATCATTCCCTTGCCGATGGTTTTTGCCACCGCGGTTCCCAGGACAAAAGCCGCGACAAAATTGAAAAATGCCGCCCAGGCAACCGCCAATTTGGGGGAAAGGACGCGGGTGGAAACTACGGTAGCGATGCTGTTGGCCGCGTCATGAAAGCCATTCAGAAAGTCAAAAATCAGGGCCGTGATGATCGTGAAGATAAGAACCAGCAGTCCTGTGTTCACTCTCGGGAGCCCCTCGTCTCAAAAGTGTAAGGCAGCGCAGTGGTTTGCGCGCGGCTTCATGCGCTCTTCAGAGCCACCGCTTCCAGCACGTTGGCGGCGTCTTCGGCTTTGTCCGTTGCGGTTTCCAGGACTTCGTACAGTTCCTTGATCTTGATCAGCTGAATGGGGTCTTTCTCCTGCTCGAACAGTTCCGCGATGGCTCGGCGGCTGACGCGATCGGCCTCGTTTTCCAACCGGTTTACTTCCACGCAGTGATCGAGCACCTTCTGGTTAGTTTCGAGCAACGATACTCCGATGGACAACTCTTCCGCCTGCCGCACAATCAGTTTTGCCAATTCCGCTGCGACCGGAGGTGGAGAAGTAATCCGGTACAAGGTCATGCGCACCGCCGCGGCATTGACGAAATCGAGCACGTCGTCGAGCGAAGAGGTAAGGCGATGAATGTCTTCCCGGTCAAAGGGAGTGATAAAGGTCTGGTTGAGCATGCGGATGATGTTATGGGTCATCTCGTCGCCGCGATGCTCAAGTTCCTGCAGTTGTCGTATGCGTTCGGTCCCGTCCTGTGGATTGCTCAAGAGTCCATACAACAGGCGCGCGCCCTGCGTCAGATTCTCCGAAACCTCGGCAAACATGCGGAAGAACTTGGTCTCGCGCGGAATCAGTCGCACCATGAACCTGAAGACTCCCTGAAAAGAATTTTCGGCATCCGGAAAACCATAAACTATCTCACGGGCTACAGGGTGCGTCAAACAACTCGCATTCCTGGGTAGTGGGCTACTTTGAATTTTAAATAGGACGCCCGATCTGGCATCATGAGGCTATGCCTAAGCGGGTTAAGCAACGGACCTCAGACGTAAATGAGATCGCTTTCAATCTCGTTAAACAGTCAACTGAAGAACAGGCTCCGCCGCGCAAAAGAGCGAAGAAGTTGCCCTCGACGATTTCTGATTACATGTCGAAAATTGGAAGTCGTGGCGGA
>DASVAJ010000080.1:0-133300 GCA_036376415.1 Terriglobales bacterium
GGAAAAGACGGCGGTAAGGCTGCCTTGGAAAACGCCTCGGCCTGCGCCTCCGGCGTTTCCCACTTTCCCACCGCTCCGGCGGCGGCTGCCACGGATGAAGTTTGTCGTATTCTTACGTGAACGAAGGCGGGGGGCAGGTCAGGCTCATGCGCAAATCTTTGCCTGCGCCCTGGATTGCGGCGTGCGCCCTCGGACGATTTTTCTTCAGTCGCCTGAGCGTGTCGAACCACCTCGGGCTCAACGCGTTTGCGCGAAGCCCGCGCGTTCTGTATCCAGCGCGGCGGGATGTTGGCCCGGAATTTGAGAAAGCCCCGGACCACCGAACCTGAACTGGAAGCGAAGAGCCTGGCTTCTCTCGGCACTCGTGACCTCCTCGTCGCGACCGACTTCGGCACGGCTCAGCCTTTCAGTTCCACCTGGATAACCTCAAACCGCCGGTTACTGGTGTTTTCCGGCAGATGGGCCAACGCGTCCATGTGCATCACTTCGCCGGCTTTCGCGGTCACGTCCTCTGTCCGCCCGTCCGGGTACGTGAACTTGGCGTTTGCGTCCGTGAGGAAGATCGCGACCGATTCCGGATGGCTGTGCATCACGGATCGCTCGCCGGGTTCGTAGCTGATTCGGACCACTCGGACGCGGTCGTTCTCAAACTCCACTCTGTAGTGCTTGGGGTCGACTGTCACCGGATCGTCGGCGGACGGTTGGGGAAAGGTTCTTACGGTGGCCATATTCCCTCCTTTCGAAGTTCGAACGGGCGTCATTGTAGTCCCGCACTGGCAGGAAGTACATGGCTTTAGCGACGGTACCATCGCCGTTTCGTCGTAGCTGAATCGGCCAGGGATTGGTTTCACGGACTGGATCTGAGCCCAAAAGCAGGGAACTCTTACGCCTCAGAAACGTATTTAACCCTAGGACGCATCCAACACGCCAAGTACACTCGTCATTTGGACCCGCGTTCAGCGTGGAAGGGTAAAGCGTTGCCCAATGCTGGATATTTTTCTCGAAATTTTCCGTACACTCTGGGCGCACAAGCTGCGTTCCTTCCTCACCATGTTCGGCATCGCCTGGGGAGTGGGATCTCTATTGCTTCTGGTTGGCGTCGGCGAGGGTTTTCGCTCCGGAAACAGGCGGGAGATGGCTGAGTTCGGGCGCGATATTATGTTCATCTTTCCCGGTCGGGCGCCAGCCGTCTACGGAAGCATGAATTCGGCGCGCAACTATCTGCTCACCTACGACGATTACCTGGATATTCTCAAGTCCCCGCGCATTCGCAACGCAGCGCCGCTCATTGCCCGAGGCGACCTTCACGAGGTCAGTGAATTCGCGACCGGCAGCGGTGAAATCCTCGGCACCGAGCCGCAGTTGAACCAGATCAGCTACCTTCCTCTGAAGGAGGGGCGTTGGCTCAATGCCATGGATCTCGTCCAAAGACGGAACGTCATTGTGTTGGGCAACGAGCTTTTGAAGACGTTATTTCCCGGCAGGCCCGCCGTTGGCTCGTTCATCCTTATCAATGGCATAAGGTTTGAAATCGTGGGCAGCATGCTACACCTCGGCCGCGGCGACAACATGTGGCTGAATATGCGCGGCTACATCCCGTTCCCGGTTATGCAATCGAGCTTTCCCATCAAAGGGGAGAACCACGAGAATTCGATATCGTTCATTGAGTACCAGCCGCGTCTCACAAACGCACATGCCGCTGCAAAGCAGGACGTCCATAGGATCGTGGCACGCAATCACGGATTCGACGCCAGCGATGAGAACGCCTTCGACGAATGGGATTCCATTCAGGAATCGAAGATGGTGAATACCATTTTCGACGTTATGAATATGTTCCTGGGAGCGGTGGGAATGGTCACGCTGGCGCTGGGGGCGATCGGCGTCATAAATATCATGCTGGTTTCGGTCACCGAGCGAACTCGCGAGATCGGATTGCGCAAAGCTTTGGGCGCGACCAATCGCAGCATTCTGTTGCAGTTTTTCCTGGAAGGACTGTTGTTGACCTTAGGCAGCGGTTTGATCGGGATGTTGTTTGCGGGAGCCTTGATGGCAGCTCTGGGAACGGTGCGCGGACCCAGTGGTTTTGATCCGCCCAAATTGGTGCCAATGTCGGCAATTCTCGCCATCGGCAGTTTGACGCTGGCCGGAGTCATCGCCGGACTGTATCCCGCCCGTCAGGCTGCAATGCTTCAGCCCGTCGAGGCCTTGCGGCAGGAATAACGGCCTATGCGAGATCTGCTGAAGGAAGCTTACGTCGCGATGCGGTACAATCGCCGCCGCACCGCACTCACCATGCTTGGCATGGCGTGGGGGATCGCCACCGTCGTCATGCTGCTCGCCTACGGCAATGGCTTCGGCCAGGCCTGCCAAAACATTTTCGCCAACTTCGGGACCAAGCTGGTGATTGTTGTGCCAGGAACCACCGGCATGCAGGCGGGCGGCCAGAAAGCCGGCGTCCCCGTCAGGTTCACGCTTGATGATGTAGAGACCCTTGCTACGAATCTTCCCCAAATCGCCCACATTACCCCGTCGGTTGAAAAGCAGGCGAATGTTCAGTATGACACTCGGGCGTTCACCTGGACGGTCACTGGAAACGATCCCAACGTGGCCGACGTACGTTCTCTGAGTGTGGCCCAGGGCCGCTTCTACCATATGCAAGACCAGATAGCGCGCGCCCGAGTCGCGGTTCTCGGTTCTGAAGCAAAGGAAAAATTGTTCTCCGGACGCAATGCTCTGGGCGAACGCATTCGCCTCGACGGTCTCAGCTTTCAAGTTATCGGCGTCCTCAGCCCCAAAATGCAAGAGGGCAATAGCGACATTAACCGCGTGGTCTACATTCCCTTCACCACCATGTCGGACTTAAAGGATACGCGCTACCTGGATGCAATCTGGTTCAACTATCAGACTCACGAGTATGAGCGACTGGAACAGGCGGTGCGCACCATCCTGTCTGTGCCACATAGGTTCAATCAGGCTGACCATCAAGCGGTGCGGGTTTTTAACTTGATGATGCAGGTCCACCAGTTCGAGATCATTACCATGGGGCTGAAGATTCTGATGGGCTTCATTGGAACACTCACGCTGGGTATTGGCGGGGTGGGCCTGATGAATATCATGCTGGTCTCGGTCACGCAACGCACGCGTGAGATCGGCGTGCAGAAGGCGCTGGGCGCGCCACGGCGCTACATTCTCCTGCAGTTCCTGGCCGAGGCCCTCACCATTACCTTCATGGGCGGCTTGTTGGGAGTAATACTCGCATATGCCGTCTCTTTATCCGTGGGGAGACTAACGTTGTACAGTGCTTTTGCGAAGAATGGCCAGGCTGGGGACATTCGCCTGATCATCGCACCGGCGACACTCATCATTGCCACGCTGATTCTCAGTCTGGTCGGACTGATAAGCGGAATGGTCCCGGCACTTCGAGCCTCGCGATTGGATCCGATAGAAGCCTTGCGGTATGAATAGATAGATTTGCCCTTCCGGGGATGCTCATCCGGTTAAAGAATTACTGCGCACACAGAGTTCGCCCTCCGAACTTTCCAACCGGCACGCGGGCAATTAAAATCCGCGCTGCGGAGGATATATGTTTACTGCCACAGCCGATCTGATTCTGCCCAGCACAACCACCGGTTCCTTTCCCCGGCCGCGTTGGTTCGACGTTTGCATGTGGGGGCGCCCGCTCGACACCTGCATGCTCGACGTTCGCTTTCGTGAAAAGTTTCAGGATGCGATGGCCGTGGTAATCGGTGACCAGGAGCGCGCCGGACTCGACATCCTTACGCACGGTGATTTGCATGTCGATGAAGACCTGGCCGGTCGCGCCTGGCATCATTACCCGCTGCAGCGGTGGACAGGGTTCGAAGGGGATCATCTGCAACCGGAGGAGACCACGGCGCCTTGGCTGCATTATCCCCCGGGTACGCTGCTGAACGAGATTTACACCGGCTGGCGCTGGCCGCATGTCGTCGGCAAAATCGAGCACCGTGCCCTCGATTATCCCAAGCTGTGGCGGATCGCGCAGGCAAAGACCCGCAAACCGGTCAAGTTCGGTACCTGTTGTTCGCAGGTGATGGCGCTCTTCCTGGATATTCATACGCCTAAATACAAAGATAAGCGCGAGGTGATTTGGGACATGGCGGAAGCCATGAACAAGGAGTTGCTCGCCCTTCGTGATGCCGGCTGCCGCTGTATTCAGATTGAGGAGCCGACCTTCCACTTCATGGCCAATACCTACGGCAAGGACCATGCCGAGGTGAAGTTCATGATCGATGCGTTCAATCGAGAGGTCCAAGGACTCGAGGACGTGGAACTGTGGATCCACACCTGCTGGGGCAATCCCAACATGCAGCGCGTAATGGAGGACACCAGCTATGCCAACTCCATCGAAATTTATCTGGAGCGCTGTCGCGGGGACGTGTGGACGCTCGAGATGAAAGACCGCAGCCAGAAAGATCTCGAGCTATTCGCGCCCTTCAAGCAGCACCTCAAGAAAAAAATCTGCATTGGCGTGGTGAGCCACCGTACGCTGCAGGCCGACCGGCCTGAAGAGGTCGCGCAGGAAATCCGCAAAGCGCTGAAGTTCATCCCGCCAGAGTGGCTGATTGTGTCGAGCGATTGCGGCTTTGGGCGGCAGGGGGCAAATCGCGAAATCGCTTTTTACAAAAGCAGCGCCATCGCCCAGGGCGCAAACATTGTGCGGCGCGAACTCGGCTTGCCGTCCACATACGTGCCGGCCGCCGACCCCAAGTTACAGGTTGATGTAGTGCCCGGCCGCGATGTCGCCGCGGCCGGTTGAAGCCTGCTCCAGTAGTTATATTGCAGCTTAGGACCTGACTATGTGTCAGAGACTCTACAGAGTCGCCAGCCGAAGAACTATTCTTTGCCCCGCCCAGGCTGCGATCAGCGCTGATCGGGTATTCACGCCTCAAATATCGAAGGGTTAGGTTACTGCTCGCCGCCAGGCAACCGAGCTCCCGCAAGTGCTGCCAGCCGCTCAGCAGCCGCGTTCCTCCTCCCTCACTCATGCCTGAATGGTCGCCTGGAATTGGTTCCATCCCCAATTTACCGATGATTTGGGAGTAACACCGCAACTCCGTAACTTGGGCTTTTTTTTACCACCGGACTGAGATATCGGTAACAGTATTTAAGGCGGCCCTGATGGCCTGTAAAGACACTGTTCCGAGTTGTCTTGTCGCCGCTGTGCCACACGGCCATGGACTTCGGGACGAGATACTGGTACTTGGCGTGGGGAACCGCTTGCGGTAGGCTTAATGCCACTTTGTATGCCAGGGGAGGTTCACCATGGGCCAGGAAGTCCCAGTACAGACAGTTATAGCGTGTTCCCAGTGCGGACGGGTGCTCGCGCACTCGGAGTTGGTGCAGATCGCAGGCAACTGGGTATGTGCCGAATGTAAGCCGGGGTTTCTGAGCCGGGTTATGGCGAGCGGCGCGGCCGGGGCATCGCCCCTGGCGCGGCACTACGGCGGATTCTGGATCCGTTTTGGCGCGCGGTTTATTGACGGCATCATCCTGATGGTGCCCATCATGGTGCTGGCCGCGTTGCTCATACCCAACATGCTCCGCGTAAGTCAGCGTCAGCAGCCGCCCGATCCGGCGTTTGCAACCGGCACCGTTATTGCTGTTGTTCTTCTTTTTTGGCTCGGCGGAGCCTGCTACGAGATTCTGATGCTGAAGTACCGCAGCGCAACCGTGGGAAAGATCGCCTGCGGGCTCAAGGTCGTACGATCCGATGGTCGCAGCCTGGGTTGGGGGGTCTGCTTTGGACGCTTCTTCATGTGGAATGTGGTCACCAGCGGCATCCCGTATCTGAACTTTGTACTTATGGTGATCAGCAGCATTATGGTGGGCGCGGATGTCGAGAAGCGATCGTTGCACGACCGGGTTTGCGACACCCGGGTCATATATAAAGAGAGTATTGCGTGAGTCTTAGCATTAACCCCTTCGCGAGCGGCTTCGGCCATACGGGCTCTACCGGTAATGACCCAATGCCGGGTGGACCGCCGGCTGTTACCTGCCCCGTTTGTGGAGGAAGTGTCGTACCCGTCGAGACGGAAACGGGATGGCAATCCTGCCCCTCCTGCGCCAACCGGCTGCAGGCCTATCTCTGGCCCGTGCTACGGCAGAACACCAGTGCGGCCGTCGCGCTTTCGGATCAAGCGACATGCTTCTTTCATCCCGACAAGGCGTTTCAGGCTTGTTGCCAAAGGTGCGGGCGTTTCGTGTGCGCGCTCTGCGATCTGCAGCTGGGCGTGGAGCATGTTTGCCCCACCTGCTTCGAACGCGGGCGCGCCCATTCCGGTGTGGAGGCGGGAACCGCGGAATGGCGTTATCGCGATGTGCTCTATGATTCCATCGCGGTGACCGTCGGGTGGGTGTGGATTCTCATTTGGCCCACATTTGTAGCCGCACTCCCGGCGGTGATTTTCCTGCATGTGAAATATCGGAAGGCGCCGCGTTCCTACTTGATTCCCAGATCCGGGTGGCGTTTTTGGGGGGCGTACGTGGGGCTGGGCTGGCTTCCCCTGCTTCTTTTCGGATATTGGGCGGCGGGGAGGCGCTGATTGAAAAGTGCTTTCCGCAAAATATCGCGAGTGGGCAGCCTGGCTGGCGGTACGAAGTGGTATTTGAGCCACGACTGCTTGCTTGCCGCTAAGCGCATGATGTACGCGGTCGAGTACCGGCGGTTTTACTTGCGTGATCTGGAGTACGTTATGGTGTGGCCCAGTCGTTTGTGGCTGTGGCGCCTGATCATTCCCGCGGTGGTTCTTGCAGGCATCGGGGCCCCTCTCTGGGAGTGGGTGAACTCCGCCCTCGGCGCGATTTTAGTCAGCCTCGCTATCGCGTGGGCCGCATGGGAATTGGCTCTTGGGCCCACGGCCAAGTCTCGCATCCGTACCACTGGAGGCATTGTTGATCTGCTCCTGGTGAAACGAATCCGGCGCGCGCGGAAGGTCCTGGCCAGGATCGATGCGGCGGTCCGTGCCGCGCGCATCATCGAGCAACCTGCCGGGTCAACGGTCATCTCCCCGGATGCCTACGCCCACAACACTTCCGAAGCGGGCGCGCCCGCTCCGATTGCGGCCGCAACCCAGACGAATGCCTCCTGATATTCCAGCCGCACCTTTCCATGGATCCTCTCCCCGGAGCATGCGCCACGCCCGCTGCCTCTTTCATCCACTTCGTGAAGCAGCGGCAAGGTGCCCGCATTGCGGTGGAACATTCTGCCGCGAATGCGTAACGGACGAGGAAGGAAAGCTGGCCTGCCCTCCCTGTTTGCGTCGATTCACGCGTCAAGGTGCAGCCAAACCCTCTCTGGCGCGCCGGTTCCGGGAAGTGCTTGCCGGGGTCACGGCATTTGCCTGCCTGGCGGCGCTCTTTTTTGTCTTGCTGCGCTGGCGAGTGAATACGCCCGAACAGCATTTGCGCTTCAACCGCCTCCTCAATCTCCCAGCGTCCGGGCAAAGCCATGAGTGAAGCCGCGGTGGTTCTGTCCGCTTCGCCGCGCGCATCCCTGGCGCCCGCCGTCAAAAACCGCCTCAGCCCGCTGGAGGCGCTGGAACGTGGATTTGCGCTATTCCGAGCAACGTTCGCGCGGGAAGGGTGGCGGTATTACGCGGGGGCGGCTCCGCTCGTGCTTTGTTTCATTCCCATGTGGGTGCTCAATGGCCAGATTCGGATATCTGAGGGAGCACTATTGATCGAAACCGCGCTGCTCGCCGGCGGGTATTTGCTCCGCGTATGGCTGGTCGGCAGCTACATGCAAAAGGTTCGTGAACGGGCGTTTGGCACGACGGTTCCGAAACCGGCAGGCGCAGCCGCGCAAGTGGCAGCGGTGGGACGCCTGCTTGCCTGGAAAATCTTTCTGAGTGCCGCCGCGTTGGCCACACTGCCAACCGTTGCCGGGGCATCCTGGTTCTACAGCGCCTGCCAGTTCGCCAGCCTGGAAGCGCAGGAAGGTGGCGATGAGAGGCATTCGTTTACGGGCTGCCTGGCCCTCGCCAGCCGGTGGTTCGCCGGCGGCTTGCTTCTGTTTCTTATGCTCTTCCCTCTTTGGACCGCTGTGTGGCTGAACGGCCTGTTGCTGGCGATGATTCTCCCCGGGCTTCTGCATTCGATTTTTGGGGTGAGCACGCTCCTGTCCACACAAATGGGAATCGACGCGCTGGTCGAAAGTTCCGCGTTCTGGCTTTCCTTGTTGGGGGGTGTATGGTTGGCGCTTGATCCCATCGTCAAATGCACGTTCGTGGTTGTTCATCAGCACTTACGATCGCGGCGCGAAGGAGACGATTTGCGCGGGTTACTGGCGAGCCTGCCACGCGAGCAGCAAAAGAAGGCGCAGATGATCGCCTCCAAAGCCGCCGCTGGCAAGGCGATCACCGGTGCATTGTTCGTGCTTGCTTCAATTCTGACTGCCGTTTCCCTGATCTCGAGCGCCCAAGCGGCGCAAACATTGCCCGCGGCAAGCAAAACGGACATAGGCAATGCCGCTCGCGCGGCACGGATTCAAACCTTGCGCCAGGCTATTGCTCAGGAGTCGCAGCGCGCCATTTACCGCTGGCATGACGACGAACACCCGAGTCCGCCCACCTGGCTGGATAAAGCGTTAGGCAAGATCGGGCAGGGCACACAGCACGCTTGGGCGACATTGTGGAAGTTTCTTCGCAAACTATGGCCTGGCGGCGTGAGCCTGCCGCTCGCAAGCGAAAGGCGCGGCGGCTGGCAACTGAAGGACCTGCGATTATGGATCGCGGTACTCGCGGCTTTGACCCTCGTCGCTACAGGAGTGCTTTTTTGGTTGCGGCGACGCCGGGAGACCGCATCCCTTTCTCTACCCCTTGCGGTCGCGCCCATTCCCGATCTGAGCGACGTTGCAACCGCCACTGAGCGTTCCGAGGACGAATGGTTCGCGGTGGCTAGGCGGTTGGAAGGCGAAGGCGAGCTGCGCTTCGCTCTGCGCGCCGCGTATTTCGCATTACTGGCGGGATTGGCGCAGCGCGAATGGGTGATGATCCGCCGCGACCGCACTAATCGCGAATATCTCAATGAGTTCACGCGCCGCTGGCGCCGGCGTCCGCAGGCCGCGCTCGAGGCGCGCTTGGAAATTCCTGAAAAATTGCGTGGCAGCCTGCGGCAGTTCGATCGAGTCTGGTACGGGGCCCATGCAGTGTCGCCGGAGGCGGTCACTGCGTATCGAAACGAGCAGCGGGAGTTCCTCAACCATGTTTGACAGCGGATCAGGCGAACGCGTGGCGGTCAATTGGCGAGGTCCGCTGCTGGCAGCTGGGATTTTCGCCGCTGGATTCGCGATTCTCCTGCTGATGGCGCATCAGAACGAGTCGAATGCCAGCGACATGGGATCCAGCTTGCGCGAGGACCCTTACGGCACCAGTCTCTTGTTCGATGCCTATGCTCGCGCCGGCTACGAAGTCAAGCGCAGCCAGGATGAGGATTCTCTTTCTGACGTGGACGCGCTGCAGATAACCGCATTCTTTATTGGCGGCTACACCTCGGATGATTGGAAGATGGACCATGGGCAACTCCGGATCGGGGAGAAGTTTCGTGCGCGAGTGGAACATTTCCTGGCGCGCGGCGGTCGCGTCGTGCTGGTTGCTCCCACTTGGAAGCTGAAGTCCGAATCGCAGGGGTGGCAAGTCGAAAGCAAGTGGTACAAGGCCCCACACGATTCCGGACCCATCTGGGTCTCTCCTGATCCCATCGCCATGCCGGCGGGCAGCGAACCAATGTATCTCGCCGCCGACGCCCCCTGGCTCGAAACGGATTCGGCATGGACCGTCCTTTATGCCGGCGGCGCAAATCCTGATGCCAAGGCCGCGCCAGAGGCGCATGTTTATATGGCAACGCGGCGAGCCGGCAATGGCGAGCTGATCGCTGCAAGCCAGGAATCGTTCTTATTTAACGAAACCATCAAAACGCACCCCAATCCCGCGCTGCTGGACTTTCTGGCAGGTGGGCGGCGGGTGGTTTGGGTCGATGAAACCTTGCATGGACTACATCAGGATCAAGGCGTGCTTTGGCTGGTGCGCCGATACCGTCTGCAGGCCGCTCTTTTGCTGTTCTGGGCGACCCTGCCGCTCCTGCTCTGGAGCATGAGTGGCGACCTGGTGCGGCGTCCAGCCCGCGATCCCGACTCTCAGATCATGCGTAATGGCGAAGGCGCCGGAGTGGCCGCACGCCGCCTGCTTCAGCGCAGCATTGCAAAAGAAAAAGTAGCAGCGGAGTGCTGGGAAGAGTTTTGCCGCCGCTCGCCGCACGATGCTCAGGCTATTTCTGCGGATCCCAAAACCGGCGCGCGGCTCCGCGCGGCTCTGTCCGCGCCTCCCCTGGCGGGATACCGGCAGTTAAGCCAGCTGATCGCGGAGCGCCGCGCATCCGCCAAAGGCCTGGCTGGCAGCGCGCGCCGTGTGCCTGACAATTCCAGTCCTTCACCGAAGATGGATCCCCAGGAGGTACGGATCACATGAACGAGAAATCGCTGAGTTCCGGGGCGCAAGCACAAGCTGCCCCCGCAGAAGCCCCCTCGCCGCACCCGCTGGCCCCCGTCACCAGCGGCGCACGCCGGCTTCGAGAAGCGCTGAGCCGCGTGATCGTCGGCCAGAACGAGGCCATCGATCTTGCCCTCGTCACCCTGCTGGCCGGCGGCCACGCGCTCATCGAGGGTGTTCCCGGCGTGGGCAAGACACTGCTGGTGAAGGCGCTGGCGCGGGCCGTGGCCGGCGAATTCCAGCGGATTCAATTCACGCCGGACTTGATGCCCGCCGATATCACCGGCACCAACGTTTTCGACCTCAAGGCGCAAGAATTCCGGCTGGTGCGCGGACCGATTTTCACGAACTTCCTGTTGGCCGACGAAATTAACCGCGCGCCCGCGAAAACCCAATCCGCCTTGCTCGAAGCCATGCAAGAGCGACAGGTGACAATTGATCGCGCCACCTGCGCGCTGCCGACGGTATTTGTCGTGTTCGCAACCCAAAATCCCATCGAGCATCAGGGAACCTATCCCCTTCCGGAGGCCCAGAAGGACCGCTTTCTCGTAAAGATTCGGATGGGTTACCCGGTCGCGGAAGAGGAGAACGAACTGGCGCGGTTGGTAGCGGACGGGGAAGCGCCAGAGCGCCGGCTGGCGGAAGAACTGCGGGAACCCGTGTTGCCACCGAATGAACTGGAGCAGTTGCGAACGGCAACGGAACGCGTACGGGTCAGCGAGGCGGTAAGCAACTACATCGTCAGTGTAGTCCGGCAAACACGACAGCATCCCGCAGTTTGGGTTGGCGCTGGGCCGCGCGCTACGCTCGCCTTATTGTCCGCGTCGCGGGCACTGGCGGCGCTCGAAGAGCGAGACTTCGTGCTGCCGGAAGATATCAAGACGCTGGCTGCACCGGTGCTGAAACATCGCATCCTGCTGCAGCCGGAGTTTGAAATGGAAGGCGTCGGGATTCGCGAGGTAATCAACGCGGTGCTCGAGACGGTGGAAGTCCCGCGATGATTAAGCCTGCGGAAAAGGGCACCGAGATGGCCGCAGTTATGACAGCTGGACACGGGAAGCAAACGAGCAGTGCTTCCCAAGTCATAACCGGCAAGTTTGTGCGCCGGATCCCGCTGTGCCCAGCGGGAACACGGTTCAGTCCCGAGGTTGCGCTGGCGTGGGTCATGGGATTTCTGGCGTTAGGTGCATGCATTGCGCCCTGGGTCCCTCATGGATGGCGATGGTTCGAGCTGATCGTCGCCATAGCCGCGTTGCTGGCGTGTTATGACGGCCTCACGTTATGGCGCGCCCGTCAAGAAACTGCGCCCGTCCTGCTGCTCCCGGAAAAAGGCCTTCGCGGACGAGAAGGGCAGGCGATCCAGCTGCCGCTCGCAATCACCGGTTCAAGTCAAGTCGCTCCCGGCTGCGAAGTCCGCGTGGGAATTATGCCGGCAACGCCAGCGAGCGAAGTAGCGATTCGCGTGCAAAGCGGGCCCCAGTGGCTCAAGCTTGAGCGGTCGGATTCGGCCGGAGGAGCAGCCAGCGGAGACAGGGCGCAACTCCAACTGTGGCCATGGATGCCGGAGATCGGTTTGCTGCGGCGCGGGCTGTGGCCGGGACCGCGGGTTGGAATCGAGCGGCGGTCGCATTTGCGAATCTGGCGCTTGCGGCAATGGTTTGATGTGCCCGAGCCTTTACGGATCGAGGCGGATCTGCGTCCCGGCCGGCGGGAGATTCTGCGCAGCCAAGTTTACCGCTTGCTGGTAGCTTCCCAGCAGACGCCCTGGACTGGGCACGGACGCGATTTCGAGCGCTTGCGGGAATACCAGCCGGGCGATACCTACTCCGAGATTGCGTGGAAATCGACGGCACGCCGCGCGGCGCCGGTTACGCGCCTGTTTCAATGGGAGCAGAAGCAGGAAGTTTATTTCGTCGTCGACCAGTCGCGGGCGTCCGCCATGGCCCTTGATCCAACCGCGGGTCCGGACCGGGATGGCTCGCAAAAGCGCGCGCCCCGGCGGTTGCTCGATCTCGCGGTGGAGACCGCGCTGGTGGGCGCAACCGTTGCCCTTGAACTCGGCGATGAGTTCGGCCTGGTCACCTATGCTGATGAGCCGAAGTCCTGGTTGCGCGCCGGAAGCGGCCAGTCCCAGTTTCATCAATTTCGCGAACGCCTGCTGAACCTTGACTCCCTGCCCACCACCGCGGATTACGAAGCGCTGTTTGGCGAAATTCGGGGAGGGCTGCGGCGGCGCGCTTATCTATTGCTTCTTGCGGATCTGGCCGAGCGCTCGGTGGCAGACTCCTTGCGCCGCGGAGTTGGCCTGGTCCGTTCCTCACACGCCATCTTGATGACCAGCATTTTGCCGGCTCACGCGCGGCCGGCATTTTCGCCATACGAGGAGCTAGACAGCGAGCAGGATGTATATGCGGCTCTCGCGGCAGAAAAAGAAAACCAGCGCCTCGGCGCATTGGCGCGGCAGATGCGCCAATTGGACGTCCGGCTAAGGTATGTTCCTGCAGAGATGTTTCTGCGAACGGCAGTTGAGGGATATATGGAAAGTAAGCGGGAGCAGCGATTGTGATTCTGAATCTCGAGCGCTTTCAGGCGCAGGCGCGGCCCCGGTGGGAAAGTCTCGAAGCGCTGTTAGCCGCGCTAGAAGCCCGTCCCGACCGCCGCTTGAATATAGCGGAAGGGCAACAACTACAGGAGCTCTATGCCCAGGCGGCAGCGGACTTGAATCGCGTCACACACGGAGCGTTAGCGCCCGAGCTAAGACAGTATCTGGAGCGGCTGGTGGCGCGGGCTTATGCGGAGTTGTATTACGCCCCGCCGGCCCGCTCCGACTTGTGGCGGCCACGAAGTTGGCTGAGGATTTTCATGGCCTTCCCGGAAGCTTTTCGGAGGCAGTCCCGTTTTTTTGCATTGTCGTTGCTGGTGACGGTATTGGGTTGCGCATTGGGGGGACTCGCGGTGCGCTACGATCCCGCATCCGTGGACGTGCTGCTACCGGCGGCCTACCTGCGCAACCCGGGCGAGCGCGTCCATGAAGAGGAACAGGGGCAGGCGCAGCACCTGGACTCGGCACAGACGGAGGCGCAATTTTCGGGGCAACTGATCCGGCACAACATCCAGGTATCGCTGCTTGCCGCGGCACTTGGCGTGACGTTTGGCATTGGGACAGCACTCCTCCTCTTCGAGAACGGCGTGTTGCTCGGGGCCGTAGCCGTCCATTACACGCAGCGTGGCTTCGGGCTGTTTGTGAGCGCATGGCTCTTGCCGCACGGGGTGTTTGAGATTCCATCGATCTTAATTGCCGGACAAGCGGGCTTTTACCTGGCGCGCTTGCTGTTGCACCGGCGCGAAGATCGCAAGCTTCGCGAAGCAATGCGCGAATGGTTGTTACTGGTCGCCGGGATGGCGATGATGCTGGTGTGGGCGGGAATTATGGAAGCGTTCTTTTCTCAGCACCACGCGCCGGTTCTGCCCTATGGATTTAAAGTTGCGGTTGGCATAGCCGAACTCGTGGTGCTGACCATTTATCTGCTGCTGATCGGGCGCAGAAGCGCTGGAGTGCGCTCCAGCGTTTCTCAGGAGAGCTGATGAAAGAGACTCACTCAACTTCCCCGCCAACCGCGATCGAACTGACCATTGCGACGGCCGAAGGTGTTTTTTTTCGCTTGCCTCTGGCCGGGCCCGCACCCCGGCTCTATGCCATGTTGCTCGACCTTACCATCGTGCTGGGCACAGTGAATGGCATAGGTTTGCTGGTTTACTGGATTTTCGCGAAAGCACCGGGATTCGGGGTCATGGTGATCACGCTCGCGGAATTCGCCATCGGCTTTGCCTATAGCGCATTGCTGGAAGGGTTTTGGAACGGGCAGACGATTGGGAAACGCCTGTTCCATTTGCGCGTGATTGACCAAAGCGGTTTGCCGTTGCGCATCGAACAGGCATGGGTAAGAAATTTGATGCGCGTCTTTGACGCGCTGCCCTTTGCCTACCTGGTGGGAGGAATTTCCGTACTCAGCAGTCCTCTCATGCAGAGGTTCGGCGATCGGGTGGCGGGCACGCTGGTCATCCGGCAAACGCCGCTAGCCCTGCCTGGGCAAGACTCCTGGACACAGCAGAAGTACAACTCCTTCATGGAGTACCCCACCATCGCCCTGCGTCTCCGCCGAGCGGCTACCCCGGAGCTGGCCAGCCTCATTCAAGATGCCCTGCGGCGCCGCAATGAACTGGCGCCTTACGCACGGCGGGAAATCTACCGCGAGCTCGCCACGTACTTGCAGACCGAAATCTCTCCCTTTCCCGACGAACTGCTGGAGAGGCTTAGCGACGAACAGTACTTGATGAATGCGTCTGGCATCCTGCTCAGAGATCAACGGCGCTCGCGAGTTCAGGGTTAGAGTTCCGTCCTCCGCTACAAAAAAATAAAGTAAAAGGGCGGGGAAGCTCCCCGCCCATATCAAGCACTACTACGTGCCGGTTGGTTGCGTGTGTCGGGTGCTGTGGTGCATTGCGGTTGTCCCGTGTACCTGCGAGTCGACGGTCTTCGCTTGTTTCAAGTGCTCTTCGAGCGTCGGCAGCGTCTGCGAGGCAAAATTCTTCACAGCCGAACCCTTGGCCATCTTCGCTTCAGTCCGAAACTCGGACACATCTTTCGTGTGGTCCCGCACCATGTCGGCCATGTATGCGCGATCGAACGCGGCCCCAGACAGCTTGTCCAGGCGATCCTTGGTTGCCTCATCTTTTTTTTGCGTTCAGCTTATCTGGGATGTTCACTCCCTCCTCGGTGGCAAGCTGCTTCAACTGGTCGTTCGCCTTGGTATGGTCGGTGACCATGCGTTGTGCGAAATCTTTCACCAGAGGTGACGAAGCTTTCTGTTGCGCCAGTTGGCCCAATTGCACTTCAGCCACACCGCCTTCAGCGGCCTTTCGGATAAACGTGCGTTCCGAAGGCGTCACCTTGGCCTGGGTTCCGGTTGTGCCCGCGCTGTCGTGGCTCCTGGCCTGTGCTGCGGCCCCCGGTAAGGCGAGGCAGGCCAGCGCCACTGCCGGCGCAAGAATTCCCACCTGCACTGTCTTGAACATAGATTCCTCCTCTTCTGTGTCTATAGTTATGTATTTTCGATGCCGCGCTCGGCACAAGGTTGGGAACTTGCCACGATTTCGCACTCCGTCCCGCATGGTTCCAGCGGGGGCAGCCGGCGTGAAGCTGCTGGGCAGGTGGCGCGAGGCGCGCTTGCACTTAATGAATTGTTAATGCATTTCCCAGCATCATAAAAACCGAACGGCCCTGCGGCTCCGGCAAGCGCCGGGAATTGGTAAACTGAAATACCTCGAAAGCGGCGGTATCTCGGACCAGAGCGATCCAATCCGGCGGAAAGGATTCCTATGGCGGTTAGCGACCAGGCGGTACTGACAGGCAAGCAGCTTCAGACACTCAGCATTAATACCATTCGCACGCTGTCGATCGATGCCGTGCAGAAGGCCAACTCCGGACACCCCGGCGCGCCCATGGCGTTTGCCCCGGTCGCGTATTGCCTCTGGCAGCAGTTTTTGCGGTACGATCCGGCGGATCCGGTGTGGCCCAATCGCGACCGCTTCGTGCTCTCCAACGGGCACGCGTCCATGCTGCTCTATTCCATGCTGTACCTGTCCGGAGTCAAAGCAGTAGATCACGAGTACAAGGTTCTTGACCACCCTGCTGTTTCTCTCGACGACATCAAGAGCTTCCGCCAACTCGACAGCAAAACTCCTGGGCATCCCGAGTACCGAATCACCTCAGGAGTTGAGACCACCACCGGACCGCTCGGGCAAGGTATCGGAAACAGCGTTGGCATGGCAATGGCCGCCAAGTGGCTGCAGGCGCGCTACAACCGTCCCGGTTTCGAAGTCTTCAACTACAACATCTGGGCGTTCTGCAGCGACGGCGACTTGATGGAGGGCGTGGGCAGCGAAGCCGCTTCTCTCGCCGGACATCTCAAGCTTCCGAACTTGTGCTGGATTTACGACGCCAACCAGATCACCCTCGACGGCCCCGCGGACTGGTCGTTCAGCGAAGACGTCGCCATGCGTTTCCGCGGCTATGGCTGGAATGTTACTCACGTGGGAGACGCCAACGATCTCAACTCGCTCTCTGCGGCATTCCAGGAATTTCTGGCCAACCAGGACAGTCCTACCCTGGTGATCGTCAACAGCCATATCGGGTATGGTGCGCCGCACAAGCAGGACACCAACGCCGCGCACGGCGAACCGCTGGGCGCCGACGAAGTGAAGCTGGCAAAAAAATTCTATGGCTGGCCTGAAGACGCTCAGTTCCTGGTCCCGGATGGGGTTCGGGAAGATTTTCAGCAGGGGATTGGAAAACGCGGCCGCGAGCTCAGCACTAAGTGGAATGACCTTTTTGGCAAGTACGGCAAGCAGTTTCCCGATCTCGCCGATCAGATCAATCGCATGCAGCGCCGCGATCTCCCTGATGGTTGGGACAAAGACCTGCCCACCTTCCCCGCCGATGCCAAGGGTGTCGCCAGTCGCGAGAGTTCGGGCAAGGTGCTGAATGCCGTGGCGCAGAATGTGCCGTGGCTGATCGGGGGGGCAGCCGACCTTGCGACCTCGAACAAAACCAATTTGAAGTTCGACGCCGCCGACGGCGATTTCAAGCCGGGCAACTACGGTGGGCGCAACTTCCATTTCGGAGTTCGCGAGCACGCTATGGCCGCGGCGTTGAATGGCATGGCCCTCAGCAAAGTTCGCCCGTTTGGCGGCACATTTTTCAATTTCACTGACTACATGCGGCCCTCCATGCGCCTGGCCGCGATCATGGAAATTCCGACCATCTACATTCTGACCCACGATTCAATTGGCCTTGGCGAAGACGGGCCTACGCATCAGCCCATCGAGCAACTCGCGTCTCTGCGCGCCATGCCGAACATGATTGTCATGCGGCCCGGAGATGCCAACGAAGTGGTGGAGGCATGGAGAACCATCATGCCCATGAAGCATAACCCCGTGGCGCTGGTTCTCAGCCGGCAAGCTTTGCCCACTGTGGACCGCTCGAAATACGCGGTGGCTTCCGGCGTGGCCAAGGGTGGATACATTCTGGCCGATGCGCCAGGCGGCAAGCCTGAAGTCATTCTGATCGGCACAGGCAGTGAACTCTCACTCTGCGTGTCCGCTTACGAGAAGCTTACCGGCGAAGGCATTCGCGCACGCGTGGTGAGCATGCCATGCACGGAGATTTTCGACGCACAAGACGAAAGCTATAAGCGCTCCGTGCTGCCGCCGGAAGTGCGGGCGCGGGTCTCGGTTGAAGCCGGTTCGGTGTTCGGCTGGGAGCGTTACGTCGGAACCGAAGGCGCGATCATCGGCATGACCACCTTCGGCGCGTCCGCCCCGGCGAAAGATTTGTTCAAGAAGTACGGATTCACGGTTGAGCACGTGGTTCAAGCCGCGAAAGACGTTTTAAAGAAGAACAACTAACGTGTCGCGGGCTTTTCTTCGTGTAACTTCGTGTCCTTCGTGCTGGACAAAGTTCGTGGTGGTCAAAGTTTCCGGACTAAAAAGGACAGGAAGGCGAAGCAAGCCGGCACCAGAAATTATTGAGGCGAGGTTTTTATGCAGCCCACTGGAGTTCTCGATACCGCCAAAGCTACGAATCCCCTGAAAGATCTGCTCAAGTTCGGCCAGTCGGTCTGGCTCGACTACATCCGCCGCGATCTGATTACCAGCGGCGAACTCAAGCGCCTGATCGAAGAAGACGGCCTGCGCGGGATGACATCGAATCCGTCGATCTTCGAGAAAGCCATTGCCGGCAGCACCGATTACGCCGATATTCTTGCGTCGCTGAAAGACCGCGAGGACCTCGACGCCAAAGCGCGGTACGAGATCATCGCCATTCGCGACATCCAGGACGCAACCGACCTGCTGCGCCCGGTTTATGAGCAGTCGAAAAAGCGCGACGGCTACGTAAGCCTGGAGGTTTCGCCCTATCTCGCGCGCGACACCCAGGGGACGCTCGAAGAGGCGCGGCGGCTGTGGAAGGCCGTCGACCGGCCGAACCTCATGATCAAAGTTCCCGGAACCGCCCAAGGCATTCCGGCTTTCGAGCAATTGATCGGCGAGGGGATCAACATCAATGTCACCCTGCTGTTTTCCCAGGACGTGTATCAGCAGGTCGCGGAAGCCTACGTTCGCGGGCTGAATAAGTTTGCCGCGAGCGGTGGAGACGTGAGCCGCATGGCCAGCGTGGCAAGCTTCTTCATCAGCCGCATTGATAATTCCGTCGACGCGGAAGTCTCCACCCGGCTGAAATCGGCGAAAGGCTCCCAGGAAGAGCAGAAGCTGAAGAGCTTGCTGGGCAAAGTCGCGATTGCGAATGGCAAGCTAGCGTATCAGCGCTATCTGAACATATTTTCCGGCGCGCAGTGGGATGCGCTCCGCGCGAAGGGCGCGCAGACCCAGCGTGTGCTGTGGGCCAGCACCAGCACGAAAAATCCTGCTTACCCCGACATTCTTTATGTGCAGGAAATGATCGGGCCGGATACGGTCAACACCATTCCTCCGGCCACCTTCGACGCTTTCCGCGATCACGGGCATCCGCGCGAAACTCTCACGGAAGATGTGGACGGCGCCAGGAAGACGATGCAAACGCTGGCGGAAGTGGGCATCTCCATCGACAAGATCACGGACAAGCTGACCGACGACGGTGTCCGCTTGTTCGAAGAAGCTTTTGACAAACTGCTGGCCGCGGTCGAGAAGAGCACGCAAAGCGCTTCTCCGAAGATCAGCCAACAGCGCTATTCGTTGCCGGAGCCCCTGGGCAAGCAGGTTGCCGAGGCGGTGAACGATTGGCGCGCCAGCGGCAAGGTCCGCCGCTTATGGCAGCGCGATGCCTCGCTCTGGACCGGCAATGACGAGGCGCAGTGGCTGGGCTGGCTCGACATTGCTGAAAAACAACTCGAGAAAAAAGACCAGTTTCAGCGCCTGGCGGACGAAATCCGCAAAGAGAATTTCACCGGCATTCTCCTGCTCGGCATGGGCGGATCGAGTCTTTGCCCCGAGGTCCTGGAGAAGACTTTCGGCAGGGTGAATGGTTTTCCGCAGCTTCATGTGCTCGACTCCACCGACCCGGCCCAGGTGAAGGCGTTCGAAAACCAAGTTGACCTGGGCAAAACTCTCTTCATCGTCTCCAGCAAATCAGGAAGCACGCTGGAACCGAACATTTTCAAACAGTACTTCTTCGAGCGAGTGAAGCAGACGATCGGCGCCGACAAAGCTGGCTCCCGCTTTATCGCGATTACCGACCCCGGCTCCAAACTGGAGAAAGAAGCTGAAGCCGACAAGTTCCGTTACATTTTTCACGGCGTGCCCAGTATCGGCGGGCGCTATTCGGCGTTGTCGAATTTCGGGGTTATTCCGGCGGCGGCCATGGGCCTCGATGTGGCCAAGTTCCTCGACCGCACCGAGGAAATGGTGGAAGCCTGCGCGCCGTCTGTGGCCATCGAGAACAACCCGGGAGTCATGCTCGGGATCGTTCTTGGCGAAGCGGCGCGATCGGGCCGCGACAAAGTAACCATCATCACTTCCCCCTCAATTTTCGATCTCGGCGCCTGGCTCGAGCAGTTGCTGGCCGAGTCTACGGGCAAGCAGGGCCACGGAATCATTCCAGTCGATCGCGAAAAGCTCGGCGCGCCTGAGGTTTACGGCAATGACCGCATCTTCGCCTATCTTCGATTTGAGTCCGCCCCGGATGCCGATCAGGACGCGAAGGTCACCGCCCTGGAAAAAGCCGGCCAGCCGGTGATTCGCATTGCCGTCCAGGATGTCTACGACCTGGGCCAGGAATTCTTCCGTTGGGAAATTGCGACGGCGGTTGCCGGATCGATTATCGGAATCAACGCCTTTAATCAACCGGACGTGGAGGCCAGCAAGGTCGAAACCCGTAAGCTGACCAGCGAGTACGAGAAGACCGGGTCGCTTCCCTCGGAGAAGCCGATTTTCGAGCAGAACGGCATCAAGCTTTTCACCGATCCGAAGAATGCCGGCGCTTTGGGCAAGGCAGATTCGCTGGCAGGCTACTTGCGCGCGCACCTGGGGCGGCTGAAGGCGGGCGATTACTTTGCCGTCCTTGGCTACGTGCCAATGAACGATCAGCACGAACAGTCACTGCAGCAGGTTCGCCACGCAGTTCGCGATTCGAAGCACGTTGCGACCTGCCTGGGCTTTGGCCCGCGATTCCTGCACTCGACCGGCCAAGCCTACAAGGGCGGTCCGAACAGCGGGGTATTCCTGCAGATTACCTGCGACGATGCTGCGGATGTTGCCGTGCCTGGCCAAAAATATACGTTTGGCGTGGTCAAAGCTGCGCAGGCTCGAGGAGATTTCCAGGTCCTCGCCGAGCGGGGACGCCGTGCCTTGCGCGTGCACCTGGGCAAAGACGTAGAGGCCGGATTAACACAGCTGTCGAAAGCAATTCGCGAAGCCTTAAGCTGATGCCCTCTGTGAAACTCTGTGCCCTCTGTGGTTACGGGCTTTTTGAACCACGCAGGACACAGAGGACACGGAGCGAAAGCTACGGAGGAAAGATGCGTCTGGGAATGGTTGGACTTGGACGAATGGGCGCCAACATGGCGCGACGGCTCATGCATGGCGGCCACGAGGTGGTTGTCACCGATCTCAGCGCCGATGCCGTGAAGGGCATGGCCAAGGAAGGCGCAATTGCTTCGTCTTCGCTCGACGACTTCTGTTCGAAACTTGGCTCGCCGCGCATTGCCTGGCTGATGGTGCCCGCAGGCGGCCCCACGGAATCCACCGCGCAAGCCATCGCACAAAAGATGCAGGCGGGCGACATCCTCATTGACGGCGGCAATTCCTATTTCAAGGATGACATTCGCCGTTCCAGGATGTTTCGCGAAAACGGCATTCATTACGTTGATGTGGGCACTAGCGGCGGTGTCTGGGGCCTGGAACGCGGTTACTGCATGATGATCGGCGGCCCCCAGGACGTCGTCGCGCAACTCGATCCCATCTTCAAGACGCTTGCTCCCGGGCGCGGCGATATTCCGCGCACCGCCGGTCGCGAGAAGCTCGGCGGCACGGCGGAAGAAGGTTACATCTATTGTGGACCCTCCGGCGCCGGTCACTTCGTCAAGATGGTGCACAACGGCATCGAGTACGGAATCATGCAGGCTTACGCCGAAGGGTTCGATATCTTTCGCAATGCGGGCAAGCCGGAGCTTCCGAAGGACCAGCAGTACGATTTGAACCTGGCCGACATTGCCGAGGTCTGGCGCCGGGGCAGCGTGATCAGTTCCTGGCTGCTGGATTTGACAGCCATGGCCCTGGCGGAGAATCCTACGCTGTCCGAGTATTCCGGATTCGTGCAGGACTCCGGTGAGGGGCGCTGGACCGTTGAGGCGGCGATCGATGAAGCGGTTCCGGTGGACGTGCTTTCGGCGGCCTTGTTTGTGCGCTTCCGCTCGCGTGAGGAACACACGTTCGCCGAGAAGATGCTCTCCGCCATGCGGCAGAAATTCGGCGGGCATCTCGAACCGGTGATCGAGAAAAAAAGCGCCTGACGCGCCAGATGGGCCCCATCCGAGGTCGCGCGTTTTTCGGCTTAGGGTGGGGGGCTGCACATCCGGGCTGTCCCGACAAGGAGAATCGAATGGCCCAAGCTGAAGTGCTTCCGAGAACTCAGCGCGTTCCCGGGCGCGCCGCCGATCCCTGCATCATGGTGATTTTCGGCGCAGCCGGCGACCTGACGCGCCGCAAGCTCATTCCCGCGCTCTACAATCTGGCCAAGGTCGATCTCCTTTCGCGCGAGTTTGCCATTGTCGGCGTTGCTCATAATCCCATGTCCGACGATCAATTCCGTAAGAAGCTGTCCGAGGATATTCACACCTATGCCGGCAGCGATATCGATCCGGAGATTTGGGATTGGTTTACGCAGCGGCTCTACTACGTGACCGCGGAATTTGATGACAAGAAGCTTTATGAACAGTTGAAGTCCACGCTCGAGAAGCTCGACAAGGAACACTCCACCCGCGGCAATTATTTCTTTTACTTGGCTACCGCGCCGAGTTTTTTCGGCCCCATCGTCGAGCAGCTGGCCGCCGCCGGCCTGATGGACGAAAAAGACGGTTACTGGCGCCGCGTCATCGTAGAGAAGCCCTTCGGCCATGACATCGATTCCGCACGCGCCTTGAATCAGCGGTTATTGAAGTACGCAAGCGAGAAGCAGATCTACCGCATCGATCACTATCTCGGCAAAGAGACCGTCCAGAACATTTTGGCGTTCCGTTTCGCCAACGGAATTTTCGAGCCGATCTGGAACCGCCGCTACATCGATCACGTGCAGATTTCCGTGGCGGAAACCGTGGGCGTGGAACAGCGCGGCAGTTATTACGACACCGCCGGCGCGCTCCGCGACATGGTGCCCAACCACATCATGCAGCTCATCAGCCTTACCGCCATGGAACCTCCGGTTTCGTTCGAAGCCAACGCCGTCCGCGATGAGCAGGCGAAAGTTCTTCATGCCATTCAGCCGTTGAGTTCGGAGGAGGTTCTCACGCGCAGCGTGCGCGGGCAGTATGGTCCCGGGATCGAAGACGCGCAGCGCGTGCCCGGATATCGTCAGGAACCGGATGTCCCGCCGGACTCCCGCACCGAGACGTTTGTTGCCATGAAGCTGGCGATCGACAATTGGCGCTGGGCGGATGTTCCGTTTTACCTGCGGACCGGCAAGCGGCTGGCGGCCCAGAACACGCACATTACCATCCAGTTCCGCCGGGCCCCGTTTGTTCTCTTTCGCGATACCCCCGTCGAGAACCTCATGCCTAACCAGCTGGTGCTCCACATCCAGCCGGAGGAAGGCATCTCACTGCAGTTCGCCGCCAAAGTTCCCGGCCCGATCATGCGTCTGGGCGCCGTTGACATGAACTTCGAATACGCCGACTATTTCGGAACGCAGCCCAGCACCGGCTATGAGCGCCTGCTGCACGATTGCATGATCGGCGATCAGACGCTGTTCCAGCGCGCGGACATGGTTGAAGCCGGATGGTGCGTCGTCAGCCCCGCCCTGGATGTATGGAAAGCCTTGCCTCCACGCAATTTCCCCAACTATCCGGCGGGCAGCTGGGGGCCGCGCGAAGCTGACGAACTGCTGGAGCGCGACGGACGACACTGGAGGAACTTCGAAAAATGATCCTCGCAGGCGACATTGGAGGCACCAACGCTCGTCTCGCGCTCTACGATGTCAAAGAAGACGGCCACTACAACCTGGTAAGACTCACCATCTTCCCCAGCCAGCACTATTCCGGCCTGGACCAGATTGCCGCCGAGTTCGTAAAGGCCTCCGGCATTCAGCCTGCGCAGGCGTGCTTTGGCATCGCCGGCCCCGTGACCAATGGCAGAGTGGAAGCGTCGAACCTGCCCTGGATCGTCGAAGCGCGGCGGCTTGCGGTTGAGCTGAACCTTGCTGAGGCAACTCTCATCAACGACCTGGAGGCGACCGGTTGGGGGATCGGGGCCTTGTCGCCCAGCGACCTCGTCCCCTTGAACAAGGTGCTTGCCAAAGATGATGTGCAGGGAAACCAGGCAATTATCGCCGCCGGAACCGGGCTCGGCGAAGGCGCGCTGTACTGGGATGGCAAACGGCATCATGTTTTCGCATCGGAAGGCGGACACTCCGATTTCGCCCCCAATGACGAGATCCAGGTCGAGCTGTTCCAGTATTTGCGCTCGCGCTACGGGGGGCATGTCAGCAATGAGCGGGTCCTTTCCGGACCGGGGCTGGTTAACGTGTTCGAGTTTCTGCGCGACACCGGCCGAGGCAAGCCCCCCGAGTGGCTGGTCGGCGAGATGGTGGAAACCGATGCCGCTGCCGCGATTTCGCACGCCGGCTTGGCAGGCAAGTGCCCGATGTGCGAGCAAGCGTTGGATATTTTTGTCTCGGTGTTCGGCGCCGAGGCCGGCAACCTCGCACTCAAACTCAAAGCCACCGGTGGTGTGTTCCTCGCCGGAGGCATTGCGCCCAAGATTCTTTCCAAGCTCGCTCAACCAATGTTCCTGGAGGCCTTTCTCGCCAAAGGACGCTTGCGGCATTTAATGGAAATCATGCCCATTCAAGTGATCACCAACGACAAACTGGCGCTGCTCGGCGCAGCCCGTTGCGCCTTCGTCGAGTCCTTGGCGCAGCCGGCATGAGCGCGTCGCCGCAAGTTCGGGTGTTCCCGACGACCGCGGAGTTGTTTTCTGGTGCTGCCGAGGTGTTCTGCAACATCGGCCAACAGGCTATTCGCGAGCGCGGGCGCTACACCGTCGCGCTCTCCGGAGGCAATACTCCGCGCGGCCTGCATCATGAGCTGGTCACGAAGTACGCCGCCCGTCTCCCCTGGGACAAAGTTTTTTGCTTCTGGGGCGATGAGCGCCATGTGCCGCCGGATTTCCCCGAAAGCAATTACCGCATGGCGAAAGAGACGCTGCTTTCCAAGCTGCCGATTCCTGGCGATCACATCTTGCGCATGCCGGGAGAGCTTCCGGATGCGGAACAGGGAGCAGCCATCTACGAACAGAGTCTCCGCGAATTCTTCCATCCCGCTGCCGGTCAATTCCCCAGGCTCGATTTCATCCTTTTGGGCATTGGCCCCGAAGGTCACACTGCGTCGCTCTTCCCGGACACGAAAGCGCTGCAGGAGAAGCAGCGCTGGGTAGTCGGGAATTGGGTCGCGGTCCACAGCACCTGGCGCATCACCTGTACCTACCCTGTCCTGAATCACGGCGCCAACGTGATGTTTCTGGTGGATGGCAGCGGCAAGGCTGACATTGTGAAGACGGCCTTGAAGGATCCATCTGCCCATCTTCCCTGCCAGGGTGTGCAGCCGGTGAATGGCGAGCTGATGTGGTATCTGGATCAAGCGGCGGGAGCGAAGCTGTAAGAGCTACGCGCCGGAATGCTGAGGGTGAGGGCTGTTCTAGAACACCGGAGCCAGATTGTGCATCTTCTGATACAGCTTGCGGTCGACGGTGCGCAGGATTTCTTCCAGGCTTGTGCCGGTCACGTATCCAGCCATTCCCCAGGCAAACTGCAACTGGTAGGTTTTCCCGTTGGCCATATTCCATTGATCGAGAGACTTCAGTAGGCGCCGCAAGGGGAAGTCGGCTTGCTGCTCGGTGGTATCGGGCATTACCACCAGAAATTCATCGCCGCCCTGGCGGAAAATCAGATCGCCGCCGCGAAACACGTTCTTCAGCAAGCGCGAGAATTCCGTCAGCACCCGGTTGCCTTCCATGTTTCCCAGCTTGGCATTCAACTCGCGAAACCCGGTGAGATCGATAATGAGAAAGGTCAGCGGTTCGCCGTTTCGGTTGGCGCGCGCCAGTTGATGGGAAATCAGTTCATTCAGCGCGCGCCGGTTCAGCAGCTGGGTAAGAGGATCGATCAACGAAAGGCTTTCCAGCCGTTCGTTCAGGACCAGTTCGCTGATCAGGGCTTTCCGGGTGGAGTTCAGCGCCACCCGCTGCGACAGCAGGTAAATGTTGAACAGCACAACCAGGCAAACCAGGCCAAAAAATAGTTGCGGAAGGTAGGCCTGCTGAATGTGGATGACGCGCTGCGCCCACACCAGATTGGGAGCCACTAAAGCCAGAAAGCCGCCCGTGAGGACCAGGATGATTAAGCTCACGATCGACCACAGTTGCATGTCCCGGCTGGATAGTTGCTGAATTTGTCGCTGGATCTCTTCCGCTCGCGCTAGCATTGACGGTTGTTCTTGCCTGACCTGCGACATCCACTCCCCCTTCGCGAAGAGCACGCACGATTCCCGATTGTGAATAGTTGTAAAAGATTTCGCGGCAAAAGTCCGGCAAATGACACCATGGCGCATTACCTTGGTAAGTTGATCCTTCCCGCACGCCCTCCTGCTCTGCGGCTGATCTCGGCCTAACCCTAAATTTCACCGGCGGTTACAATCGTTCCCGTGACCCTCGGCGAAAGCCTCAAATCCGCGATTCAGTCGCTTACCGCCGCCCAGGTCCCCTCCCCCCGCATGAATGCGGAACTTCTGCTCATGTTCACCTTGGGTTGCGACCGCGCTTACCTGTACGGCCATCCCGAACGGGAGCTCACGAACCAAGAACAAGTTCGCTACTCGGAAGCTCTTGCCCAGCGCTCTACCGGAATTCCGGCGCAGTACATCACGGGACATCAGGAGTTCTGGGGAATGGACCTGATCGTCTCGCCGGCAGTGCTGATACCCAGGCCCGAGACCGAGCATGTAGTCGAGATGGTTCTGGAATTGGTCGATGAGACCGCCGCGTCCGGCCGCTCCCGCTTTCCCGGAAGCGTCGTTGATGTCGGCACCGGCTCGGGCTGTGTTGCCCTGGCGTTGGCGAAGGAGCTACCGCGCGCGAAAATCCATGCGACCGACATTTCTGCTGCCGCTCTCGAAATCGCCCGAGCCAACGCTGCTCGCCAGGAACTGCGCCGGCGAACAGAGTTTCACGAAACCGATCTGCTGGCGGGAATGGCAGATGAGGCTTTCGACTTTGTCGTCTCCAATCCGCCCTACGTTGGCGAATTGGAAGAGGACCAGGTACAGCTTGAGGTGCGGAAGTTTGAGCCGCGCACCGCGGTGTTTGCCGGGAAATCAGGAATGGAAATCATTGAGCGGCTCATCCCGCAGGCCCATGAAAAATTGAAACCCGCCGGCTGGCTGGTCATGGAAGTTAGCGGCACGGTCGCGCACCGCGTCGGCGAGCGGCTCGCCGGGTGGCGCAAGGTTCAGATCAAGAACGATCTGCAAGGCATTCCGCGAGTCGCGGTTGCGCAAAAAGGTTAGGCCTTTTGTGCGACCTTTGCGGCCCTTCTTTTCTTAGCGGTTAACGGCCTTTTACCTCGACAGTAGCGGGCAGAATTTCTTCCACGTCGACCAGGTTCGTCGGGTACTGCCCCGTGTAGCAGGCCGTGCAATAAGTAGTCTGGTCACCGTCGCGGCACGCCTTCTTCAATCCCTCAATCGACAGGTAAGCGAGCGAGTCAGCCCCGATGTACTGGCGAATTTCTTCCACGCTCTTGTTGGCGGCGATCAACTCCTTCTTCCGCGGCGTATCCACGCCGTAAAAGCAGGGCGAGATGGTCGGCGGACACGAAATGCGCATGTGCACTTCCTTTGCGCCGGCGCTGCGAATCATGCGCACGATCTTGCGGCTGGTGGTGCCGCGCACGATGGAGTCATCAATCAGCACCACGCGTTTGCCCTCGAGCAGGCTGCGCACCGGGTTGAGCTTGAGCTTCACGCCAAAGTCGCGCACTGATTGCTGCGGCTCAATAAACGTGCGCCCGACGTAATGATTGCGAATCAGCCCAAAGCGCAGCGGGATGCCGCTTTCCGCGGCATACCCCATCGCGGCGGTCACGCCGGAGTCAGGCACAGGTACAACCAGGTCGGCGTCGGCGGGAGCCTCGCGGGCAAGTTCGCGGCCAAGCTCTTCCCGGCTCTCCTGCACCGAGCGCCCGAACACGCGGCTGTCAGGGCGTGAAAAGTAGACGTGCTCGAAAATGCAGCTCGACTGCCGCATTGCCGGCGCGAAAAATTGCGACGTAATTCCCTCCGGACCGACGATCACCAATTCACCCGGCCTGACCTGTCGTTCGTACGTGGCCCCGATCAGGTCGAAGGCGCAGGTTTCCGACGCGAAGACAATGGTGTCTTGTTGCCCCTCGCCGGGCGCGGGAATGCGCCCCATCGCCAGCGGCCGGAATCCGCGAGGATCGCGCGCCGCGAAAATCCGGTCCGGACTGATCATCACCAGCGAATACGCGCCTTCCACCTGTCGCAGCGCGTCTGCTATGCCCTCGGGAAGCGTGTGCTCGCGCGACTGCGCGATCAGGTGAACAATGACTTCGGTATCGCTGCTGGTCTGAAAAATGGAACCATTGGCTTCCATTCGCGCCCGGATTTCTTGCGCGTTGGTCAGATTCCCGTTGTGCGCCAGCGCGATCTGTCCCTTATTCGATTGCACCAGGATGGGTTGAGCGTTGAGCAGCGCCGAGTCACCGGCGGTCGAATAACGAGTATGTCCGATGGCCAGCGTTCCCCGAATGCGCGATAGCTTTTTCTCAGTGAAGATGTCGGCAACCAGCCCCATGGACTTGTGAATGTGCAGGGCCATGCCATCGGAGCTGACGATGCCTGCGGATTCCTGCCCCCGGTGCTGTAATGCATGCAGTCCCAGGTAAGCGAGCGTCTCGGCCTCGGGGTGCTGGTAGACCGCGAACACGCCGCACTCTTCGCGAAATTTGTCGGGTTTCAGCATTCAGCACTCAGCATTTTTGCACTCGCCTGAAGCAACCGCAGACCACGTGCGACAGCCGTTCCCGGCCGTCCAGGCCGAGCAGAGCCCGGCAGCCACTCACGCTGCCTGATGTTGCGCAAACGACGGCGCTTCACCTGTGTCGATCGCCCGCCGCAACTCAGCCATATCCGCCAGGTGCTCGCGATCATGCTCTATCCACAACTCCAGCAGCCGCCGCAGGGTGATCAAGCCAACGCCTTGCATTTCGGCGTCGCGCTCCAGATCAGCCTCTGAGCAGCCTTTCAGCCGCTCCACACTGGCCGCCCGAGAACGCCGCAGATCCTGGAGCGCCGGCGCGACTGGCTGCGCATTGTAATCGCGCTCGACCGCCAGCCTGCCGCCATCCACATCGGGAAGCACCGGGCAATCCTCGGTAAGGATGAGCCGCACGCGGTGCTCGTATCCCTCAACATCGATATCGCGCAGGTGAAGCACATTCTCGCGCAGCGAGAAATTATCGTCCGAGGCTCTCCAGGAGAGCTGCTGCTCCGTGAGACCCTGAACAAGCTCCTCGGCTCGCCTGGGTGTCAACTCCAGCGCCGCGATCGCGTCCGCCAGGAAATCCATGTTCAACCCCGAAGTTTCAATCCGCGGCAACCGCCGCGGGCTCACTGCGCAGTGCCAGTTCCAGCGCATTCTCGTACACGTCGCGCAATTGCGCAACTGCAGCAGAAACCAGGGTGCGTCCATCCACTTTGATTTCTAAGTTGCCGGAATCGGTCTCGCCCAGGTAATCCGCAGAAATCCCGTGCTTTCCCGCTACTTCTTTGATTCGCGCCACTCTGGCCGGGTCGCAGGAGATAACGATGCGGCCGGCATCCTCGCCAAAGAGCACAAATTCTGGTGCAAGATCGCCCGAACCTACATCCACCCGGCACCCAAGTTCTTGGTTGAAGCAACTTTCCGCCAATGCCACCGCTAACCCGCCTTCCGAGCAGTCATGAGCCGAGTCAACCAAACCGGACTCAATCAGCTCCACAACTGCCTTTTGCAGCCGGGCTTCGGCCTCCAGATCCAGCGAGGGCGGGAAGCCCCACAGTAAGCCGAGAGCTTCCTTCGCGTACTCGGATGCCCCGAACTCCACCTCGGAATCTACAGCATCGCCGGGCTCCGATGCGCGCAGCAGAACCACCGCGCGGCCCGCTTGGCGGAAATGCGGGAAAGTTGCCCGGGCGACGTCTTCAAGAATGCCGACTACGCCCAGCACCGGCGTGGGATAAATTCCCTCGCCCAGGGTTTCGTTGTAGAAGCTGACATTCCCGCCGGTGATGGGGATTTCCAGCTCTTCGCAGGCCCTGGTGATGCCGTCAATCGCCTGCGAAAACTGCCACATGATCGGCGGCTTCTCGGGATTTCCGAAGTTCAAGCAGTTGGTCGCGCCCACCGGAAGTGCGCCGGTGCAGGCCACGTTCCGGGCAGCTTCAGCCACCGCGTGCATGGCGCCGAGCTTCGGATCGAGATAGCACCAGCGGCCATTGCCATCCAGAGCCATCGATAGCCCGCGCTGCGAGCCCTTGATTCGAATGACTCCGCCATCGCCATTGCCCGGGCCTTCGACGGTGTTCGTCTGCACCATGGAATCGTACTGCTGATAGATCCAGCGCTTGCTGCAGATGTTCTCGGAAGCGAGCAGCCGCTTTAGATCTTCGGTCAGATCGGGCTTGTGGCCGAGCTTTACACTTTCCGGCATCTCGCGCCCGACGGGAGGCTCCCAACGCTCGAGCGGCCGCTTATAAACCGGGGCATCGTCCGTCAGAGCCGTATTCGGAATGTCGGCAACCGCCTGCCCATGCTCGAGCACACGCATGTGCGGTTCCTGGATCACGCGGCCCACTTCGACGGCGTCCAGGCCCCACTTGCGGAACACGCGATAGACTTCTTCCTCGCGTCCCTTCTGGGCCACCAGCAGCATCCGTTCCTGTGACTCGCTGAGCAGGATCTCGTACGGACTCATGCCAGTCTCGCGCTGTGGCACGCGATCCATCTCGATCTCAAGACCCACATTGCCGCGCGCCCCCATCTCGCAAGTGGAACAGGTGAGGCCGGCGGCACCCATGTCCTGGATGCCGATAATGGCGCCGGTTTGCATGGCTTCCAGGCAGGCTTCCAGCAAAAGCTTCTCCAAAAAGGGATCGCCCACCTGTACGTTGGGCCGCTTGGCTTCGGACTCTTCGCTGAACTCCTCGCTGGCCATGGTGGCGCCGTGGATGCCGTCGCGTCCCGTTTTCGCGCCCACGTAAATGACGGGATTGCCTTCGCCGGAGGCTTTGGCATAGAAGATCTGGTCCTTGCGCACCAGGCCGAGCGCGAACGCATTTACCAAGGGATTCCCCGAGTAGCAGGCTTCGAACTTGGTTTCGCCGCCGATGTTGGGGACACCGAAGCAGTTTCCATACGAGGCAATGCCGCTGACCACGCCTTCGAGGATGGAGTGGTTTCTGTGCAGCTCCTGGCTGTTTGCTGCCGAGCTTGGCTCGGCTTGGCGGGTCTGGAGCCCCGCCACCACCTGGCTTGGGGCAGCGGCACGGCCTGGCGTAATCGGTCCGAAGCGCAGTGAATCCATGACTGCCACCGGGCGCGCGCCCATGGTGAAAATGTCGCGCAGGATACCGCCTACCCCGGTGGTGGCCCCCTGAAATGGCTCGATGAACGACGGATGGTTGTGCGACTCGATCTTGAAGGCACAGGCCCACCCATCGCCAATGTCGATGATTCCCGCATTCTCGCCCGGTCCCTGCAGCACGCGGCGACTGCGGGTGGGAAGCCGCTTCAGATGGACGCGGGAGGATTTGTAGGAACAGTGCTCGCTCCACATCACGCTGAAAATGCCGAGTTCCGTAAAAGAGGGCTCGCGCCCGCCCAACAGCGACTTGATCCGCTCGTACTCGTCGAGCGTCAGTCCGTGGTCGCGCAGAACTTCGGGGGTGATTGCCGGGGTAGCCAGGGTGGTCATTGTGGGGAAACTCTATTTTCGCATTTTCTTGATGACGAGGATAGGAGAAACTCCGGCTCTGATCATGGCAAAAAATGTGGAAAGCCGGCCGTAAAAAGTGTGGGACAGCCGCCCTCGGCTGTCCCGTCGGTACGAAGCTCGATTAACCGTGGCCAAGCCTGCTCCGCGGGGCTGATGGGCGGCTCCCCATATTCACTCACCAGCCTTCCTTCATCCCCTTATTCTGCTCATCCAGCCACTTCTTGAGTGGTGCGAAGTATTCCAGGATGGCGCTGGCGTCGCCTTCGCGCTGGCCGGTCAGGACCTCCATGGCATCCGGCCAGGGTTTGCTCTGGCCCATTTCGAGCATCTTGTTCAGCTTGGCTCCGGCGGCCTTGGAGTTGAAGAACGTGCAGCGGTTGAGCGGGCCCTGGTAGCCGGATTCGCGGCACATGGCGCGATAGAACTGGAATTCATAGATATCCGCCAGGAAATACCGCATGTAAGGAACGTTGGCGGGCACGTGAAACTTGGCGCCGGGATCGAAATCGGCCTCGCTGCGCGGCGCCGGCGGCGCTACCCCCTGGTATTTCAGCCGCAGGTCCCACCAGGCTTGGTTGTACTCGGCGGGCTTGGTTTCGCCGGAGAAAACCTGCCAGCGCCATTTGTCGATTACCAGGCCAAACGGCAGAAACGCAACCTTGTCGAGCGCCTGGCGAAGCAGAATCGGAATGTCGGCATCCGCCGCAGGCACTTTGTCCAGCAAGCCGATTTCCTTCAGGTACTCCGGCGTGATCGCCAATGCGATGGTATCGCCAATCGCCTCATGGAAGCCGTCATTGGCGCCGTTCTCGAATAAGAAGGGCTGGTCCTTATAGGCGCGCTGATAGAAGTTGTGCCCCAGTTCGTGATGGATGGTGACGAAATCTTCATCGCGAATCTGAATGCACATCTTGATGCGGACGTCGTCTTTGTTGTCGATGTCCCACGCGCTGGCATGGCAGACCACTTCACGATCCGCAGGCTTCACAAACAGGGAACGGTCCCAAAACGTCTTCGGCAGCGGTTCGAATCCCAGCGACTTATAGAAGTTCTCGCCATACCTCACCATGCCGAGCGGATCGACGTGCCTGGCGCGGAGAAGTTCGGTCAAGTCGTATCCGCGGCTGTCCTGGGGAAGCCCCAGCAGGGGAAAGATGTTGCCCCAGGTTTGCGCCCAGGGATTGCCGAGCAGATGCGCGGGCAGCGGTCCATCCGCCGGCACTACTTGCGGACCGTACTTCTGCGACAACCGCCCGCGAACATAGGTGAAGAGCGACAGATACAGCGGGCGCACCTGGTTCCACAGCCGGTCCAGTTCCGCGCTGAACTGATCGGGCGGCATGTCGTATCCCGCACGCCACAGCGCGCCGGTGTCCTTGAAGCCGATTTCCCTGGCTCCCATGTTCGATAGATCGACAAAGCGCGCATAGCGCTGGCGCATGGGAGCGCCGATCGAGTGCCAGCCCAGCCATACTTCTTTCAGGCGCGCAGGATCGCGGTTGTCCGCCATGATGTTTTCGACGTCGTTAACGTCGAGCATCTTGCCGGTCGAATCGCGAAACTTGCCTTTGCCATAGTCGGAATCGAGCGAGACAGCAATCTGCGTTAGTTCCTTGCGAAGTGCCGGGTCTTTCGGAGCCGCAACCGCTGCCGGCAGGTTGATTACCGAGAGCTTGAGCAGCAGGAATTTCCGCGCCAACTCCGGCGGCATTCTGAGCCCATCAAAACGCTTTGCCTGCTCCACTAGTTCGGTAGTCGCAGCAGTGAATTCGTCGTTGACGGCGGCGGCGAGCGCCTCGGTGTCGTCCGTGATGAAGTTTTCATGAACCCAATTCGCCTGATTGGCTTTGACGCTCAACCCCGCCAGACGCGCCTCCGCCTTGTTCATGAAATCCTCGGCTTCGGCGAGCGTAGGCGGATTGGAGGCTTGCGCCTGGATCGCGAATGCGAATGTAAAAACAAAGAGTGCCGCGGGGAGAAGCATTCTCATATTGTCTCCGAATTTCTCTGTGTCGCTCTCTTCCCTCTGGGGTTAAAGGTCTTCCTGACTACAGAGGGCACAGAATTACACAGAGGAAACGACAGATTATGCATGACAGCGGGTACAAGGTTCAAACCACCGGAGAAGCTGCGTAATACATCTCCTCCATCGACTTCTGTACCTTCGCCGTCAGTTGCTCCATGTCTCGCAGCGTCAGCCCGGCCGTCGGAATCGGCTTGCCTACGCGCATTTCCAGCGGCCGCGGCTTGATGTGGTAGGTGTTCATGGGCAGCAGTTCGTACATGCCGCGCAGCGCGACTGGAACCACATCAACTTCCGCCTTAATCGCCAGGAAAAACGCGCCGGGTAGGAACGGCTGGATGCGGCCATCGGCGGTGCGTCCGCCTTCCGGGAAGATGACCAGCGGCAGGCCGCGCTTCAAAGTCCGCAGCGCAGATTTGATTTGTCCGATCGAGCGCGACGGGTTCTGCTGATCGACGCACACTTGCCCTGAGCGCTTCAAATGCCAACCCACGACGGGGTACGAGAGCAACTCTTTCTTGTGGACGATCCGGAATTGAAACGGCAGGTACGCGTACAGGGCAGGGATGTCGAGCGCGGAGGCATGGTTAACGGCGTAGACCGCCGGCTTCGAAGTATCGATCTGCTCCATTCCCGTGACCCGGAGCGGAGAAAATGTCGCCTTCATTACCGCCTTCGCCCAGGCGCGGGCGAACGCATGCAGGATGCTGCCGTCCTTGTCGAAGAAGCCGAACGGAATCGAGGCGGCCCAGAAGGCCAAAGTGTAGAACCAGATCAGCAAGTCGAGAAAGAAGTAGGACCGCAGGCGGCTGAGCAGGCCGTATTTGCGCGCGGGCGGCTGCGTGCTTCGGTCATCCTGTTGGGCTGATGGAGCGATCGTCACACCGCTATTGTCCATCAACCCGCACTCCAAGCGCCTGCATAGCTTCGCCGACCACGTAGATGGAACCCGTGATCACGACCACTGAATGGTCCGTCGAGAGCTGGCAGGCGCGTTCTATCGCCGACCGGACATCCGCAGCCGCTTCAATATCGGCGCTGGTGCGGGAAGCCGCCTCCCGGATCTCGTCCGGGGTCGCCGAGCGGGGATTGGCGGCGCTGGCAGCGATTACCCGCTCGGCCAGCGGAAAAAGAATTTCGGCAATTTCCGCAATGGCTTTGTCGCGCATCGCGCCGAACACGAACACGAGCCGGCGATCTTCGTAGCAGGAGGAGAGGGTCGAGCGCAACGCCCAGGCGCCGGCAGGATTGTGTGCCACGTCGAAGACCGTCTCGGGTGCGTGCGCAGTCGCGGGCAGCACCTGGAAGCGCCCCGGCCATTGCGTCCGGCGGATGCCCTCGGCGATGGCTTCGGCGGTCATCGGGAAGCCTTGTTGCTTGAGTTCTTCTGCCGAGGCAATCGCGAGCGCAACGTTCCGTAGTTGATGGCGGCCGAGCAGAGGAGTTTCAACCAGAATTTCTTTGCCCATTACCTGCAGCGGGTAGCTGGACCTCGGCGCCCTCTCAGCAGCTAAACCCGTGCGCTCCCGCGCCGCGCCGGCCCATGGTATTGGACTCGCCGGAGTCAGCGGCGGTACGTATTTCGCAGCATTAACCGCGACCGCGTCATTCGCGAGAATCGCATTCCCAATTACATCATTCGCCTCGGGGCTCTGCGGTAAGGTGACCACCACGCCATGCGGGCGAATGATCCCCGCCTTTTCCCGCGCGATTTCCGCGATAGTGTTGCCGAGAAATTTCTGGTGGTCGAGCGAGATGTCGGTGATCACGCTGACCTTCGGCTCGACCACGTTGGTCGCGTCCAGGCGGCCGCCCATGCCGACCTCGAGCACCGCAATATCCACTTTGCTGGTGGCGAAATGTTCGAACGTCATCGCGGTCAGCATCTCGAAGAAGCTGGGATGCCAGGGCAATTCGCCATCTTCAACCAGCCGTTCGGCGGTGCGGTCGACCAGGTCATGGATGAGCGCGAACTTGTCGTCATCGACCTGTTGACCATCCATGCGGATCCGCTCGTTCATCCTCACCAGGTGCGGCGACGTGTAGAGGCCGGTGTGCAACCCGGACGACCGCAGGATTGACGCCAGCGTTGCCGCGGTAGACCCCTTCCCGTTGGTTCCGGCAATCAAAACGCTGGGGAAGCGGCGCTCAGGATTTTCCAGAGCCGCAAGCAGCACGCGCATGTGGGCCAGGTCAAATTTGTGCGAGGGCGTGTGCGCCAGCTCGTGGCCGAGGGCATACATGCGCGCCAGCGCGGATTGGTAGGAGACGGGCATGGAAAGGCGTCGTCCGTCGCACGTCGTGCGTCGTCCGCCAAAGCACTAGATTACCAGCTCAGGGGTCGCAATATTTGCAGGGCATAAAACATCGGCTGGGTCTGCGCAGGGCGTGCGACCGACGACTTGCGACAATTTGTGCAGACGACCGAGAGCTGGAGAAGCGAGAGCCGGCGACGGATTAGCTTGCGGCCGCTTGCTGCGCCGGGCTCATGAACTCCAGCGCCCGCGCAATGTACGCCTTCAGTTCCTTCCGCGGCACCACGGCGTCGAGCATTCCGTGCTCGAGCAGGAATTCGCTGCGCTGAAAACCCGGCGGAAGTTTCTGGCGAATGGTCTGCTCGATCACGCGCGGGCCCGCAAAGCCAATCAGGGCGCCGGGTTCCGCGATGTTGAGGTCGCCGAGCATGGCAAAAGAAGCGGTTACGCCCCCGGTTGTAGGATCGGTTAGCACCGAGATATAAGGGACGCGGGCTTCATCAACCCGCGCCAGCGCAGCGGAGATCTTGGCCAGTTGCATCAGGCTCAGGACGCCCTCCATCATGCGCGCCCCCCCCGAGGCAGAGATGATGATCAGCGGCTGCTTGTTCGCAAGAGCTTCTTCAATCGCCCGGGTGATCATTTCTCCCACCACCGAGCCCATGCTGCCCCCGATGAAGTTGTACTCCATGGCGCTGATGATCACCGGGCGTCCGTTCAGCTTCCCCCGCCCATTAATCACGGCATCGTTCAGTCCAGTCTCTTCCTGCGCCCGCTTCAGGCGCTCGGAATAGGGCTTCAAGTCGATGAAGCTGAGCGGGTCGGTAGACGCGATATTCCCGCTGAACGTCTCATATTCGCCATCGTCGAACAACTGCGCCAGCCGGGTGCGGGCGTCGATGCGGAAATGCCGGCCGCATTTCGGGCACACGTTCAGGTTCTCTTCCAGGTCTTTTTTCCAGATGATCTGCCGGCAGCCTTCACACTTCACCCACAGCCCTTCGGTGCGGATCTTCTTCTCGCCCGAAGCTTCCAACTCGCCGGATTGTCGTTTGAACCAGGCCATACGAATGGCTTCAGGCTCTAGGCTTCGGGCTTCAGGATACGCATTGGAGTTCCTTCAGCCTGGGGCTTGAAGCCTGGCGCCGAATTTCAATACTCGACACCTCTCTGCGCCATCACGCCCTTTTCATACGCGTGCTTCACCTGGCGCATTTCGGTCACGGTGTCGGCAAGCTCGACAATTGTCGGATGCGCGCTGCGTCCCGTCAAGATGACGTGCACCATTTCCGGCTTCCGGCGCAGAGATTCGGCGACTTTCGCCGGGTCGAGCATGCCATAACTGATCGCGTAATTGATCTCGTCGAGAATCACCAGGTCCCACTCGCCGGAATGAATGGCGCGCTCGCCTTCCGCCCAGGCTTCCTCGACCATGCGCACGTCTTCGGGATCGGGCTTCTCCGCCCCTACCTTCACAAACCCGCGCCCCATCTGCTTCATGATGAACTTGTCCCCAAAAGCTTTGGCCGCATCCAGCTCGCCGTAATGCCAGGAGCCTTTGATGAACTGCAGCATCAGCACGCGCATGCCATTGCCGACGGCGCGCAATGCGGTCCCCATGGCGGCGGTGGTTTTGCCCTTCCCCGGGCCGGTGTTCACGATGATGAGTCCGCGGCGAACGTCGGGCATGAGAACCTCGATTGTACCCAGCACCGCGACTTTCCACCAGACGCACGTAGAATTGGGGTAATGCTGAAATGGGGTGATTGAGAAATTGAGTAATTTCGGACCGACCGGTTGCGTTCTTCCAATTTCCCGGTTACTCAATTTCCCAATTCCTCAAGGCCTTGAATCTCGATGACACCATCGTGGCGGTCGCAACTCCGCCGGGTCGGGGCGGGATAGGAGTAGTGCGCCTGGCAGGCCCCGAGGCCGTCGCGATTGCCAAGCCTATGCTGCGGCTCAACCACGAGCTCGAGCCGGGGAGGGCAATCTTTGGTGAACTGATCGAGCCCTGTGGCGCGGGCGGCCTCGCCCGCGAGAACTCTGCCTTGCAGCCGAATTCAACAGATCAACCAACCCCCACGCGGGCGGGGCCGCCCGCGCTACAGGAACAGCGGATCGACGAAGTCGTCGTCAACTACTTTGCCAAGCCGCATTCCTACACCACCGACGACATCGTCGAGATTTCCGCCCACGGCTCGCCTGTGGTTCTGCGTCATATCGTGGATCTCGCGCTTGCCCGCGGCGCCCGCCTTGCCGAACCTGGCGAATTTACCATGCGGGCATTTCTCAGCGGCCGCATCGATCTTACCCAGGCGGAGGCAGTGCGCGACCTGATCGATTCGCAAACGCTCTACCAGGCGAAAGTTGCCGCGCAACAGCTGGAAGGCGCCGTTTCACAATCGCTGCAGCCCATCAAGCAGAAACTCGTCGAGCTGATTGCCTTGCTGGAAGCGGGAATTGATTTTGCCGAAGACGACGTCGCGGTGCTGCCGTCGCGGCAGATTCTCGAACAGATTGCCGCGATTCGAGCTCCGCTCGAGCAGCTTGCCCATTCCTTCGCTTACGGCAAAGTGGTGCGCGAAGGCTTGACGCTGGCGATCGTGGGACGCCCGAACGTCGGAAAATCCAGCCTGTTCAATCGTCTGGTAGAGCGCGAGCGCGCCATCGTGACCGCCACACCCGGAACCACCCGCGATCTTGTGACCGAGACGGTTTCCATCGACGGCATTCCCCTGCACCTCGTCGATACGGCCGGCATTCGCCGCGCCCTCGATGAAGCCGAGAGCATCGGCATTCGCAAATCGATGGAAGCCTTGGCCGATGCGGACTTGGTGCTGGTGGTTTTCGATTCTTCTCAGCCGCTGACCGGCGAAGATCAAGAGTTGCTGCACGACGTTGACGGCCGCCCGGCCATCGTGGTCGAAAACAAGTCCGACCTTGGAACCGAGAGTCGCATGGCTGCCCTGGCGCAAGAGAGGGTCCGCACTTCGGCCTTGACCGGGGAAGGCATCCAGCAATTGCGGCAAGCGATTCTGCAGCACGCGAGCGGCAACGCAGGCGCTTCTTTTGAATCCGGTTTCCTTACCAACGCCCGCCACCAGGCGCTCGTGCGGGACTCGCTGTCGGCCTTATCCAACGCCGTCTCCGCGGTCAACAACCGCGTCCCTCATGAAATGCTGCTGCTCGATCTCTACAATGCGCTCCGCCCGCTCGACGAAATCACCGGGGCAACCACCACCGACGACATCTTGAACCTGATCTTCAGCCGCTTTTGCATTGGCAAGTAGACGCGGCTCACAGCGGAAACGGATTGTCGGTTTTCAAGTCGTATTGCTGCCCAACCGGGAAATGCGCGTTGATTGCGGCTTCAAAGTCCTGCCAGCCAGTACTCTTCCCGGTGAGCTTTTTGTAGGTCCCGGCCAGAGTAGCCGTTCCCGCCGCCACAACTTTATCCCAGGTGTAATTCAATTGAAATCGCATCCAGTTGAGAAACAGCACCGAGCAGCCAATCGAGTTGTAATCCGTGTCGGTGGGCTCGGTACGATCGACAAAGTTGGGCCGCGGATCGAGGTTCAACCAGACGCTCGAGGAAATAAAGTCAGCCGGCTCGACATTCTGGTAAATGTCATTGGCCAACACCCGCGACAGCCCTTCTCCATTGCTCGCTCCGCAATTCCAGCCATGGTCAAAGTTGGCCATGAACACTTCGTCTTCTTCGGCAACCAGCAGCGAGCGAATGAAATCGACATTACCGCCCGATTTTCCGCCAATCGAAATGTCCGTTCCCATGCAACTGGAATGCGACGCGCCGGTGCTGTCGGAGGTGATCTCCACCACGAACGGCAATCCTTCCGGAGTCAGCCCGTTAAAAATCTGTGCGAGCGCGTTGTAGTCCCGCTCGCACGTCTCAAGGATCGCGGCCGCCAGATCCGCTCCCGTCTGGCCCAGGGACGCCAGATAGGAAACTTCAAAATGGGTTGTGCTTCCTGCCTGGGTGACCGCGGACTTGCGATGCATTCCAGGCAGCGTGGCCGCTTGGTGCGATTGCGGCGCGGTGACTCGGTGATGAAGCGTTCGGGCGGGGGCGCGCGTGCTTGTCGTCTTTCGGGGCATATCCACTCCTGGTGCTTCCAGATTCGACGACAGCGGCTCTTTTCTTTTACACGGACTCACGGCAGGCGAGCAACGCTTTTCGGCGCGGGTTGGAATGACTAAACCTGCCTCAATCTTTTTCTTGGCGTTTTTCATTTTTAGTTTTATGTTGGTTCAGGTCGTGGCGCGCAGTGGAGGAACTCAGGTTGCGCGAAACATGCAATGGTCGATGCTGTGAGCCTCAGGGAGTCAGTGGAAATGGAGTGTTTCGCCTGCATTCATTGTCATTTTTATCAACCGCCGCGCGAAAATCCCTGGCTGGAAGCAGTTGAGTCGCAAGATTCCGCCGCCCCCTATCACGATTGGAACGAGCGCATCGCGCGCGAGTGCTATCTTCCCAACGGCGCCTCGCGCATTCTTGATTCCGACTGGCGCATTCGCAAAATCGCCAACAATTACGCTCGCATAAGCTTCAATTTTGGCCCCACCCTGTTGTCGTGGATGGAAGAGCGCTCGCCGGAAGCTTATCAACGCATTCTTGACGGAGATTGCGAGAGCCAACGGCTCTACGGCGGCCATGGTGGCGCCATCGCCCAGGCTTACAACCACAGCATCCTGCCGCTCTCGACCTCCCGTGATAAGCGCACCCAGATCCTCTGGGGCATTTACGATTTTCAGCGCCGCTTTCAGCGTGATCCCGAAGGCATGTGGCTGCCCGAAACCGCCGTAGATATCGAAACTCTGGAAATGCTGAGTGCTGAAGGGATTAAATTCACAATCCTTGCTCCGCGTCAGGCGGCGCAGGCCCGCGCAAATCGGCACTTGCCCTGGGCGAGCCTGGAATACGGGATTGACTCGCGTCGCCCATACGCGTGCAGCTTGCCGTCCGGCCGCACCATCTGCCTGTTTTTCTATGACGGCGCGCTCGCGACCGCCGTCGCCTTCGAGCGACTTCTTTACAGCGGTGAAAATTTCGCTCGGCGGTTGCTGAGCCGCTTCGATCCCGAGGGCGATTCCGCGCAGCTCATGCAGGTTGCGACTGACGGCGAAACCTACGGCCATCATCACCCCCACGGCGATATGGCCCTCGCGTACGCGCTCGAGTACATCGAGCAAAACAAACTCGCTCGCTTAACCAATTATGGGGAATATTTGGGTCTGCATCCTCCCGAGCACGAAATCCGAATCCACGAGCGCACCTCGTGGAGCTGCATGCACGGTATCGCGCGCTGGGAAGCGAATTGCGGCTGCAACTCCGGGGGACACGGCGATTGGAAACAGCAATGGCGCCGGCCCTTGCGCGAAGCCTTTGACTGGTTGCGCGATGAACTCTCCAGAAAGTTTGAGCGAGAGGGAAAGAAACTGTTTGTAAGTCCGTGGCTCGCCCGCGACGAATACGTTTCAGTGGTTGCCGATCGCTCTCCCGCCAATGTTGCCGCATTTCTGCAGCGGCACTGTAGCCGCGTTTTGTCACCCCATGAAGAAGTGCGCGCACTCCGCATGCTCGAACTGCAGCGGCACCTCCTGCTGATGTACACCAGCTGCGGCTGGTTCTTCGATGAAGTGACCGGCCCGGAAACCGTGCAGGTCCTGCAGTACGCCGCGCGGGCGGTGCAGTTGGGACAGCAGTTGTTCGGGGGCGATCCCGAACAGGAGTTTCTCAAGCGGCTGGAAGCGGTGCATAGCAATGTCGCCGAATTCGGCAACGGACGCGACATTTACGAGCGATTCGTCCGCCCCGCCATGCTCGATCTGCCCGGCGTTGCGGCGCATTACGCGATCAGCTCCTTTTTCGAAGGATATCGTCAGTCCGACTCGATCTATTCTTACCACGCCGATCTCGGCGACCTGCAGCTGTTTGCAAGCGGCAGCCTGAAATTTGCTTGCGGCGCAGTGCGCATCACCTCGCGCATCACGCACGCGCAATTTGATTTTAATTTTGCCGTGCTGCATGGCGGAGGCCACAATCTACGCGCCGGCGTGTCGCCGGCCGATCCAACCTTTGCCACCTTCGTAGCCGCTGCGTCCGCCGGCCTTCCCCATGCCGGCTTCAGCGGCGGTTGCCGTTTACTCGAACAATATTTCAGGAGCGATGTTTACTCGCTCAAGTCGCTGTTCCACGATGAGCGCCGCCGCATCGTGAGCCGATTGGTGGATTCGACGCTCGCGGATGTCGACAAGCTTTACGGCGAGGTTTATGAGCGCAATACCTCGCTGATCGAATTTCTGCGAGAGCTAGCCATGCCCCTGCCGCCCATTCTCCGGGTCTCTTCGGAGTTTGTGCTCAGCAATGAAATCCATCGAGTTTTGAGCAGCGAGCATATGGACCTGGATCGGGTTCGTCAATTGCTGGACACTGCGCAACGGTGCGCCATCAATACCGATTCGTCATTGCGGCCGGCCTTCCATGACCGCCTGCAGCAGATGATGGACCGCTGGGCGGAGAATCCACTGGCCCTGGAGGCGCTCGCCTCGTTAGAGCCCCTGGTCTCGCTGATGCGCATTCCCGCGCTTGAGCCTGACCTGTGGGCGGCGCAAAACGTTTTTTACGAGAAGGCGCGCGCCATTTCTGCGCTGAGTGGGGCCGAGCTTCCTGCGGAATGGCTGGAAGAATTCCGTAAGTTGGGCGACGCTCTCGGCATTGCCGAACTTCTTCCCGTTGCTAACCCAGGCACGCAGACGCGCCCGGAACCTGAGCTGCACGCTTCCAAGGCTGCTGCCAGTTTCCACGCCGCTCCACCGCTTCTGCTTTAGAATCGGGTTGTGGCCGACATTGGCAAGCTGATCGTCGGGCTCGGTCTGGTCATCGTGCTCATTGGCATTGTGGTGATCCTGGCCGGCAAAGCGAATCTTCCCATTGGACGCCTGCCCGGCGACATCCTCTACCGCGGAAAACACACCACGTTCTATTTTCCTCTCGCAACTTCAATCTTGCTCAGCGTTGTGCTGTCACTGGTCGTGTATCTGATCGCGAGGATCCGGCATTAGGCATGAAAGTTGTAGACAACCATGCAACTGCAAACACCTGCACTGCAACGTAGAACTTAGATTTCCTGACATGAAAGAGAGGCGCCGTGTCATTCGAAGCAAGTCGCCGCCAAGTGCTGCTGAATTCTGTAGCCTTTGCTGCCGCCGGAGCCATGAGTCTGCCGCTCCTCGGAGAAGCCCAGTCAGCGCAGGCAAAGAAAGACTCCGCTGAAAAAGAGCCGGAAGTTACCGCCACCGAAGACCTGATGCGTGAGCATGGCGTCATCCGGCGCGCGCTGCTGGTGTATGACGAGGTTGTTCCCAAGCTGCGGCAGAACCCGGCAACGGTAGACGCCGCTGCTTTGCAGCAGGCCGCGAAGCTGTTCCGCACCTTCGGCGAGGATTATCACGAGCGCATGCTCGAGGAGCAGCACATTTTCCCGCTCATCCGCAAGCAGGGCCCGGAGTTGAAGCATTACGCGGATATCCTGACCGTACAGCATCAGCGTGGCCGCGAGGTCACCGACTACGTCCTGGCGGTAACCAACGGCGGCAAAATTTCGACCGCCCACGCTGAGCCTCTGGCCAAAGTCTTTGAGACCTTTGTACTGATGTACGAGAACCACGCGGCCCGCGAAGACACCATCGTCTTCCCGGCCTGGAAGAAGAACTTTACTGATAAGCAACTCGACGAAATCGGTGATCAGTTCGAGGACATCGAGCACAAGATGTTCGGCAAGGATGGCTTCGAAGACGCGGAGAAGAAGATCAGCGCGATTGAGCAGGCGCTTGGCTTCGCCGACCTGGCGCAGTTCACGCCTCCACCTCCGCCCAAGCCGTGAGGCAGCAGAGCATGCGAATTCTTCAGAGCCGCGCGCCGCGCGCAACCATCCTGGTGCGAATTCTCGTGGGATGGGTGTTTCTTTCCGAAGGCATCCAGAAGTTCCTTTTTCCCGCAGCTCTCGGCGCCGGCAGGTTCGCGAAGATTGGAATCCCTGACCCGCAATTCTTCGGGCCATTTGTCGGAGTGGTCGAGATGGTTTGCGGCGGATTGCTGATCGTGGGTTTGCTTACCAGGCTGGCGGCCATTCCCCTTCTCATCGACATCACGGTTGCAATCCTCACCACCAAAATTCCCCAGCTCGAAAAGGCCGGCTTCTGGGCCGCTATGCATGAAGCGCGTACCGACTTCTGCATGTGGCTGGGATGTCTATTTCTGCTCATCGTGGGTGCCGGGGCGTGGTCACTCGACGCTCTCCTCACCCGCAAGATCCCTTAAAGACCCGGGGATCAGTTTGGATTCGAGGGCGGGGCTTTCCTCTGCCGTCGCGATTTCTTCCGGCCTCAAGAGCGAAACGTACGCAGCCAGGCGGGAGATGTACAGGAAGTCGGCCACTGCCGAATAAGCGGCAATCAGCAGGAGCTCCAGAAGAACCACGGCAACGCCTCCCAGCGCGCCAGCAGCGGTCAGGATCGACAGGCCTATGCCCGCGGCCACGATGAACAGGCCCACATGCATCCCGGCAAAGAGCAGTCCTGTGATCACCATAGGGCCGGTGCGCAGTTGCAATAGACGCAGCACCGCGCCGACCGCGTCCAACGCGTCTTGTTGCTCGGCGACGGGGAAAATTGCGGCCACCGAAAGCAGCCAATTCAGCGCAATCCAGAAGACGCCGACCAGGAAGAGAATGAGTCCCAAGAGCCTGGCGGCCTCGGCGGCGCGCACGTGCGCGGATGCCCAGACGGAACTGGAAAGCAGAGCGGCGCCTGCCACGCCCACGACAGCGGCTACCGTAAGCGCGACTCGCATCACATTCAACGCGGTTACAGACCGCAGGTTTCTCCGCGGCCCTGCGGCTGCGACGTGAAACTCCTCCATCATCGAATTCACAACCGCAACCCTACCGAGCGATGCCAGGACGGTCCAGGCTATAGCCAGGGCGATCAGCAGCACGACCGCTGCTTCGGTGAAGCGAATTGCAGTACCCTGAAAGATTCTGTGCAGCGCGCGAGAGATGAAGATGGGCTGGGCAAGCAAGAAACGATCGACCGCTGTCACTGGGAGGCTGTCGAGGTATTCGAATAGAAACGCCGCGCCGAGCATCCAGGCGGCGACGGCAAAGCTCCAGCGCCAGGCAATTTCGGCGAGAGCGATCGCAGGCTGGCGGGCAATCAGCCGCAAGCCCGTCCCAACTGGTGAAAAGGAATTCATGAAATGCCGGTCGGTTTTCCCTCTCTGTAACCCGTGTCTTCTTGGTTAAGAATTGAACCACACAGGAAACAGAGGCACCACGTTCAGCGCACGACGATACTGACCAGCTTGCCGGTATAGATTCTCTTTACCATTTGCTTGCCGGCAATGAACTTCTGGACTCTTTCCTCGGCCAGGGCCTTTTCGAGGACCTCCGCCTCCGGCGTGCCCGCCGCGACCACAACTTTGCCCCGCAACTTGCCGTTCACCTGCACCGGAATTTCGATCTCCTCTTCTTTCGCGAGTTCAGGGTCGAATTTAGGCCAGGGCGCTTTCAGCAGATCGCCGCTTTCGCCGATCATCTGCCACAGTTCGTGCGCGAGATAAGGCGCGAACGGCGCCAGGAGCAGGGTTGTCTTGCGCTGGACTTCGGCAAGGAGCGGCAAGGGAAGGCCGCGATCCTCGACCATGTACAAGTCGTTGGTCAACTCCATGATCGCCGCCACCGAGGTATTGAAATGCCAGCGCCCCTGGAAGTCGTCGCTCACGCGCCTGATGGTCTGGTGGAGTTTGCGCTGGATCGCGCGACCTTCGGAGGGCAAGTCGGCGGGAACCGGCGCACGCCATTCCCGGTCTTCGGGCTTGGCGTTGCGCACAAAGAAGCGGTACACCTTGCCCAGGAAGCGGTAAATTCCGGCCACGCCTTCGTCCTGCCAGTCGAGTTCGCGATCCGGCGAGGTTGCAAATAGCGTGTACATGCGGGTGCTGTCGCCGCCGTACTGCGCCACCATCTCATCCGGCGAAACCACGTTGCCAAGACTCTTCGACATCTTGGCCCCGCCTTTGATGATCATGCCCTGGGTGAAAAGCCGCTCCACCGGTTCGTCATTTTTCACTAAGCCGATATCGCGCATGAACTTTGTCCAGAAGCGCGAATAGATCAGGTGCAGGATCGCGTGCTCGACGCCGCCAATGTATTGATCGATGCCTTTCTCTCCAAACCAGTAACCGGCGACCTTGGAGTCAAAGGGCGCCTTGTTGTTGTGCGCGTCGGTATAGCGATAGAAGTACCAGGAGGAGTCGACGAAAGTATCCATGGTGTCGGTTTCGCGCCGCGCCGGGCCGCCGCATTTTGGGCACTTGGTGTTGAGGAATTCCGGGACGCGCTGTAGAGGCGAGCCGCCGGTAAGCGTGATGTCGACGTTGTGCGGCAAGATGATAGGCAAATCGTGCTCCGGGACAGGGACGACACCGTCCTTGTCGCAATAGACCATGGGAATCGGCGTCCCCCAGTAGCGCTGGCGGGAGATGCCCCAGTCTTTAAGGCGGTAGGTGACCGTCGCTTTGCCAAACCCCCGTTGCTCGGCAAAAGCAGACATCTTCTTAATAGCGTCTTCGCAAGACAAGCCGGTGAATTCGCCGGAGTTGATGAGCTTCCCATCGAGCGTGGTGAAGGGTAGACCATTCTCATGTGGCGACGGGTCTGCAGACCCGCCCTGTGCGGGCGAGGCCGCCCGCGCCACACCGGTCGGGAAGATTACTTGCCGGATTTCGATCCCATACTTTTTCGCAAATTCATAGTCCCGCTCGTCGTGGGCCGGAACGCTCATAATCGCGCCCGTACCGTAATCCATGAGGATGTAGTTGGCGACCCAGATCGGCACCCGCTGGCCGTTGTAGGGATTGACGGCAAAATGACCGGTATTGATCCCGTGCTTCTCGATGTTGCCGATGTCGCCAGACTCCCTGGCCTTCTTCTGCTCGGCGATGAGCTGGTCCACTTTGGCGCGCAGACCGGGATCGTTCGCCGCCAGCTGCTGCGTGATCGGATGCTCGGGCGCAAGCTGGACCGAAGTCGCGCCGAAAATCGTGTCGACACGAGTCGTGAAGACTGTGATTACGTCCGCGCTGGGGGAATCCAGCCGGAAATCGACCAGCGTGCCTTCGCTGCGGCCAATCCAGTTGCGCTGCATGGTGCGAACTTTCTCGGGCCAGGCAGGGAGCCGGTCCAAATCGCGCAGCAATTCGTCGGCATAATTCGTGATGCGCAAAAACCACTGCTCCAATTCGCGCTGCTCCACCGGAGTGTCTTCATGACGCCAGCAGCATCCGTCGACGACCTGCTCATTGGCCAGAACCGTCGCGCACTTCGAGCACCAGTTGACCTTGCTCTTCTTGCGGTACGCCAGGCCGCGCTCGTAAAGCTTCAAAAAGAACCACTGGTTCCAGCGGTAATAATCGGGCAGGCACGTCGTGACTTCGCGCGACCAGTCGTAGGCGAAGCCCAGGCGCTTCATCTGCGCCTTCATGTTCGCGATGTTGCGCAGGGTCCACTCGCGCGGCGGCGTCTGGTTGGCAATGGCCGCGTTTTCCGCCGGCAATCCGAAGGAGTCCCATCCCATGGGATGCAGCACGTTGTAGCCGTTCATCCACATGTAGCGGGCGAGAGCGTCGCCGATGGCATAGTTGCGCACATGGCCCATGTGCAGCGCGCCCGAGGGATACGGCAGCATTTCCAGCACGTAATACTTGGGCTTGGCCGAGTTCTCTTCGGCGGCGTAGAGCCTCGCGTCCGCCTGCCAGCGCGCAGACCATTTTTCTTCGATCTGCTGCGCGTTATAGCGCTCGTCGCGAACGACGGTGGATTCCTGTTGCGGCATAGTCTTGAACATCGATTTTACATGCTGGAATGGCGGGCGCGCGCGGAGCGGGTCCGGAGACCAGCGCTATATTGCCGCTCATTTCACCAATTTCTTCAGCGTGGCCACGTTTCGCCGGTCGTCTCCCGGCGCATCGATCGGCGTTTCGGCAATGAACGCCGCCTTTGCCAGGCGAGGCTCATTCAGCAAGCGGCGAAATGCGTCCAGCCCGATGGTCCCCTTGCCAACATGCTGATGCCGGTCGAGTTTCGATGCGCGCGCGGCCTTGGCGTCGTTGCAATGCCAGACCGGGACGTTCTTGAGGCCGATGGAGGCGTCCAGTTGCGCCAGCGTCGCGCGCAAGCCTTCTTCAGAAACGATGTCATACCCGGCCACGTGCGTGTGGCAGGTGTCGATGCAGGCAGCCACGGGAACGTGATGACGAAGATGATCGATGACCTCAGCCACCTGCTCGAAGCTGCTGCCGAGCGAGAACTCCGCCCCGGCGGTGTTCTCGATCAGAATGGTCAATCCGCCTTTTTCGAAGTCTACCCCGCGGCTCTCCACGGCGATGGCTGCCGCGGTTTGCAGAAGGCCTTTTTCGCGATCCGCTCCGCGAAACGATCCCGGATGCAAGACCAGGTACTCCGCGCAGAGTGCAAGCGCGCGTTCGATTTCGCCGCGAAATGCCGCGATGGACTTCTTGAGGAAGGCCTCGGTTGTGCTTGCCAGGTTCACCAGGTAATTGGCGTGAATCACCAGCGGCTTGAGGTCATATTTGTCGCGCAGGCGGTTCATCTGCTCGCATTGAGGCCGGGCGAGTTCGTACGGCTTCCACTGGCGCGGGCTCGAGGAGAAGATCTGAAAAGTGTTGCAGCCCAGGCGGTAGGCGCGTTCGGCGGCGTTTTCCACGCCGCCGGCGGAGGAAGTGTGAATTCCAATTCGCCGCGAGGTCAGCTTGGGCGGCTTCTTCGGAGGCGGGGATTTGAGAATGTCCTGCTCAGCGGCAATCGAACGCGGCACAGGACAAATATAAGCGCCGTGGAGACGTTGCTGGCAAGGCCTGGTTCATGCCGCCCAGGCGCTCAGCGGCATTGGGTTTGGCCCAGGGATGGGATAAACTTTAGGGTCTGAGGTGAGCACATGCTGGTGGTCATGCAGGCGCACGCTACGGTGGAGGACATTCGCCGCGTCTGCGACAAAATCGAAGCTTTGGGATACCGCGCCCACTCCATCCCTGGCGCGGAGCGCACCGCGATTGGCATTACGGGCAACAAGGGCGAAGTCGAGCCCGGCACGCTCGAGGAGATGCCCGGCGTGCAGGAAGTCATTCGGGTTACGAAGCCCTACAAGCTGGTCAGCCGCGACATGAAGGAGGACAACACGGTCGTTTCTTTCCCCGGTACCGACGCAACTTTCGGCGGGTCGGGGTTGGCCGTCGTGGCTGGGCCGTGCGCGATCGAGAGCCGCGAGCAGGCCTTTGCCATCGCTGACCGTGTGCAACGCGCCGGCGCCCAGTTCTTTCGCGGGGGAGCCTACAAGCCGCGCACCTCGCCGTACTCCTTTCAAGGCCTTGGCGAAGAAGCGCTGAAGATCATGGCGGAGATCCGCGAGCACTTCGGTCTGAAGATTGTGACCGAGGCCATTGATAACGAGTCGCTGGAGTTGGTTGAGGAATACGCGGATGTGATCCAGATCGGCGCGCGCAACATGCAGAATTTTTCGCTGCTCAAGAAGGCGGGTCGCACGCGCAAGCCGGTGCTGCTCAAGCGGGGCATGTCGGCCACGCTGGAAGAATTCCTGATGGCCGCCGAGTACGTGATGAGCGAGGGTAATTACCAGGTGATCCTGTGCGAGCGCGGGGTGCGAACCTTCGCCGACCATACCCGCAACACGCTTGACCTGAGCCTGATTCCGGCCGTGCAGCGCCTGAGCCATTTACCCATCATCGTCGATCCCAGCCACGGCACTGGCAAGCGCAATAAGGTCACGCCGCTGTCGCGCGCGGCGGTAGCGGTGGGCGCCGACGGGCTGATCATCGAAGTCCACTGCGACCCGGACAAAGCTTTGTCCGACGGCATGCAGTCTCTCTATCCCGACCAGTTCGATGAACTGATGTCGCAGGTGCGCCAGATCGCGCCAGTAGTAGGGAGGACGGTGCCGGGGATTGGGGAGCGGGCAGTGGTAGCGGCATCACTTCGCAACCGGGCTTGATTCTGCTGGGGTTCTTAAATGAACTTACGAATTTCTCGCCGTCGCCGCTCCCAACTTGTGCGGTCGGGCCTTGGCTTGCATCTTCTCATTCGCCCGTGAATAGCTGGGAGGTTGACGCGTCCGCGTCGCCCTGGCCCAGTCGCCCCTAACCTTGCTGGTAAACTCTCGGTGCTCAGATCGGAGGGCCGGTGTTATGCGCAAGCTACCCCTGATGTTCCTACTCGCGGGCGCGCTCGTGCCAGTGGGCGCGCAACCAAATGGCAAGGTGGTATTTATCCCCGCCAAGGAGATCGAAAGCAGTATCCACTCCGCACCCGCCAACGAGATGGGCGAATCGGAGATCGACTTGATCGAGCGCACGCCCGATCACGCCGGCATTTTGCTTCGCCGCACCAAGCCCGGCAAAGCCGAAGTCCATCAAGCCCAGGGCGACGTCTGGTACGTCATCGATGGAGGCTGCACCTTTGTGACCGGAGGAAAGGTCGTTGCCGGCGTTCAGACTGACCCCGGCGAGATTCGCGGATCGGGAATTCAAGGCGGAGAAGAACGGCAGATCGCCAAGGGCGACTTCATCCGGGTACCCGCGGGAGTGCCACACTGGGTGAAGAAGATCACCGGAACTGAACTGGTGTACATGGTGGTGAAGTACCCGGACAAGTGAACCTCAGTGTCTCTGATGTTTGCCAGATCCAACCGGATCGAGAGGAAAGCTAAACATCGTAAGCGTGAAATGTCTGAAGCGAGCCGGCATTAGCCAGAAGAATCAAGCAGCTCACCTTATCCAAAAACGTTCAGCGCGCGGCGGATGGCAGGGGTCGCAAGGTCCGTCTTCGTTCAAGCGGGGCGCCCGGGTTCGGCGAATCGACAAAGCTCGCTGATGCTACACTGGCGAGTCTTCGGAGGCTTCCCTGACTCACAATCCTGTCCTCGTGATCCACGGCGGCGCGTGGGCGATTCCTGACGAGCTGGTCGAAGCGCACCTCAATGGCATGCGCAAGGCGATTACGGCTGGGTGGTCGGTGTTCGAAAAGAACGGGTCCGCGCTTGATGCGGTTGAGGCCGCCGTGGTGGTCATGGAAGATGATGAAGCCTTCGATGCGGGGCGAGGCAGTTTTCTCAACCGCGACGGCAAGGTTCAGCTCGATGCTCTGATCATGGATGGCGCCACCTTGCGCGCGGGGGGCGTTGGATGCGTCGAGCACATTGCCAATCCCATTCGCGCCGCTCGAAAGGTGCTGAGCGAGAGCCCTCACGTGTACTTTGTGGCGGAGGGCGCCGAGCGCTTCGCGCAGGAACACGGAATCCCGCTTTGCAAGAACGAAGACCTTGTCATCCCACGCGAGGTCAAGCGGCTGCGCGCGTTGCAGGCGACGCACGAATCCCAGAAACAGGATCTGTTCGCGGCGCACACGATCTCGCACGATACCGTAGGGGCGGTGGCGCTCGACTTCGCGGGCAACATTGCCGCAGCCACGTCAACCGGCGGAACCTTGAACAAGGCTCCCGGGCGGCTGGGCGATTCATCGCTGATCGGCTGCGGTTGCTATGCGGACAACCAGAGCGCGGCGGTATCAACCACCGGATGGGGCGAGCCGATCATGAAACTGGTGCTGGCCAAGTGGGCCGCTGACCGGGTCGCGGCGGGTAATCTGCCGCAGTGGGTGGCGGCGGAAGCCATGAATTATCTCAAGGACCGGGTCGATGGCCACGGCGGCATCATTTTGCTGGATGGCGCCGGCCGATTTGGGATCGCCCATAACACCCCGCGCATGGCCTGGGCCATACGAACCGCCGAAGGCGTAAAGTCCGGCGTAGAGCGCGCGTGACCCGAATCAGGGGCCTTTGCGACAGCGGCACACCGCTAACGTTCTTGCTTGCTTTCCCACTATAAAGTGATGTAAAACCAGCCCACCTTCGCTTCCGATATAGTCCGTCGCTTCACCCAAACCGGCGTGGCCAGGATGCCATGGCCGGAATTCGCGCGCGGAGAAGCTAACTATGCGAATCCCGAGAATCGTTTGGAGCCTGCTACTTGCGGTCATACTTGGCGCTACCACACTTTACGGACAGGGGGTAGCCAGTGGTGGCCTGCGCGTCATCGTCAAAGACCCGCAAGGAAGCCCGGTGGCTGGCGCGTCCGTCATGGCGCGTGATCAGGCCAAAGGCATCGAACGCGAAGCTTCCGGCAATGGCCTTGGGGAGTACACCTTTCAGTCGCTGCCGCCGGCGACCTACACGGTTACCGTCAAAGCGCAGGGGTTTGGCACCGCGACGGCCCCGGATATCGCGGTAACCGTCGGCGGGTCGGCCGAGTTGCCTGTCACGCTCAGCATCGCGGGAAGCGCCGAAACGGTGGAGGTGAACGCGGCGGCGGAACTGATCGAGACCACCCAGACCTCAACCACCGACACCGTGAACGAGCGAAACATCGATAACTTGCCCATCAACGGCCGGAACTACATCAATTTCACCCTGACCGATTCGCAAGTCGTGCGCGACAACGCCCCCAACACCGGCGCGGCCCCAACTTCGGGCTTGAATATGAGCGGCCAGCGCGCCCGCTCCAACCTGGTCAATGTGGATGGCGCGGACGCCACGGACAATTCCGTGAACGGGGTGCGCTCCACGGTTTCGCAGGAAGCGGTGCAGGAGTTCCAGATCATCACCAACAGCTACGCGGCCGAGTATGGCCGGGCGGCCGGCGGAGTGGTCAACATCGTCACCCGCTCGGGCGGCAACGATTTCCATGGCGATGTGTTTGGCTATCTCCGCAATCGGGATTTCCAAGCCGTCAATCCCTTCAGCACGGTTCGCAACCCGGCCTATACCCGCGTGCAGGCAGGAGCCGCGTTTGGCGGCGCGCTGAAGAAGGACAAGACGTTTTACTTCTTCTCGTATGAAGTAACCCGGCGGCACGAGACCGGGTTCTCCTCGATCGGCGCAAACAATTTCGGGCTGGTGCCCTTTGACACCACTCTGGTGGGCATGCCGTTTGGCACGCTGCAGCTCACGCCGGATCAGGTTGGCTTTTTGACGGATCCAGCCGTGCTCGCGCAGGAGCAGGCTGATCCGTTCGGGTTTGGTCAGGAAGTGGGGAAATACGCCGCCCTGGCGGGGGCGTCATCCGGCCAGGCGATTAACGGGAATTGGCCAAGCGGGTTGGGAGGCTTGACGGCATTCCCCTCCACCTGCAACCCGTCCTTAGGTCCTTGTGCTCCGGTTCCGGGCTCTTTTCAGACCCTCGCCTCCCAGAGAGGGAATTTCCCGGTGTTCGAAGGCACAAGCCTCTACTCACTCCGGCTGGATCACAATCTAAGTTCCACGGACCGCATTACCATGCGGGTGAACGTGAGCCCCAGCACCGTGAACGGCATCGAAGTCAGCGGTCAAGACCAACCGTTTGGACAAAATGCCTACTCGCGAACCTCGCAGCAAACTTACCGCGACGTTGCGGGGGTGGTCCAGGACACATGGACGATCGGAAATAACAAGGTCAACGATTTTCGTTTCCAATACGCGCGGCGTGGTTTGCAGTATTTCTACAACACTGCGATTCCAGGCGGATCCGATCCCGCAGTCAACATCCCCGGATTCGCCTATTTCGGGCGCGAGCCTTACTCGTACATTCAGCGCACCGAGACCCGCTATCAGTTCAATGAAAACTTCTCCTGGGCAATTGGTCGCCACAGCACGAAGTTGGGCGCGGATATCAATTACATCCCGCTGAGCGCGATTTTCACCGTCAACTACGGTGGGGTATATGACTTCGGCACCTTTTCCGCCGCAAACCTCGGCTTCGCGTGCAACGCTAATACCGTGCCGTCTTGCCCCGGTTCCGTACCGTCGTTCCCGAATTTGTCAGCGGTGCAGGCTTACGGCGCTGGACTTCCGGGAGACTACATTCAGGGTCTCGGGAGCCCGCAAGATCACTTCACCAACACTCCCATCGGCGTCTATTGGCAGGATTCCTGGCGGGCGCGCTCGAACCTGACCCTCAACTACGGCGTGCGTTACGACGTGGAGGTTCCGCCGAAGTTCAAAGCTCCCACTGGGCTGGCAGCCTTTGGGTACCAGTATCTGGGACTGCAAAAGGGGATTCAGACGGACAAAAACAACCTTCAGCCGCGCATCGGTATTGCGTGGGATCCGAGCGGGAGCGGCAAGACCGTCATTCGCGGCTCGTATGGATTGTTCTACGACCACCCGCTGCTCGGCCTGTATTTTCTGGGTGACGCGTCTGACGGATCGACCAGCGGCCAACTGGCGTTTGCGGGAACTGGAATTTGCCAAAACGGTCCCGGCGATCCGGGCAATCTGAACGCCATTCCGATTTTCCAGGGTTTGCTGCCGTCCGCTTCCGGTTCCCCAGCCTCGCAGTGCTCGCCCACGTTTGGTCCGCAAGCACCCGGCGTCCTGGCGGCCCTGAATTTCTCGCCAGATCAGCAGCGCTTTTCCTGCGCTGCCGGCGATACCAGTTGCGGCGTAAGCTCGTCCTCCATCTTCCTGGGGCAGAGATACCTCAACCCCGCTACCTTTTTACCCCTGGGATTTCAGCCTTTCGGGTATCCGCAAGCGAAGAATTTTGTCTACGCCTACGCGCAACAGGCGAACCTGAGTGTCGAGCGCGATCTGGGCCACGGTTACTCCCTGAGCCTGGCGTATAACTTCAACGGTGGCCGCCACCTGAACCGGCCCATTAACGCGAACACCGTCCGCGGCGACCTGATGGTTCAGAACTTCCTCGCGGCCTACGCTTACGATGCGGCCAACGGCATAACCCCGCCTTCCAGCCCATTCACCGTCGGTTGCACGTTCACCAACACCGGAACGCCGGTTGCGGTCGACGCGTCTCTCATGAATTTCTTCCGCCCATCGGGACTGAATCCATCCATTGCGGGCGCCATGCTTGCCGGAGGGGGCCCGGGAGGCGCAGCTTGTGTCGGTTATGCGCAACAAGTCCTCCAGGGTTTGAAAGGGCAGGGGTTCAATGTGAATTGCGATCCTGCTACGTTCAGCAATTGCGTGCCTTTCGGCGACATGGATGCGAACTTCTCGAACGGCAGCTCGATCTATCACGGCTTCAGCACCAACCTGCGCCGCAAAGGCAATCACTATCAGTTGCTGGCGTCGTACACCTGGTCGCATTCGATTGACGATTCCACCGACCTGCAATCCACGCTGACGCCGCAGGACAGTTATTTCCCCTCCCGCGACCGTTCGACTTCGCTGTTCGATCAGCGGCACCGGTTCGTGTTCAGCGGAGTTTATGAGACCGGCAAATTGGCTGGCGACGGGTTTATCGGCAAGCTGATGAGCGATTGGACGTTCGCGCCGTTGATTGAATTTGGCTCCGGACGGCCGTTCAACATCATCACCGGCAATGGCGACAACCTGCAACTGTCTTCGCTCACCGGGCGGCCCAATACCTTTGAGAACCCGGGTTGCACGGCCCTCGGCAATCTCCCGGTGAAATCGAAGTTTTCGCCCACGGGAGTGTTCCAGGAACCCTGCATTGCAAACTTCAACGGTACGCTCGCCTCCTTGGACGGCAATCTTGGCCGCAACACTGGGCTGACACCGTGGACCGTTTTCAACGACCTGCGGGTGTCGAAAAACATACCGATCGGCGAACGGGCTCACCTCGAACTGATTGCCGACATGTTCAACATCGCCAACCGCTACAACGTGGCGGCGGTCAGCCCGTTGTTCAGCAACGCGGGGCAAGCGACGGCGGCATACGATCCACGGCAGTTTCAGTTCGGCATGAAGATCAAATGGTAGGAGTGTAGCCCGGGTCTCCAGACCGCCAGCTACTTCGTTGATTGGGTTATGGGAGCCTTACAGGCGCGGCTCTGGAGAGCCGCGGCCACACTAGAACGACAGCAGTACCACGCCGCAGGCAACCAGCGTAGCCGCCGCCCATCGCCTCCAGCGTACGTCTTCTCCGAGGATGTACTTTGCCAGCAGGGTTTCGAGAAGATAGCTGAGCGCGGTGGCCGGAACCGCGAAGCTGACGGTGGTGATGGAAAGCAGTGAGAGCAACGCGAAGAACGATACCGCCAGCGCTCCAAATCCCGCCAATACCAGGTAGTTCCGGAAGATTTTTTTGACCATGTTGAGGAGACTCCAGGGGCTCAGGTCCTCCACTTCCCCCTGGCGCTTCATGCCGGCGGTGTTCAACACGTCCCCCAGGGTGTTGCAGATGGCGATGATTCCCACCAGGGCCCATTTCATAGCAGGTGCTCCGGAGGCCCGGTGGTGGTTCGGGCTGGGGTCTCTTCGGCGAGAATCACCCCCACCGTGATCAGGACAATTCCCGTCCAGCGCTCCCAGGAAATGTGGTCGTGGAGAAGGAAGTGTCCGAGTATGGCGACCAGCACGTAGGCGCTGGCGGTGACGGGAAGGACGAAGCTCAGGTCGGCCCGGCTCAAGAGCGCCAGGTCGGAGAGCATCCAGATCGCCAGCACACAAATTCCTAGAATGTTCCAGGGATTAGCGAAAGCGCGGAGGTAGTCGAGCGGCGACGCGGAGACGATCCGCCCCACCTCATGCATGCCGTGGCTCAGGCAGACATTTCCCAGGACATTGGTCACAATGACCAGCAGCACGAGAATCTGAGTTCTTCGATTGCCGTTGCGGCCGGGAGAATCCATGCTTCTCCGATTAGGTGAATGACAGTCTTGCTGAGACGGAGATAGGGTGTCGAGTTCGCCAGGCATGGGTCAGGTGTTAGCTTGCGAATTTAGAGGCTCCATGGAGAATTCAGCAGTCAGCACCAGCGTTCCGCCTCTAGCACTTTGCTTGCATGCATCCGCGGAGAATACAAGCCGGGCGCCATTGCGGGGGAAGCCCTGGGAAGCTGAAGCTCTGATGCCGGCCGCTGAATGCCGACTGCTTTGTCACGCAGCCATCGCGCTGGAGCACTGTGGATGCGGACAAGCGCAGCGGTCATTCCGGCCGCTGCCCTCGGACGCATCCGAACACGCCTGGCTGCAATACTTTTCTCCTGCCGAAACCGGACAGGTACATTGTGGGTTCGCGCATCGATTATCGATAGTGGCTTCGGGCATAAGTGCCTCCCTTCATCATTCGAACTCTTTTCGATGCACGGCAATGCGCTTGAGGAGGGCTTGAATCGCTGCGCCTGAGTATCGGGCACCTCGCAGCTGCATTTGGCCCACCGAATTTCCATCTGGAACCTGATTTTTCAGGTTTTCGCAGCCCGTCCCGTCAGTAAAATAACGGACAGCAGTGCTCCGGCTGACCAATGCCGGCATCGGCCGTCCAAACCTCCGAAGGACCAAGTTCCCGCGCTAAGCGACGGGCGCAATTCGTGACCGTTCCTTAAGTAACCTGGGCAAAGCCGGTTTGGCGTTGACCATCAAAAGTTCAGGGGAGTACGATCTTCTATCCCCTGGGAGAAAGAGATCGTAAGTTATAGAGGACGATGAAGATCAAGGGTTCTTGCTCCCTAATTTTGGCGCTTCTTGCCCTGTTGGCCGGGGTTGCATGTCAATCGGCAAAGAAGCCCTCCGCGTCCTTGAAGTCCTATCAGGCGGCAACGCCGCCGGCCCAGCCGCGGCAAGAAACAGCGCCTTCGGCAGCAACCAAGGCTGCGCACCACGAAGCCATGGACACGGGGAGCCCAGCTGCCGCGAAGTCTACCGTCGTGCTGCCATCGCAAGGTGAGGCAAAAGCCTCCGCCGCGAAGGCGGATCCAGTCGCTGATCTGGTGGCTGCTGCGGAGAAAGAGTATCAGGCGGGAAACGCCGAATTGTCAGCCGCCCATAATGACGCCGCCAAGCAGCACTTTGACGCCGCGTTCAACCAGTTGCAAGCAAGCCCAGCCGGGCTGCATTCCGACCAGCGTTTTCAGCGCGAGCTCGACCGCGTTGTGCAAGCGCTCAACAAGCTCGATACGGAAACTCAGGCGGAAGGACAGTCCGAAGAAAAGTCCGAACCCGCGCCCATCGACGAGGCCAATGAGGTCAATAATTATCCGGTCGATCCCAACCTGAAGGCCAAAGCGGCGGCGGAAATCAAGGCCACTCACTCAGACCTGCCCCTGATGATGACCGACCAGGTGGCCGGCTACATCAACTATTTCTCGAATCGCGGACGCGGAGTTCTCGAGCGCGGACTCGAGCGCAGCGGTCGCTATCGCAAGATGATCGAGCGCATTCTGAAGGAAGAAGGTGTTCCTGGAGACCTGATCTATCTGGCGCAGGCGGAGTCGGGCTTCCATCCCTACGCGGTATCGCGAGTGGGGGCCCGGGGAATTTGGCAATTTATGGGAAGCCGCGCTCGCGCCTACGATCTGCACCGGGATTTCTGGGTCGATGAGCGCCAGGACCCGGAAAAATCCACACGCGCGGCGGCCCGGCACTTGAAAGATCTCTACAACCAGTTTGGCGACTGGTACCTGGCCATGGCCGCCTACAACTCGGGCCCGGGGACGGTGCAGAGCGCGGTTAAGCGCACCGGGTATGCGGATTTCTGGCAGCTCTATGAGCGCAATGTGCTTCCGCGAGAGACGCGCAACTACGTCCCCATCATTCTCGCTGTGACCATCATGGCGAAGAATCCGGACCAATATGGACTCGGCGGAGTCGTGTCCGATCCCGCGATGTCCTACGACACCGTGAAAATCAATTACCCGGTGAACCTGAAGCTGGTTGCCGATTGCGTCGATTCGACCCTGGACCAATTGCTCGACCTGAACCCGAGCCTGCTGCGAACCGTCACGCCCAAGGGCCGCTTCGAGCTGCACCTGCCGCCGGGCACAGCAGAAAAGTACGAAGCGGCCATCGCTTCGATTCCGAGCGAGATGCGCGTCTCCTGGCGATACCACAAATTTGCCCCGGGAGAAACGCTGATGTCAGTGGCGCGCTCGTTCCACACCACCGTGCACGCGATCGCGGATGCCAACCAACTCGATACCGATGCCAGCGTCGAAGCCGGGGCGAAGCTGGTGATTCCGGTCACACCCAGCAAGCACGGCGATGCGCAAACTTATGCGAAGCGCCTCACGATTTATCGCGTGAGAAAAGGTGACACGCTGCAGCGCGTGTCCGACAACCTGGGCATTCCTGCAACCACGATTCGCCGCTGGAACCGCTTGAAAGGCGACTCTCTTGCAGGGCGGCGCGTCCTGTATGTTCATCTGCCGGTCAGTCCCGCGGCCGTTTCGCGCGAAACCTCGGTCGCCTCTAAGTCAAAGAAGACTAATCACTTAGTAGAAGCCAAAAGCGATGGTCGCATTCGCCACACGGTGAAACGCGGCGAGACGCTTTACTCCATCGCATCCAACTACAAGACCAGCGTGCAGGCCATCAAGCAAAGCAACGCACATGTTGCCACGCTGCGGCCCGGCATGGTGTTGCTGATTCCCGCGCAATAAATTTCTCTCTTGGTGAAGTTCTCTCCACACCACAAATAAAAATTCCGCTGCACGCGAAATTGTTTGCTACGAAGCTGTGTCAACCGTTATAATCCGGCGCCGTCGCAAGTTTTGTCTTTTTAAATTTTTCTCGCACGGCGGGCGCTCACGCCGGAATCGGCACAACGAGAGCCCCTAAATGCATCCGGCGCCGCGGCGTCGGGAAACGAGGAGGACAGAATGATGTTCGAAGAGACCCTCTACCTGCGTGACGACGAAGCCGACGAATTCGGTGATTCCGGCGCTTACGGCGACGCGCTCGACGAAGATTACGAAGAGGAAGAAGAAGAGGAAGAAGAAGCCGAAGTTCCCGCGGTCGGCGAGTCTGAGCCCGAACCTGAGCCCGAACCGGTCTCCGCTCCCCCTGCAATGGGCGGAGGAGGGGGAGGCGGCGCCTCCAGACCGGCGCGTAAGGCTCCCGCCAAGAAAAAGGCGGGCAAGAAGGCGGCTAAGAAGAAGCCTGCCAAGAAAGCAGCGAAAAAGAAGGCCCCCAGGAAGGCCGCCAAGAAAAAATCCGCGAAGAAAAAGGCAGGCAAAAAGTCTGCCAAGAAGAAAGGCGGCCGCCGCCGCTAGTCCCTTTGATTAATGGTCCCTATGTTTCGGCCGCAGCCCTGAAGCTGCGGCCTTTGTTTGTTGACTGAGCTTATGAACGATGGGTTGAATTCTGCAGCCGGACGGCGCCAAGCAGCGTCTGCGCGCCGGCATTCCCGCGCGAAAACCGCGCATAACATTCTGTCCGCGGACCGCCGAGATGGAGAGGCTGTCATGACCAACAAAAGCATAGCGCTCGCTATCATCCTGCTGGTTTTAATCGCCACCGGGAGTTTGTGGCCGCAAGGAGGTCATGCCATGTCATTCACCATCAAGAGCACATCGTTTTCAGAAGGAGGAACGATCCCGAAACAGTACACCTGCGATGCGGCGGATACTTCGCCTGCCTTGAGCTGGGCCGATGCTCCACAAGGGACGAAGTCGTTCGCGCTGATTGCGGATGATCCCGACGCACCCGTCGGCACCTGGACCCACTGGATTATCTGGAACATCCCGCCCGGGCAGGCTTTGCCTGAGGGTGTAGCCAAGACTGACAGCCTCAGCGACGGATCCCGCCAGGGCAGAAACGACTTCAAGCGAATCGGCTACGGCGGCCCGTGCCCGCCTCCGGGGAAACCGCATCGTTATTTCTTTCGCCTTTACGCGCTGAGCACGAACCTGGATCTAAAACCGGGGGCTACCAGGGCTGAATTGGAGCGTGCGATGAAGGGACACGTCCTGGCGCACGCCGAACTGATGGGCCGGTACGGGCGGTGATGCGCACTCTTACACGGGCGGCTGGCCAGGAGAGTCACTGGTCTAGCGCCCATGAGAGAAGGTATTTGTAAAAACCGGCGCGGCTCAAAGCGCAGCTTGCGGGCTGGTGCCCGCCGCCGCAAATACTGCGGCTGCGTCTTCTTCGGCGATAGGAATGAAGGTCTGGACCACTTCCAGATCGAATTGTGTGCCCGAACTCTCCAGCAAGCGGCGAATCGCTTCCTCGTGCGGCAGGCCTTTGCGATAGCAGCGATTCGATACCATGGCATCGTAGGCGTCGATGACCGAGACAATTCGCGACACGACCGGGATGTCGTGGCCCTGGAGCCTCGCCGGGTAGCCAGTACCGTCGAAATTTTCGTGATGATGAAGCGCGTACAGGCTGGCGTCTTCCAGGCCAGGAAAGAGACGCAGAATGGACCAACTGTACTCGGGATGCCGGTTAATGATCGCGCGCTCTTCCGGGGTAAGCGCAGCCTGTTTTTTCAGAATGGCATCGGGCACGCCGATCTTGCCTATGTCGTGCAGCAGCGCGGCCACTTCCACCTGATAGAGATGTTCCTCGGGAATATGAAGCTTGCGCGCGACTCGGATCGCCCATTCCGCTAACCGGGTACTGTGCACGCCGGTGCTGATGTCCTTCAGATCGAGCAGTTGATTGAAGGCGCAAATCAGCGAGTTTCGAAATACGACGTGCTGCTCTTCGAGTTCTTTGACGCGAAGACGCAGCCATGCGGAATCGTTCATCGCACGATCACTCCCTTCCGCCATGGCTGCGCTCTTCACGGTTCCTCGCTCGATCAGTGGCACGACTGAACGGCAAGGTAAGTGTCCAGGCGTCCATATCCCAGTTGCGGGTCGGAGATGGACTCGGCATGCGCCAGGCCCGATGCGACCTTGGAGGCTGTGCAGCCGCCGTTGGTGCCGAGCATCAGGGCGGCGGTGCCGCTCACAAGAGGCGCGCTGAAGGAAGTCCCCCAGCCTGCTGCCCACGTTCCCCAGGGGTAAGTGGTCATCACGCCTTCGCCGGGCGCCGCCAGCCAAACCGGAGGCGCGCCGTAATTGGTAAAGGTCGACTGAATATCCGAGTTGGAAGTGGAAGCCACATCCACGACTCCGGGCAGGCTGCCCGGGTAGACGGCGATTTGTTCGCCATCGTTGCCGGCGGATGCGACCGAGACCACCCCATGGCTGTTTGCGTACTTGATGGCGTTGGCGAGCTCCGGCGAGTAACTCGTGTAGTCGAAGCTCATGCTCAGCACTTTCGCGCCATTCTTCACGGCGTAATAGATGGCCCGCAGAACATCGGAGTCGTAGCCGCTCCCATTGGCATTGAACGCCTTGAGCGGCATGATTTTGGCCTGTGGCGCGACCAGGTGCACGATGCCGGCGGTCATAGTTCCATGTCCGAACGCCGAATATCCGGATCCGTCGAGCACCGCCACGGTACGCTGATCGAGCACCGCGACCGTGCGCTGGTTAACTTCCGCCGCCTGCGCTCCACTGAGGTCCGGCGAGGCGCTGACGTCGGAATCTTCCGATCCACCATTCGCGTTACGGGTGAAGTCATAACCGGAAACCAGCAGGTTCTTCAGCACCGGATTGGTGGGATCCACGCCGGTATCAATAACAGCGACAGTAACTCCCGCTCCAGTTGCGTGGAATGCTGACTGTGTGTAAGTCGCGCGAGTCAGCGTGTTAGCGGGCTGTGCCAGATAACCGTGCCAGACCGTGGTGCCGTAATAACTGGCCGAGGTTTCATCGCTCAAGTATGACGGCGCGGGTCCCGCGTAGGCGTCGAGCGTCTTTACTTTCTGGTCCAGTTCGACATCAACAATGCCCAATTGCAGGTTCAGTTTCAAAAGGCAGGTCACGGGGTTGAGGATCGATGGAAATGTGACCAGGAACAACTGCCCCTGCGGATCTCCCAGGCTGGTATTGACTTTGCAGCCCAACAGTGCACAGGTGAGATTGATCCCCGAAAGGCCCAGCGAGTCGCGCACAATGAGGCGGGTTTGAGCCTGCGCCGAAGGCGCGCACCATGAAGCCACTACCAGCACCAGGCAGATTGCGATTCCGGGCCGGCCAAACTTTTTCCTGCTGTCAAATCTCTTGTTCATCTCACGTCTCCCCACTTGGGACAGTTCCGAAAGTGTAAGTTGAAGCCCGTACTTGCGCTAATTACAGCTGTAATATCTCAGCAGTAACCGCCTTTGGTTCCTCCCGTAATCTCATCTTCTTCTTCGGTTGGCAGCAGATTCGCCAGCGGGATCCGGATCAGGGTCGCGTTGGGTACCTCAATCGAAAGCCGCAGGCGGTTCTGGCCCTCAAAATCCATGTGAAATTCCCCGAAGCCGTTGGTCCGGGTCTCGGCCACGACCAGCCCTTTTTCCGTCCACAACATTACCGACACATTGGACAGCGGGGCGCGTGGAACCTTCTGATCGAGCACCTGCCCGATCAGGGAAATCACTCTTGAGCGTGGCGTGCGGTCAAAGCGCAAATCGACGGTCAGCCCTTTCGCCTCATAGACCATCTGCCGCGCCGCCGCCGCGGCGGCGGCGCGCACGCCAGCTAAAGCGGGGGCTAACAACGAATCGAAGACCAGGTTCGCCGCGCTTCCTTCTTCGTGCCGTGCCTGAAATTCCAATTTCACCCGGCGCACCGTTTCGCTGGGCGGAATGTAGTTGCTCTCACACGCGGCGATTGCCTGCAGTTGATTCCACACGTTGAACGCATTCGTGCACGGCCGGCAGTGGTTCGCCAGATGGGACTGCAAGTCCGGGGTCCGGGCTACTCCGCGCACAAAATCAGCAAAAACCTGCTCCGAAAAATGTTCCATTCGCGACCTCAATGTTTTGGGGGATTTTTTCAGCGGCCGGTTTCATACTCGGCCGACCAGCCGGGGGGACTTTCACTTTCTGGATAAAAAGGGACGTTAAATGCCAATAAAATATAGGCCGCTAAAAAAAATCCTCGCCGACCGATTACCCCTTTCCTATCAAGAGGAAAGGAGCCCAGTAGTAGGGGTGCGGATAGCGTTCCCTGAGTTCGACCATAGCCGCTTGCATCGCCAGGGGCTTGGGCACGCCCCGCTGGAGATGCGTATAAAAAGCCACCATGAATTCCCTGGTACTGGCATCGTGCACGTCCCAGAGGCTGAGAACCAGCGACTGAGCTCCGGCCTGAAGCAGTCCCCGGACCAGTCCGATCTGTTCGTCACCAGGCTTGATTACGTTCAGGCCTGTGGCGCACCCGCTTAACACCACCAGGTCCGCCGGCAGCTTCAATCGGTAAAGGTCATACAAACTCAGGTAGGAACCGCCCAAGCGGATGGAAGAAAACATGGGATTGTCTTGCCGAAAATATCCATGGGTTGCGATGTGAATCGTGCGGCTGTTCGGCGCGTTCTGCCGTAATGCCGCCTCCGTGGCGTCGTCTCCGACGAAAAGTCGGGAATTGGGGAGCATACCGCTTAAAGCCTTGACTTCCTCCAGGATGGAAGGCGCCTGGGCATCGGCGATGCCAAAGATGAGCGCCTCGCCATCAGTCCTCTCGGTTGCTTTGCGGCAGAGCGAATAAATGCTGGCGCTGGGAGCATAAGAGATGGCGTAGTTGTCGATCAGATACGAGTCCCCGTCATGCAGCGCATGCAGGGGGACGTAATGCAATACGCCATGAGGAACAAAGACGACATGTTTCTTATCGAGTAGGTGACGTATGGGAGCAAGCAGCTCCTGATAAAGACTCTTCAGGTGCGCCTGAGTCGACTGCAGCAATGATTCCCGGAAGGTCGCAACATATTGCGGATCCAGACGAAATTTCGAAAGCTGAAATTGCAGGAGCTGCGCCAGCTTCTGAACGCGGGACTGCAGCGTTACGGCCGTGATCTGCAGATCATCACGGCTAAGGGCGCAGACCAGGATGCGGTCCTGAACGCAGAAATACTCGATCAATGCCGTATCGGGGGCAAGGCTCGCGCGGATTTCCTCCAGCGGAAGATAGGTGGGAACCTGCAATCCCGCCTGATTCACTTCCGCCATGGAGGCTTCCTGCAAAGCGCGCAGCAACGCGGTTTCCCGGGTCCTGGCCTGGGTTTCGAGGTCCTGGATGCGCCCTTGCGATCGCTCCTCAGGACGGAGTTGCTCGCGCTCGATGAGGTTGTAGTACCAGTTCAGTTCCTCGCGCAGGTTGCGAATCGACCGCACTAGCTCGCTCTGGCCATCGTCGTTTTCGACCACGGAGATTGGCTGAACCAGCAGATCCATCAGGCTGCGTGACTTGGCCTGCTCGACGTAGCCAAAGGCTTCTTCCAAGCCGTTCGCGCGGCGCAGGCAAAGGTCAACCAGATGTTCGTACAGTTCGAGTTTGTTGTCGAAGAACGCGATCTTCAGCTCTTCCCCGCGAAGGTTCCCGCGCAGCGCCTCCAGCGCGCCGCGAGCGCGCGAGTAGGCGTCGTAGGCTGCTTCATCGTCCTTTTCAGCGCGGGCAATCTCGCCCAGCAGAAACTCCGCCTGGTAACGCAACCCGGGAGATTCCACCCGCGCCAGCTCTTCCAGCGCACCATTGCAGTGCTCCCGAGCGGATACGGCTTCGTTGAGGCGCAACCCGATCCTCGCCAGCAGCAGTTCGGAAAGCACGGCTTTGCGCGGCATCCGCGAAGCTGCGAAGAACTCGCGAGCCGCGGTGCACAGGCGGCGGGCTTCAAACAGCCTGCCTTCGTTAAATAGAACCAGGGCTTCGTAAAGATCAATCAGCGAGGGCCAGACCTGGTTCTTGTCGCGCAGGAACATTTCTTTGGCTTCGCGGAACAGCTGCACACCCTCGAACGCCTGGCCCCCACGGCTCCTGCCAATCGCGGCGAAGGCCAGCGCTTTCGCCGCCTCATAGCCGAATTTCAGCTCTTGAAAGCCGTGGTGGGCGGCGTGCGCCAACTCGACCGCCTCATCCGTCAAATTCACTTCCAAATAAATTTCCGCAAGGTCGAGGTCGCAAAGCGCCAGTTGGTAGGCATCTTGGGCGCGCTTTGCGCCGGCCGCAGCTTCGCGCAGCATTCGAATCGATCGCCCGTATTCGCCGCGAAGGAAGTAGAGATATGCAATGTTGTAGTCGGCGTAGGCGACCAGGATCGGCATGCCTTTTTCCCGGCAATGCTGCCGCGCCTTCTGGTGAAGCTCCAGCGCTTTAGGAAAATTGTTGAGGCTGATGTAACAGAGGGAAAGGTTGCTCAATACGGCAGCCAGCCCTTCGGCGTCATCGTGATTCAGAAGTTCCCGATAGGCTTGCTGGTAATGATGGAGCGCTTCTTCGAATCGGTCCTGGCGCAGGTAGACGTTGCCGACATTGATTTCCAGCCGCGCCAGCCGCCATGCATTTCCCTGCTCGGAGAAGATGGCCCGGGCACGGCCGGCCGCAGCCAAGGCTTCGTCGTAACGGCCCAGCAGTAAGAGCGGCTGAAGGGATCCGCTCAGGGTGCGCGCCAGTTCCTGCTTCTCGCCGTCCTCTTCGAAGAGGGCCGCGGCGCGGGTGTGCATTTCCACGGCAGATGCGTGCTGGTCCTGGGCGTAAAGAGAATTGGCTTTTGCCCGATAACTCTTGGCCAGAGCCAGCTTGCTGGCGATGGTTTCCGCGACAACGATGGCAAGGTCAGCCAGCCGCTGCGCCTGCGCCGTATTGACGTGGACTTCCTCCCGGACTCGGTCTGTCAGCGCAGTAACAATCTGTGCCCAGTCGGAAGAAGGACTCTCGCTGATTAACGCCCTCTGCGCGTCCTCGTCCTTGGCCGCGAGCAGCCGCTGAATCTGGGCATCACATTCGGTCTGCGGCGCAGCCTTGGCACCCATCTAGAACCCCATCTTCTCCAGCTGTTTTTTCAGTTTTTCCAGGCAACGGCCACGAATAAATCCAATGGAGCCGGTGGCGAGGTTGAGTTCGCGTGCCACATCCTCATACGGCCGCGGTGGCGTCTCGTAAAACAGCATCCGGACCATGCGCTCGCAGCGCGGGCTCAGTTCGGCGAGAGCATCACGCACCATCTGCTCCTTTTCCAAGTCGCAAAGAAGATTGTCAGGCAGAGACTCAGAGCTGGCGGGCAACTCCTCGGTCTCCGCAGCGGAGTCGGAGACGTATTTTCCCGCCTTCCTGCGGTGCTGCAGGCATTTGTGATAGCAGGCCTGCATCAGCCACTTCGGCAAGGCGCGCGGTTCGCGCAATTGCGGAAGATCGGAGAGTAGATCCAGGCAAACGGCCTGAAAAATGTCCGCCGCCTCCTCATACATCCCCAACTTGACCGGGATCGAATAAATCAGATTCTTATACTTGTTGATCAGCGCGGACCAGGCTTGCTCGTTTCCGTTCAAACACTCGGAAACCAGGCGCTCATCGCACCACGATCCCGCGCCTTCCCGCGCCGATTTGGCAGCGCCAATCACCGGATGCCAGCTCTTTCGACACCCCGTTCAGGCGCGCGCAGGTAAAGCTGATCGGCATTCCAGAGCGTGTAATCCTCCAGCACAGCAGGATGGAAATTGCCGACCCGGCCGTCCGCCCCAACCAGCACGTCAGGCGTGGCAAGAAAGATGAACGGCAGGTTCTCCGAAATCAACTGCTGAACCCGGTCATACAAGCGCTTTCGCTTCGGATAATTCAGCGTGACCATCTGCTGCTGCATCAGCGAGTCGATCTCGCTTTCCCACCCGGTCGCGGGTTGCGCTTCATTGAAATGCCACAAGTGAGTCGCGCCGTTCGACAGCCATACGTTCATCTCGGGGTTGGGATCGGGATCGCCTCCCCCCAGGCCCATGATCGCAGCTTCGTAATTGAAGCTCTGGAACACGCGGTCGAGCATGGCGTGGAAGTCCAGCGGCACCACGTGAACCTGCATGCCGAGGTGGGAGAGATCGTCCTGGACCAGGGTTGCCATCTTCATCCGCTGCGTGTTCGACGAGCTGGTGACAATCGTGAATTCCACTTGCTTGCCGGCGGAATCGAGTAATTGCCCCGAGCCATTCCAAACGAACCCAGCGGACTTGAGCAATTGCCGCGCAGTTTGAAGCGACCGCGCAGGATGAGGAATGGAAGCATTCAGCCACAGCTTGTTTCCCGGACCCACGTTTCCCCACAACGCGGTTCCCCGCGCGCCGTATACGAGGCGGACGATCGAATCGCGATCAATCGCCGCAGAGACTGCCTGGCGAAACTTAAGATCGCGAAACCACGACTGTTTCTGCGCAATGTCGCCGAGCTTTTTCGGATCAAGATCGTTGAGGTTGAAAAGCAGGAAGTTGTACTCGAGACTTGGGCCGAGGTCATCCAGTTGCCAGCCGCTGCGCGACTGGCCTTTCGCCAGCAGTCCGTAATTCTCGGAACTTAGACGGTTGACCATGTCGGTTTCGCCGGCCTCAAAGCGCATCACCTGCTGGTCTTCGCTCCCCACGAACAGGAAAACCAGTTCGTCCAGATAGGGCAGGCGATGATTGTCGCGGTCGACTTTCCAGTAGTAGGGGTTACGCTCGAGAACGATGCGTTGACCGGCAACGTACTGCTTCACCCGGAATGGACCCAGCCCTGCGATTTCTGCCGGGGTTGTGGCCAGGTTCCAGGTCTGCGCAAAGCGGCCTTCGCGATAAGGCTTCTCCAGAAGATGCCTGGGCAGCATGGCCAGGCCGTCGAAAAGCCTTTCGGCCGCGGCATACGGTTTCGGCAACACCAAGCGGACGGTGTATTGATCGATTTTGCTGACGACCAGCGGTTTGCCGTCGATCACCAGCAAGTCGCGCTGCGGAGAACCGATGGCTTCGTCCAGATAGAGCTTGAACGAGAAGACAACGTCATCGGCATCGAAGGGCTGCCCGTCCGAAAAGCGGATCCCTTTGCGAAGCCTGACAGTGAAGGTCCGCCCCTCGGGAGAGATTTTCCACGATTCCGCGAGTGCCGGCTCGGTTTTTTGCGATACGCGATTAATGCTGATGAGATCGGCGTTGCACCGCCCGATCACTTCGCGGGACACCGCGTCCGTTGCCGTAAGCGGATTCAGGGTCTTCGGCTCTGCACGCTGGCCAATCACGAGCCGGCCGCCGTAGCGCCCGATTTCGCCGTCTTCACGCTGAACTTGTTCCGTGGAGTTGAGCGGCGCGGGCTGGGGTGCGGCCGAGCCAACCGCGGCGAGCAGGCACACCACAAGGGATAGGCGAGCTATGGATTTCATAACGGCCCTTCCCCACAGAACTCAGTTGACTGAATGAGATTGTAACCAGCGGTGGAGCGCGTCGGCCAGCAACCAATACATAACCGAAGTAACCACCAGCGCGCCCGCGGGGGCGAGCAGCCACGAATAGGACACAAGTACGTTGTACTGTTGTAATGCGCTCAGCATGTTCCCCCAGCTTGGGGTCGGATCGCTGATGCCCAGCCCGAAAAATGAGAGGGTTGCCTCCGCCGCAACGTATTGCGGAATGAGCAGCGCGGCCTGGGTCAGCAGGATGGCACAGGTCTCGGGAAAAACATGGCGTCGCAGCAGGTAATAATCCGACGCGCCGAAACCACGCGCCGCCAGCACATAATTCCGATTGCGCGCGCTCAGAACAATTCCCCGCACCAGGCGCGCCGGCTGCGCCCAGCCGATCAACCCGATCACGCCGATCAGGAGCAGGAAGGTTCCCGCAGCGCTAACCTGCAGCGGGAGAAACGCTCGCGCGCCGACGAGAAAATAAAACCATGGCAATGACAGGAATAGTTCACCCGTGCCCATCAGGGATTCGTCAACCCACCTGCCGTAGTAGCCCGCAACTGTACCGACAAGAGTCGCTACGATGAGAGTGATGAACGTCGCCAGCAGGCCCGTCGCGAGGGAAATCTGTCCGCCGTACAAGAGGCGCGAAAACTCGTCGCGGCCGAATGCGTCGGCGCCCAAGAGCTGCGCATGCGCAGGCTCGTCAACGCCGAAGAGGTGCCGCTGGGAGCGGAACAGCCATAAGATCTCGTATGAGTCTCCGCTCGCAAACAGGTGAATCGGATAGCGCCGGGTCCTGTCTTCGTGAACGCCGTCCAGGTCGCTACTGAGGCGATAAACAAACGGCCAGTGCAGGCCGGAAGAATCCGCAATGTGCAGATGTGCGGGTGGAGCATAGGACAGATCGTGGTTCTGAGCAGCGGGGTCGTAAGGCGCAATGAATCCGGCGAACAGGATCGCAATGTGCAAGAGCGCCAGCGCCACTCCAAGAACGACAATGGCCCGCTTATTGCGCATCGGGAGCCCCTGCGCGAATTCGCGGATCGGAGGCCAGCAGCAACAGGTCGGCGACAACGTTGCCCGCGATCATGAAAACCGCCGAAAACATGACCGTCGCAATCACGAGGTACAGATCGCGCGATAATGTCGCCTCCAAAATCAGCGGACCCAGCCCCGGCCACCCGGTGACGACTTCAACCACCAGCGATCCACCGAGCAGCGCGGCCAGCGAAAATCCAAAGAGCGAAATCGCGGGATTGGCTGCAACCGGTAACACGTGACGGAACAGAAGCCTGGCGCGTCCGACGCCGAGCCCGCGCGCGGCCCGAATGTAAGGGGTTTCGAGCACTTCGAGAACGCTGGCGCGCACGTGCCGCTCGACAACCGCGATGCCGCCGGCGGCCAGAATCGTAAGCGGCAACAACAGGTGAACAGCGATGTCGCGCCCCTTGCTCCACCAAGAGAGCTCGTCAAAATCCAGCGAGACCATCCCGCCCAGTGGAACCACGCGCCAGCGCACCACCACCGCGAGCAGTGCGATCGCGACCACGACTTCCGGAACCGAAAGCAGGAATGAACTGCCAGCGCTTGCCAGTTTGTCTGTAAGTCTGCCCCGCGAACTTGCGGTCCAGAGGCCCAGTGGAACCCCCAACAGCCAGGTCAGGAGCAGGGCTGTAACCGTAAGTAAGAGCGTGTTTTTGGCTCGCGTCCACAGCAGCGGCGCGATGGGAGAGTTATAGCCGATCGAGTAGCCCAGGTCGCCATGTGCTACAGCTGCCAGCCACCGCCAATATCGCACACTCAGTGGGCGATCCAAGCCATAACGGGCGCGCAGTGTGGCGACCGTTTCCGGCGAGATTTGCGGGTTGAGGCGCATCTCGTCGAAAAAACTGCCCGGCGCCATTTCCGTGAATAAAAAACAGAGCACAGACACGCCCAGGAGCAGGAGCGCAGCTCGCAACATCCGCCGCAGGAGGTAGCTCACGACGACGCTCCCGCCGCGGCAAAGGCCGCTTTGCTCCGCGCCGCCGCCGCAACCAGCGCACGCGTTTCCGGATGTTTGGGATTGCCGAGGATTTCCGCAGGCGTTCCCTGCTCGACGACCTGTCCCGCGCTCAGAACCGCAACCGCGTCAGCCATGCGCGAGACCAATGTCAGGTCATGCGATATCAGGAGATAGGTTAACGAATGCGCGGCCTGCAATTCGAGCAGCAGGTTCGCAATCTGCGCCTGAATGGAGAGATCAAGCCCGGTGAACGCCTCATCGAGGATCAGCAACCTGGGTTGAAGCACCAACGCTCTCGCGATGGCAATGCGCTGCTTCTGGCCGCCGCTAAAATCGGTGACGCGGCGATCCATCCACTCGGCGGTCAAGCCGACTTCTTTCATTAACTCTGCAACCATGGCGCGGCGCTCTTCGCGGCTGCCACGGCGCTGAATGATCAATGGCTCCTCGATGACCGCAGCTGCCGAAAGCCTCGGGTTCATCGCAGTGGCTGGATCCTGAAAGATCATCTGCATTTCGGGCCGCAATCGGAACAACTCGCGGCGGCTGAGCCGAGCAACGTCTCTCGTAGCCATCCAAATCTCCCCGGCATCCGCTTTCTCCAGGCAAGCCACACATCTCGCGACCGTCGACTTGCCGGATCCTGAGGCTCCCACCAGGGCCAGCGTTTTCCCTGCCGCAATTTTAAAATTCACGTCGGTAACCGCCGCCATAAAGGAGTGATTGCGGAAGATACTTCTGCGCGCATGGTATCGTTTGCTCAGCCCGTGCACTCGCAGCGCGAAGGCAGGACGGGAAACAGCCGACTCGATCAGAGGATGTGGCGTGTCACTCGACATACTTAAAGCAGCTCACGCGCTGAGAAGTTCGCGCGGGAATTGACTGGGGCTCGTGGCTCGAGCAGACCGCCATGCGGTCCCCGCACCGCGGTTCAAACCGGCAGCCGGCTCCGAGTTGCGTGACATCCGGAGGTCCGCCGGAAATGGCCGGGAATCTCTGAATCCTCTCCGCCGGGGTGTCGGTCGCAAGCAATGTGAGCAAGGATTGCGTGTAGGGGTGTAACGGCTTACGCAGTACCTGCTCGCTTACACCGTCTTCAACTATGCGCCCGGCATACATGACCACAATTTGGTCCGCCAATCCTGCAAGAATCCCTGGATCATGAGTAATCAGCAGCAATGAGGCGCTCCGTCGACGCACCAGATCAGCCATGAGCGCCAGAACCTCATGCTGGAGCGACGCGTCCAGCTTGCTGGTGGGTTCATCCGCAATCACCAAAGCCGGGCGGCAAATCATGGCTTGCGCGATCACCACCCGCTGCCGTTGCCCACCGCTGAGTTCATGCGGGTACGAACCGTAGACTCTCTCCGGATCCGCAAAGCCAACTTCGCACAGCATGGTCATTACGGTTTGCCGGCGTTCACTCCGCTTCTGCGACGAATGTGCGCGCAGCACTTCTGCGATCTGCACGCCGACTTTTAGTACCGGATTGAGACTGGTAGCCGGATCCTGCGGGATCATCGCAAGTCGCGCACCGCGAATCTTCCGCAACTCGGATTCGGAGATCGCGAGCGTATTCCGGCCCTGAAACAGGACTTCCCCGAAGCTATATTCGGCAGTCGGGGGCAACAAGCGCATGATGGCTGCCGCGAGAGTACTTTTGCCGGAACCGGATTCGCCAAGAAGGCCAATCGTCTCGCCCGCCTTGACGCGCAAATCGACACCATTGACGGCGTACACAGGCGGTTGGCCGGGAGAGTAATACCGCACCGTCAATCCACGAATGTCGAGAACAGGTACCCGCGGTCTGGTGTCCAGAAACCCACTCCAGCTTGGATTTCTAGATTCTTGCCTATTCACCAACCCGGGACAAGTTACCAATAGGATGGGCGAATGCACCGGACTGGGGATGCCGGCACTCCAAACCTCCCCGGTCCCGCCTAGTCAATTTCCAACTCGTTCTTGCCCGGCAGCTTTGGAAACGCCGTGTGCGGTTCGAGTTGGTACCAGTAAGCAACCGAAGAAATATCGTCCCGCAGCGGAAGGTAGGTGCCGTTCCCGCGCCAGCCTAAGTCCTGGATGGTTACGCGCAGATCGCTCTCGAAGCGGATGGGATCGACAATGTGCCAGCGGTAGAGCCCAAATCTCTGTTGCGACTGGTAGAGGCCGTCCGGCTTGATGACTTGCGCCAGGCCGGAATACGGGCTGGTGAACTCCTGGTACTGCTTCTTTTCCTGATTCTCGAAATTGTAGGAACCGTTAAAGTAGTCCTCGGTTCCGGTGCCATTGATGGTGGGAAACGCCTGGTCGCCATCCATGTAAAACTTGATTTCGCCCTCGCCCCACCAGCCGTTGTTATGAACTCCCCACGCCATGTAGGTGCCAACGTACTGCCCCTTGCCTTTGATCCCGTCCACGATGGTGTAAACCTGTTTGTAAGGAACCGTATTCACTCTTCGGAACTGCGCGTGGAAGTAAGCTGCATCCCTGGGTACGTCATTCAGCGAGTAATCGATCTGGTAATAAACCACCATGGGCTTTTCGTCCAGGTTCTCCATGGTGATGCGGGCTTTGCGGCGGAACGGCATCGGCCAGTAGGAATTGAAGGCGCTGCCGGGATTCACGCAGATCGGCAACGACGAAATTGGCGCGTACTGCCCCCACCCCATGGCAAAAAAGTCGCCGACCGGAGCCTCCACCGACGGATCCCGCTCGTCGTCCCAGTACATGCGGAGAATCGAGAATCGCCAATTTCCCGTCGGGGTCATCCATATGTGCTCGATCAGGCCAGGCCCGTTGATTTCCGCCAGCGTAAACGTGGCGCCCGGGTTGATGACCACAAACGGGTTGACCTTCCAGCCCTGCCCCAGGTCTCGCGCTGCCTCAGAAGCCGAGCCTTTCTCAGCCATGCCACCTTTGCCTTTCTCACCGATTAAATTCTCGGGGCTGATGGAGAGAGTCTTCGCATTCGAGGTGCGGTAGATGTTGTTGAGGCTGTTGCTCAAACCGTCGTACGCGGGCTGTTGAGCGGCGGCGGGAATACAGAGCAGAAGAGTGAGTGCCGACAGGCAAGTGGTTTTCATCAAACAGTTCTCCTTCGCCATTCGAGGCGGGTGGCGATGACGCGGAAATTGTAATCCCGTTCCGCAGAACGCGTTGATCCTGGAACGGTCGTCTATTGCTGAGCCTTGTCGTCCTTTGCCGGAGGTGGCATTACAATCCGCTTCCAGAGCGCCTGCCGCTTTGCCAGGTCCTCATGCTGGAGTTGGCCGGCTCGCTGGAGTTCCCGGCCTGACTCCGGTTTCTGACCCAGCCGCGCGTACGTGAGCCCGAGGTAGTAATGCGCCTCCAGGAGCGAGTCGTTGGCCGAGAGGGCACGCGTAAGCAGATCGCGCGCCGCTGGATAGTGCTTCTGAGTAAATTCCAGGCGTCCTAACGCCGACAATGCCGCCGCGTGTTGCGGATCGCGATCGAGAACGTGTTGCAGGTCGCGCCGGGCGGCATCGAGATGGTCGAGGTGCAGTTCCATGGTTCCACGCTGCAAGTAGGCCTCGGTCTGGTCCGGGGCGAGCGCAATGGACTTCGCAAACTGCGCTCGCGCTGCCTGCGGCCGTTCCAGCGCGGCCAGCGTGATCCCCAGCGAACAGTAGCCCGAAGGATCGCCCGGCCGTAATGCGATGTATCGCACGAATTGCTGGCGCGCCTCCTGCAGTTTTCCCAACCCGCCATAAGCGCGGCCCAGGCCATAAACGGCCAGCGCATCGTTCTTGCGCTCGCTCAACGTCGCTTGAAAGCCGTCCACCGCATCTTGCAACAGCGACATCTCAAAAGCGGCCGTGGCGAATTCAAATTGGACATCGGCATTTTTCGGCGCCAGCTTTCGAGCCTCGAGGAGAGAGCCTAACGCCCGCTTCCAGTCGCCAGAGGCCTGGGCTTGCGCCGCCTGCTGGCGAAAAATCTGAAGCAGCGCATCAGAAGCATCTTTGCGCGCGGAATCGAGGCGCACGGCGGCCTGCAATTCCGGAATCGCCTCTGCATCTCTGCCTGCCTGCGCGTACAACAGTCCGAGGTGTGCGTGCGCGCCGGCGAAATCCGCTTTGCTCTGGATCGCATGCCGGAAAAGAGCCTCGGCATCGGCTTGGCGATGCTGCAGGACCCGAACTACACCCAGCAGGTCCAGCGCGCGATATTCCCCGGGGGAAGCGCGCAAGACGGATTGCAACTCGCTTTCGGCTCGGTCAAGATTTCCAGCGGACAGAAATTTCGCGGCGCGCTGCAGCCGGATTGCGTTCGCATCCTCTGCGACACCGGGTGTGACGCAAGCGAGTGCGCAAAAAAAGACGGCCGTCCACGCGAGCCGCACTCTTAAGCCACGCATCAGAGCCCCGATGAACGCGCTTCTGTTGGTACAACCTATCGCCGGATCGGTTGACCGTATTTTGTGCGCAGTTTCCACTGCTCTGCTACCTGAGTGTCCCCGCCTCAGGCGGCTTACCCGCAACCAGGGCAGTCATTCCGCCGTCCACCAGATAAACGCCGCCGGTAATAAACGAGGCATCGTCGCTGCACAAGAAAGCAATCAGCTTGGCAATCTCCTGCGGGCGCGCGATTCGCCCCAGGGCATGCCAGTTTCCGATTTCCTGCAGCAGCGAGGCGAGCCCGTTGCTGTCCTGGGCGCTTGCGCGGAACATGGGCGTATCCACCGCTCCCGGACAGACGCAGTTGACGCGGATGTTGTCCTTTGCGTGATCGATGGCCAGAGCGCGAGTAAGTCCGGCGATCGCGTGCTTACTGGTGACGTACGCAACCGAGTTCGGCAACGCCCCTACCGCTTGCACGGAAGAGACATTCACCACGGAAGCGCCCAGTGTCTTCATCAGGGGAAACAGAGCGCGAAACACGAGGAACATGGCTTTGACATTGACGTTCATGACCTCGTCCCATGTCTGCTCCGAAGTTGTGGCGCCAGTGCCGTAACGCTGAATGCCGGCGCTATTCACCAAAAACGCAACGTTGCCCAGTTCTTTGGAAATTTGAGCCGCCGCTGCTTCAACCTCGCGGGAGGCTGAGATGTCGCATGCCATGTAGCGGAGATCCCGGACGGCATTGGATGGCTGAACCCGGTCCAGGATTACAACCTTCGCGCCACGAGTGGTGAACTCCGCGGCAGTCGCTTCGCCAATTCCCGAAGAGCCTCCCGTGACAACCGCCACCTTGCCGGTCCAGTCTTGCGTCCCTGTCATTGCTTGCCGCTCCCATGGCGAGGCTTGCCACTGCGGCGTTTCCCATCTCCGCTTTGGTGCGGCGGCGGTTGCGCAAAGCGCGTTTCCGGAGTAATCGCGAACCAGGTCGGCCGCTTCGGATCCCGGTCATACGCGTAGCCGCCTTCTTTTCGATAAAGCTCGGCATATTTTTGCAACTTGTCACGATCCAAGTCCACGCCTAATCCGGAAGTTGTGGGTACTGCGATTTTCCCGTCCACGTATTTCAGTTTGCCGCCAACCAGGATGTCGTCGAGCAGGTGATGATAGTGTGCGTCGGCCGCGAAAGTTAGGTTGGGCAAACTGGCCGCCAGGTGCAGCATGGTGGCCAACTGAATTCCCAACTCGCCGCTGGAATGAATGCTGATGCCGCGCTGAAATTTCTGGCACACCATGGCAGCCATCCACGCCTGGCGCAGTCCACCCCAAAAGGTGGTGTCGAGCAAAATGACATCGATGGCGTCGGTTAGAATGCAGGCCGCCAACTGCTCGAAATTGACGACCACGGTGTTGGTCGCCGTCGGAATCTGCACAAAGCGGCGCACGCGCCGCATGCCTTCCATGCCCCAGCATGGATCCTCATAGTAGTCATTGCGAACATGCTGAATTGCCCGTCCGATGCGAATGGATTCCTCGACGCTCCAGGCCGCGTTCGGATCGAGGCGAAAGGAATCATCCGGAAACTCCGCCGCAAGCGCGAGGTAGGCTTCCAGGTCGTGATCCGGGGAGAATACGCCGCCTTTCAGTTTGTGCGAATGAAAGCCGTAGTTCTGCTTCAGTTGCTTTGCCGCATTGACCATCTCTTCGGCTGTTTCTTCGCCGCCGAGGCCGGTCTTTGAATCGCGGTAGCGGTAAAACAGATAACTGGCGAATGGAACTTGTTCGCGCAGCGCGCCTCCGAGCAGATCGCAGGCTCGAATGCCCAGCTTCTTTCCCGCAAGATCGATGCAGGCAAACTCAACCGCCGCGTGCAGTTGCGCGCGGTTGTTGTATAGCGAGGCGGTGGGATTGCAGATCTTCCAATAAAGCTGTTCGAGTTGCAGAGGATCGTGACCGAGCAGATATGGCTTCAGCGCGCGAATGGCGTTTTCGGCGCTCTCGCCTCCCCCGCCCATCTCACCGAGTCCAATCAGCCCATCGTCAGTTTCAACCTCGACAATCGTTCGCACGAAGCGTCCCCAGTGAGCGCCGTTGGCGTGGCGCAGCGGGGCTTCGAGGGGAATGGCCACGGTAGTCGCTCGGATGTCAGAAATCGTCACGCCTTCATTTCCTCGCGATCTGCGCTGGCACACGCTTCGGGTAATTCTATGCGGCCGATTTCACCGCCGGCGCCAAGCAGCATCGCAGTCGTAGTGGACACGTCGAGCTCTGCGGGCTGGGCGATCCCCGGGAAAACGCCCAAGAGGTATCGGACCCAGAGATGTCCGTTAGCGGGCAGAATCAGATAAGTTGGAATATCGAACAGCGCAGGGCGGCGGAGCAGGTTGCGCCGCGTGTCCGGGTACGGCGACGCGCCGAATTCGAAGGCCCGCACGGAAACCTTCTTGCACCAGGGCTTTTCGAAGCGAGCATGTCGCTCATCCCAAATTCCCAGCCAGGGGAAGAAATTCCGCGGCCATAGGTAGAAGAGGGCGAATTTCAGATGACGATTCCCAGTTATGAAATGGCCGTGTTGATCGGAGACGCGGACGCGGTACCCGGAAAAGTCATTGGCTTGCGCGGCGCCGATCAATGGTTCGCGATAGTCTCGTGAGCGGCCATTCCGCTGCGGCGCAGACGGCCAGCGAGTCTCCGTATCCGGAAGCAAACTGGCACCCCGACCGAAGGATTCCGGATGAGTGGTGCCGCGATCGCAATTGGCGGTCGCCCAGAACCCGTCTTCGCAGAATGGCGGCCCAAACGAAACGTGTTGCTGCCAGCAGAGGGGGCGATCCCAGGCGCACAAATTTTGCATCCGTTCTTCAATGACCGCGCAGGGACCCCTGACCTTGATCTTGCGCAAGAACTGCAACTCTCCCAGCGTGTCATGGCATTTGCCAACAATGCCGTTCTCGTCGGATACCTGCCACGTCCATGCACCTACGGCCATTCGGCCGTGGGTAACAGCTCCAGCCTCTTCCTCTTCCTTCGATGGCGCCCCATAAAGATCGAGAGCGAGGCTGTGCCCGAGGATGGACGCCAGCAATCTGCCTTCTGGAGGTCCGCCATATTGTTCTTTGACCAATTCTTCGGTGACCGCGCTCGGCTCGAACGATGGCCACGGCGGCTGCCAGTATGGGTTCACTGTCTCATCGATTCCCGCCGCCCGAAGCGCCGCAATGTGTCCGCCAGCCTCGGCGACCGCCACTTGCAGCTCTTTGCCGCCCGTCCAAATCACGGTCCGTCCATTCGGTAAGCGGTCACGATGCAGGGTTGGCATAGGTTGCGGAAAACCGCGATTCAGAATGATACTGTCTGCCGCGGAGAATGCTCTCATAGCATCCACGCGCAAGTCGAATGAACACCAAACCAATTTGCGTGGCTCCCACCGGCGATCGTTGCGGGGAAGGCGTGATTTGGCACGAAGCTCACGCTGCTGTCTATTGGACCGACATCAACCGTTTCCTGGTTCATCGCTTTACGCCCGCGGACGAAGGTGTTCATTCCTGGCTTTTTGATGAGCCGGTTACCGCATTGTCGCTCACCAAACGCGACCACGTGCTGGCGGTGGCGTTGAGTTCGCGCGTGATCCTTTGGCAACCGGAACGCGATCTGCGTCATGATCCTGTATTTGTGCTTGAGGGCTGGCCAAAGGTCAGGCTCAACGATGCGCGCGCTGACCCGCGCGGGTCTTTCTGGGCTGGCACCATGCGTAACAATGTGAACCCCGATGGATCGCTGGGCGAAGCTGGAGGCCAGGACGGCCTGCTCTACCGCATTGACCCGGACGGCAGCGTGGGAGTTCATCGGCGGAATATAGGCATTTCGAACACGCTGACGTGGAGCCCCGACCGGCGCCACTTCTATACCGGAGACACGCTGGCGAATGTCATCTGGGTTTATGACTATGATCCGGCAACCGGCGGGATCTCCAACGAGCAGCCGTTCCTGAATCATTTCCCCCGTGGGTTGCCGGATGGTTCGACCATGGACTGCGAAGGATTCCTGTGGAATTGCCGCTACTTTGGCGGCTGTGTCGTGCGCGTGGCGCCAGACGGCACGGTCGATCGCGTGATTGAAATGCCGGTACGAAACGTCACCACCTGCGCGTTCGGCGGGCCGGATCTCCGTACTCTGTACATCACAACCGCATCGAACGATTGTGCGCCCGGTGATCGGCTCGCGGGAAGCTTGTTTGCTCTGCGGACGGAGGTCGCGGGGCAACGGGAAAACCGGTTCGCCGTATAGCCTCACCATTAGAATCCTAAGGCTTGGTTGCTGGCGCATGCAGGGGGGAATTTCCGCCTTGCTCGCCGAGCGTCCGCTCCATGCTCCCCAGAAGAGCTGGTAACTCGCGGTCCCAATATTCCCACGAGTGCTCGCCGGGAGTTTCATGGTATTCGTACGGCAGCTTCCTGGATGAGAGTTGCCCGGCAAAGTCGCGATTGGTCTGCAGAAAGAAATCCGCAGTACCGCATGCCAGGTAAAAATACGGGTAGGGGACGTTGTGCGGCAGCGTTATCAATGTGAATACGTCGTTCTGTGTCCTAGTCGCACTGCCCGGGTTTGCAAAAACCTGCAGCAATTTGGCGCTGAATTCCGGCCTCAGGGTGTCGAGGTTCTGCGCGGCGTTGAGCGCGCCGCTCAGGCTGCCCGCAAAGGCAAACATCCGGGGATACTTCAATCCGAACTTTATTGCGGCGTACCCGCCCATCGAGAGCCCGGCGATGGCGCGTCCCCGCCGGTCACGAATGGTTCTGAGCTTTCCATCGATCTCCGCCACCAGGTCCTTGACGATGTAATCTTCAAAGCGATCTGCCGGCGCCGTAGCAGAGTTTGTGTACCAGGAATTGTCGGCATCGGGCATCACAACGATTAACCGAAGACTCTTCGCATACCTCTCCAGCCGCGTGAGCGTGTCCCAGTTTTTGTAATCGCCATAGAGTCCGTGCAGCAGATAAAGCACGGGAAAGTTGCCGCCCGCAGCGTAGCGCGCCGGGAACAGCAAGCGGTAATGCATTACTCGGCCCAGCGAGGCGCTGCGAAAAACCACGTCCTGAACCCGAGCGTGCTCAACTCGCGCGGCCGTGCCGTTGCTGGGTTTCTGCCCGGCCGCGGACAAGCTCAGCAAAGCCACAACCAGCCAGCAGATCGGCACTTTCATTTTCGCTGTCGCTGATCCGATCATTCTGATTCTGAGTACGGCTGCAGTACGGTCATTGGGGCAAGGCAAGCGTCACCGGCCTGGGTCGATAGATATTCATGTTGGCAATCGTCTTCGCAATCACCAGCGAATTGCAGGCATAGGTCAGGGCAATCTTCGTCTCGCTGAATTCAACGTGCTCTTTCACCGCGTAACAGAAGGTGTCTTTGTCATAGCCGGGACTGCCGTGCTTCATCTCGGGAAACTCATAGATGGTCTGGGGGCTCGACCAGGGGCCAACTGGAGTATCGGCGGTGCGCGCCACCACGCGCGGCGAAGGGAACTCGGGACCGGTTGAAAGCGCCACCCATTTTTTTATCGAAGAGTGATACCGCACGGACATCTCGCTGATGGACTGATCGATCACATGCAAGGCGTCCTCTCCCGCCATTCCCGCGGCCCACTTGTTGTCCTTGCGCAGATATTCCCAAGCCGCAGAAGAGTTGCGCATGTGGGCGATCGGCACCCGCATGACCACCATGTATCCCTGGCCTTCGGAGACACTCACATGCGTATACCACAGCAGGTACTTGCCGTCCGGAATGATCGAGGTGCCCGCCCACAGCCGCGCATCGGTCAAGTCCTGAATGGAAATTTGCCACCGTTCGGGGGGCAACAGAGCGTTCTCGATCGTCGCCAGCTTCGTTCCAATCACCTCAAATCCAAACGCATCTTCCGGCTTAGCATTCGGCTTGTTGCGTACTGCCATGAGTGCGACGTAGAGAGTCTTGCCATCCAGATAGCCATCCATCGGCCAATACCAGAGGTCATCGTTGCCGGTATCAAAAAACGAGCGTGGTTTGGGAGTATATTGCGCTTTCCAGAAGTACCGCAGGGTGCACTTTGCTCCCGGCTTGCAGACCGAAATTGCAATGCTGTTGCGCGGCATAGCGACGTATTGGCTGCGCAGGACAGTATCTTTGTTGCCGACGAAAGTGTCTCCGAACAGCCATAGGCTGGTGTAGCCATTCAGTGAAATAGAATAGGCGTCATCTGCTCCGAGCCATCCCTGCGTGTAGTCGAAGCCGGGCAACTGGGGAGCGGCTGCATGCGACGGATTCTGGCCAGTCACCGACATAACCGCTACGAGAATGAAGATCAGGCGCCTCATTGGTGCGAGTCCTTCCGCTGACGACTGCTATCTGTACTGCAATTCAGTGAGCAGGGGCACGGCCCCGAGTAGTGCGGCATTGTTTCCCAGTTCCGCCGCGCGCACCTGCACCTTGCCCCACGGTGTCCACGCATGTCTCTGCACATGCGCTTGGATCGCAGGAATAATCACGTCCGCGCTCCGCATCACCCCGCCGCCAACCACAATCACTTCAGGATCGTAGGCGTGGACCAGTCCCACGGCATTGGCTGCCCAAACCTTAAGGCAGTGGTCGCGAATGGCGAGCGCAACCGCATCTCCACGCGACGCATGCTCAAACAGTTCCTTGAAGGCAACATTCGGATATTGTGCTAACGCGCTGTGGGAAGCTCCCGGCCAACCCTGGACGATCTCCGGCAACGCCCAGCCCGAAGCCTCGGCTTCCGCGCAGCCGATGGCTCCGCAGGTACACCGCCGCCCATTGACGGAAGCGGGCAGGTGCCCGCCCAGGCATCCCGCCTGGGCGTGCTTGCCGCGAAGCAGTTTGCCTTCCATCATGGCCGCTCCACCGATTCCCGTGCCCAGGGTCATCATCACGACGTCGCTGAATCCGCGGGCGGCTCCGCCATGCACTTCCCCCAGCAAGGCCAGCCGCGCATCATTTTCGATTCGCAGCGGGAGGCCGAAGCTCTCGCGGCTCCAGGCGGGCAGGTCCAAGCCGCACGCATCGCCGTACTTGCCGTTAGTGGCTAAGACTCTCGCGTCTCGCGAGTCGACGATCGCCGCGATTCCAATCGAAAGACCGAGAAAGTCCTCGACGGCGAGCCCGTTGCTGTTGATTAATTCGTGGAACGTTTCGGCAATTTTCGGCAACACCGCGGCGAGACTCTTCGCGCCGTCGGTGTCGAGCGTCCGGTGCGCGACAATTCTTTCGTCATCGACCAAGCCGCAGGTCGCGTGCGTGCCTCCGAGATCGACGGCTAAGGCTCTCATCGTGAGAACTCCAACCAATTAGAGCTCCGGCCTTCAGCCCGCGAGCGAAGCTCCCTTGCTCGATATGGCATAGTTCTTGCCCTGATAACGAAGATTCACCAGTCGCGCTTTCGCATCGAAGTCCGCCAATTCCGGTTGCGTCTTCAGGCCTTCAAACAAGGTCGGGTTCGCGCCGAAGATCGTGTCAATGACCAGGTCGGTAAATCCGCCTCCCGCAATGCAGCACCAGTCGTTAATATAGGGCGGATCTTCCGGGCATTTGTACGCCGCGCCATGCTCCAGCGGAAAAACCGTTTCGACAAAATGCGCTTGCCCGATCGGACCCTGGTTGGCGGCTTTGCAGAGGTTCTTGAGCCAGGGCGCAATTCTCGATGACGGATCGGTTTTGTACAAACCCTTCGCGGTGGCCGGCGGCCAGGCCGAGTACGCTCCCAGCCAGCTGTGATCCGGGCGGATGTTCCACGTCGCATCCACGTCGTCAGGAGAGAGCGCTCGCATCCAGTAGTCGCTGTGCAGTTGCTGCCAGAAAAAGCGGCTCATCTCGCTCTTCTGCTCCTGGCTGAGGTCGTCCGCCATGTTGTCGAGCACGGCAAGAAAATCGTAGCAATGGCGCACCTCGACAAAACTCCCGTCCGGATAGCCGCATTTCCACCAACCCTTGCCTTGGACGTAGAGTTTCTCATTGATTCTCTGCGCAAGGTCCTTTGCCTCTGCACGGAGTTGTGCCGCGCGCGAAGAGTATCCGCGACGTTCGAGCAACTGAGCCACGAATCGCATCGACCATACATTTCCCGCGTTCATGCCGGCGGTTTCGTGCAGGTACGTGCTTACCACCTCGAGCAGGTTTTCGATCTTTCCATAGTCGCCCAGGCCGTGACCGAACTTGTCGAGTTGCTTCCAGTAAGTGGCGTGGGCCAGCAGGTGATCCATCGTAGACTGGTCGCCGATGCGTTTCTCGAGCCAGGCAAAATCACCGCTAACGCGCAAGTAGTTTGCCGCGCAGCGCACGATGGCCATGTCATTGACCGCGTACCAGGGTCCAACCCCTTCGCCGGTCAGATAATCCGTAGCGAGATGCTGGTGCATGTCCTGCACGAACCAGTTTTCGACCAATCGCCTCAGCGCGTCCGGATCCAGCAACGCGAGGCTCAATGAGGTCAGCGAAGTGTCCCAGGGGAAACTCAGGGTCTGGATCACGTGCCCGCCAAGCGTCAAATACGTCGTGCCGTATTTCGAATCGGGAGAGGCGCGCCGGGCGAAGATCAGGTTTCGGAATCCGGCCATGTACAACTGCCACAGCGATTCGTCGTCGGTTTCGATTTGCGGAAGATAGCCGGAGAACTCAGAGTTGCCTGGCGTAAATGCCGCCTTCAGCCGATGGTTGAAGCTGGCCTCGTTTTCGCGCTCGATCTCGTTGAATCGCGCCTGAAGATGGTCGTATGCATCCAGCGCTGCTTCCGCACTGCCCTCGACGGCGTTCACGTAATGGAACACCTTGCTCTCGCCGGGACCGAGGACAACCTCGAACGACAACATGCGCCCATGCTCGATGCGATCTGCCTTTGGAGTAATCCCCTGCACCGAAACTGCGGGGCTGTGCTGGGCGGTAAAGACCAGGGCTGCGCGGCCGCTGTCCCAGTAAATGGCGTTATCGGCTTCGCCTGGAAAATTGACGAACCACGCCGTTGTCTTCTTCACCACGCCGGCGCGCATGTCAAAGCCAAGCGTGATTTTTCGCGTGGAGCTTCCGGAATTCTTCACGCGAATGAGTTGCGCGGCAGCGCGGCGATTGGCCGGCATAAAGGATTCGCACGTGAACTTTAAGCCTTCGGCCTGAGTCTCGCGGACGAAGCGGTGCGGCAGCCACTGGTAGGTGAGCGTGTCGCCACCGGGCGAATGCGCCAGCAGAATGCGGCCATTCAAAAACAGTTCGCAGGTGATGAGAAACCCGGGGCTCCACGGCATCTCCGGGATGCCGCAGCAGGCAAACGGCGGAAGCGCAAGTGCGGTGAGTCCAGAAACCGACTTTGTGGCCTGAACATAGCCGAGTTCATTCTGGGTTGTAGGCAGGTTGTAGAGATCGCGCCAATGATGAACCAGCCGGTCCGCGGCAAGGTCATGAACGCCAGGAATCGGCGGGAGGTGCTTGCGCTTGGGCTGAGCAGATAATGCAATTTGGGGAAGTGCCGCCGCGGCCACGCCCGCTTTCAGGAAAGTTCTTCGGCTGCAATCCCCGAGATCACTGGACATTGAATCCTCCGCCATCCCACTGCGCCACTAACCTGTCACTGCCCAACCGGCCGCCCTGGCGCCGGCAGCTCCGGAAGAGCCCGGAACCAGGAATACTCGCGACATCACTCGTATAAATGCGCCAGGCTTCTGCGGTAGGCCTCGTAGAACTGTTCCGCCTGGTCCTCCATCTGTTGGTCGTGAATAAACTGGTGGCTGGGAAACATGACCGGCTTGTGACCGCGCTCGATCAGCCTGCTTGCGGTTTCGCAACGAATCATATTGATGATCATTGCGCCCGTCACGGTGGAGAGCGGCCCGGTATGCGATGCCAGCCCGTCCAGTTCCACCGCGCAATCGCCCACCGGACTTTGGTTGTCGATGACCAGGTCAGCGATGTCGATCAACTTCTGGCCGGAAGAATGGCCAGAGGGAACCGACGTGCAGTGCCGTCGCGAAACAATTGCGATGACGGGAAGTTTTCGCGCTTTGGCGCCCCTTGCCATTTCCACGACCAGCGGGCGAATACCGCTGGTGGAAATGATGATGAACGCATCGTCGACGCCAAACTTGAAGCTGCGCAGAATTTCCCCGGCATAGCCCTCGTAATTTTCGAGATACAGGGTTGTGCGCAAACCGTTTGCGCCAACAATTGCCGAATAATTCGCAACCGCGGTTTCGACGAGCGGCACAAATCCGACGAAACATCCCTGCCGCGGCGTCATTTCGTCGACCATCATCCGCGAGTGGCCGCTGCCGAACAGGAAAACCAGGCCGCCGCGCGCAATTTTCTCGGCACAAAGCTCTGCCGCCGCGATGATTGGCTTGAGTTGGGCTTGCTTTACGTCTTGGATCGCGCGCACCGCGGCCGCATAGAAACGGAGGGCAGCGCTCCCTCCGCGCGGCGTCTTGCCTTTTCGGTTAACGCTTTTGGGCTTTCGCACCACGGCACAGCATACACTGCAGTCGAGCTTTTCGCTAGCGGATTACTTTCTTATTGCGCATAAACGAGCATACAAATGACCGATTTGTGCTGAATACGCCATTGGCAGGTCCCTCCGCGATATCGGGCGCAACGATCATTTTCGTCATAGACGACTGCAAGAACATACGGCGGCGACATGAGTTTCCGGCCGGAACATTGCCTCAGACCCTTTAAGAATGCGAGGATGCAGCTTCCCAAGTTTACCGGGCTCACAATACGGCGACGTAGTTTTGAGGATTCCACATCGTGGATTTGAGTAAGCCGCGCCGGGATGTTCCATCGCAACCGGGGAATCTTCCGCCCGCTGTAGTTCTGGCTACGCTGTGTCCGGCGTTTGCCTTCGCGTTCTGGACTTTGTGGTGCCACGTTTGCGTCCTGTGGCGTCTTAGCTTTCGAACCCTGGCGGATATCGGGCCCGCGGCCTTGGCGGCCGGTTGTGCATGTGGCGTTCTTGTGTTTCGTGCAGGCCGCACGGTTCGTGATTCAGAATCGATTATTTTTGGGGTATCCAGGCGGCCCGCTTGGATATGTCTCGCCGTAGCTGCCGGCATCGTGGTCGCGAGGCAGTTGGGGATGGGATACCCGGTTTTCTGGATTGCTTGTGTTCTGCTCTTGTCCTGCGCCTTGACCCGGGAGCCGGGTGGCGCTCCGATTTCCCAGGCGCACCCGACTGGCGGCAACACAAAGATTCTTGTGGCGCTCATGCTCGTCGCGCCAGTGTTGACGTACGTTGCTCACCGTCCAGATATCGATGACGCGGTATATGTTGGAACAGCGGCCGATGCACTCGCCCATCCTGATCTTCCGGTGCTTTCGCACGACGTGCTGTATGGGAATCAAAAGTTCCCGCTGATGCTCCCGTCCTACTCCGTGGAAACCTATGAATTGTTAATTGCGTCTGCGACGAAATGGCTTGGCGGCAGCCCAATTTTCTGGGCCCACGCTGTTTTTCCCACCGCCATCGCCGTGCTCGTGCCCATCGCTTGGGCTTGCCTGATGCGAATCCTGGTTCCACGGCACTGGGGAGCCGCAACCGTGCTTGCCCTGGTTGCCCTCCTTATTCCGGCCGATTTTCGCGGCTTGGGCAATTTCGCGTTCGTAGGGCTGTCGATGGGCAAGGCAATTCTCATGAGCGTGGGCGTACCTTTGCTTTACGCCTCTGTCTGGAACTTCCAACAAACGGGCCTGCTCTCGGAATGGTTAACCGTGGCGGCGCTTAGTATCGGCTGCGTTGGTCTCTCTGCTTCCGCGATTTTCGTCGTGCCCCTGGTGCTCACCGTGGCCGGGCTCGCCGGATGGCAGAGGGGACGGACGGCGCGAACTGTCCTGGCCCTGGCACCAATCTTGTACCCTCTGATCTGTGGACTGAGTATCTTCCGCGCCTTCAAGGTGTTGGCGCCTGCTTTCGCTCGTCTCCCCGCATATGCGCACCTTGCCATCCCCATGGTGCTGGGCGCTCGCACGCAATATTTGTATCTCTTTGCCTTGTTATCAGCCGCGTTTTTTCAAAACAATCAAAAAGTACGACGGCAACTTCTCATCGTGGTGCTCGCATATTTCCTGGTCGCTCTAAACCCATTCACCTTTAAGCTTCTGTCCAGGTTGACTACCCGCGATGCCGAGTGGCGGGTTCTATGGTGTGTCCCGGTTGCGGGCATTGTGGCGGCGGCAATTATGGGGGCGCTCCAGATGGCTGCGGAGCGCTGGCCCCGGGCTGGCTTAGCCGCTGCGCTCGTCGTGTTCTCAGCTGACATAGGCTGCCTGCCGCTTATTTCCAGCCTGAGTCCCTCAAACGGCGTGAGCTACTCGCTGCGTCCTTTGAAGGTCATCATGCCCGACTATGAATTCGCCGCCGAGGCCGTCGCCGCAACCCCCGCGAGCGCCAGCATCCTCGCCCCGGAAGAAATTGCAGTGTGGATCCCAACCTTTGTGCATCGCCCCCCAATGGTGAGCATTCGCGAGATTTACGATGAAGAGATGGGTACACACCTGGCGCCGGAAGAGGCGCGCGAGCGTCGCGACTTGCGCGAACTGGTGTCGGGCACCCAGTTTCCGGTGGCGTACAGAATGGAGCTGTTAAACGCCTTACCGGCTTATTCGGTGGGCCTGATCGTCGCAACCAGGCCAGTAGCGGATCAACTTGAGGAAACGCTCTTGAGCCGTGGCTTTGCTCGTGCGCCTGGCACGGCTGCGTACGTTTTGTTTCGCAAAGGTGAAGCAGCTACTTTGCATGTGATCGCATCGCCCCCGAGTACAACGCGTTGATCGCGGCACGAGTTTGGGGGGGAGATCCTGCTTGCTGGATGCCGACAAGCGAAAGTATTGGCGTGCTTATGGGGGCCGCACCGGGACTAAGTTTTTTGTCAAGCGACTTCGTGCCACGCCTGCGGAGCGGCGGACCCAAGCCAGAGAACGTTGACGCGATTGTCCTTGCCAATCCGCAACGCCGCGTCACACCCGCATTACCTGCACCTGGGCTTTTTCAAATGGCGCGATCATTTCGTCTGTGGCTCCGGAGTCGGTAATAAGAACGTCGATATCGGAAGTCGGGCAAATGCGCCAGCCCGCGACCACGCCAAACTTGCTGTGATCGACTACGGCAATTTTGCGCCGGGCATGCTTGACCATCGTGGAATTGAGCTGCGCTTCGTCGGGGCTGAAGCAGCTGACGCCATGGCCGGCATCGATCCCGTCCGCGCCCACGAAAAGGGTTGAGATCAGGATTTGCGAGAGGCTCTGCCCGGCCGTAGGTCCGACCAGCGAAAACCATTCCCCGCGCAGGTGCCCGCCGGTGACGAACACTTCCAGGTCCTTGCGCTTGGAGAGTTCCATGGCGACGTTCACTGTACTGGTCACCACGGTGATGCGGTGGTTCAAAGGAATCCCGCGGATCACTTCCGTAGTCGTCGTTCCGGGAGTCAGCGCAATAATTTCGCCTTCCTTGATGAGCGCCGCTGCGGCTCGCCCGATACGCCGCTTTTCCTCGGCGAAGCGCTCGACCTGGGCTTGAAAGGAGCGGTCGTTGCGGAAAGGCTCGTAGAAGAATGGTTCGATCGAAACCGCGCCGCCATGAGTTCGCCGCAGCAGGCCCTGGTTTTCCAGGGCGTCGAGGTCGCGGCGGATCGTCACCAGCGAGACCTCGAGGTCCTTGCTCAAGCCTTCAACCGAAACCGAACCCGACTGCTGCAGCGTGGTGAGAATCGCATTGAGTCGTGACTGCTGTTTGTCCGGGCTGTCGGCGCCGGTGCCGGAAGAAGCGCCGTTGTCAGCGGGCCTCCTGGGGGTTCGGCTTTCTTTCGGCACTTGCGAGTCTCCTTGGTGATTGCGTTGCCATTGGGGGCAGGCAATCGTATAGCGTTATATCGCGAAATCAGAACATTTCCAAACCGCGGAAGTTATTCAAACGGCGAGAGTGTGATATTGACTTCTCGCTGTCCGTGCTCGCCAGCGCACGGCTTCCGAAACGCTCACTTCCAAGGAAATGCTTGACAGAATAGCGCATCAGAGATACTTTTCTCTTACGATTTAGGCAAAAACGAAAGCAAGGTAACTTTCGTTTGAGCACTTACGGCTAAGCATTGAAAACTCGGGCCGCACGATATCCCTTCTCGACCCATACTCATGCACCCGGGACTCCAGCCGAAACAGGGATGATGGCACGGAACTCCAATTACGACAAATTCCCTTGCGTTCCGGTGAGTTCCTCGGCTTCGCAGTGCTGGGTGGGATGGCAGCAGATCATGGCGCGTTTGCGCCCCGCCGCGACCGAGACCCGCAGCGTGATCTGCATCGAGTGCTATCCCGGCGCACTTGAATTGCAGATCAGGAAGTCGCTCGAAGACGGCCTGCGTCCTGCGTCCATCATCTATACGCCCGATCTGCTCAGGCCGGCCGCGGACATTGACCAGATGCTGGCGGGAGTTCTCGGAGAGGATCCGGTTTTTGGGCGGATGAATGACCTCAGCCTTATAGGCTTTTTCGATGAGGCGAAGCTGGGTCGGGCCCGCGAGCAAGCCGCGTCCTGGCGAAAGGGATTGCTCCTGGTGGTGGGCGTGGGCGCGGCGCTGGTCACGCCCGAGCCGGACGTTCTTGTCTATGCCGACATGGCGCGTTGGGAAATCCAGGGCCGCCAGAGGCGAAATGCAATTGCCAATCTCGGCTCAGACAATTTCAACGAAAGGCCGGGCCTGAAGTACAAGCGCGCCTACTTCGTCGATTGGCGAGTCGCCGATCGCTTGAAGAAGGAATTGTTCCCCAAGGCCGATTTCATCCTCGATACCAACCGTGTTGAGCCAAAACTGGTGAGCGGCGATTGCGTCCGGGCGGGCCTCAAGACGGCGGCCAGCCGTCCGTTCCGCGTCGTCCCTTATTTTGATCCGGGTCCCTGGGGCGGTCATTGGATGGAGGAAGTCTGCGACCTGCCGCGTGACGCTCCCAACCATGCCTGGTGTTTCGACTGCGTGCCCGAAGAAAACAGCCTGCGGCTGGGATTTGGCGAAGTTCAGATCGAACTGCCGGCCATCGATCTCACCTTCCTGCATCCGCGGGAACTGCTGGGAGAGGATGTCTATTCGCGCTTCGGCGCGGAATTCCCCATCCGCTTTGACTTCCTGGATACCATGGGGGGCGGCAATCTCTCCCTGCAGGTGCATCCGCGCACCGAGTACATTCGCCAGCACTTTGGCATGAACTATACCCAGGATGAAAGCTACTATCTGCTCGACGCCGGCGCCGACGGTTGCGTCTACCTCGGTCTGAAAACCGGGGTGAACCGCGATGCCATGATCCGCGACTTGCGTCTGGCGCAGAATGGCGGGCCTCCCTTTGCCGCGGACACATACGTAAACCGCTTTCCCGCGGGCAAGCATGATCACTTCCTGATCCCCGCCGGGACCATCCACTGCTCGGGAAAAAACAGCATGGTGCTCGAGATCAGCGCAACGCCCTACATTTTCACCTTCAAGCTGTGGGACTGGGGACGCCTGGGACTGAACGGTCTGCCGCGGCCCATCCACCTGGATCACGGGATCGCGAACCTCGCGTGGGAACGACAGACGGACTGGGTTCGGAGCAGCCTCATCAACCGCGTGGAGTTTCTCGGCAAAGGCCCGGGTTGGACCGAAGAGCGCACCGGACTGCATGAACTCGAGTTCATCGAAACCCGACGGACCTGGTTTGAAACTGCAGCCCCGCACCATACGCGCGCCACGGTGAATGTGCTTAACCTGATCGAAGGCCGCGAGGCTGTGGTGGAGAGCGTGACGGGCGCTTTCGCTCCTTTCGTCGTGCACTATGCGGAAACTTTCATCGTGCCCGCAGCCGTGGGAGAGTATCGTATTCGTCCCTGTGGTGAGTCCGAGGGATTAAAGTGTGGGACGGTAAAGGCGTTCGTCCGCCCAGGATGAAGGATAAACTTCATGCACATGGCAGGCGCAGTCACGAATACGGAAGACAGCGGCGCCAAGGCGCAATCGCTGGGCTACGTCGTTCTGCTGGCGACCACCACCGCGATCTCCGGCTTTCTGTTCGGCTTCGACACGGCGGTCATTAACGGTGTTCTGCTCCTTCTCCGCCGGCAGTTCGCGCTCTCCAATTTGGAAACGGAAGTGGCCGCGAGTTCGCTGCTTCTGGGCTGCCTCCTCGGCGCCGCGGGGGCCAGCATGATCGGCGACCGCTACGGACGCAAACGATCGCTCATTGCCTCGGCCGTCTTGTTCGCGCTCTCCGCTTTCGGCGCCGCCGCCGCAAGCAGCATCGCGCTGTTTTCGGCGGCACGGTTGCTGGGAGGACTCGCCATCGGCCTCGCTTCCGTGCTCACCCCCGTTTACATCGCGGAAATTTCCCCCTCAAAAAATCGTGGCACCCTGGTTTCCCTGAATCAGTTGGCAATTGTGATCGGAATCCTGTGCGCGTATCTCGTGAACTGGCAGATCGCCCGTTTAGGGGAAAGCAGTTGGCGATGGATGCTGGCGGTAGCGGCGATTCCCGCGCTCGCGTTCTTCGCCGGGCTGCTCGCCATTCCGGAAAGTCCGCGCTGGCTGCTGAGCCGCGGCCGTCACGGCGAGGGAGAACGTATTTTGGCTCGCATCTTTGGACCGGCCGCTGCGCGCGAACAGGTGGCGGCGGTCGAACGCGCGGCGGCCAGCGAAGAAGGATCGTGGCGCGAAGTATTTTCGCCGGGCATGCGGAAGCGGCTTGCGGTGGGTATGTCTTTGGCGCTTTTTTGCCAGGTCACCGGAATTAACACGGTTCTCTACTATGGATCGATCATCGTCAGCGAGCATTTTCCGGGGCAATCCACCAACATGGCGCTGATTGCGAACGTCATCATTGGAGCGGTGAATTTTCTCTTCACCATCGTGGCCATGATTTACCTCGATCGCTGGGGCCGTCGCGCAGTCCTGCTGACGGCCAGCGGAGGCATGGGAGTGGCGCTCACGCTTCTCGTCGTGGGATTGAATATCCACGGTATTTCTCCGCTCCTGATGCTCGGAGCCATCCTGCTTTACGTAGCCTTCTTTGCGTTGGGAATGGGGCCCGGGCCATGGCTGATCATTTCGGAAATCTTTCCCACCAAGGTGCGCGGCCGCGCCGCATCCATCGCCACTTCCACTCTGTGGTCGGGAACACTTCTGGTTACCTTCACTTTTCTCAGCCTGGTTAAGGTTCTGAACCTCTGGGGAACCTTCGCCATCTACGGCGCACTTTCCTTCCTTTGCTTCGTGTACGTGTGGAAGGCAATTCCGGAAACCAAGGGCCGGACCCTGGAAGAAATCCAGGAACAGTGGGGCAAATAATGGGGGCACAGGTCTCAGTCTGCCCGGGCTCGCCACTCCGGCGTGCAAATTTACGACTGCTTTACCCCAGCCTGCGCGGACGGCCGCGGACCTGCAGATGGAAGCGCGCCGCTCTGTCGATCTCCAGGCCAGAGCAAACGACTATTCGGCCTAGGAGAGCTGCGTTACTGGCTCAGGCAAGAAGGTACAACGGTACTTCCGTAATCGACCCCTCCCGATTTGCCTAGGCCTCAGTGCGGGCCCGGGCAAATACTTCTGCTATGAAGCACCTTTCCGCCTTCATCGCAGTGATCGTCTGCACCTTCGTCGCGAGCACGCATGCTCAAGATAATCGCGTTTTCGACTGGACTCCTGCGAACAGCGAAACCATCCCCATGGAACCCGCCAGCATGCATGCCGGACGCGTGTATCGTCCCGCAGCCGGAGGCGGCAACATGCACGTCTCCATCGAGTCGCGGTATCCGGTCACCGTGGCTATGACCTGGGCCGACGCCTGGAACACCGCCATGCAGAATCCCAACGCGCCCGTGAACTTCGAGTTCCTCTGCATCCAGGAGCACGTCACCAGCACCACTTACGAGTGCCATCTGCCAACCGAGCGGCCCATGATCATCACCTTCCGCGACGAGCGCAAGCCGGAAAAGCCGGTCGTGACCACCATCGGCGTGATTCTCGGACCAGGCGCGCAGCGGATCATCTCCTCGTCCAACGATCTCCACATCCAGTACTACAGCTGGAGTTGCGTGGACAACTGCGTCCTGCCGGAATTCCACTGGCGCCGCATCCTCAACGAAAAATATGAGGTGACTCCCGCACCCAAGGTTTACAGCCTGATGACGCCCGACCACGATGGCCAGGAACTCAGCGTCAAAATCAAGTCGCCGATTCCGCTTACGGTCGCGCTGCTGCCGTCGCATCTCGCCGACCAGGTTTACGACAAAAGCGTCAGCCTCAGCGACGCGCTCAGCCAGACCGGATGCAAAGAGCGCGGCGTCCAGTCCATGAGCTTCAATTGCACCTTCAACGTCGCCAACGGAACGCAAACCCTGTTCATCGCTCCCGACATCACCTTTTCCGGCCACAAGAAAGCCAACATCGAAGTCAACACCGTGAAGTGCGTCGACCACTGTGACCTGCTGAGTCCGCCGCCAAATCCGTAGGGGTACTGTGACTCAGAGGGTGCCGCAGCAGCCCAAACCTGTGCTGAACGAGGTCCTGCGATTCTTATCGCGCTCAAGAGTCTAAGCAGTGGGCCGCCTCAATGCGACGGATTTGGGTTCCTGTAGACTGAAATGTTGCAGTCGTAGCCTACGATCAAAGGCTCACGACCCACGACACTTCCTCCATGGGCACTCGCCGCAAATCCCGCGAACTGGCGCTGCAAATGCTGTTTCAAGCAGATCTCGGCCAGCAGCCCGCCGCCGATGTGCGCAAAACCTTCTGGAAAGGGCGCGGCGAAGTCGGCCGCGAGGTTCAGGGATTTGCCGACGATATCTTTCGGGTGGCCCAGGATCGTGCCGCCGACATCGACAAATTGATTGAGAGCCACGCCGAAAACTGGCGCATGGACCGCATGGCCGCCGTTGACCGCAATATCATGCGGGCCGCCGTGGCCGAACTGCTAGGCTTCCCCAATACCCCCCGCGCGGTCGTGATCAACGAAGCCATCGAAATCGCGAGGAAATTCTCCGCGCCTGAGTCGGCGCAGTTTATCAACGGAGTTCTGGACAGCATTGGCAAGGAAATAGAAAACCAGGCCTCAGGCCTCAGGCGCTAAGAAACCGGCTGCTGCAAACCAAAGAGGCGGCTTCGGGCGTCAGGCTTCAGGAATGAAAGATCATGCCCTCGACTATGCGCTGCGATTGTCCAACGCCGCTGAGTGCCTGAAGCATTGATGTTGCTGAAACCTGCCGCCGGGCGCCTGAAGCCGCTTTTCTTACGCTCGCTCTTTCAACCTATCCATCAGTGCGAAAAGAAAGACGCCCAGAATCGCATTCGCCACCGCCGACCAGAGTTCGCGCGACCAGCTCCAGTGCAAATCCAGGCGCACCAGCCCGCGCGCAATGGTGAAGTAGATCACCTGGTGGATTACATAGAAAGCCGTCGTAACCAGCAACCGGGTGCCCACGCTTTCCACGTCCAGCTTGACTCCCAGGGATGAGGCGCCGTAGCCCACCACCGTCTTCGCGATCCCATAGAGGCCAATCGGGTGCTGCGTCAGTGCGTCCTGCACCACTCCCACTGCCGCGCCAGTCAGAAGACCGGCAACCGGGCTGCGCCGCGACATGGCAAAGAAGATAACCACCAGCAGCGGCAGGTCAAAAATCGAAAACAAGGATATGTGCAACGGAACGAATGTCTGGAAAAAGAAGGCCAGCAACAACACGACTCCGGCCACTACCGGCTTGAAGCGGTAGACCTCGATCTGCTCGCGCGATGTGTACGTGATCGCCACTATTGCGGAGCCTCGGTGGAATTGGATTGCGCGGGCGCTTGCGTCGTATTGGTGGCCGGCTTGGGAGCTGACGCGGCGGGTTTCACTGTTTTGGCCGGTGCTGCCGGTGTTGCTTTGGGAAGCGACGGAGCGTGGCTCGGTCCGATCGCTGAATTCGTGCTCTGCGTCCTCACAGGCACGCCGGTGGTATCGCTGGTTGCCTGCGGCTTCGGCGAGGCAGCCGGGTTGCTCCCAGTCGCAGCTGTATTTGTGCCGGTTGTTTTGGCGGCGGACTTCGCCGGCACGATCGGATTGCCGATCGTCGTCTGCCCTGTTCCAGTTGGAGGCTGAGTCCCGGGCGCGATTCGAGGCGCCAGTTGCGGTGAGCTGCCCGGTTGCGCCGGCGTGGGAGCGGATGGATTTGCCTGGGGCTTGGTGACACCGGCAGCCGTCTGCGAACCGGCATTTACGGATGAACCCGTCACCGGCTTGGCGGCCAGCCCAGGCGCTCCGCTAGCAGCGGGCTTGCTCGCTGTGCCAGCAGTTGAGCCCACAGGCGCCGGCGGCGTGTCCGGCACGGTGGGTAGACGCTGCGCCAGGATGTCAGCCGCGCGCAACGGCGCTCCCGTAGACGAAACCGCGGGCTCGCGCTCCGCTTTCTTGGTGATAACCAACACTTCTTCCAGATGGTTTAAGGCCGCGGCCGGCTTGATGGTCACCTGCAGGAACTCCGTGCCGCGCGTCACTTTTGCGACGGTTCCCACCGGCAGGCCCTTGGGGAAAATCTGATCGCCGCCGCTGGTCAGCACATGGTCCCCCGTCTTCACTTCCTCGTCGGACATGACCTTGTCGAGCACCACTTCTCCGTTCGGCCTGCCCTTCAACACCCCTTGCATGCGCGATTGCTCGAGAATGGTGCCCACGCCGCTGGTCTGGTCGTTGATCAGCAACACCTGCGATGTGTGCCGGAACACCTGGCTGACCTTGCCTACAATGCCGGCGGCGGAGATGACCGCCATGTCTTGTGCGATCCCGTCCTCCGAGCCTTTGTCAAGATATACGGTCCGCGACTGCTGGCTTCCGCTGGTCGCAATCACCTGCGCGGCTATGGTCTTATCGATAAATTGTTCTTTGAAGCCAAGCAGGGCCTGCAGGCGGTGCGCCTGCTCGGCATCCTGGCGCAGCCGGACCTGCTCAAGCTGCAGTTGCTGCAATTGCTCCTGCAGTTCCCGATTCTGTTGCCGCACGCCGCGAAGATAGAAGTAGTTATGCCAGACATCGTTCGCGCTGCTCTGCACGCGAACCACGCCTCGCTCCAGCGGAGTAACAATGCCGACCGCCCAAACGCGAATCAGCCGCGCGGACTCGCTCTCCTTATTGCTCGGCCGCTTGATCTGGATGGCCAGTCCCAGAACCTGGAGAATGACGACCGCCCCGAGAATGGTGATATTCCGATAGCGGCCCATAAGGTTTTCCATAAAAATACAGCGACTAGCTTCTAGCTGCTAGCTTCTAGTCTTCCAAAACTTAGGTGCGCCACAACCGCCAGCGCGGCGCCAGCGATTGAAAGGGCGGCAATTCGCCACGACCAAATCCATAGTGGCTGACTTGCGGAAGATCCAAGACCCGATGGCACCCCGAATGATTTCAATTTCTGAAGCGCCCGTCGCCTATCAAAGGCGATCCAGACGCAAATTGCCCCAAATAGGTCGAACGCGATGTGCAGTGCTAGGCGTGATCCTGGGTCTGCTACGAACAAAGCAATCACTCGAGCCACAGTAATATCGACCTTGCGACATCTACAGCACGCCGGGTTGCTAGAAGCCAGCGGCGTTATTCGATCGAAATTTTGCGCAGCAGCTTGAAATCGCTGAGCATCTTGCCGGTACCCAGCACCACGCTGCACAGCGGATCGTCGGCAATGGAGACCGGCAATCCGGTTTCTTCGCGGATGCGCTTGTCCAAATTCTTGAGCAGGGCGCCGCCGCCGGTCAAAACAATTCCGCGGTCGCTGATGTCCGCCGAAAGCTCGGGAGGCGTGCGTTCCAAGGCTACGCGGACGGCATTCATGATGGTCGAAACACACTCGCTCAGCGCTTCACGAATTTCGCTGTCATCCACCGTAATCGTCTTGGGCACGCCCTCGATCAGGTTGCGGCCCTTGATTTCCATGGTGAGCGGCTTGTCCAGCGGATATGCCGACCCAATCTCCATTTTGATCTGCTCGGCCGTGCGCTCGCCTACCAGCAGGTTATATTTGCGCTTCAGGTAATTCATGATGGCTTCGTCCATCTGATTGCCCGCCATGCGCACCGACCGCGAATAAACAATGCCGCTCAGAGAAATGACCGCGATGTCGGTGGTGCCGCCGCCGATATCCACCACCATGTTCCCCGACGGTTCCGTAATCGGCAGGCCGGCGCCGATCGCCGCCACCATCGCCTGTTCTACCAGATACACCTCGCTGGCCTTGGCGCGATACGCCGAGTCCATGACCGCGCGCTTTTCCACCTGGGTGATCTCCGAAGGCACGCCAATCACGATGCGCGGATGCACCAGCATCTTGCGGTTGTGCGCCTTCTGGATGAAGTAGTTGAGCATCTTCTCGGTGACCTTGAAGTCGGCGATGACGCCATCCTTCATGGGCTTGATGGCGACGATGTTGCCGGGCGTGCGCCCCAGCATCTCTTTCGCCTCTTTGCCGACGGCCTCAACTTCGTTGCTGTTTTTGTTCAGCGCCACGATGGAAGGCTCGTTAACCACGATGCCCTTGCCGCGCGCATACACCAGCGTGTTGGCCGTGCCCAGGTCGATGGCGAGGTCGCTGGAAAAAATGCTGAACAGCGACCGCAGGTTGTGGAACCGCGAGGAACCGTTTTGGAATCCGTTGCTGGATGACATACCCGCTACGTCTCTCTTGATGTTGAGATCGCTGCCACTCTCCTCGCTGAGGAGAAGTTCTCAGTGGTCAGTTGTCAGTGGTCAGTCAGGCGCACCACGCTCTGATCTGACAACTGAGAACTGGCAACTAGCAACTGGTTTTCAGGGCTGTGTACCTTTATTGTATCTGGATTTCCCAGCCCCCAAAGTCATTAAAGTTGCCCGCCCAAACTTCGGTTCCGGACTTGCGCGCCTTCACTGGATCACCACCGTCTGCTGCTGGGTATTTACGCCGCCTTTGGAGTTCTGCGCCGTGATGGTAATGGTGCTCTCGCCATTGGGCAACGGCGGCATGAAGTAGTGAAAGCTGCCATCGCTCATAATCACCGGAACCTCGTGCCCGTTGACCATCACGCGCGCCCCAGGCTCGGTCTTGCCGGTCAACTCGATCACGTGCCCGTGCTGAATCAATGGATCAAGCTGCAAGAGAATTGCGCCCGCGTCCGTCTCCTTGGCAATCACGGTAAAGCGGTTTTTTTCGCTTTCGACGGATTCCTTCCCGCTGGCATCATAGGACTGCACCATCCAGTAATACGGTCCCTGTACCAGCCCCGACACCATTACCGCTGAAGAAGTCACTTTCCGGTCCACGATCAACGATGAAAAATACGGATTGCGGGAGATCTGCAGCCGGTAACCTTTCGCATTGGTCATCGGCGTCCAGGAAAATTCGATCGGCTTATCGTCCCCGGTGGTAAAGATCGGCATCATGTTCGCCGGCGAAATGGGCGTTGGCGGCCCAATTTCCTTGATCTTCTCCATGTGCGTCGAGTCGGGCCTGAAACTGGCTTTTTCCCAGTCGGTCAGTTCCACCGTCTGGCCATTGCGTTCCACCTGGCCGCTTCCTTTTGTGATCAACAGTTCATCGCGCTGGGCCTTCGGGTCCTTGCGCACGCGCGCCGCGCTGTCCGGCGCCAGGGTCGCGGTGGCGCCGTCGACAATCACCTCCGACCTCGACCCCTGGACATAAGTTCCTGTGGCCAGGTCCACGGTTCCGGTATTCACGTTCACCGCGACGTTGGTCTGCTGATGTTCATTGGCTGAATTCTCTTCAATCACAATCAACGAGTCCTGCTTAACGGTATAGTTGGTGCCATCGTTGAAGACGATCTTGGCCATGCCCTCGGAGCCGGTCTGAATCACGTCGCCTTTTTCCAGAGGGACGCTGTAATCCGCGCGCACCCAACTGTTGCTGCTCGCCTTCTTAATGCGGACCGTGCCGTCGAGTGCCGTGATGTGCGCCTGCTGCGAAGTCTGGTTGCCGTTTTTGCCGGCATCGACCGGCGCGGCGACCCGTTCCAGCAAGTCCGTAAACACGTTCGTCGCGGCCTTGACGGTATTCTGCGTAAACTCCGGAAATGCCAGTCGAACCGCAGCCGCTATGCCCGCCAGGATCGCCATCACCAGCAGGATCACGCTGCGATAAGTGATCGTTTTCCAGGCGATCTGTATTCCAGATTTCCGGCTTGACCCCACCAATATCCTCTGCGTGACAGGGAATTCCTGAGCTACGCCCGATTATTGCAGGGCGCAGCTACCGCAAGAGGCGGAAACCTGATTTTGGGATTACTGAGGTCACCACCCGGGAAGGTGACTGCGGGGCGTTTGGTCAAGACGGCGAAATGCCCGGTGCTGGCGCATCTGCTTGCAGGCGCTTGCCTTGCAGTCAGGTGCGCACGGCGCGCATTCGACGGCGCCCCATCGCAAATTGCGCCGCTATTTGCGAACTTCAGGGTGGGGATTACGATCTGGCGGTGGTCACGCCACCGACGGCGATCCCTGTGCCTGAAACAAGTCCTCGAGCAGCCGCTGTAACTGCGCCAGCAGTTCCTCGGCGCCAATGCCGCGAGCCGTAAACTTCAAAGTGCCATCGGGCAAGAACTGCGCGCCACGTTGCGAGGAAACAAACTTCGCCAGCCGCAGCGGATCGACGGCGGCATCCTGGCGGAACTTCACGCTGACCAGGTCGCGCTTGCGCTCAATCCCGGTCACTCCCACCTGCATCGATTGCAGCCGCAGCGCCGCGTAGCGCAAGAGCTGCTGTACCGGCGGCGGCGGTTCGCCATAACGATCGCGCAGTTCGGCTTCTGCATCCGCCAGTTGCCGCTCGGTTTCAACCCCGGCCATGCGCTTGTAGATGCGCAGGCGCTGATTCTCCTGAGGAATGTAATCTGCCGGAATGCGAATGTTGAGCCCGAGATTGAGTTGCGCCTGCGGCTGCGGTTCTCCCTCGCCCTTCATCTCGCGCACCGCCTGCTCCAGCATCTGCGTGTACAGGTCGAAGCCGATGGCTTCAATGTGCCCGCTCTGCTCGCCTCCGAGCAGATTGCCCGCGCCGCGCAGCTCCAAGTCCAACGCCGCAATCTTGAAGCCTGCGCCGAGATCGGAAAACTCCTTAAGCGCCGCCAGTCGTCGCCGCGCAATCGGCGTCAGCTCGATATCGGAAGGAATCAGTAAATAGGCATACGCTCGCCGGTTCGACCGGCCCACGCGCCCGCGTAGCTGATAAAGCTCCGACAACCCAAAGCGTTCCGCGCGATTGATCAGAATTGTGTTGCAGAGTGGAATATCGAGTCCGTTCTCCACAATGGTGGTGGCCACGAGAATGTCGGCCTCGTGATGCATGAACTTCAGCATCACTTTCTCGAGTTCCCCTTCCGACATCTGGCCGTGCCCGACCAGGATCCGCGCGCTCGGGGCCATCGCCTGCAGTTTGGCCGCAATTTCCCAGATGGTATCCACGCGGTTGTGAACGAAATACACCTGGCCGCCGCGTGCCAGTTCCTGCTCGAGCGCGGAACGAATCAGTTTTTCATCCCAGTTCGCCACAACGGTTTGAATGGCGATGCGATCTTTCGGCGGCGTCTCAATCACGCTCATGTCGCGCAGCCCGACCAGCGACATGTGCAGGGTTCGCGGAATCGGCGTCGCTGACATGGTGAGCACGTCGACTTCTTTCCGCATCTGCTTCAACCGTTCTTTGTGCCGTACCCCAAAGCGCTGCTCCTCATCGACGATGAGCAGGCCAAGATCGGTGAATTTCACGTCCTTCGAGAGCAGGCGATGGGTGCCGATTAGAATGTCTACCTTCCCCGCTTCCACTTTCTGCAGAATCTCTTTCTGCTGTTTCGCCGAGCGGAAGCGGCTGATCATCTCGATGATCACCGGAAAAGCCGCGAAGCGCTGCTTGAAAGTCTCGTAATGCTGGAAAGCCAATACCGTAGTGGGCGCCAGCACTGCAACCTGCTTGTTGTCGTTTATCGCCTTGAACGCGCCGCGCATGGCAACTTCAGTCTTGCCATAACCCACGTCGCCGCACAGCAGGCGGTCCATCGGCGTCGACGACTCCATATCGCGCTTCATGTCCGTAATCGCCTGGCCCTGGTCCTCGGTCTCGCTGTACTCGAAGGCGTCCTCAAACTCGCGCATCCACTCGTTGTCTGCAGGGAAGGCATGCCCCTGGGCCGTTTTCCGCTGGGCGTAGAGCTTCAGCAGTTCCTCGGTCATGTCCTTCATGGCCTTGCGGACACGAGCCTTGGTCTTTGCCCAGGTTGCGGTTCCGAGATGGCTCAGCGTCGGCTTGGCGCCTTCTGCGGAACGATACTTCTGAACAAGGTCGAGGCGCGTAAGCGGAACGTATAGCTTCGCGCCCTCGGCATACTCGAGCACCATGAACTCGGTGTTCCCATCCCCTTGATTAATCTCCTTCAATCCCTGGTACTGGCCGATGCCATGCTCGACGTGCACGACGTAGTCGCCTACCTGCAGATCGCGAAAATCGGAAAGGAACGCCGAGGTCTTGGATTTTTGCCGCTGCGGCCGCGAAACCACCGACTCGGATTCATCGAACAAGTCGCGCGTGCCGATGATGATCAGGCCCGCATCGGGCAGCACCATTCCGTCCGGGATGTAAGCCTTCACCAGCGTGGTGGTCAGCACTTCGCCCGCGAAGTAAGCGGTCTCGTCGGCATAGCTTTCACCGCCACGCGTGCGACTACCGAGCCGAAACGGAACTACGTACTCGGTGAAGAAGTCGGCCAGCCGCTCCACTTCGCCGGTATTGGGCGCCGCCACCAGCACCCGCCGATTCTCCGCCAGGTGCTTCTTCACTTCCTCCAGCATGGTGGGAATCGAGCCATGGAAGCGTGATCCCGGCTGAGTACGGAATTCCACGCTCTCGGTTTCATCTGAGCGGGTCAATCCAAGGTGCTCGAAATTTGCGCCGGAAGCGCTCTGCAACCTCGCCCACCACTCCTCCGGTGGCACATACAATTCCGAGGGCCGCACCAGGTTGCCGACGCCGCTCGCCTCGTGGACTTCCTCGATTCTCGACCAGGTGGAATCGAACTCGCCGCGCAGCAAGTCGGGTTCATCGGCAATCACGTGCGCGTTGGGCATAAGATCGAAGATCGTGCCCGCAGTGCCTGCCACCGCCGCATAAAATTCCCAGCCGGGAAAAACAGTCGCCTCACCGGCGCGAACGGTTTGCTCGATCATGCCTTCGGAACCATCCGGCATCGTCGTCCGTCGGCTCCCCGACAGCCGCGCGTGAATCGCGCCCAGCAAATCCTCGCTAATGGGCGTCTCCGAGAGCGGCAGCAGGCTGGCTTCGTCGGCCGGCGAATGCGACCGCTGCGTTGCCGGATCGAACTTGCGAATGGATTCCACCTCATCCCCGAACAACTCAATCCGCACCGGCCGGTCCATTTCCGGCGAGTAAACATCGAGAAGGCCGCCTCGCAGGGCATACTCCCCCGGCATCTCCACCACGTCGGTCGCGGCATATCCGGTCGAATTGAGGTGCTCGACCAGGCTGTTCGTGTCCAGGGTTTCGCCCCGGCGCACCACCCGGCCGAGCCCGGAATAGAACTCGGGCGCGCGCAGCCGCGTCGCAGCCGCGAGCACCGGAACCAGCACGATCGACGCAGCCCCGGTCACAATCTTCCATAGCGCAATCGCCCGCTGCTCCTGGATCTCGGGATGTGGGGAAAGATTCTGGAAAGGCAGAACGTCTCGCGTGGGAAGCGCAACCACGCCTTCAGGTGGCGCCCCGCCGGTGAGTTCGCAAAACGCCTGGAGAACGGGAAGGAACTCGTCCAGGTCCTCATTGTTGCGAACCACAACAATCAGCGGCCGCCCAAGAGACTTCTGCAGCTCCGCAATCAGCAGAGGCTTGGCGGGAGGGTTAAGGCCAGAGACACCGATGCGCCCCGTGTTCGTCCGAAGGTGGGTGGCAACACGCGAAAAGGCGGGCAGTTTTTCCACGTCCGCAAAAAAGTCGCGGACGAAAGGCAGGACCATTGCCTCAACAGTTTATCAGGATAAAAAGATTCGATTTTCGCTGCCGGTGCCCCGTGCCGGGTGCCCCACCCTGAGTTTCGCGTACTTTGTGCGAAATTTAGGGTGTGGAATCTGCGAACGACGCACCAGGACACACAATCAATAACGGAGAGGTTTTATCGCGCCGACCCGGCCGCGCCGCCGGAGCCGCCTTCTCCATTGATCTCAATCGCCATCTTCTTTCCCGCGAACCGAATCTGGGACAGAGTGAGGCTGCCGTTCGCGCCGGTGTTCACAATTGCGCTGGAGTACTGCGAGGGAGTATCCAACTGCACCACGTGAGCCGTAGTGGAAGCAACCTGTTTCTTTCCTTGATAAATCTTCAGCTCCACCTGATCTCCCTTTCCTTCCCACTGCACCGTGTAATTGCCGCTCGCCAGCTTTGTTCCGGCAACATCCGTCGGATGCAGCAGGTCCAGCGATCCCTTGTTGGCTGCCCATGCTGTGCCCAGCAAGACCAGGGCTGCAAAGCCTACGCTCACAATGTTCTTGGAACCAATGGCTACTTTCACAACTCCTCCTCTTCCCCTATCCAGGGAGAAATGTTAGGGGCGGCCATTTCCGGCCTATGTTGCCACTTGCTTTCTGTGACACAAGGCCTACAATGCCTCGCGGGTCACAGCAAAGAGGTCCGCCCACGACGGCAGACTCCTTTGCTCGAAGAGGGGATTGTCCCGCCTGGCCGCCAAACCGTGAGCGAGGCACTCCCCCTGACCCTCTTTTCCCTCTTAATTACGCTGAACGTATCTCCGAAGTTCCGCGCTAGCTCACGATTGGACGGACGCCGTGTGCGAGGGTGAGCAAACTATCTCTTGCGAGGAGAGTTCTTGACAGAAACTTTACGTTTTCCGGGAGATGTTCTGCCGAGCAGCACCACCGCATGAGCGATGGCGGCGTTTTCCGTTCCCAGGCCTTCGGGGGTTTTCGCCTTGATTCCGATATCTTCGCCGCCGATGCCCAACAGCTCCGATAAGCGTTCGCGGATCGCTCCCGCGTGGGGCGCCATCTTCGGTTGCGCCAAAATCACGGTCGAATCCGCGTTGACGACGTGGTAACCGGCTTCCCCTACCCGTCGCAAAGCTTCTTCGAGAAACAGCACCGAATCTGCCCCCTTCCAGCGGGGATCGGAAGGCGAAAACAGCGTGCCAATGTCGGGTGCGGCGATCGCCCCCAGCAGCGCGTCGGTGATGGCATGCAGCAGAACGTCGCCATCCGAGTGTCCGCCGAGCCCTTTTGAGTGGCGAATTTGCACGCCCCCGATCTTTAGCGGAATGCCGCTCTTGAACTCGTGCGAGTCCCAGCCGTATCCGATACGCGTTGCGGCTCTGTTGACCCCTGCCATGACGGAAAGCAATTCTTCTTAAGACTGAATTTCTTCTTAGCGTTCTTTCGAGGACTTGTGTCCTTTGCGGTTAAAAGCTTTTATGCCGGCAGCGGGCAAGTACTCGACGAACGCGCTGCATGATTTCCCATACCCAACGATCTAATTCCAGCAGTGTACGCGAACATGATCCACACATCCTATAATTCGCGCATGCCGAATGTGGTTCGCTGGTTAACCTTCTTAGTCATCACTGCCGGCCTATGGGCACAGCAGCCTGCCGGGACGCCGCTCACCATAACAACCAAGGAGTTGCCGCCGGCTTCGCTGTGGAGTGCCTATGGACCCGGGCACGGCTATGGCTTTCATCTGGAGTCGGAGGGCGGAGTCGGTCCGCACCGCTGGCGTATTGTTTCCGGTGCTTTGCCCCAGGGAATGAAACTCGACGAAGTTTCCGGAATTCTTGAGGGCAGTCCCGAAGAAACCGGCCAGTCCGAATTCACCATTCTGCTGAGCGACAACATTCAATCGGTCAAAAAGCAATACACCTTGAAGATCGAGACTCCGCTCACCGTGGAGTGGGATCAAAAATCGCGAGTCAATGGCAACCGGATTGATGGATCGGTAAAAGTTTCTAATCAGACGGGCCGGGATTTTGATCTCACCTTCATCGTGCTCGCGGTGAACGACATTGGGCGCGCGACCGCCATCGGCTACCAGCATTTTCCGCTCCAGAAAAATACCCGCGATCTGCAGCTCCCCTTCGGCGACACGCTTTCTTCAGGAGACTATAACGTGCACGTGGACGTAGTCGGGGAGGAACCAATCTCAAACCGGATTTTCCGTGCTCGCCTGGTAAGCGGGAAGCAGTCCGTGGCGCAGAGCCCCTGAAAAAGCCTTCGAATAGGCGCCAGCCAACCGGTCGTAAGGCGGCGAACAAACGCATCCACTCCTAAAGATACCGGCGTCACTTACCCGCTTTCCATCGTGCGCAAGCACCACAAGCCAATCACACCCAGCAGCATGAGATTGGGGAACAATAAGGGTGCAAGCGGCGGCGCGCCATAGATGAAGTTATCGAAAGAGTGGATGGATGGGCCCTGAAGATTGCCCGTCGTGTGCAGCACAAATCCCCAGAGGCCCACCGCTGCTTCGAGGGCAAGCACAGCGGCGCAGAGGTCAAGAAATGACCTGGGAACCCGCGTGACCAGCGGCACGAAGAGAAAGCCGATGGCAAGAGCGCTGGCCGCGACCGGCACCCATTCCGCGCGAAAAAAGAATCCATTTCCCGCGTGATCCGCCAGGCTGAAAATAAAGTTTCCGAAAAAACCGCCGAGGGTGAACAGAAGCACCCATCGCGACCATTCGATGGATCCCGCCGGCACCATGCGGTTCATCACCAGCAGGAATCCCAATCCCGTGTACGCAAGCGGCGCGGCAAAAGGCGCCGAATACGTCAAGCTGCGAATCGTGTGCTCGTAAAAGAAGTGGCTTTCGAGGTGAAGAATAACTCCCGTGCATCCGACCACGATTGCCGCCCATCCCACGAGGTGCCCGAGAATTTTCCAGGCGAGCGGATGCCGTGCCCGCTGGCGCAGGCCAAGAATGAGAACCATGGGCGCGATCGCCGAAAAGAAGAGCGGAATGTACTCGGCACGGCTGCGAAACTGATTCACCAAGTGCGCAAGATAAATGTCAAAAGTCAGGAAGCCGACATTGAGGATTACAAAGACCTCGATCCACAGATCTGGCCGCTTCCACCATGGTTCACTTGCCACGGCCATGCTGCCTCCGGAGTTCCGCCGCCATGGCATTCAATTCCACGGTCTTCTGCAGCATCGGATAATTCCCGTGCCATTGCACAAAATCCGCGCCCCCCATGAAAGCGCCGTGCTTGCTGGTGCGCCCGTCGTAGTGCCACAAATCGAAATACAGGAAATCGATGGGTTGCGAGAATGGCGGCCCGGTGAGCACTCCGTCTTGGCGCAAGCCCGCCACCAGCTCTTGCGCGGCTCGCACCCGCTGGTTCGTAGTTTGCACAACTTGTTCCGCCTGGCTGTACACTCGGTCGACCAGCCCGGAGGCGTGGCACTGCGTGCACACCTGCTTCATCCGGGCTTGCGCCGCGGCATAGTTCGGACGCTTGTCGCTGATGGCGTTAGCCAGGTAATACGAGAGCCGGTCCGAGGGATCATGCGTTACGCCAATGCCATTGATGCCGCTCATGTGGCAAGTGGCGCAAGTGGGCACGAACATATCGCGCGTAGTCAATGTTCTGGGAGGAGCATCAAGGTTCAAGAGATGCTCCTGCGCCTGGAACATGACCCCGTGCTTCGACTCTTCATAGATTTCGATCTGCGAGTGATCGGGCCCCATGTGGCACTGGGCACAGGTGCTGGGCAGGCGCGCAATACGTACCGAACTGCTGTGGCGGGTATGACACGCCGTGCAGCTTCCGATGCTCCCATCCGCATTGGGACGCCCGACGCTATGGCACTGTTCGCATCCGCTGGTCATCGCCGATCCGCCTTCCAGCTGCACAAACGGATGCGGCGGCCGGCGCGTACCGCCCGGCTGGTACTGCTCGGAAAAATTGACCTGCTCGGGAGTTAAGCCTTTCTCGCCGTAAATTGCCGCCCACGCCGGAGCCGCGTGCCGGCTGCGCAAAAACTGCTGGTAAATTTCCTGGTGACAATTGCGGCAGTTTCCGGCGGTGAGCTTGCCCGCGATTACGAATCCGTGATGATCTTTCTTGTCCTGCCCGGCCGCCGGCTGATGGCAATCCAGGCAGTTCACGCCTTTTTGTGCGTGCCGGCTCATCTCGTACTCGTGCACCACCGCATACTGCGTTCTCACATGACACTCGGCGCATTTGCCGGTCGCGCGAACCAGGTCCGCGGTCGGCTGTTCGGTTTCCACTTTTGGCCGGGCGCGATTAATCAGGAAGGCAGCTAACACCAACGCGAACCCAATTGCAACCGCGACAAACACCAGGCGGAATGACATCGCAGAGTCCTTTTACGAAAGGGAGTGCATTCCTGGGACCCCGGGGGCAACTGCTCGCATATACTACCAGCGAGCGCTATTCAGATCCGAGGTATTCGAATGGAAGCTGCCAGCATGAAGCCGGGGGTTTTGCTTGCGCCCCCGGTCGCTCCCGAGACCATTGAGGACTTCGGCGGCCGGAGGAGTTTTCTCGAACAACTGTTGCTGAAGATCCTCTATCTCTCCGGGCCGCTTACGGTCTATGAGTGGGGAGAGATCGCCAAACTGGGGCCCCGTATTATCGACGACCTGTTCCGCCGTCTGCGCACCGAGCAACTGTGCGAAGTGATCGGCATGGTGGGCAACATTCGCCGGGTAGCGATCACCTCGCAGGGGCGCGCTCGCGCCGCCGAACTGCTTTCGCTCAATCACTATGCAGGCCCGGCGCCTGTTTCCTTCGAGACTTATGCGCAGCAAGTGCGCGCGCAGAGCGTCCGTCATCTCGATGTGCATCCGCCCGAAATGCGGCGTGCATTCGCGCATCTGGTTTTGGACGATCAAACCCTGACACAACTGGGCACGGCGCTCAATTCCGGTAGCGCAATCTTCCTGTATGGCCCGACGGGCGCGGGCAAGACGAGCATTGCGGAAGCACTGCCCCGAGCGATGGCCCAGGATGGAGTGTGGATTCCCTACGCAGTGGAGGTCGATGGCCAGATCATTACGGTCTACGATCCGCTCATTCACAAGACCATGGCGCGTGCCGGCGCATCCAATGCGGATCCGCGCTGGGTTTTCTGCCATCGGCCCACCGTGGTTGTCGGCGGCGAGCTCACCATCGATATGCTCGACCTGCAATTCAATCCCGGCACCAAGTTCTACACTGCCCCGGAGCAGATGAAGGCCAACAACGGCGTGCTCATCATCGACGACTTCGGGCGCCAGCGTGTTCGGCCGGAGGAACTCCTCAATCGCTGGGTTGTTCCGCTCGACCGGAGAATTGATTTCCTGGCTTTGGCGGGTGGAAAAAAGATTGAGATTCCATTTGAGGTTATCGTCGTCTTCGCTACTAATATGGATCCCAGCCAGTTGGTAGATGCCGCCTTCTTGCGGCGCATCCAGACAAAAATTAAGGTGGCGATGGCTTCAGAGCAGCAATTCAGCGAAATTTTCCGGCGCGTCTGCGATGAAACCGGTCTTGTCTACGACGCCGGCCTCATCCAGGAGTTGGCGGAGGTACTGCAGAACCGCCTCAAGGAGCCGCTCCGGCCCTGCTATCCCCGCGACCTGGTGAACCAGATTACCTGGACAGCGCGCTACGAAGGCCGCAAGCCGAAGCTGGACCGCGATGCGCTGATCCACGCCGTGGAAGCTTATTTCCTGTCTGGCGGGCAGGCGAGAAACCAGCCGACAAGCTAGCCGATCACTCCTGTTCTATCTTCTTGGCGCGTTCAGCCTCCGCCACAATGGGCGTGATGCCTCGATCTGCAAGCGAATGGTTGAACGCCGGCAAATCCTTTTCGAGTACAGCGGAATAATCCGCCTTCACCGCCTTGAGTTGCTGGTCGATGGACTCAAAGATCTGCTGGTCGGCATCCGTGGGCCGAAAATCGGCGCCGCCCGCCACATCTCCGGCGCCCGTCCCAACCTCGCCGTTCAGCCAGATCAGGTTTAAGTAGATTTTGTAAGCGTCGGAGTAATACTTGTCATCGCTCAGCGAATCCGCCGGCGTGATCAGCCGATATTCGAGGCCCTGCAGCTTGCCGCCCATGTCTTTGATGGATTGCAGCAGGTCATCAGCGGGTTTCCCGGCTTGCGCGGCTGGGTGCTCTCCCTCGTGCTCGGTCGCGTCTTTGTTCTTGGATTTCAGCATCTGCTCGACAACGCCCAGTTGTTTTCTCAGCCATTCAATCTGGTTCACCATATCCGAGGTCGTGCTGATATCGTCGCGAATCCGCAGTTCCAGCTTGGTCGAGGCCTGGATATCGGCATCGCTGCCTGCCATCCGCGGATCTTTGAGGATGGTGAGCGGGGCGGTAAGGCTCGCGCCGTCGACCGTGAGCCGCACTTTATATTCTCCGGGCGCGACCATCGGCCCGCGTTCAGCAGGTTCGATTCCCCAGTGGGTGATAGGCCGTGACTCGGCGCCGCGAAATCGCCGTTCCTCCCAAATGTGGGGGTTTTCCCCCGGCGCCGTGCGCAGTTCCACCAGTTGCGGCGATTCATAGCGAAGGTCCCATTCGGCGCGATTTATGCCGGCGCGACCCGGCTGGTCCTTCAACTTCCGAATGATATTCCCGCCGCCATCGAGGATCTCAATGCTTACCGGCTTCTTCGAAACCGTTTTCAGTGAGTAATTCAGAAATGCGTGTCCGCCGCGAGTGAACCGGTACGTCGCCCGAGGCGCAAACAATCGGACTGGCGCGTCCAAGCCAGTTTTGGCCATCTGCTCCAGCGGCGTGATGTCGTCGAGAATGTAAAGGCCGCGTCCATAGGTTGAGATCACCAGGTCGTGAAATTCTTTTTGCAGGACGATCCAGGAAACCACCGCATGTGGCAATCCGGCGTCGAGCGCCGTCCAGTGGCCGCCGTCGTTGAGCGAGTAGTACAGATTGTTGCCGGTGCCGGCGAACAGCAGGCCCTTGCCGCTCGGATCCTCAGCCACGCGGCGCACGTAGCTGAGTTCGTTTCGCGGCAAGTCGCCGTCGATTCGCTTCCAGCTACGGCCGAAGTCGGTGGTCTTGAAGATGAAGGGATCGCGATTATCCACCAGGTGGAAATCGACGCTGACGTAGGCCGTTCCCGCCTCGAAGTGCGACGGTTCGATGCTGGTGACGGTCCCCCACTGCGGCAGGCCGGCAATGTTCCTGGTCAGGTTGGTCCAGTGCGCGCCCCCGTCAGTCGTGTTCCAGACGAGGCCGTCATTGGTGCCCGCCCAAATCAAGCCTTTCTGCACCGGCGATGGCGCAATGGCGAACACCACCTCCGCATAAAACTGCCCCAGGTTGTCGCCTACCAATCCCCCGGAAGAGATATTGTGGCTGGCATCCTGCGTACTTAAGTCCGGGCTGATCACAGTCCAGCTCTGCCCCTGGTCCGTGGTCTTGAATATGACCTGGCAACCGTAATACACGCTATCGCGGTCGAAGGGATCGATCGCCAGCGGCGGAGTCCAGTGGCAGCGGTACTTGGCTTCATTGGGCGGGGAGTCCAGCGTGTGCATCCACGGGCTGACGGAGCGCGCCCGTTTGCTCTTCGCGTCCCAGCGGGTCACTTCATCTCCGTAGCACGTCGCCCACACCACGTCCGGATTTCCCGGCTGCGGAATGGTGAATCCCGACTCGCAACCTCCCATGTGATAGTCCCAGCCCGGCTGTTCCGTCTCATCTCGAAATCCGCCAAGCGGCAGGCTCGGGCCGCGCATGTTGCCGTCGTCCTGCATGTTGCTGTAGACCTCGTAGGGAACCTGGTCATCCACGGCGACGTGATACATTTGCCCGATCGGGAGCTGGACATCATGAAATCCGCGCCCATGCACCGTGGTGATGTGCATGCCGCCATCGTCGGTGATCGCGAAGCGGTCGGCGTTCTTGGGGTCGATCCAGATGTCGTGATTATCGCCGCCCCAATGCGTCTCCTCAAACGTCTCGCCGCCATCCAGGGATCGAAAGAAACTGCTGTTCGCCACCAGCACCTCATTTTCATTGCCCGGGGAAACCGCGATGCGGATGTAATAGCCCGCGCGTCCAATCAGGGCCCGCTGCCAATTCACCACCCGCCAGTTCTCGCCGGCGTCGTCGGATCTCCAAACCGAGCCTTGGTCTTTCGTTTGAATCAGCAAGTAGACCCGGTTGGAATCGGTGGGTGCGACCGCCACATCAATTTTTCCCACCGGCGATTTCGGCAGCCCGTGCGCTTGGATCCGCGTCCATTGGCTGCCGCCATCGCGCGAAACGTAAACCCCGCTGCCCGCACCGCCGCTGAATTCCCCCCAGGTGTGCAGTTCCACCTGCCACATACCCGCAAACAGCACACGGGAGTTGTTCGGGTCCATCGCCAATCCCGAGCATCCGGTTTTCTCATCCGCGAACAACACGCGTTCCCAATGCTGACCGCCATCGGTGGTGCGATACACTCCGCGATCCTGTTCCGGTCCCGTGGCGCGGCCTAATGCGCACACAAAAACCGTGTTCGGATCCGTGGGGTGCACGATGATCCGTCCGATTCGCCCAGTCTGCTCCAGTCCCAGGCGCGTCCAGGTCTTTCCGGCATCGGTGGATTTGTAAACGCCATTGCCCATGACGTCGGTGTCGCGGATCATCCAGGCTTCCCCGGTGCCCACCCAGACGACATTGTGATCCGAAGGAGCGACCGCGATCGCGCCGATCGCGGCGGCGGGTTCCTTGTCGAAGATTGGCTCCCAGTCGTTGCCGGCGTCTGTCGATTTCCAAACCCCGCCCGATGCCGCTCCCGCGTAGTAAGTGCTGGGATCGCCGGGAATTCCAGCTACCGACGCGATCCGGTTTCCGACCACCGGCCCGACGAAGCGAAAGCGGAATGTGTCTTCCTCCTGCGGGCGATGCCGGCGCTCCTGGGCCGAGCAAACCAGGACCGCAGCGCTTGCGAAGACGGCTCCAACCCACCACTTGGACACGCGGATTTCCTCCTGAGAGGGGATTTGGACGCAAGGATCCGATGAGGGCGTATGTTATGGATAAAATATCCAAGCGTCAAGCTGCTGCTGGCCAACGCGACAATTCAAACCACGACTGCTGGAAGACTTTCGGTGACTATCTGCCCACTCTGGTAAAGCCTCCCCCATGAGGTCACAGAGTTACACCGAGGGATAAGCAGCGGAACAAGCCTTTTCTTGAGTACTTCCGTAATTCCCGCCTTCGCTGCCCTTGAACTTATCATTCCAAAAGAGGTCTTTGGGAAGATCTTGCTAAATCGGTAAGGCAGAGCAGAAATGTCGGAGAAAATCGGCCGTTTCGAGATCATCAGTCAACTTTCGCAATCCTCTTTTGCCACGGTCTATAAAGCCCTCGACACTGAAAGCCAGCAGACGGTCGCCCTGAAGGTCGTCCGCCTGGACCAGGTGCGCGACCGCGAGGCTTTGCTCAAAAGTGTTTTTGATGAAGCGGAGCAGGCCAAAGCGCTGAGCAGCCACAATATCGCAGTTCTTTACGGTGTCGGCGACGAAGGCGACCAGTTACTTGCCGCCACCGAGTACGTGCAGGGCAATTCGGTTGCAACGACGCTGGCGCGCCACGAAGGTTTTTCCATCTGGGATCTGCAGGACGTTGCCCGCCAGGTTTGCCACGCGCTCGATCACGCGCAAGTCCACCAAGTGGTGCACCACTCGCTCGAACCGGCGAAAATCATGGTGCAGTGGGACGGCCTGGTTAAGGTGCTGGGGTTTGGCTTGTCCAGCATGAACTCGCACGCGGCCGGCACTCCGGATGCTATTCCTGATGTGCTTTATTACGCTTCGCCGGAGCAGTTGCGCGGCGAAGTTTGCGATCACCGCTCCGCGCTCTTCAGCCTGGGTGCGGTGCTGTACGAAATGGCGACCGAGCAAAAGCCTTTCACCGGGGAAACAGCGGAGCAGATTCGCGAAGCCATCCTGGAAAAGCTTCCCGTGCAACCTGTGCGCCTGAAAGCCAACATGAATCGCGGATTGAGCGACCTGATCATGAAGGTGCTCTCCAAGAATCCCGACGAGCGCTATCAGTCAGGCCAGGAATTGGTGCACGATCTGGAGCAGTGCAAAGCCAGCGCCAGTCCCATCGGCACCGCACCGGCAACTCCGGCAGCACCGGCGAAAGCAGTGGCCAGCCCTGCAAAGCCCAAGGTAAGCGCAGCCGCAGCCAGCGCGTTCTCGGGGGGCAAAGGGAGTCCGCCGGCGCCCAGGATTTCGGCGTCCGCGGCTACCCCCGTCGTTGAAGAAGAGAAGCCGCATTTCTCCGTGGATCCGATGATGGCCGGGGAGGAGCAAGCCGGCCACGGTAAGTCAACCAGTTTTTCCGATATCAGCGAGTTGCCGCCTCTGAAAGAAGCGCCGGTTGATACCTCGTTCCACAGCCAGGAGCCCGAACCGGCCGAGGAAGCTCCCGCGGTCGAGGTTCCTCCTGCCGCACCCCACAAGGTTGAAGCCGAAAAGCCCAAGGTGCAGGTTCGAGCTGCCGCGCAAAAGGCGGTCAAGGAAATCCGCAAAACCCCGCCAAAGCTTTACCTGGCTGCGCTGGGCGGCGCCGTTGCCCTCATTGGCATTATCGTGGGCGGGATGATGCTGAAAAATTACTTCGAAGACCGCGACCAGGGCAGCCCGACGAGCGCCATTCAGCAGATCACGGGCGCACCCGCGGACTCCACGCAACCAGCGCCGCAGCCTGCGCCTCCGGCGGCGCCTGCGCCGCAGCAGACCGAAACTTCACAACCGCAGGCGGCACCCGAGGCGGCTCAGCCTGAAGCACCGCAACCGGAACCTCCCGAGCCGAGTGGCCGCGTGAGCCGTGGCAGGAAGGGCAAGTCGCGCGCAGTTGCGGCGGCTGTGCTTCCAGCGCAGCTTTCGGTCAGCTCTACTCCCGAAGGTGCTGAGATCACATTCGACGGTAGCGCGCTGTGCCAAAGTCCCTGCACGCTGACCGGAATTGCGCCCGGAGCGCACACCGTGGTTGCCAGCAAAGCGGGCTTCTCGTCGGCGACTCGAAACGTCTCCCTCGCTTCGGGAGCGAACGCTTCCATTGCTCTCCAACTGGCGCAGTCGTCAGCAATCTTGACAGTTTCGAGCACACCCGCGGGCGCGGTCATCATCCTGGATGGCGCGGATACGGGCAAGCTCACGCCGACGCAATTCACTGTCAACAAGCCTGGAACTCACACCGTGACCTTGCGCCGTGCGGGCTACCTTGATGGCAGCAACTCAGTCAACGTCGAGCTGGGACAGACTTCCACGGTCAATCTGACGCTTACTCATCTCGGCAATACCGACGAGATCCGCGGCGCGGGCGGAAGATTCAAGAAGGTCTTCGGTCACGGCGACGCGTCGGGCATGGGCATTGTCAGTGTTAAGACCCAGCCCAAGGGCGCGCAAATTATGGTGAACAACCGCGTGCTCGACAAAACTTCGCCCTTCGACTTCTACCTGAATCCCGGAACCTACGTTATGGACATCACCATGTCCGGACATCGCGCGATCCATCGCGTCATCACTGTCCAGGAAGGCGAGAAGGTCGCGATCGAGGAATCCCTCCAGCCGGAATAACCGTCGGACGTGGTTAACACATGGCGCACGCGACGCACACAAGCCACAGCACAAGGCGTGGGGCGGATGGAAGGCCGAGCCTGTGTAATCGCATGCTTGCAGAATTGCGCAGGTTCTATAATGCCGCACCATGGCAAAGTGGAAGATGCAAATCTCGCCCCATACGTACGGAGCTAAAGCGTCAATCTTGAATACCTGCCTCGTGATTATTCTGATCGTTGCCCCTGCCATCGCGGTTGCGAGGCAGCAGAATCATGAACAGCAAGGCACGGCTCAATCCCAGGCCGGAACCAAATCGATGGTAGCTTCCGATCCCTGTGCCAGCTTTCCCCCATTAACACCGCAGGCCAAAGGCGCAGGTCCCGAGAAGACAGACAAAGGCGATGCCGCATCTAGCGTTCAAGCGGGTGTAACTGTTCGTATTTCTCCCCATACGGACACACGGCTAGCAACGGGGTACGCGCTGTTGCATACCGCCACAGTTTCGGGAAGTACAAATAGTGCAGTTGACTGGACTGTAGACGGACCGGGATGCTCGAGTCACGACTGCGGGACGATCATAGAAAACGTGTATTTCGCTCCAGTTACCGCACCTAACCCGCCCATCGTTAGACTGACTGCCACGTCAAAAGCAGATTCCAGGGCTTCAGACTCGATCGAAGTCTGTGTGATGCAGCATGGGTCTCAGTGGAACCTTTCATCGGCATCTGGAGAGCTTCGCACCGCAACTCGCTTGGCAGCATTGGCTGCCAGCGGTCGTGATGTGGAAATACTTACTGACACCCTGGGGGTGGACTTCGGTCCATATCTGAAACGAGTCATCCACGATATAAAGCGGAATTGGTACGCATCGATGCCGGAAGAAGCCAAGGATCCGTTGCTGATGCGTGGCACTGTCGCGCTGGAGTTTGTAGTTTTGAAAAACGGTCACGTCACGGAATTGCACTACGCAAACCCCTCTGGAGATCTGGCACTAGACGGCGCCTGCTACGCCGCAGTCTCGACCTCGGAGCCGTTTCCACCACTTCCATCCGAATTTTCAGGACAATTTCTGCGCGTGCGTATGACTTTCCACTACAATCCGTCCTCAACGGCGACTCCTATAAAGACAACCACCACCACGCCAGTGCATTAATGGCAGCGGGCGAGAAATCTCCGTGTCACTCATTATCATTGGTCAGCGAAATTCGCCCGTGAGTGATAATGCCTTGTCGCATTATTGGGTAAGTAAGCAGTTGTATGCTTAATGACCATGCGCATAATTACCATCTTCATTCTGTTTTGCTCAGCGGTTGCTGCGCAGACCGAAAAGCAGTCTACCGTTGTTCGTCCGAGTGAAATCGATGACCTCCTGGTCAATCCTGGGATGGGCATTGAGACATTCAACCGGTTTTCCGGGCAGGCGTTGAACGAGGGAGTCCACTGGTCGGAGGTGGGCCCGGAAGGGCCCATTGCGGACGCTCCGCCGGGCACGGTTGATTTCCCCGGATCGAGCGTCGCCTATCTGCGCTGGTTCTGGTCTCAGGTAGAACCCGAACCCGGAAAATATCGTTGGGAGATTATCGACAGCGCGTTGGCCGAAGCCCATCGCCACAACCAGCGGCTCGCGATTCGCTTGATGCCTTACGACGACAAGCATCCGCTGCCGGACTGGTACACCCGTTCGGGCGCCCGCCGCGCAAATAAGCCGGACGATAAAGACGGTGCGATCTGGTCCCCGGATGCAGCCGACCCGTTCTATATCAAAACGTGGGGCGCGATCGTCAGCGAAATGGGAAAGCGATACGACGGCCATCCCGATCTGAACCACGTCGACATTTCGACCGTCGGATATTGGGGTGAGGGATGGGGACCCTATCTGCCGGATTGGCCGGTGCAGCAACAACTTATCGACGTTTACTTTCATGCCCTCCCGCGCACTCCGCTGCTGATGAACTTCGATGAGCTGCAGGCGCTGGTTTACGGCACCAAGCACGGCGCCGGCTGGCGCCTGGATTGTTGGGGCGATATGGGCGGCCGTTCAAGAATTTCGCGCACATGCTCGATCTTTACCCGCAGCAAATCGCGCGCGGCAAGCTGCAGGACGTTTGGCGGACGGCGCCGGTTGCGCTGGAAAGCTGCGGAGTCCCGGAATCGTGGAAACAGTGGGGCTTTTCCTTGAAGCCTATTCTCGATCAGGCGCTGCGCTGGCATGCTTCTACTATCAACATCAAGTCGAGCGCCATCCCGGCTGAGTGGAAGCCCGCTTTCGATCAGTTCCAGAAACAGATTGGCTATCGGTTCGTGCTGAAAAAGCTCGAATATCCTGCGCTCGTCAAGCGCGGTTCCATGGCGCAAGTTAACATGTGGTGGTTCAACGCCGGGGTTGCGCCGGTATATCGCGATTACCTGCTGGCACTCGAAATCGGCGACACTATTGTGCCGCTCGATGCTGATGTTCGGCAGTGGCTGCCCGGTGATTCTGTCTACGAGAACACGGTTCCGATTCCCTGGGAGTTGAAACCGGGAAAATATCGGCTTCGAGTCGCCCTGCTGGATCCGCGAACCCGTACACCCGCGATTCGATTGGCAATTGCCGGACGTCAGAGCGACGGCTGGTATGACCTGGGCGAGATTGCCGTCGGTGCCGACTAAACCGTTGGAGGGCTGTCATTTGGTTCATCCTTCTTTTCGTTTATTCAGCGAAGATATCGGCAGCCAACCTCGGTTGACCGTGAATTGTCCGCCGCATATGATGAGGCCGCCCTCCCGGACACTCATTTTCTGTCAAGCCGATTCGAGCGTGTCCGCCTGGGCGCGTGGTTCGAGATCACATCAAACGAGGGGAGAAGACAATGCGCAACTGCTTGCTGGTAGTGTGCTCGTTGGTGTTGTGCGTCAGCGTGTCGGCGGCACAAGGAAAGATTTCTTCGCAGTGGAAATGCGATAAGCCTTCCGAGCAGCACAGTATCGCCGTCCCGGATGGCGAGGGTCACAATTACAGCCTTGCCCAAGGGAAGTGCACATCCGAAAAGGGCAGCATGGGAGATGCGAAAGAGCAAGAAGGCACGTATAGCGAATTTGGCGACATGGCAAACAGCATGAACCATAACCACGGCGTGTTTGTGGTCACGCTCGCCAGCGGCGACAAGGTATTTTATCGATATCACGGGACGCAGACGTTGAAAGATGGCAACCCCGCGAGCGGCACGAACAAGTGGACCATCGAAGGCGGCACCGGCAAGTACAAGGCGGTAAAGGGTGCGGGCGGCTGCAAGGGCAAGGGCAATGCGGACGGTAGCTCCACGTGGGATTGCGACGGCAGTTACTCCGGAGCCAAATAGGGTTGATGAACACTGCGACCGGCGAGACTCAACGGCTAAAAATCAAGGCCGCCATTTCTGGCGGCCCTTTGCCCCTCTTACCGCTAACCTACCAACCTCGTCTGTCGTAGTAGCGCCCATCGTTGTAGGTGCGCTGATAGCCTTCGCGGTACGCTTCAACGTAGTGCTCGCGATATTCATGGCGGCTACCGAACTCGCGACGGTAGCCATGATCGGCATCGTCGTAACGGCCGCGTGGATTGGGATTGAACGGCTTTCCTGCGTATAGGTCGCTGCGCGCGGCTTCCCGGCCATCGCGGAATCCGTACTCGCGTGCGACATGCATGCCTCGATGGAAATTGTCGTAGCCGTAGCTGTAGTCGCCGCGATCGTAGTAGCGGTCGTCATCGTGGTCGTAGCGCCAATCCTGCGCCGCGGCATATCCCACGGTGCCGGCCAAAAGCGCAATCGCCATTGCGGCTAGCCTGAGCTTCTTGTTCATAGGATCCTCCGGGGGGGCGCTCGCTCCATCTGGTTCAGGCTTCCCGCGGCCCCTCTGCGTTCATTCTCTGCAAACCCGGTTTGTCGGGGAAAGTTTCGAGACCGCAGGCGCCAGGAATGTTAGACTCACCTGTTTTCGCGGTGGAGAAAACTGTATGGCAATTCAGCAGGTGGGAGTAGTGGGCGCCGGCACCATGGGCAACGGCATCGCGCATGTGTTCGCGCGCAGCGGGTTTCAAGTGGTTCTGTGCGACATCGAACAGAAGGTTCTCGATCGCGCCGTCGCCACCATTCAAAGGAATCTTGATCGGGAACTCGCAAAGGGTAAGATCACCGCGGAGCAGAAATCAGAAACGCTGGCGCGAATCATGCCAACAAGCAACCGCGCCGCGCTTTCCGATTGCGACTTCATCGTTGAGGCGGCTTCGGAAAAGCTGCAAATCAAGCTCGACCTTTTCGCAGAAATAGATCGCCTCTGCCGGCCCAGCGTGATTCTGGCTTCCAACACTTCTTCCATCTCCATTACCAGACTCGCGGCCCGCACCTCGCGCCCGGAAAACGTGGTTGGCATGCATTTTTTCAATCCCGTTCCGGTGATGAAACTGGTGGAAGTCGTGCGCGGCCTGGCTACTTCCGATGAGACGTTTCAGATGGTGCGCGATCTGGCGATACGCCTGGAAAAGACCCCGGTGGAAGTGAATGACGCCCCGGGCTTCGTCTCCAACCGGGTGCTTATGCCGCTGTTGAACGAAGCCATGTACGCCGTGATGGAAGGGGTGGCCACGCCCGCGGCGGTCGATGAAGTGTTTAAACTGGGTATGAATCACCCCATGGGCCCCCTTGCGCTCGCCGACTTCATCGGACTCGATGTTTGTCTCGATATCATGCGCGTGCTGCAATCGGGATTGGGCGATCCCAAGTATCGTCCCTGTCCCCTGTTGATCAAAATGGTGGATGCGGGACGGCTGGGGAGAAAGTCGGGGCAGGGTTTTTATAAGTACTGAGCATGCTGAAAAGTGAAATCTTCTTCTACGCACTTGCCGTGCTGCTGGGCATGTCCGCCGGATTGCTGCAGATCACCATCGGCGACATGCTAGTCGTCGCGATCTTCGTGATGGTTTCGACCATGGTGCTGGGGTACGTGCGTCCCCGCAATGCCTGGCGATGGACGCTGCTGGTGGGCATTTGTGTTCCCTTATTCCAACTTGCGGCCTACCTGCTGCTGACCCAAAGGCCTTACCGGGCGCAGGTTTGGGGTTCGCTGATGGGCTTGATCACCGGCGTGGCGGGAGCGTATGGCGGAGTCGTGGCGCGCCGGGGGATAGATGAACTGTTCCGATCTCCTCATTAGTTGCTGCTGTACCAGCAACCCAACGACTTAGCCGGCCCTTCGGCTATCCTCATGAAAATAGCGCCAGTAGTGGGGATTTGGCAGGGTGCTGGGTTAAGGTTACGGTAACTTCCCCCAGAGTAATTACAGCAAGCATCTTCCGTCACTAGGGCCAACCTGCAATGATCCTTTAAGCTTCCAACTCAACAGTGGCGCGCTCGGAAGGAGAAAGCAAAACGTGGCGGCCCCAGTAACCCTCGACCACATAGCCCTTCGGCACGGCTTAGCCAAGAAGCGAGACAACGCCATCGTGGCCGCCCTTTGCGGGGCGATTCCCGCCGTCATTCTCTTCCATTATTTTCCGGCAGATTGGCACCGCTGGGTGAGCGGGTTCATGGTTGGCCTGCTTTGGGGCAATGGGTTCGAATACGTGTATCACCGTTGGCTGCTGCATGGCCCGCGCAGCGCATTTGGCAAGGGCCATCTCGAGCACCATGCCAATGTCGGCAGTCCCGGGGAACCGGAGCACGTTGCCCTCGGCAAGTCTCCGCCGTATGTGGCCCTGCTCTTTACCATCAACGGGATTCCCGCCATTCTCGTCGACTATGCTTTCGGGCTCCATGTGGTGTCCGGCATCTTTGTCGGATGGGCGATTTATTTGATCGTCGCCGAGGAAATTCATTGGCGGATTCACATGCACGGCTGGCTGCCTCCCGGGCTGCGCCTGGCAGCCGCCTACCATATGTCGCACCACGATATTCCCACCAGCCGGTACAACGTCTTCCTGCCGGTTTTTGATCTGCTGCTGGGCAGCAGCGCATCCCGCGCAGTCAGGCGCTGATCCGCGCCCAGGACGAATAAACCTCGCAAGTTCAGAATTGTAAAATCTTTATTTGTGGGCGTGAGTACCCTCCGCTTCCTTGCACGTCTAATTTATCCAGATTAGAATCGCGATTTTGTTCATCGAGGTGCTTCGCATGCATCGACTGCTGCTTTCCTTAGCTTCCGTTTTTCTACTCGCAACCACTTGCTTAGCCCAGAGTTCCACCAAGAGCGCGCCCGGATTCAGCATCGACAACATCGATAAGAGCGCCGATCCCTGCGTCGACTTCTACCAGTACGCCTGCGGCAATTGGATGAAAACCCATGAAATTCCTGCCGACCGCCCCGGACTGGCCAGCTTTGTTGAGGTGGATGAACACAACCTCGATATCCTGCGCGGAATTCTGGAAAAGGCAGCCGCCGGCGGCCCCGGCCGCAATGCCATCGACCAGAAGATCGGGGATTATTACGGCGCGTGCATGGATGAAAAAGCCGTGGATGCCGAAGGTCTCGACCCGTTAAAGCCCGAACTCGACAAGATCGCCGCTGTCAAGGACAAGCAATCGCTGATCGACGCGATCGCCCGCGTGCACCTGCTTGGCCCCAATCCGCTGTTCAACTTCTACTCCCGTCCCGACCTGCACAACGCCAGCATGGTCATTGCCGACATTGACCAGGGCGGGCTGACTCTGCCGGATCGCAACTACTACATTCAGGACAATCCAAAGATGGAGGCGATGCGTAAAAGTCTTAGCGATTACGCCACCGCCCTGTTCAAGCTTTCCGGGCAATCCGGCGATGAGGCGGCGAATTCGGCGAAAACGGTTCTGCGCATCGAAACCGCGCTCGCCCAGGATTCCATGGACCGCACCGAGCGCCGCGATCCCAAGAAGCACGATCACAAAATGACGCGCCAGGCCGCCATTGCGCTGGCCCCGGACTTTCATTTGGCGCGCTATTTCACGGATATAGACAGCCCGGCCTTTTCCGATTTGAACGTGTCCAATCCCGACTTCTTCACGAAAGTGAACGCGGTGGTCGAGTCGGAGTCGCTCGATTCTCTGAAGACGTACGTCGAGTGGCACCTGTTGAGCGTGGCCTCACCCTGGCTTTCGCAGCCGTTTGTCGATGCCAACTTCAAGTTTCGCCAGGCCTTGACTGGCCAGGCCGTCAACCAGCCGCGGTGGAAGCGGTGCGTGAGGGCCACGGACAACGCCCTGGGCGAAGCTCTCGGCCAGCGCTACGTAGAAGAGACCTTCGGCGCGGATGGCAAGGCACGCATGCTGAAGATGGTCGATGCGCTCGAAAAATCGCTGGACCAGGACATCAGCACTTTGCCCTGGATGACCGAAGCAACCAAGCAGCAGGCCAAGGTCAAGCTGCAAGCCATTCGCAACAAGATCGGATATCCCGACCAGTGGCGCGATTACAGCAAGCTGGACATCAAGCCGGGCGATCTGATGGGGAATTTCCTGCGGGCGAACCAATTCGAATCGCGCCGCGAGATTGCAAAGATTAACAAGCCGCTCGACCGTAACGAGTGGCAGATGACGCCCCCGACGGTGAACGCGTACTACGCTCCTCCATATAACGAGATTGTGTTCCCCGCCGGCATCCTGCAGCCCCCGTTCTTCGACCGGACCATGGATGAGAACGTGAACTTTGGCGGAATCGGCGCTGTGATTGGACACGAACTGACCCACGGTTTCGACGACCAGGGCCGCAAGTACGACGCGCAGGGCAACTTGCACGATTGGTGGACGGATCAGGACGCCAAGGAATTTGAGAAGCGCGCCAGCTGCGTGACCGATGAGTACAGCGGGTTCACGGCCGTCGACGATCTCAAGCTCAATGGCCGGCTCACGCTGGGCGAAAACACCGCCGACAATGGCGGCGCACGCATTGCCCTGATGGCTCTCGAGAATCGCATCAAAGAGGATTCGACCGGCAAGGCCGCGGAGAAGATCGATGGCTACACGCCCGAGCAGCGGTTCTTCCTGGGATTCGCGCAAATATGGTGCGAGAAGCGCCGCCCCGAATATGAACGCATGCTGGTCAACATCGATCCGCACTCGCCCGGACGTTACCGCACCGATGGCGTCGTGGAGAACATGCCGGAATTCGACAAGGCCTGGGGCTGCCATGCGGGGCAGGCTATGGTCAGCCCGAATATGTGCCGCGTGTGGTGAGCAGCGGCTGGCGGACCCGACACTGTTGCTTTCAGAAGTGGAATCGCGCGCTGACTCCGAGAGTGCGCGAAGGAGCGTATTGAATGGGAATCTCCTCGCTCTCTTTCGCGATCTGGTAAATGCTGTTGGACACATTCGTCACATCGAATTCCAAATCGAGACGGCGCGGTTCCTTGTCCCACAGCGCGAACCCGGACGCGAGATCGGCGGTGAGATGCTGCGGCAATCGACTGCCCTGTTCAATGATGGTGCCGCTGCCGTAACGCAAAGCGCTGCCGGTCCAAAAGCCGTGCCAGCGACTGCGGAAGAAAATCTGGGCCGTGGCGGTATGCGTCTGGTCAAAGGCCGGAACGATTCGCTCCCCAGGCAAGAGCGGCTCATCTCCGGCGAACCCACCCGTGATGGGTCCATAGAAATAAGTCTTTTCTAGCGCGTACTGCAGGCGCCCGCTGATGCCGGCACGATCGCGGGGGCGCACATCGAGCACAAGTTCCGCCCCCTCCGATCGGGCGGTGTGAAAGTTGATGGGAACAAAGATCCGGGTGATCGAGAGTTCGTGGTTCTCAAAGCTGTCGTGGCCAGTGTGTTGATACAGGTTCAGTTCCAGGCTCATCGATGAATGCAGCTGTTGCGACCATCCAGCCTCGAAGTAATTCTGCGTGTAAGGACGCACGTTGCCCACGCGCTGAGCCGGATCAATGGCGTGATTGCCAATGAAACTGGCGAGCAGCGAGAATTCAATCGGCGGCGGGGAAAAATAGCGCCCGTAAGCCGCGTGCAGCACCGAGTTCGTTCTCGCGACGTGATAGGCCAGCCCGGCCCGTGGACTCGTCTGAACTCCGGTATCGATCAAGTCAAAATAGTCGTAGCGCAGTCCGAGGTCCAGCGCCAGGTTTCGCACTGGCGAGAAGTGGTCCTGAACGTAGGCGCTGGCTTGACCACCATGCAATCCACCGCGGAACGAGGGAAACACATCGGGATCGCCGCGGCTGTCAAAGAAAAACCTTTCGTCCTCGCGCAAGCCGACGAAATCAACTCCAGCCCTCAAGAAATGTCCGTTCCAGTAGTGGGAGAAATCACTTTTCATTCCCAACGTGAGAGGAGAGCGAGAAGCCTGCGAATACGGCGTGCTGGGATCGGTGGTGGGCAACACGTGATCGGAACTGGCGCGCTCATAGAGTGACGTCGATACCATGGTTCGCGAGGAGAAGGTATGCAGCCAGCTGAGAATGGCAGTTTGTTGCCGTAAATGACGCTGGGCATCGCGGCCGACGGCCTGGTCCTCCGGGATATTGGGCTGCTGGAAGTTATCGCCTCCCCCCATCAGCAAAAGCTTGATTGAGTCATTCGCTCCTGCGCGCCAGTCGAATTGGGCGGTAGAGCGCGAGCCTCGGCCGAAATCGTACAACTGCTGCGGAGTGGGCGGATCGAGGAACCGGCCCGAGGTGAATCCATCCACAAAGAAGTAGTAACCCAAGCCGCGGTAGCGCCCTCCGTATTCTGCATTGAGGTCGTAGTTCTCGAGAGTTGCTCCGCGGAAGTTTACGTCGCCGTGTCCCTCCAGATCCGCGCCGGAGCGGGTCGCGATGTCCAACACGCCGCCAAAGCGGTTGCCGTACTCCGCGGTGAAGCCCCCGGTCATCAGATCGACGGTTTCAAAAATCTGCGGGCTGACGCCCGGGCTGAATTGTGGCTGGGTATTATCCAGAAACGAAACGCCGTTGATGAACTCCTGCAGGGAGAATTCTGTGCCGCGGACGGCGAGGAAGTTATCGTGGCTGTCACTCGCGCCCGGCATCAGGTTGTTCGCCAGGGCATTAGTGGAATCCGTGAGCGGCTCCGGAAGATTTTCTAGGTCCTCATGAGTAAAAGTGTAGGAGCTCCCGGTCTTACCCGGATCCAGCATCAGCGGCTGCGCGCGGACCACGACCGCCTGTTGCACCGGTTTCGCCGGCTGTAATTCCATCGTCAGTGAAACCGATTCTCGCGACCGCAGGACAAAACTATAGGTGGATGGATAGAAGCCCCGGGCTGCAACTTCGACGACGTAACTTCCAGAGTCCAATGCACCGAAATGAAATTTGCCGGAAGCATCGGTGCTTGTGTGTGCGATTGCAACGTTATCGCGCTTCAAAGTGAGAGTGCCGGCAAGCGTCTTGCCGTCGCTGCTGCGCAGCCTGCCCTCCAATGCCGCCTGACCTGCGGCGAGCGACGAGGCGAGCAAAAGGAAGAGGCAGAGTAGCAGTTTGCGCATTTCGCGATTGGGGTCGAGAGCACCTGTATTTTAATAGGCAAGTCTAATCGGCTTGGTCCCCGGGGCGTGCCGGAGAGATGGATGGCCCCGAATTTGTGCCTTCACCAGGTGTACGCCGCTACCAGCTTGGGGAGGGCGGGACCATCCCCGATCACCTCGACCCTCATCACCATCTCAAGGTTATGATCCGCCCAGTCCTTACTCAGATCGCGTAACACAGGTTGCAAGAGCTTCGGGTCAGTGAGTACTTTGCCGCCAGCCTCCGTCCCAAAAACCGTAAGGCCGGCAACAATCAACAAAAATGATCCCGTCTGCGCGTGCGGGATGCGGCAGATGAGGATGTAGTCCTCAGCCGTGCGCCGGTCGTCAGTTAAATTCGCCAGCCCCCACTTCTGCTTGCCCTGCGAATCAACGATCCATGGCTTGGACTCTCCTTCAAAGCGAAACTGGTAGCGCAGGTTCTTGGTCAGTTCCGCCGTCCAACGGTTCGAAAAAGAACCGCCGACCAGAATCGCTGGGGAACCATAAAGGTCTTCAAACTCAAGTTTGTCCGCTAACTGCAGTCGTGGCTTTCGCGAATGTTGCGCAAAAAGCGAGTAGATATCGAGAGCCGTGGTCGCGTCGCCAATCCCGACGTACTCATTCACGACCGGGACAAAATCAGATCCATCGAGCAGCTTGGCTGGAACATTGATGGCGCGCTGAACCGGCAACTTAGGCGCGCCGTTCATCTCTTCGTCAAGAAGCAGCGCCCGCGATGATGGTTGGTAGACCACCGGATGAGACAAGACCAGCAGCGGCGTCGAGGATAAGAACGCAGGGTTCCAAAAGGCGAGAAATTCGGTGGTTGGGCGCGACGTAATCCATGCCGTAGCAACCGCGATGGACACGAGCATCGAGAGGACCAGCCACATCGTGCTTCGATACCAGCGCCCGCCGCCAGTCGGCGGCACTGCGGTTGGGTTCGTCCTCGCAGGCTCTGGCACAAGCGCCAATTCAGCCTTCGGGATGTCGAGCGGTTCCAGTTGATAGTGAAAGGTTGGAACGTACGATCCGATTGGCACTTCAATGCGCACGGGATCGTTTGCGCCCTCGCTTGCGTAATAAATCGCCAGGCGTTTGCGAACTTCCCGCGCGCCCACCCGGACGATGTTCTCATCTCCGGAATCTTCACCATGAGTGTGGCGATTAAATACGTCGATGGCGAGGGTGCGTTCTTTTAAGGTTGCCGCCGCCCCTTGCAGGGTTTTCAGACAGACATATTCGGTGAAATCTTTACATCGCTTGCTTGCACGAAAGGCGGCGCTGCAAAGGACCCGGTTCAGCGCATCTTGAATTTCTTCATCGGTGGGACTACGCAACACGGCGGCTTGGGTACCCATTGATCGCCTCGCGCCCCAAGCACAAGGTGGAATTAAAGCTCCATTCGGCACCATTCGTCAAGCAAGATAAACGTTATTTCTTATCAACAGCTTAAACGGGTGTCGCACCGTGTAATCCCTTGTCGGACAGCAGCAAAGGGCGTAGATGGTGGTTAGAAATGCAGTCGTTTTGCTTGGACCGTGGCCAACGCATGCCTGCAAGAACCACTACGCTCACCCTCCTGGTTTCCCTATCCCGCACCCGTTGTTCAGCCCACAGGACCACAATCCGCTAAGGAGAAGAACATGCCCAACCTGAAGTTGCATTTTGTCTGGCTCGTGGTTGCTGTTGCTCTGGCAATTTTCACCCCTGCCGCTCCGGGCCAGAACGTGTACGGAACGATCTCGGGCACGGTTACCGACGCCAGTGGCGCCGCCGTTCCCGGCGCCACGGTCACGCTGACCAACCTGGCAACCTCGGAAAAGCACACCATGCAATCGGGTTCCTCGGGCGAATACACCTTTGTGAACCTCCTGCCAGGGCGATACCGGTTGGAGGGGGAGAAGAGCGGATTCAAGAAGTTTGTGCGCGAACCGATTGTCGTCGAAATTGAAAGCGGCTTGCGCGTTGACATGGCCCTGCAAGTCGGTTCGCAGAGCGAGAGTATCGAGGTCAGCGGAGAGACGGCCCTGCTGCAACCGGAAACGCAGTCCCTGGGGCAGGTTGTAGCCGGTCGAAACGTCACTGAAATGCCCCTCAACGGACGCAATCCTCTGGCATTAGTGGCGCTTGTTCCTGGCGTCGTACCCCAGGGGCAACCCTCCGGAGGCAACTATTCGGGCGGAAACCCGGTTGGGGCGAACCCCTTTGCCTTAGGCGACTTCCAGATCGGCGGTGGCCAAGCCGGGCAAAGCGAAATACTGCTTGACGGAGTCGCGACCAATGGCGCTTACCTGAACGTTGTCACTGTTGTTCCGACACAGGACGCGATCCAGGAATTCAAAGTCCAAACCAATAACCTTGGGCCGGAGTATGGGCGTTTCGCCGGCGGCGTGATCAATCTCAGCACCAAGTCGGGCACAAACGCTTTCCATGGATCCGTTTACGAGTTTCTGCGTAACAAGGTTTTTGACGCAAATGACTTCTTCTCAGCGAGGGCGAAGTTGCCCATTCCGGCCTTTACGCAAAACCAGTTTGGCGCCAATGTGGGCGGGCCGGTCATCAAGAACAGACTCTTTTTCTTTTCGAGTTATGAAGGCTACCGCCTGCGCAAAGGAAATACGATCACTACCACGGTTCCGACGGCACTGGAGCGCTCCGGGGATTTCTCCCAGTCGGGCTACCCGATTTACGATCCCACGACCAGTACGAATTGCACTTCGAACGGACCTGCCTGCAGAACGCAACTGTCATTCAATGGCCAGCTCAACGTGATTGATCCTAGCCTTATTGACCCCACCGCGCAGGCACTTTTGAACTATTTCCCGCTGCCCACCAACTCGGGGTTAATCAATAATTATGTCGCCAACTACAGCTCGGGCGGCGACATCAACCAGATCAACGAGCGTGTCGACTATAACGTGAACCAGAACCAGCGGCTGTTCGGGCGCTTTACCCGTCAGCACATTCTCTCGCTGCCAGACAGCCCATTTAAAGATGTGTGCGGCGACCGCTGCACTGAAGATACGATCAGCAAGCAACTTGCTCTCGGCTATACCATCACGGTCTCGCCCAAAACCATTCTGGATTTGCATCTCGGCTACACCAGGTATACGTACGTGCGCACCCCGCTGAGCAAGGGAATTGACCTGTCTCAGTTTGGCCCCGCGTGGGCCGCATTAGCGCCCCAGTTCACCTACACTCACCTTCCTACTGTTTGCATTTCTCAAACCAATGGCGACCAGCGCTGGGGCAATGGTGGGAGTTGGTGCGCTGCTGGAACCGGAAGCGGCATCGGCGCATTTGACGACACGGTTAACTTCAACCCGATGCTGTCGAAAATCATAGGTTCACATACGCTGAAGATCGGAGGGGAATTCCGCCTGCTTCACAATAATTATTACCAGTCGAACCAACCAGCGGGTCTGTTTTCCTTCGATGCGGGTATGACCGCGCCAAACCCGGAAAATTCTCCCGGGCAGGCATATAGCACAACCTGCAGCGGTGGAGCGGCCGTATGCGGCGGCGGATACGGCTTCGCATCATTCCTGTTGGGTTATGGCCGGGACGGAGGCAATTCCAACGTGACCACTCCTTCCCGTATGGCGGAAGCGATCAAGTACTGGGCACTCTACGCCGGCGATACCTTTCAGGTTTCGAGGAAGCTCACCGTTAATCTCGGCGTGCGCGCCGATTTTCAAGGTGACTGGACCGAACGTTTTAATCGCCAAGTGGCTCTGTTGCCCTCTGCGCCCAGCCCCATCGCCAGCGCCGTGGGAATGCCAAACTTAAAGGGCGCGTTCGCCCTGGTGGACTCGCCGCTTCGGTCCAGTCGCAGTCCGATGAATGCCTGGAGAAACGTAAGCCCGCGCATCGGCCTGTCATACCAGTTGGATAGCAACACAGTTATTCGGACCGGATATGGAATGTTTTATCTGCCGGTGGATGTACGTTGGAACGATGCCCCGCACAATCTGTTCATCAACACGTTTGTCACACCCTGGATTGCCACGGTCAATCAACTAGGCATTTCGCCCGCCAATCCTCTGAGCAACCCATTTCCAGGCGGCATTGTCCAGCCCATGGGGCGAAACCAGGCGCTGATCAATGTCCAAGGGTCGGGAATCAGTGCTGCTGTTCCCAGTAACCCACCGCCCTACGTGCAGCAGTGGAATTTTGATATCCAGCGTCAGCTCCCAGGCAATGCATTGATTGATGTGGCCTACGCGGGTTCCAAGGGCACACATCTTCCCATGCACAGCCAGGATATCGATCAACTGCCGCCGCAAGATCTTCCCGGCGGGTCAGCCGGTTATACTCTCGCTCAGTTGACCGCGAATGTGCCTAACCCTTTCCTCGGTGTAGTTCAATCGGGAAACGTAAGCACTGCCACGACAATTCCGATGGAGCGCTTACTGCTGCCTTATCCGCAGTTTGATGACCTATCCATGGCGGAGCCCGATAACCGAGACTCGATTTACCACTCTCTACAAGCGAAGTTTCAGAAGCGCTTCTCCGCAGGCGCTAGCATTCTGGCGAGCTACACCCTCAGCAAACTGATCGACAACACCAACTCGGAAATTAACTGGCTGGAAGCCGCCGCACCCGGATGGGGCGATGCCAATGCATACAACCTCCGTGGCGAGCGAAGCCTGGATGGATTCGATGTTCCGCAACGGTTTGTTCTTTCGGGAGTGTTGGATCTTCCGGTTGGCCGGGGACACAAGTTTGCCAGCGATGCAAGTCCCGTTGCTAACAAAATCATCGGCGGCTGGGGAGTGAATACCATCATCACTCTGCAAAGAGGCTTCCCGCTCAGTATCGGCGGGTGTAACGGTTTGCTCTGTAACGCGGGCCTGCAAAATGTCGGCTCGCCGCGCGCGACCATCGTGGCTCCCCGCAAACAGAATAATGGCCCGCTGAGTTCGCGTTTGAACGAGTGGTTCGATACCTCCGCTTTCGCGTTCACCAATAACTACGGTTATGGAACCGATTCGCGCACCGAGCCAAACCTGCGTGCAGATGGCATCAAGAACATCGATTTCGCGGCGTTTAAGAACACCACGTTTGGTCCGGATGACCGCATTGGTCTTGAATTCCGGGCGGAGTTCTTCAATTTCTTTAACCATCCACAATTCAGCCCGCCGAATACGGGTTGTTGTACGCCCGTTTCAGCGGGAGGCACGTTCGGCCAGGTTACCGCCCAGTACAACCTGCCGCGCGTGATCCAGTTTGGCTTACGGGCAACATTTTGAACCACGACGCCCGGTGCGGAACATCGCGCCGGGCGTCACCGCATTTTGTTAGTATTCATCTGGTACGTGGGCCGTTCCCGATGTTTCCCCAGGAGAATTGTCAACCCCGATCTTCAGGCTTTCTGTGCCCTCCCTTTTTTGGATCCATTCGTCCCCTCGCCACGCACGCGCGTTGGTTTAACCTCCTCTCGTATTCACTGATTCTGTCGGCCCTCTGCTGCATTGCTTCGCGTCCTGCGGTCAGTCAGTCGTCAGCCGATGTACAACTGGCTTCACGCTTCCGGGCGGGGCAGAGCGCCATGCAGACGGGAGATTTTGCGCAAGCTGCGGAGGAATTCAAGCGAGTCCTGGCGCTGGATCCAGGCCTGGCGGAGGCAGAGATCAATCTCGGTCTCGCGTATCACAGCCTGGGTGAGTACAATCTCGCGGCGCACAACCTATCTCTCGGTCTTCAGCAAAAGCCAGAACTGGTCACGCCTACGGTGATCGCGGGGGTCGATTATTTGAAGAGCGGTTCGCCGCAGAAGGCGGTGCTCTTACTCGACCACGCGCTCAAACTGGATCCCAAGAACCGGGAAGCGCGGGAAGCGCTGGCCTCCGCTTACCTGAACCAGCAGGATTTTGGCGCCGCCACCCAGGAATTCCATAAACTCGCAGACTTGGATCCCGACAAAGCCGAGAGTTGGTTCAAACTCGGCCACGAATACTTGGACATTTCAGCGCGCTTGGCCTATCGTGGCGCGCGTCTCTATCCTGACTCGGCCTGGGGACACCGCTTTCTCGGCGACCTGCTGTTCCAGCGCAGCCTGTGGAATGAGTCGGCCCGGGAATACGGGAAGGCCCTCGCCGCTGACCCCAAGCAATCCGGACTGCACACTTCGCTCGGAGAAGCTTACCTCCATGCCGGAAAAGTGGCGGATGCGAATGCTGAGTTTCACAAAGAACTCGATCTTGATCCCGGGAACGAATCTGCATGGCTTGGCCTTGCCGAACTCGCAATCAAGGAAGAGAAAGCAGGTTCCGCGCTGGAGGCCGTATCCAAAGTCTGGCAAATCTCTCCCGAGTTTTTATCTCTGCAGCGAGAGTTTCCGACGGTCGAGCTTTCCGCGGACACCGCCAAGCGACTCATTACCGAGTTTCCGGCGCAGCCGTCCAATGAGCCAGCAGCGCACTTTCTCCTCGCTACCCTTTACGGCGGCGCGAATCAGCCTGCCCAGGCCGATGAGCAGGAGAGGGCATTTCGGGCCGCTCTCATGGCCTGGCAGAGTGAAAGTCATCACACCCGCACGGCGAGTTCCTCGCCGGCGTCATGTCAACAGCACCGCTATTCCGACTGTGCTGACCTCCTTCGCGCCCGCAAGGAATTGACTGCCGCGCAACGCCTGACGTTAGGCAAGACACTGGTTGTGCTCCGGCGTTATGACGAGGCCGCGGCTGGGCTATCCCGGCTCACCGGCGTCAGCCGGGACAACGATCAGGCCAGCTACTGGCTGGCCTTGAGTTATCGCGCTCTGGGCGCGCACTGTTATGCGAAGCTCGAGGAACAGTATCCGCATTCCTGGCGCACCCACCAGTTACGAGGCGAAGGATACGCATTGCGCAACGACCTCGACAATGCGATTAAGGAGTTCCAAGCTGCGATCCATCTGCAGCCCAATTCAGCCGAACTTCACGAGGCGCTGGGCGATGCCTACATGAGCCGCCAACGCGACGATGATGCGCAGAAAGAATTGCAGAAAGCGGTCGAACTGAATCCTTCGCGCGCCCGCGTGCTCTACCTCCTGGGACGCCTGTACATCAAGCAGAGGGAGAATCAGAAGGCGATCGCCTATTTGCGGCAGGCCTTGCGTATCGACCCGGACCTGATGGAAGCGAACAGCCTGCTGGGGAGCGCGTACATTCACCTTGAGCAGTTCTCGAATGCGATTCCGGAATTGCAGAAGGCCGCACCCTCTGACCACTACGGAAACGTTCACTACCAGTTGTTTGTTGCTTATAGAAAACTTGGCCAAAGCGAGCTGGCGAAAAAAGCGCTGGCGCGCTCGCAGGAGTTGCGTCGAAGTTCTCTCGAACATGACGAGGCGCTGGTCATGGGCGAGAACTCAGATGCTGTCCAATTGCAGTAAGGCGAACGAGTCCCCGGCTGCGAACGCTGGCGCCGGATAACTAGATCACTTGGTGTAAATTCTTCGGCTGTGGATTAGGCAAACTGGCTGGCGGAGGTCCCGATGGAAATCGGCGTTAACATGGAATTCATCCGATCGGAAGATAAGCCCTTTGCCGAAGGCGTCGCCAGAGCCGCCCAGCTTGGCTTCCGCTGGGTCGAGCCGATGGTGCACAACGGCCGCGAACTGCTGAGCGAAGCCGGATACTTCCATTCCTTTTCCATGGACAACGATCCCCTGGAGATGAAAGAAATTCTCGATCGGTGCGG
>DASVAJ010000090.1:0-86829 GCA_036376415.1 Terriglobales bacterium
GACCGCAGCAGCGCTAGCTTATGGGCTAGATAAAGGGAAGGACGAGACCATCGCCGTCTACGACTTCGGCGGCGGCACGTTCGACATTTCGATTCTCGAAGTCGGCGAAGGCGTCATCGAGGTGAAGGCCACCAATGGTGACACGCACCTCGGCGGCGACAACATCGATCAGCGGCTGGTGGATTGGCTTATCGACGAGTTCAAGAAGAACGAAGGTCTCGACCTGCGCGGCAAGGGCAACGAGATGGCGTTGCAGCGTCTGCGCGACGCAGCCGAGCGCGCCAAGATCGAGCTCTCGACCACGATGGAGACGGAAATCAATCTACCGTTCATCACCGCCGATGCGAGCGGTCCGAAGCACCTGGTGGTGAAGCTGACCCGCGCCAAGCTCGAAGGTATGGTGGAAGACATCATTCAGCGCTCGGTCGGTCCGTGCAAGCAGTGCATGAAGGACGCCGGCGTCGATACATCCAAGATCAACGAAGTCGTGCTGGTCGGCGGACAGACGCGTATGCCGCGCATCCAGCAGCTGGTGAAAGAGCTGTTCGGGCGCGAAGGCCACAAGGGCGTAAATCCCGACGAAGTAGTCGCGGTCGGAGCAGCGATCCAGGGCGGCGTGCTCAAGGGCGAAGTGAAAGACCTGCTCTTGCTCGACGTGACTCCGCTGACGCTTTCGATTGAGACGCTCGGCGGCGTGGCGACGCCAATGATTCCGCGCAACACGACGATTCCGACCAAGAAGACGGAAACGTTCTCGACCGCGGCGGACAGCCAGACGTCGGTTGAAGTGCACGTGCTGCAGGGCGAGCGTCCGATGGCAGCGCAGAACCGCACGTTGGGCAAATTCCATTTGACGGGAATTCCGCCGGCACCGCGCGGCGTGCCGCAGATTGAGGTCACGTTCGACATTGACGCCAACGGGATCCTTAACGTGACGGCGAAAGACAACGCCACCCAGAAGGACCAGAAGATCACGATTACGTCGTCTTCGGGCCTGTCGAAGGAAGAAGTCGACCGCATGGCGAAGGATGCTGACGCGCACTCGGCTGAGGACAAGGCGGCGCGCGAGACGATTGAAGCCAAGAACCAGCTCGACTCGATGGTCTACCAGATCGAGAAGATGCTGAAGGAGCAGGGCGACAAGATTTCCGGCTCCGATCGCGGCGACGTCGAGAACGCGCTGGCCGACGCGAAGAAAGCGCTGGAATCGAACGAGAAGGCGCAAATGGACCGCGCCCGCGAGACTCTGACGCAGGCTTCGCACAAGCTGGCCGAGCAGATGTACAAGTCGGCGCAGGCGCAGACACCGCCTCCAGGCGGCGGCGCTGGGCCGAGCGGCAGCGCGGGCGGTCCGCAACCCGGCGGCGATGGTCAGGCCAAGAAGGACGAAGGCGTGATCGACGCCGAGTACGTGGATGTGGATAAGAAGTGATCGCGTTTGGCGAGGCCCGTTCGACAACTTCGCCATGCGAAGTTGCAAGAACCGAGCCCGGCCGCGATCATCCCGAGCGAAGTCGAGGGATCTCGTTTGGCGAGGACGCCCTCGCCCGCGAACTTCCCGGCCACGGATTTACGCGGATAAACGCGGATTGAAAACAAATCCGAGGGATTTTGAGGATAACAAAAACCGTGTCTAAGAAAGTCGGACGTGGGGCTGCTCCTAAGAGCAGCCCCGCTTACCTTAAGTCGAATTTCAAGGTCGGAGATCGGGTGCTGGTAGTCGACATTCCGGACTCCGACAAAGATCCGAATGCCGATCTAAAGAGTCCTGAGGCTCGCGAAATGAGGACTGCAGAATTGTTTCGCTTCTGTATAGGCCGGACATTCACGGTGAATGGCTTCGGGAGGTACGGGCACGTTGAGCTCAGGGTGGGCCAGAACCGGGAGGTCAGAAAGAAGTTCGGCTGGTCGCACACGATTTGGATGGAGCCAGAGTTCTTGAAGCTGGTGAAAAGAAAGGCGACGCTTACGGGAACGCGTGGTTGAGGAAGACCGGGTAGGGCACGGCTTCAGCCGTGCCGAACGATGAACCCAAATTGAGTGTCATTCCGAGGAGCTTTAGCTCCGAGGAATTCGCATCGCGCATGAAAACAGCATGTTCCCATTGAGCTCAGTCGCTCATGGCAGGCCTCGGCTGGCAGAACGATTCGAAAGAGAATCGTTCTGCGTCGCTCAGAATGACAGCCTGATGAGATTTGAAGGGGCACGCCTTCAGGCGTGCCGAGACGGAGAAATGAATTCAGCGGGAGTCGATGACGTTTCGTCATCGACTCCCGAAGATGGGTGGAGAACGAGGACGGCTCGGCTGAAGCCGAGCCCCTTCAAAGCAACGAACGGGAGCATCACGAAAGGTTCGTATCAGGGCACGGCTTCAGCCGTGCCGAATAGAAATTGTTTGAATTGTCATTCCGAAGGGCTTTAGCCCTGAGGAATCTGCTTTTTGCCAAAAGAACAGCAGGTTCCTCGACTCGCATTACGATTCGCCAGCGAATCGTAATGCATCGCTCGGAATGACAGAGTGACTTGAAAGGGCACGGCTTTCAGCCGTGCCGCCAAGAACGAATTAATCCAAGGGCCTTTAGGCCCTGGGGCAGTAAAGGGGTAAATGAATTGCAATTTCAAATCAAAGATCAGGAATATTTCTTAGCGTTTGTGGAGCAGGAGAAGCGCTGGTACGTATTCGCGCCGACTCCTCAGGGAGTGCACCGCCTCCCCGTGTACGTGGATGCGGTGAAGTGGGGAACGCCGGCAGTTTTGGGAAGTGAGACAACGCCGTTATCCTAAGCTATCGAGAGCACGGTCACATGGACAAACCTAAGCATTTCGGCTGGAAGACTCGAGTGGTCGCAGGCACATTCCCCGACCGCGATTTTGATGTAGAGTTCTGGCAAGAGCAAGGCGATGATGCCATCTTTTCAGCCGCCTGGGAAATGGTCGAGCTGTCCGAGGAAGCCAAGAATGGCAGAAAACCCAGATTACAAAGAACTGCTACAGCGCTTAAACGACTCTGAGGTCCGATACTTGATCGTGGGCGGCTATGCAGTCATGAAGTACGCGGAGCCGCGGTTTACGAAGGATCTGGATATCTGGGTGGAAAACTCGGCACAGAATTCTCGCCGAGTTTTCCTTGCGCTCAAAGAGTTTGGTGCTCCGCTGGAACACGACAGTATTACTCCTGAAACGTTCACCCGACCCGATCTCACGTATCAACTCGGTATAGCGCCAGTTCGGGTCGATATTCTCACACAGATAACAGGGGTTGAGTTCAACAGCGCATGGAACGATCGAGTCCAGGGTTCAATCTTCGGAGTCCCCGTTCAGTTCATTTCCCTGCGCCTGCTAATTATGAATAAGCAAGCTATTGGACGCAGTAGCGATCTGGAACAATTGGAGCACATTCGCAAGAAGGCGGAAGCGAGCGAATAACCGTAAGAGCACATGCCTTCCACCACCAAAAAAGACTATTACGAAATCCTCGGCGTAAAGAAGTCCGCCTCGGTTGACGACATCCGCAAGGCGTTCCGCAAGCTTGCGCGCAAATACCATCCCGACGTCAATCCCGGGGACAAGTCGGCTGAGGAGAAGTTCAAGGCCATCTCCGAAGCCAACGACGTACTCAGCGATCCCAAGAAGCGCAAGATTTACGACCAGCTAGGCTTTTACTCGGACAACATCGATCCCGCAGCCGCCGAGGCCTACGCACGTGGCGGCCCGACCGGAGCGGGCGGTTTCGGCGGTTTTCCAGGTGGTCAACCCGGAGCGGGAGCAGGCGCGCAAGGCTTCGACTTCAGCGGATTCGATTTTGGGGACATGTTCAGCGGTGGCGCCCAGCGCAGCACCGGGGGAGGCGGCTTCCGCGACATCTTCTCCAGCATGTTTGGTGGCGGCCGTGGCGGAGCAGCGGCGCAGCAAGGGCCCGAACCGGGAAGCGATCTCGAATACCAGGTCAACGTGCCGTTCTGGACAGCCATCCGAGGCGGTGTAATGCGGTTAAACATCACGCGCCAGGACGCCTGCCTGAATTGCCAGGGCAGCGGACACATCGAGCAACCGGGCGTCTGCCCGCAATGCCACGGCAAAGGCACCATCGAGCAAAGCGCCAATCGCATGAAGTTCAACGTGCCGTGTCCGCGATGCGGCGGTACCGGCAAGAACGTTTCAGTGTGTCCGGTGTGCCACGGAGAAGGCGTGGTTGCCCGCACCGAGCCGCTGGAAGTGCGGATTAAGGCCGGCACGCGCGACGGCCAGCGCATTCGCATCCCCGGCAAAGGCAACGCCGGACCGCACGGCGGCGCTCCGGGCGACCTCTACGTGATTATTCGCGCCGGAGATCATCCCGTTTTTCATCGCGAGGGCGACGATATTCACGTCGTCGTGCCCGTCACCGCAACCGAAGCCGCTCTGGGATCAAAGATCGAAGTGCCAACTATTGATGGCCGCGCCCTGCTGAAGGTTCCACCGGGAAGCCAGTCAGGACAGAAGCTGCGCCTGCGCGACAAGGGTGTGCCCTCAGCCACGAAAGAAGGCGTTCGGGGAGACGAGATCGTCGAAGTCAAAATCACTGTGCCCATGCCGCGAGATGAAAAGACGAAAGAACTGCTGCGCGAATTGGCGAAGCTGAACCCGGAAGATCCCCGCGCGGAGCTCTTCAAGAACGTCTGAACTGCTCGCAACTCTGTGCCCTGTGTGGTGAAGTTTTTTTACACTGCGACGGTGACTGACGTTTCCGTGCGGACCACCGGATGGTAGAGCGTGTCGCGCTCGATGGGTTCCCGGCCGGCTTCGCGGATCAGGCGAACCAACTCCTGGCGGCGCATGCCTTGCGGGGTGGTCGCCCCCGCATCATGGTAAATCTTCTCTTCGATCACCGTTCCATCGAGATCATCGGCGCCGAAGCGGAGCGCGATCTGCGCGATTTTTGGCGTCAGCATCTGCCAGTAAGCCTTGATGTGCGCGAAGTTGTCCAGCACCAGGCGGCTCACCGCGATCTGCTTGATGTCGAGCATGCCCGTAGTTTTTGGCAGGTGTTCGAGCGGCGTGTTGTCGGGATGGAAGGCCAGCGGGATGAACGTCTGGAAGCCGCCGGTTTCATCCTGTAAAGTTCGCAGCTTGAGCAGGTGATCGACGCGGTCTTCGTCATTTTCGACGTGGCCGTAGAGCATGGTGGCATTGGATTTCAGGCCGATGCGATGCGCCAGGCGAGCGGTTTCCAGCCACTGATCGCCGTCGATCTTGTGATCGCAGATAATGTGGCGGACGCGGTCGGCGAAAATTTCCGCGCCTCCGCCTGGAAGCGAATCCACGCCGGCCTCTTTCAACTGCTGCAGAGTCTCGGCGATGGAAAGCTTGGCGCGCTTGGCCAGGTAAGCGACCTCGACCATGGTGAAAGCTTTCAGGTGCACCTGCGGAAAGCGCTGCTTCAGCCCTGATACCAGGTCGAGAAAATACTGGAACGGCAGGTCGGGATGCAGGCCGCCGACGATGTGGAACTCGGTCACCGCTTCGCTGTATCCGGAAGCCGCGGTCTGAAACGCTTCTTCGAGAGCCATGGTGTAAGCGCCGGGAGCATCTTTCTTGCGGCCGAAGGCGCATAGGCGGCAGGCAGCAATGCAGACGTTAGTCGGATTGATATGGCGGTTTACGTTGAAGTAGGTCTTGTCGCCGTGCAGGCGCTCGCGAACGTGATTGGCGAGCCAGCCGACGGCGAGAATGTCGCCGCTGCGATACAACGTGAGCGCATCCTCCGCACTCAGCCGCTGGCGCGCGATAACTTTCTCGTGAATGGGCGCGAGCCGCGGGTCGTCGGTCTGGAATGGATGCTGGTTTCGCATCACTTTGATGATACCAGCGACAGCCGATCCGGACATAGCCTCAGGCAGAGATGGACACCAGTCGTTCCGCGCGCCGGCCGACCGCTTCATACCAGTCGAAGTACGGCATCTCACGCGGCGCGCTCGCTTCTTCGTAGGCGAGGCGGCAAAGTTTGCGGAAGGCCTGGTACCCGCTTTCGCGCCAACCCTTCGCTAATTCCTGCAAGCGAGCGCAGGTGAGATTGCCGAGCGAGTACTGCCGGGCGAACCCGTACGTGAGGGGCACAACTTCGCCGTCGGCCTCGATCACCAGCGGCGAAACCAGGCCGGAAAGAGGCCTTTCCAGATCCAGGCATTCAGGTAAATCGGCGAGCAACCGATCAGGAATTGCATGCAGCAGGCCCCGATGCACGAGATCGAGCTGCACCACCACTTTTTCTCCGGCGAATTTACGAATACGTTCAGCTTCAATATAGGCATAAGTACACTCAGTCTGGTCGGGCTGATGTCCTCGCATGGCGAGGCCAGCACGCCCGGATTCCTCCAACGGGTGGATTTGCAGCAGCTTCGCGCCCTGCTTGATCGCGAACTCGGCAACCCACTCGAGTTGATCTACGTTGTATTGCGTCAAAGTGAAGATGAACCCGAATGGGATCCCCGCTTTACGCACGAATTCCAAATGGGATTCCATAATTTCGAAGGCGCGATCATGCGCCCGGAGCCAATTGTGCGCGTCGGGCGAACCATCCAAGCTGATGGCCAGGAGATCGACGCGTCCCCTCAACATTTCAGCGCGGGCTTCGTTCAAAAGCATTCCGTTGGAAGTTATTGTGGTGGCTAGACCGCAAGCGTGCGCGTGCTCCAGCAAATCGCCCAACGGCTTGTAAAGGAGCGGCTCGCCGCCGGAAAAACTGGCGACGGAATATCCCTCGGCGGCGGCGTCGGTGATGGCGTCGCGGAGGAGCGGGACAGGCAGCCGGTCCCGCTCCTCGGGCGCGGAGGCCGAGTAGCAGTGCAAACACCGCAGATTGCATCGCCGCGTGGGATGAATCTGCACAACACGGTATTTGTCGCCGGTGGGCCCCATAGCATTAGCCTCCGAACTCCTCCGGCACGTTGGTGAAGTTGATCAGCGCAATGTCCGGGCGCGGAATGCCATAGGGGAAAACTTCGACCCCCTGGAATTCTGCCGTGTTCATGATTCGCTGAACGACTTCTCCAACGTTTTCCTGCTTGCACTCGACGGTGGCGGCAATTTCGATCACCGGCGGAATGCCTTTGGTCAACCAGCGCAACAGCCTGACATCGACGTTTACAGGAACGCCGATGGCAGCCTTGATATCGTCGCTGGTAATTGCCGCTCCCTTGGCAGCCAGGCGTTCGGCCAACTTTGCCGAGCCGCGCACGGCCATTTCTGATACAGCCATAAACTCCTCCTTGCTGACTCACGCGCTGGTGCTTCGAAAAGGAAAATTGACGTTCGGAGTCCAGCCCATGAGAAATGCACGTTCTAGGGCAATAGTGGGGAAAATGACGGGAGCGTTTCAGGCGGGACAAATAAATGGCGCGGAGCAATCCGCGCCGGTGCGCATGGGTAGGTCGTGAATTTCAGCGGAACAAAAGCGGTGCTAGTGCGGCCAGGTTCCGGCGCCACACCATCCAGGTGTGCATGCCTGGAGTTTCGATATCCGTGTAGTTCACGCCTTTGCCTTTCAGCCAGGACTTGAACTGGCGATTCACTTTGATCAGGTCATCTTCGGTGCCGCAGGCGATCCAAAGCAGTTTGAGCTTGTTGTTGGCGTCGGCGTTAAGGCCGGGAAATTCCTGGTCGAAGCTATGAAGATCGATGCCGCCGGAACTGAAGGCGCCCACCCAGGCGAAGGTGTCGAGGTGATTGAGTGCAGTCAGGAGCGATTCAGCTCCGCCCATGGAGAGACCGGCAATGGCGCGCGATTGGCGGTCTTTCTTGATCCGATACCCGCCCTCGGCTTGCGGCATCACTTCTGAGAGCAGCATGTCGGTGAAGCGCGAAAGATTGCGCGCGGCGAGCTCTTTATCGTCCCACGATCCCCAACCGCGCCGGATGACTTCCATGTCGCCGTAGCCAAGCGGCATGACCACGATCATGGGCTTAGCTTTGCCCTGGGCAATCAGGTTATCGAGAATGTAGTTGGCCCGGCCAACGGCCGTCCAACCATCGGCCGCATCGCTGTAGCCGTGCAGCAGATAGAGCACGGGATATTCCTGCTTGCCCCGTGGATCGTAGTCGGGAGGCGTGTAGACGTAGAAGTCGCGATCATCGCCAGCCAGCTTCGAATGATAGAAGTGATGGTGAATGCGGCCATGCGGAACATCGTTAACTTCCCAGGGCAGCGACGGATCAGGAATGTGAACCGCGCTTTCGGTGGAAAGCAGGTTTGGCTTCATCAGCGGGTTGGAAGGATCGATGAGGGGCACGCCGTCCGCGACGAAAGCGTAGCCGTAAATGTCGGGCGCCAGCGGCCCAACCGTGGCGCTCCATATTCCGCTTTCGTCCTTCTGCATGGGAGTCGCGGGACCCTGGCCTTCCATTTCGACCTCGACCTTGGCGGCGTTTGGATCCTTGAAGCGAAAGATCACGTGACCATCGGACTGAACCTCGGGCGAAATGATCCGGGCCGAAGATTGTGCAAATACGGTTACTGCGAGCAGGACAACAGGCAGGAAAGGCACAAGGGCAGTGTTCATAATTTTCCGTTTCGCTACTTCAGGTGAAGCGGCCGCAACAGCAGGTCGGCGGCAACGAAAGCAAAAAATACTACCGCAATCACCCCGTTCATGGTGAAGAACGCGGCATTGAGTTTGCTCAAGTCATGCTCGGAAACCAGCGAGTGTTCGTAGGCAAGCAAGAGAAAGACCGCGACCACTCCGGCCAGGGCCAATTTTCCAAGACCGAAGCTCAGGACCAGGGCTGCCAGCAGGAACAGCATGGCGAGGTGGAAAGCGCGGGCGATCCAAAGCGATTTGCCGATGCCGCAAAAACGTGGAATGGAGTACAGGCCGGCCTGGCGGTCAAAATCAAAATCCTGGCAGGCGTAAAGGACATCGAAACCTGCCACCCAAAACGTCACGGCCGCGGTCAAGAAAAGAATTCTGGGATCCAGCGACCCTCGCACGGCGATCCAGGCGGCCGAGGGAGCGATGCCGAGGGCAAAGCCGAGCACAACATGGGACCAGCGGGTGAATCGCTTCGTGTAGGAATAGAGCAGCAGAACCGCGAGCGCAATAGGCGAGAGGAAGAATGCGAGGCGATTCAGTTCCCAGGCGGCCAAAACGAAGATGGCGGAAGCCACAATGACAAAGTTGCGAACGAATCCCTGAGCTAATATCCCGGCGGGAAGGGCGCGAGCACGAGTGCGCGGATTCGCCCCATCGATGGAGGCATCCGCCAATCGGTTGAAGGACATGGCCGCGGAGCGAGCCGCAACCATGGCCACAATGATCCAGGCGAGTTGATGCGCGCTGGGCAAGCCGCCCGCCGCCAGCATGGCGCCGCAGAGGGCGAAGGGCAGAGCGAAAACCGAGTGCTCCCACTTGATCATCTCCAGGGTCTCGCGCAGTTCTCGCAGCAGGGGCACGCTTCCATTGTAAAAGAAAAAGCCGGACCTCCTGGGTCCGGCCACAGTGTCCCGCCAATTCTTACTTTGCGCCGGGCTGGCTGCCCGCCACCATAAGGTGATCGTCAACGCTGAACACGTTGGGAACTGATTTCGCCTGCATCTCAGCCACCTGCTTGTCCATCTGGCTATCGACCACGCCGTAGAGAGATACGTGGCCGTTGTCGACGACGATGCGGATCGGCTTCTGCGGATCCATCGCGTACTTGGAGAGCTGGCTATTCCCGTAAATGGCGCGAGCTACGCGGATGCGAAGGTCATCGTCCATTTGCGATACCGGCTGCACGCTAATGTTGTCGACAACTTCCTTGACGCCGGGCGTGGTTTCAGCCACCGCCAGCGCCGAATCCCGCGAAGGATAGTCGTGCACCGAACCGCTGATGGTCGCGACTCCGTTCTGCACACCTACAGCCAGAGCGTTAAACAGAATGCCGTAACCCACCCGGTCATAACGCAACTTATCGGCAAGCTGCTGCTGCAACTGCTGATCGGGAATGTTTCCCTCGACCTCAACATGATTGCGCACGCCTTGCACATGGTCCTGGTGATCCACCTTTTTCTGGGCGTCCAGTTTGTCGATGAGTAACTTCACCGTGCCTTGCAGGGTCACGATGCCATCGTCCGTTGAAGCCGTGATTCCTTTCCATTTGTCTTTGGACTGGAGGGCTTTTGTGACCTCCTGCTGGATTTGCTGGTCATAGCGGCCGCTTCCGGTTTGCGCCTGCGCCAAAGCGGTTACTGCAAACAAAGCTGCCACAATGAGCAAGAATAGCTTTCTCACTTTCTTCACCTTCCTTTCCACACCAATGCACGCACATGCAAAGACATCAGATTGCTCTGAATGGTTGCCCGCTGCGGGATGGTTTAGGGCTCAGTACCCTTCCGCCCCGATGAGGGGAACGAAGCGGCAGCCCTCGATCGGCTCGACAACAGCTTTACCTTGGCGTTTTCGAACCAGCTGCAACACCTGGGAGTGCTGGGGTCCGACGGGCACGATCATGCGGCCGCCTTCGGCAAGCTGCTGGACAAGGCTCTCGGGCAGCTTGGGAGCCGCCGCGGAAACCAGGATGGCTTCGTAGGGGGCGCGTTCCGGCCAGCCGCAGCTGCCATCACCCACTTTTAAGCTAACGTTGTTGAACCCTAAGCGGGCGAGCGTTGCTGCTGCTGTCTGCGCCAGGATGGTGTGGCGTTCGATGGAATAGACGGCGCGGGCGAGTACAGCCAGGACAGCGGTCTGATATCCGGAACCAGTTCCGATTTCGAGCACGCCTTCTGTCCCTTGGAGTTCCAGCGCCTGCAATGAAAGGGCGATGATGAATGGCTGGGAGATAGTCTGATCTTCGGCGATGGGGAGCGGATGATCTTCGTAGGCTTGCGCCCGGCATTGCTCATCGACAAACTCGTGCCGTGGAACGCGCCGCATGGCATCGAGCACGCGCTGGTCGTGAATGCCACGAGTGCGAAGCTGCGTTTCCACCATTTCACGGCGCACGCTGGTATACGCGTCGATTACGGTTCCATCCAAGGGCATTGCCCGATAGGATGCGCCTGCACGCGCACGCGCGCAAGAGGCTAACGCTTGCGGCGCCGAATCTTCACGTCGAAGCTGACCACGCCGTTCTGGTCGCGTATGGCGACAATGGACACGTTGCGCGAAACGTTGTATTCCGCCCGGATTACTTGCTGGGAGGTCTGCGCCACATCCGTGGTGTAGGTCAGGGTGAGATTGTCTTTCACCTGCTGCTCAATGGTGACCGCGGGCCCGGTTTGCGTCGGCGAAGTTTCCGTCTCCAGTCCCTGCGGATCGATCTTGATCCGGCTGTTTCCGAACAGGCGTTGAGCGCGGTTGTTGAGGGTGGCATTCAAAGCGGCCGCCAACATCGCACTCGACGCTTGCTGGCTGAAGGCGGATTGACTCGTCTGCTGGAGCTGGGCAGATTCCTCGCTCGTCTGGCCAAAGGCGAGGAGCGCGATGATGTCGTTCGTGGCCAGCGGCGGTTCGGAGCGGTAGTTGAGCTTAGGCCGGTCAGCCGGACCGGTGATGGACAGCGTCACATCGTAATCCCGCACGCGAGTTGTCGCTTCAAGGTCCAGGAAGGGCGTGGTCACGGCCGGGTTGGTAAATGTCACTCCGCCGCGTTCCAGGCGGTACTTGGTTCCGCTGAAATAAGCTTCGCCTTCGAAAACGTCAGCGCGTCCCAGCAAAACGGGTTTCGCGGCGCTGCCGCGAACCCGCAGATCGGCCTCGCCGCGCAAGCGCAGCACGCTGGTCTGCATCTGCAGTTCGGGAGTAGTGACGACGTGCAGGTCCAGGCGAATTTTGTTGAGCACCGGATCGGTTTGCGGCAGGCTGGCGGATTGAATGCTGCGCTCGAGGTAGGCGCCAAAATCAAAGCCGGGGGTCACGCCGATTTTCATCACCGTGATGTCTCCCGAGAGCAGCGACCCCGCAGAACTCCCGCTCCAGCGGAGATTCGCGTTCGCTGTTGAACTCACTCCCGGCGGATAACGCAGGCGCACGGCTTCCGCGTCGGCGGTTACGTCGAAATTGATTTGCGACCCGGCAATCTGCGCGCGGCCGTTGAAGGCGACGGTCCCCCCACCCGTATGCCCGGTGAGATTCTCAATGGTGACCTGGTTTTGGCTGAACACAAACGAACCGTTCAGGCCGCTCAAAGCGCTGGGCAGATTGACATCGTAGATTCCACCGTTCACAACCTGTACTCGTCCCCTGACCAGCGGTGCCGATAACGTGCCCCGAATTCGAGCTTCGCCGTCGAGTTCGCCGGAGCCGCTCAGGTCGGGATCGTAACTGCGCAGGAGTTGCAGCCCGATCTTTCCCTGGGTGTTGAAATCCAGCCTCTGCTCGCCCGAGAGTTCCATCGTGCCGGAGGCGGAAAGGTCGGTGCTGTCTCCCACCAGGCGGAAGCTGTCCAGTTTGAAAACCTCGTTGGATACAGAAAAGCGTATCGGCCCCTGATTGCGTATTTTGACCTTCTCCACATCCGCGTAAAGGTCTGTCAGGCTTCCCAAGAGCGTCAACTGCCGCGGATTGCGCAGCGGCCCTTGCACCACCAGGTCTCCCGCTACCGCGGAGTGACCGGTAATATGTCCATGAAGGTAGCTCTCGACAAAAGGATCGACGTCCAGGCGTATGAAATGAAAGTCGATGCGGCCAGGCCAGAGCTCGCGCAGGCGCACGTTGCCGTCAATGGATAGCTCCGCATTCTTAAAGTCGGAGTGGCCGGTCAAACGCATATCCGGACCGCTGGTCACCGCGTCGATCAGGTAGTCGCCTGCCGTCTCTCCATCGAAGGTGACATTCCGCAGGTGAAGGTGTGCGGTGACCTGCGGCTTGGCTTGGCTGCCGGAAGCCTGGGCCGTGAAATCCAGCTTGCCTCCGATGGTGATTCGGGAACGTTCGACGTGGGAGATTTCCGCCAGGTCGAAATCGGTTCCGGACAGGGCGAACTGGAATGTCCGCGCTGCCATGTCGTATGCGCCCGTTCCCGTGACCCGCGCGGGACCACGCGCGGCATGAAGGTCTTTCAAGCTTGCCTGACTCCCACGCAGCGAAACCTGCGCGTTCGCGGAATCGAACGTGTACCCCTGGACCGCCCCATTGGCCCAGGCAACCGTTCCCTGCCCTTCAGGCTTGGAGATGGTGCCGGCAAGCTCGCCCCGCGCCGCGATCGCGCCGCTGATCTGCTGCTTATAACCGGCGATGGCCGCGAGTTGGCCGGCATCGAAGTTCTGCGCGTCGACCTGGAAGTGAAGCGCACTCTGCGGAGTGGTTCGCCAAGCCAGCAGGCCGGCAGAGCCGTCGAGCTTTAAAAGAGCATTCCCGCTGGTGGCGGTGGCATTTCGCAGGATTAGGTATCGCGACGAGAGCTGCACGTCGGAGTTCAGGGAATCCCAATGGAAGGGCTTCGCGGCAGAAGCGCGCACGTAGGTGTCGAAATCCTGCAACTGCGCGTGACCGGAGAACGCGACTCCAGGAAACGGGCCCGTAACCAAGCCGTTGAGTGCGGCTCGACCGCGAATGAGCGCGGGCATGCCCGCAGGAAAAAGTTCGGCCGTAATCGGCTGCCATTCCCGAAGATCGGTGCTCGCAAAGGAAAAATTCAGCGACGACGTTTTGGACAATGAACCGGATGCCCGCATCTGCGTGGCCGGCGTGCTGGCGGTAAGTTCGGCAATCTGCAAGCTCAGTGGCCGGTTGACGTAGGTCAGGTGCGTACTTGCGGTGAGCGGGACTTGCCCGGCGGGCGTGCGGGCGGGGCGCTGCACCGCGAGCGACGCCGCGATTTCGATGTTTTCGAGGGAATTTTTCCAGCGCATTTCCGCTCCGCCCGACACATCTCCCGCCAGTTTCAGGCGATTGGCGGGACGAAATTGCGGTCCCAGGCCGCTTAGGACTTCCGCGAGCGAGATGTCTTTGAACTTTGCGGTCACCATCCCGCGCATCTGATCTTTGTTGGGGCTCTTGCCGTGCCCTTCGGCAAGGCGCCAGTCCTGAACTTCGGCATCCGAGGCAAAGCTGCCGTGGAAGATACGCCCCTGCACATGCGAGAGGGCGACGCGCTGCGGATCCGCTGAGAACTGTCCCGCCGCAGAAGCGTTCTTGGCCGCCACACTTTCTCCCTGCCACCAGGCATCATTCAAATCAAATTTGCCATTGGCGCCGAACGTCTGGCGAGACCACGCGCCGTTGCCTTGAAGGTGCAGCGATCCCGCGCGCAAGCGCGGCTGCCGGGTGATGGAGCCGGCCTGCTCGAGATTCAAAAGCAGATCGTAGTCACCCTTTAAGACCGGGTGCAGCAGGTCCGCTACCTTGCCGCTGGCCTGCAGATGCGAGCCGGCGGCGCGGACGCTGAGCGACTGAACTTCGACCTCGTCCCTGCTGACCGAGAACACCGCCCGCGCCGCCCAGGCTACCGGACGGTAGCCGTCAAATTGCGTCTCTGCTTTGCCCACCGAGAGCGTCCCCGAATACCGCCGGCGCAGGAACGAGTGCTCCAAGCTGGCGGAAACATCGTTGGAAACAAACTCCAGCGGGATCGGCTGGTCCTGCCACAACAACTCGCCGCCCCGGACTTCCAGGCGATCGATGGAGATCGCGAACAGGCGGTCAAAGTCGGTCACCGCGTGCTGTTTCGGGGTGGGGACATTGGTGCTGCCATCCGGATAGAAGATGACGTGCACGACCGGATGCTGCAGCGTGAGCGAATGGAAGCCAATGCGGGCGCCCAGCACGGAGCTTAGGTTCACGATTGCGCTCATGCTGTCGACGTGGGCCAGCGGTATTTCGCGCGGCGATTCCAGGCCGTGGATGGTCAGGTTGCGCACTTCAACCTGAAAACGCAAGGGCACCACATGAAAGCTGCCCAGTTCCGCGCGCCCGCCGGTTGCCCGCTCGATTGCGCCCACCAGCCGGCCGCGTACCATCTGCTGGAAGGAATCCGTAGTGATGTACCAGAGAAAGGCTGAGATCAGGAGCAGAAGCAGCAGACAGATGATTCCCAGATAGCGTCCGATCCGGCCGAGAATGGAGAGAAATTGTTTCATTTCGAGCCGCTATCTGCCCTCCCGTTGTCAAACAAGCTGATTTGCGCCTGCGAGTGCAGAGCCTCCAGCCAGGAACCGAGCTGCTCATTGATCTTCTGCTGGACTAAGATTTCCCGTATTTTTGGTCTGGCTTGCTGCAAAGTCACGGGGGTTCCGCCGGCGAGCTTGGGGAGGATCTGCTCCTGGTAATAGGTTTCGATTTCCTCGCGGTCCACCTGGACCAAGGGGCGCAGGTGAACATCCACCAGGCGCAGCTGATTCAGTTCGACGGCAAGGTGGTCCTTGGCCACCTGATCGGTAAGTCCGTAGCGGGCCAGCGCGGCGCTCCAGGATTCAGACTCATGTTCGCGGGCGTAATCTGCCTTGACAATCTCCAGCTGCTTTTCTACTTCGGCGGACGTAACCGGCTTAAAATCCGGCGAGCGCATTTGCTCGCGCAGCAACTCTTGATCGATGAGGCGATCCAGGGTCGCTTTGCGTTCTTCTGCGGTGACGTCGCGCAGGGGACGCCCGGACATCAGGCATTCATACCTGATTTCGTCGTCCCAATCGCTCTGCAGCAGGGCGTGACCGTTCACCGTCGCCACCAGGCGGTCCAGAACCTCGCCGGCGCGCAGCAGCGGCATGCTGAGCACGAGCAGTGCGGCGATGAGCCAGCGTGTAACCATCAGAAAGTCTGCCCAATACTAAAGTAAACGTTGAAAGGACTGGTTTGCCGGGTGCCGGCGAACTCGGTGACAAAGTTCCCCGATTTGGGAGGGGACTCGACAGACTGGAAGTTGGGGAAAACGGTGGGATTGAGGCTATATCCAAAATCGAAGCGAACCGGGCCCACGGGCGTCTTATAGCGCACACCCACGCCGATGGCATGGGAAATGTAATCGTAGTTGCAGCGGGCCGCGCCCTTTCCGGGCTGATAGGGGTCGTTAGGGTCATTGACGTTTTGCGAACAGAATCCCTTGGCCTGGTGCCAGCGCAGAAGACTGTCCAGCATGTGGTTGCCGTCGGTGAAGACGTTGCCCATGTCGTGGAAAATGGCGAAACTCATGTTGTCCTGCACCAGCGGCAGGGTGGGCGGGGGAAAGCGCAATTCAAAATTATTCAGAAATAGCGCGGCACCGCCTGTGGGAAACCCGGTGACGGGATCGCGCGGCCCCGCTTGGTTCAAGCCGAAGCCGCGGTGGGAGTTGCCGCCGCCCATGAAGAAACGCTCGGGCAGCGGAATGAGGGTAAAGCCCGCCGGGGTTGGTTCTCCCGGCTGCGTAATGAGGGTTTTTGCGAATGGGTTTTCAATGCCGATGCGGGTTGATCGCGCAAATACGAACTCGCGGGTGGACTTCCGTTTACCAAACGGGTGATAGGTCGAGTATTGCACCAGCAGTCGGCTGAAGTCGGCTTCGGAACCGAAGTAGCTGGCGGCGACGCCGGCATCCACCGTGATGTAACTTCCTCGAGTCGTTTCCAGGTCGTTGTCCCGTCGATTGCGGATGTAGCCGAATCCCGGCTCGCCCACGCGCACGGGTTGCGATAACTGCGGGATTTCTTCCTGGGCAATGTGGATGTTGCTGGCTTTCACCAGGCGATAGTTGTAGCGGTAATCGATGGTGCTGAATTTATTGATGACTTGTCCCACCTGGACGGTGCCCTCCAGGCGCTGCGAGGTAAAGGTTGTCACGTCCAGGGTGTGATCGAAAAATCCGGTAAAGCTGAGCTTCAAATTGGGATTGTTGAACCAGCGCGGCGCTTCATAGCTGATGAGCCCACGCTGCTGGATGCGCCCCACCGCCGACTGAAATGTGATGGTGTGATCGCGCCCGCGAAAGTTAAGGCGGCTCACGTCGAAAGAAGCCAACGGACTCACGCCCGAAGCACCCAGTGGCTGCTGTCCGTTCCCTGTCGGCTGCCCGGTCTGAAATTCGAATCCCAGGCCGTAGCGGAAGGTGTAGCGCTTTGCTTCCCGGACCTGGACCAGTACGTTCTTGCGCGTCTCCGTCCCGTCCGGATTTTGCACGGCTGTGTCTACCTGGCTGAAGATCGCCAAATTGTAGAGCTTCTGCTGTGTGTCCAGCAGGCTGCTCTGGCTCAGCGGGTCCCCCGGACTCATCTGCAGTTCGCGGGTGACGACGAAAGGCTTGGTGTACTCGAGGCCGCTGACGAAGACATGGTCTACATACACGCGCCTCCCTTCATGAAGATGGAACACGACATCCATGCGGTTGTTGGGAGCGGGATTGGCGGTGGCTTCAAACGTGGCGTCCGGGAAGCCGCTATCGAAGTAGTAGCTCAGCAGGATGTCGCGATCTTGAGCAATATTGGCATCGGAAAAAGGCTGACCAGGCTGGGTGTTGAGCGGGGGCAGCGCATTGGCGCTTACCATGTCGTTGCCAACGATCTCGAACGATCCCACTAACGTCTGCTGCCCCTCGTCAATGTGAATGAAAATAGCGATTTGATTGTTCCCCTTGTAGTCGTCTTCCACCTGGGTTTCGACCTTTACCTGGGCAAACCCATTGGCGCGGTACTTGTTTTCAATGTCGCGGACATCGCTTCGCAGCAGCGCTTCGCTGTAACGCCCATGGGTAAGCAGGAGCGTGGCCTCCTGCACCTGCATTCCCGGCCGCAGGTCTTCGGTGCGGAAGTACTTATTGCCACTGAAATCGATCTTTACGACCTTGTGTCGTTCGCCGGCGTCGATTACATAGATCACCCGCAGGATGTTGTTCTTGTCGTCCGACTCGCGCTTCAGGTCGACGGTGGCATCGAAATACCCTCGCGATTCCATGTAGCTCAGCAGATTGCGGCGGCCTTCGTTGAGCAGATCGTCGTCGAGGGCGTTCTCTTCGTAGACGGGCACGTTTCGCCGCAGGGTCGAGGCGCTGATGCGAAAGCCTTCCGTCGTGATCTCCACGGTTGGCCCGGGCTCCAGTTGCAGGCGGTAGTCGACGGCGTTGGTTTTCGGACGGTATTGGCTGGATGCGATCTCGACCTGCGAAAGCCAATGGTTACGGTCCTGGTATTTTTTGCGAATGCGCTCGATAGCATTGGACGCCGTAGTCCCCGTCACCGTGTCTCCCGGATGCAGATGAGCGATATCTTCGATCTGTCCTTTGGAATAGAGAGTGTTGCCCTCGATGTCGACCGTACCCACATGCGCCTGTTCACCCGCCCGAATCAGGAAGGTGACTTCCACCTGCCCAGTCGCGGGCTTTTCCTCGCTGGAATCCTCGACCGCGGCATGGTAAAAGCCGTTATCTTTCATCAGCCGCACCACGTTCTGAACCGCGCGCTCCAACTTCTCTTTGCTAAAGAGTTCGCCCAGTTGCAACTTGGAAGCGTTGACGATTTGCGATTCCGAAGGCCGGGTGGGAGCCCCTTCCACGCTCACGCTGCCGACAAAGAAATTGGCCCGACTGATGAACGACAGCTGCACTTTGCCATCGCTGCCGCGATCGCATTCCGCCCGCAAGTCGCCGAAACGCCCGGTGGCAAACAACGCGCGCAGGCCCTGCCGCAGACGTTCGCGGTCCAGGGTGTCCCCGGGGTGCATGCCGCTGACATTCTGCAGCATGGTTAAATCCAGGCCGTTGAAGCCCGGAAAATTCACCTGCGAGACGATGCCACCGAAGCAGGATGACTCTGGCGCCGTGATGGGGGTGTCCGGGGCTGATCCCGTCGCCGAGGGTGACCGCGATTGCTGATTCGCGCGCAACATGCCCGGCAGAAGGCACGCGGCGACCGCAATCGAAATGGAGGCACGAATCAGACCCCTCAGCAAGAACACTCCTGTCAAAGATTTGCAGAAAACTGGAAATCAAACGCACGCTTCGCGCGGCGTGGCGCAGGTCTCCCGTCTTTGCCACTTATAATAAATGTCGCCTTGCACCGGCTGGGTGGACGCGCTGGTTCCGAGGGCCCCCACCCCATCATCCGAATGGAATCCACTTAATGAAACCCGACCTTCAGGAAAGATATTCGCGGCAGATTCTCTTCCCTGGCATTGGCCCGGAGGGCCAGGAGCGCCTGGCCGGGAGCCGCGTGGCCATGGTGGGGTGCGGCGCAACCGGCTCGGCGCTGGCTTCCCTTCTGGCGCGGGCCGGAGTGGGAATGCTGCGCATCATCGACCGCGACTTTGTCGAGCCCAGCAATCTGCAACGGCAGGTCCTGTTCGACGAGCAGGATGCAGCCGAGTCTTTGCCCAAGGCCATTGCAGCCGGCAGGAAGATCAAGGCTTTCAACTCGCTAGTCGAGGTGGAAGCGCAGGTGGACGATCTTCGCCCGGAAAATGCAGCAGACCTGCTCGGTGGCGTGCACCTGGTTTTGGACGGCACCGATAACTTTGAGACCCGGTACCTGATCAACGACTTCTCGGTCAAAAACTCCGTGCCCTGGATCTACTGCGCGGCGGTCGGAAGCTATGCCGCGACCATGAATGTGATGCCGGGCGAATCCGCATGCCTGACCTGCCTCTTTCCAGAAAGCCCGGGTGGGGCAGTCGAGACCTGCGATACCGCGGGTATTCTGAACTCTGCGGTGGAGTTTGCCGCCGCGCTGGCCGCAACCGAAGCGATAAAACTGCTGAGCGGCGCAAAGCCTGCCTTGCGGAAGACGCTGCTTTCGCGCGACCTTTGGCTCAACCAGCAGGCCGAGGTTGCGGCTAGGCGGCGGGCAGATTGCCGTACCTGCGGCCGGCGCGAATTCGTCCACCTTGCTGGGCAAGGCAGGCCGCACATCACGCTTTGCGGCAGGAATTCGGTCCAGATCCATGAGCACTCCCGCCCGATCGATCTCGGCGAGATGAGCCGGCGCCTGCAGCCGCACGGCACCGTCCGTCACAACGAATTCGTGCTCAAGTTTTCCAAAGCCCCTCTGGAAATGACACTCTTTCCGGACGGCCGCGCCATTATCAAGGGCACCACCGATGTTGCCGTCGCCCGCAGCCTCTACGCGCGTTACATCGGAAGCTGAAGCAAGGTTTTCTTTGCGAACTTCGCGGATGTTCTTCGCGCCCTTTGCGGTTAAGAGCTTTAAACGCCTTTAGCCGCAAATTGCGCTAACGTCCGGCAAAGAACGCAAAGTGCTGCTGCAAGCTCGCTGCGGTTTTTGCGCAACTGTTTGCATCCTCCGTCTGCGATTGAGCTCGCGATTTCCAAGTCTTCAGGAAAAGAAGGTAAGTTCCTCGGATTTCGCTCTCCGCGCGCCGTGTGGCAAGCCACCTGCACTGTGCTTGGCAGGTAGGTCCCAGGAGGGTAGGAATGCGTCTATTCACGGCAGTTTGCGCAACGTTGCTGTTCTCTGTGCTCGCCTTCGGCCAGAGGCCGATGGTTCGAGCCTATCCCGGCTACAACGGCTATGGGCCATATGTGCCCATGGTGACCACCCCCGAGGTTTCGCTCGACCAGATTTCTCCGAATTCGGTGGGCGCCAGTGACGCCACCTATGGACTGCAGGCGGGAGCGCGAAATTCAACGCTTTCCATGATGGACGGCAATACCAGTTCGACCTTTACCGAGCCGGTCTGGTATTCGGGCGGTACCGCGCCGTATATCTCCACGCCGGAGGTCTCGCTGAACGTGCGCGGTGTGCACGGGCGGGGGATGTTCCAACCGGGCCAGATGAGGGAAATGGAAGAACATGCGCGCGCCGAAGCCGGGCCGCGGCCGTGGACTTATTTCGCCTCGGTCGAGGAAACTTCAAGCGCGGCGGACGCTGCGCAGGAGGCGAAGAGCGGGAAACGCGCCACCCGCACCATTACCAACGCGGACATTGATCAGGAAAACCAGAAGACCGGCACCGTGAAGTACGACGGAAAGACGGAAAAAATCCAGTAGTCTCCATCGGCGTAGTCAAGAGGCGGACGGAACTGTCCGCCTTTTTTATTGCTGGAGCAAGCTGTCGAGGGTTGTAAAAAATTCCGGGAAAGAGATCGTGGCGGAATCAGCGCCCTTGATTTCCGTTTCACCTTGAGCCCGCAATGCGGCGACAGCAAAGGCCATAGCGATCCGGTGGTCGCCAAAAGAATTGAGCGACGCGCCGTGCAACTTCTGCCCCCCGGGGATGCGCAGGCCGTCCTCGAATTCCTCAACCTCGGCGCCCATCAGTCGGAGATTTGTGGCAACACTGGCGATGCGGTCGGACTCTTTCACCCGCAGTTCGCGCGCATCGCGAATCTCGATCCCTTCCAAAGTGTACGGCGCAATGGCCGCCAGCACAGGGATTTCGTCGATCAGCGCGGCTGTATCGCCTTCCACGATTCGCGCGCCTCTCAACCCGCCGCCCTGAACCTGCAATGTGCCGACCAGCTCCCCGTGCTGCTCCTCGAGATTCGCCATTGTGACCTGGGCGCCTAACCCGATCAGAAAATCCAGCAGGCGCGCGCGGGTAGGATTCAAAAGCAACCCTGGAACGGTCAGCTGCGAGCCGGGAAACAGAGCTGCCGCGCAGAGAAAAAACGCCGCGCTTGAGATATCCCCAGGGACGGTGGCCTCGATGGCGTGAAGCTTCTGGCCGCCTGCGATGCTGACTTCGCGCATCTGGCGATCGAGGGTCGCGCCGAAAGCTTGCAGCGCCAGTTCACCGTGGTCGCGGGTCTGAATGGGCTCCTCAACCCGGGTGACGCCATCAGCATAGAGTCCCGCCAAGAGCAAACACGTTTTCACTTGCGCGCTGGCGACGGGCAGCTTGTAATCGATTGCCTTCAGCCGGCCGCCGGTCAGCTTGAGCGGAGGGCGCCCGCCCTCGCGCGCTTCAATTCTTGCCCCCATCATTTCCAGAGGCTTGATGATTCTTGCCATGGGCCGGCGGGAGAGCGATTCGTCGCCGTTCAGTTCGCAGGTGAAGTTCTGCCCCGCCAAAATGCCGCTGAGCATACGGATGGTCGAACCGGAGTTGCCACAGTCCAGCGGCGTCTTGGGCGCCTGCAACTCGGCTCCCCCGCCATGAATCACTACCGAACCACCGTTGCGTTCCCATCCCACGCCCAGTGTCTTGAGGCAGCCCAGAGTGCTGGCACAGTCCGCGCCGGTGGAGAAGTTTTCCAGCCTGGTCGTACCCTCGGCGATCCCGCCGAGCATGGCGTAACGATGAGAAATCGATTTGTCGCCGCGAAGGCGCACGCTGCCTGCCAGCCCTCGAGCCGGGCGGATCACGATGGATTTTTCCTCAGACATTGGCTCTTTCAATATAGCGGATTCACCGTGCGATCGGACGGTCTGGGCAGGCACTTTTGCACACGTTGTCGATACAGCGCCTCAGAAAAACTCTGAGGCGTTGCTTTTTTGTGATCTGCACTGCATCAAGCTGGCAATGAATCCAGGAACTGCCGCAGCACGCGACCGGCTTCCCCCGGTTGCTCAAACGGCGAGTAGTGCCCGGCTTTGGCGATGACCTTCATTTGTGCGCCGGGGATGTTCTGCTTCATCACTTCGGCTTCGGGCACGCCGGTGAGAACATCCTCGTCTCCGGTGATGACCAGCGTCGGCACGCTAATCGTCTTAAGGGTCGGGACGGAGTCTGTTCGTTCGGCCATGCCGCGCTGAACTCCGGCGACGTCCTCCGGGTCCATTTTGCGCATCATGCGCAAAGCGCCCTCGATCAGGTCCGGGCGGAAGCGGCGGGTAGTCGCGGCGGGAGCTTTTTGCAGCATGCTTTCGAAGAAAGCCTCGGTGCCGCGCTGCAGTACATCATCCGCGGATGACAGACGGGTCGCGCGGGCTTCGGGCGTATCGGCCGCAGCTTTTGTGTTGCATAGAACCAGCGCACTGGCGCGTTCACGAAAACGCCGCCAGAATTCAAAAATAATGTAGCCGCCGATGGAGACACCAACGATGGGAGCGCGTGTGACGCCTAGTTCGTCCATCAAACGTCGCAGGTCGTCCGCATGCTTGGGCATCGAGGCGGGGCCGTCGCCCAGGGAAGATTCGCCGTGGCCGCGCAGATCCGGCATGATGAGTTTGTATCGGGAAGAAAGCGATGGCGACAGGGGCAGCCAGAATTCATGGTGCAGGGGAAACGGATGTAGCAGGAATACCGGCGGGCCACTGCCCGCCACATCGTAGAAAATCTCCGCGTCCCCGCTGACCAGTCGTTCCATGCGGCGAGATTATATGCAATCTACGGATTCGTAGCCTGCTGTTGCCCGGCCGGGGCGTGCGCCGGAAGCGCATACGGCTCGTCGGGCATCACGATCCAGGCGATGATGTAGCCGATGAAACCTACGCCAGTCATGAAGGCGGTCACCAGCCAGACCACGCGCACGACCGTGACATCGATGTCGAAGTACTCGGCAAATCCGGAGCATACGCCGGCAATTTTGCGATCCAGACGAGGACGGACCAGGCGCTTGCGCGCGATCACACCGCCCACGCGCGTACCGCAATAGGCGCAGACGTTGGCGTCGTCCTGAATCGACTTCCCACAGTAATTGCAGTACATAAGACCTCCGCTGCCATAGGATACGCTCAAATGATCGAGGAAGTTCCCTGGCGTTTACCAGTCGCAAACGCCATGACTTTGGGAGAGGGAAAGACGCTGGAGATTTCCCAGGCAGGAGGCGGAGTTTACGTGCACGCGCTTCGCGTCAATGGAATGGCACACGCTAGTAGCTGGATAGAGCTTTCACTGTTGTCTCGACCGCAAAACCGCATCCGCTTCGAATTACCAAACCAACCGGGCCGCGAATGGGCAACAAAGCAAGCGGACTTGCCGCCCTCGTTTGACGTGGAAAAACCCTGAGCCTGGGGGCGCAGGGGCACACCGAGCAAACGTGACGCCGCCGTGGCGCTATCGCTCAAACTTTGGCTGCTCAGGTCCCGGTGTACGGTTCTTTCATTCGCTTGCGAGCGGTGTCCGCGAATGCGGAGCTCGAATCGACCGCTACGGCTGCCTGATACCGCTTAACGGCAGTCTCCCGCTGATGCAGCAGGTCGTACATCTCCCCCGCGCTGACCGCGGCTTTTTGCGCGGTTTCGGGATTGGGCTTGGCCACCTGCGTTACCAGGTCATAAGCGGCTGCGGCTTGTGCGTAGTTCTTCTGGTTGCGCAGCAGGTCCCCTAAAGCGACGGCAGAAAGTTCGTAGTTAAGGCCCCCATATTTCCCGCTGCGGCCCTCCTGCCAGACGCGCCGGTAAATCGCTTCCGCACCCTGCAATTGGCCCTTCTCGCGAACGAGATTGCCTTCTTCGATGGCGAACAGAACGTTGTGGGGATACTGCGGCTCGAGCGAGCGCAGAATCTGAAGCGATTCATCGAACTTCTTTTCCCGGCGCAGAAAAACCACGAGCAAAATTTTCGCGTCGATGCTGGTTTCAGAATTTCCCGCCGCGGCTTCGCGCAGGTACTGCAGGCCCTTTTCTTTGTTGCCGCCAAGGCCCACAACCGTTGTTGCCGCTTTGACTGCCCAGGGCAAGTTCCCGACGACGTAGTTGTGCGCGCCAACGATCAGCTTGGCATCAACGTTGCGCGGATCCAGTTCCAGCACGCGCTCATGATCGCGCCGCGCACCAACCGCATTCCGCAACGCCGAAAACCACGCATGCTCGATGAGCGCGGTGTAGGTGGAAAACTGCGCCCGGGTGACGCCGCGGGCATAGATCGCGTCCACGTCTTTGGGATTCGCCTGCAGCCGTTTTTCTTCGATGGCTTCCGCCTTTCGCACCAGAGACTTGATCTGCGCCGGCGCGTGGGGATCGACCGGACGATGTTTCGCACTGATGAAGCTGTCGTTCGAGTACTCGCCGGAACTCAACGCGCCCATACGATACAGTTCGCGGAACAGCACCGCCGTGAGCAGGTGGTTGATGGCGTTGGGATCATCAGGATGCCGCTGCAGAACCTGCGTGAACTCCTGGATCGAGCGCTCATAGTTCATGTTGTAGAAGTCGTCGAAAGCAGCGGGATTGAGCGGATCGGCGGGACGAAACGACAGTTTTACCCCGGGTTGCTGCCCCAGGAGCGCGGTTTGCAGCGCGAGTACAACAGTGACAACAATGCCGAAATGCCGGCGGAAATGGAGGGAAGGGGCCAAGACAAGCGTCTCTAAAGTGCAGTGTACCCGAGAAATGTCGCTTTCGTACCGACCCGCAATTGCACAAGAATCTTTGCACTATGCGCGTAATTCTTTCCCGATATTGCGAGCCGATGGCCCTTACGCTTTTCCGTAACTACCGGAAAACACGTGTTTTGTGGCAGTTGCTTTTTGGTCATTGATTTGCCTGAGCCTCTGCAGGATTCCGCTATGTCTGACTTAGTTCACAATGCCCAGCAAGAGTTCTGGCGCCCTCCCGTTGTGCAAACTACCAGTCAGAGTCTGCCCGATGCCTGCCGACGCTGCGGAACCGAATTCATGGTCGGCGCCGCCTTCTGTCATATTTGCGGCCTGGGCAGGCACCGCTCGGGGGCAAACGACCGCGTCACTTGGACCAACCACCTGGGATTCCTCAAAGCTCTGGAGTTCAGCAGCGTGAAAGAGTGGTTTGGCTTGCCGCTGATTTCGCTATGCGCCTTTCTGGTCGGCATTGCTTTCTTGATCGTCGCCCTGGCTCAGGGCTTCCGCACCGTACAGGATTTTTCCGATTTCGAAGCCATTCAGCTATGGCGAATTCAGTGGCTGATGGCAGCGTGCGCCGCCTTCCTGGCGGGCATCCTGCTGAAAAATCGTAAGTCCGAAAGCTAATCTCTCCCCGACGCCAGTTTCTTCACATAGCCGCCCGGGTGATTTTTCATCCGGTACATGTGATTGACCGGGTTTGTGCCCTTGCCAATCGGATAGCCGTTCGCAATGGCGGCGGTGACGTAAGCTTTTGCCAATAACACCGCCTCAGCGAGGGGACGGCCCTGCGCCAGATGGCACGCAATGGCGGTGGAGAAGGCGCACCCGGTGCCGTGCGTGAAACTGGAGTCGAGCCGTTCCGACTTGAAGGTTTGGAAATCTCCGCTCTTCAGGCTGAGGAGATCGGTCGCCTTCTCCATGTCCGCGCCCGTAATCACAATTCCCTTCGCGCCCATTTCGTGGAGGCGTTCTGCAGCCTGCCTTATCTCGTCGGAATGGGAAATGGCGAGGCCAGTGAGTGCGGCCGCTTCGTCCACGTTCGGGGTTATCGCGGTTGCCAGCGGAATCAATTTCTCAAGCATGACTTGAATGCCCGAGTTGTCGATGAGGCCCGTGCCCGACGTCGACCTCAGCACCGGGTCGAGCACGATGTTGGGCGCGGCGCTTTGCTGCAGAAAATCCGCCACGGTGCTAGCGACCTCGCCCGAACCCAACATGCCTACGTGCACCGCCGAGACCTTTACGTCGGCGCTTAATGTGTCCAAAGTATGACGCAGCAGGTCCGGATCGACTGGGGCTACCTGCCTTATCTCGCTGGTCGACTGCACGGTAAGGGCCGTGATCGCGGCAACTCCGTAGCAGCCGTGAGCGGCAATGGTCTTGATGTCAGCGCTGATGCCGGCGCCGGAAGACGGATCGAAGCCGGCTATGGTCAGGACCACCGGCGGCGTCTGGAGCATACCAGCGAATTTATAGGAAACCGAGCGTCTTGCAAACTGCCTTTCAGTGCTATGCACTAGACGATTGTGGGACGCTACACCAGAGTCGCTCGGTTAAGGATCTGGGGTGACCAACGTAACCCGCGAAAAATGCCCGCCTTCGAACTTAACCGTTTGCCGCCTTTGGATTTGAGTTTTGCGGCCGCTTTGGTGCTTCAAAAACTATTACGAAAATATTGCGTGCTGAAGCCCCCGTCGGTTATTGCTCATTTTGTAAACAAAATCTGGCTTTTGCTTGCAGAGACATAGCCGTTTTGTCTCAAAAAGGCAGTTAGATTACTTCACTTATCTATAACCAATAGAAAGTACTTGTACGGGGTTTTCCCGATTGACATGACGCCACCGGCCTCGTAGCATTCCCAGACTGCGCGCACTTTGCCTTTGAAGGAGGACGACTTTGACGATGGAGGGTATCTGATGCGAAGACTTATAGCTCAGGGGTTGACGATGGCTTTTGTCGTCAGCTTAGGAGCGGCTCAGGGGCCAAACAGCTCAGGGTCGAACCGACATGCAGTTGCGCTGCTGGCAAAATCAAATATCGCATTAAGTGCTTCGCGGACGCGCTCTTCTAGCCGGCCGTATGAGGTCGGTACCGCGTCCTGGTACGGCGAAGACTTCGAAGGCAAGCCTACGGCCAGCGGCGAGCCCTTTAACATGTACGACTTTACGGCGGCGCATCCGACGCTGCCGTTGGGCACGTTTGTCAAAGTTACCAACCTGCGCAATCGCCGGGCCGTGGTGGTTCGCATTAATGATCGCGGGCCTGTCGTTCCCGGCCGCATCATCGACGTTTCTTACGGTGCGGCAAAAACCCTAAAGTTTCACTCGAAGGGCATTCAGCGGGTACGCCTGGATATCGTGCCGCCCACGAAGGTGCCCGCAATGATCGCCAGGTTGGATCAACCTCATCTCATGCCCTAACCGAATCACTCTGGAGACCGAGGGGCGGGATATCCGCTCCTTTTTCTTTTCTACACTAGTCAACGCAGCACACCCTGAAGTGGCATTAGCTTTGGGCGCTTCGGACCAGAATTTTGATTTGGACTGGACCGCACTTGGCTTACACTTCTGATAGATGATCTCTGCTCGCGAGCGGCTGATTGTGGCGCTGGATGTCTCCTCCGCCGCGGAAGCTCAACGAATTGTTTCTTCACTGGGCGATTCCATTCAGTTCTACAAAGTTGGCATGCAGCTCTACACGGCAGAGGGTCCGCGCATCGTGCGCGACCTGGTTGCGTGCGGCAAGAAAATCTTTCTCGACCTGAAATATCACGACATTCCCAATACGGTTGGCGCAGCAGTGAGCCAAGCCGCGAAGCTCGGCGCCAGCATGCTCACCGTGCATGCGTCTGGCGGGACAAAGATGCTCAAAGCGGCGGTGGAAGCGGCGCAGCACAACTCCGCACTGTCCGTGCTTGCAGTCACCGTTCTAACCAGCCTGGATGAGAACGATCTGCGCGAGACTGGGGTCCAGGATGCCATTGCGGACCAGGCAGTGCGGCTGGGAGCCTTGGCGGTGAAAGCCGGCTGCGCAGGAGTGGTGAGTTCGGCGCGGGAAGTCAGGGCTCTCAGGGCAACCTTGGGAAACGGGTTTCTGGCGGTCACGCCCGGCGTGCGCCCCGCTGGAGCCGCGCATGGCGATCAGGCCCGGGTTGTCACTCCCGCCGAGGCAATCGCCGCCGGCGCCACCAACATCGTGGTGGGGAGGCCGATTACCGCGGCCGCCAACCCGGTGCTGGAAGCCGAGAAAATCCTGAGGGAAATCGCCTGACCGCAACTGTGTCCGGAACTAAGGCGCTCGCCCTGTTGCGCGTTGCCGTCGGTATCCTGTTCCTGATTTTTGCGCAGTACAAGGTCCTCGGCACGCAGTTCACCCTGCACGGCGGATTCGAGTACTGGATCCATCTCTTCCTGCAGGGTGGCGCTTACCCGTTCATGGTCCCAGTGCTGCGAAATTTTGTGCTTCCGCATGCGACGCTGGTCGCATTCTTCGTGGCTTACGGAGAGCTTGCGATCGGGCTGGCGATGGTACTGGGAATTCTCGTTCGGGCCGCCAGCATTGGCGGCGCGGTTTATATGCTGACGCTGCTCTTGTCCTCGAACTACCCCGGCGCGCAGGCTCCCCTCTGGCAATATTTCGGCGCCGCCCTCAATCACCTGGTATTGCTTTTTTGCTTTGTGGCGTTCGCCATCACGCGGCGGGAAGACGCGCTCTCAATCCGCGCTCTCTGGAAATAGCGCCGGACCTTAGAGTTTCTCGTAAAATTCGCAGCCTGAGCAGGAAATGAATATCCCGCCGGGAATGCCGCGTTCCCGGTCCTTCACTCGCTTCACGATGCGGGTGGGCTTGCCGCACTTGGGGCAGTCGGTGCTCTTGGTCGTGTCCATTACTTTCTTGCGGTCTGCGGTCTTGGCGATCTTGGCCATTACTTCTCCTGGGATTGAGTGGTTTGGAAGCTCTATTTTAACATTCCGCAGTTTGCCCTCAGCGTTGCACCGGTATGGCGGGCCAGAAGCACGGGTTCTGAGACCGCAGCGCCTCGCATCATCTCGAGCAGCCAGTGAGCGCTCTGACTTGTCATCACAAAACCCGATTCTCTCCATCGAATTTTCGGAATTGACGGTCCCGCAGCCCTCCCGTAACCTAAACTTTCATGCTGACTCGGCACCATCACCACCACCATCACGCGCACAGCGCGACGGCGGGTGTGTGAGGCTGAGGTAGCCGCAAGCACAAGGTTCGAAGCCCGCTGAAGCGCAAAGCTCAGCGGGCTTTTTGTTTGTGAATTCACCAAAGGTGAGCAATGAACATTGACTTTGAGAAAATGCAAGGCCTCGTGCCCGCCATCGTGCAGGATGCCGCGAACGCTGAAATCCTGATGCTCGGTTTCATGAATCGCGAGGCTTGGGAAAAGACGCTTGCCATTGGCTACGTCACGTTCTACAGCCGCACGCGAAATGAACTCTGGACGAAGGGCGAAACCTCTGGCAACCGGCTGAGAGTCCTCTCGGCTTCGACAGATTGCGATCGCGATTCTCTCCTGATCCAGGTGGAAGTCGAGGGAGCAGGAGTGGTGTGTCACGAGGGCACGAGGTCGTGCTTCACCAAGGCCATCACCCCGGGTTGGCTTTCGCCGGCGGTAAAACCCGCGCCACATTCGACAGAGGAGATCCCGCAATGACGATCCGTCTGGGGATTCCGAAGGGCAGCCTGCAGGAGGCCACGCTCCAACTGTTTGCTCAAGCGGGGTTGCCCATCCACACCAACTCGCGGTCCTACTTTGCCTCCACCGGCGATCCGGAAATCGAGTGCATGCTGATTCGCGCGCAGGAAATGGCGCGGTACGTGGAACATGGCGCGCTCGATGCCGGGCTCACCGGGCTCGATTGGGTGATCGAGAGCGGCCTCGAGGTGGTTACGGTCTCCGATCTGATTTACGCCAAGCAGAGCCGAGGCAAGGTGCGCTGGGTGCTGGCCGTGCCCGAGACTTCCAGCTACCAGAAAGCAGAAGATCTGAAAGGCTGCATCATCGCAACCGAACTGGTAAACGTGACCAAGAACTATTTCGCGAGCCGCGGCGTCGACGTGCGCGTCGAGTTTTCCTGGGGAGCAACCGAAGTGAAGCCTCCGATGCTGGCGGATGCGATTGTGGAAGTCACTGAGACCGGGAGTTCCCTGCGCGCCAATCACCTGCGCATCATGGATACGGTGCTCGAAAGCAATACGCAGATCGTCGCCAATAAGGCTGCCTGGAAAGAAGCTTGCAAGCGGCGCAAGATCGAAAACCTCGCCCTCATGCTGCGGGGTGCGATGGAAGCCAAAGACCGCGTGGGGCTGATGCTCAACGTACGCAAGGAAGACCTGGAGCGCGTGCTCGGAGTTCTCCCCGCTCTGAAGCGGCCCACGATTTCGACGCTTAGCGATCCCCAATGGCTGGCGGTCAACACCGTGATTGAAGAATCGCAGGCCTGGCAGGTGATTCCCCGGCTGAAAGAAGCCAATGCTCAAGGAATTGTCGAGTACCCGCTGAACAAGGTGGTGGTGTGATGCGGATGCTCGCGGGCAAAGAGGCGGAAGCTTACGTGCGCTCGATCGAGCAGCGCGCCTCGCGGCTGGACAAGGTGGAGCCGGTGGTCCGCAGCATTATCGACGACGTCCGCCAACATGGAGAATTTGCGCTGCATAAGTACGCGTGCGAGTTCGATGGCGTCGGGGAGACGCAGGGCCTGCGTGTTTCCGAAAAAGAAATGAACGCGGCGTGGAGGAGCGCGCCGGCAGAGTTGCGAAGCGCGCTGCAGATTGCCGATAAGAACATTCGCCGGTTTTGCGAATGGCAGAAGCCGCGCCCGTGGTCGCGATCGGCGAATGGAATATCTCTCGGCCAGCTGGTCCGGCCGCTTGCGTCGGTCGGCTGCTACGTGCCGGGCGGCAGATTTCCGCTGGTTTCGACTCTGCTGATGACCGTCATCCCGGCACAGGTCGCCGGGGTGAAAAACATTCGGGTGGTTTCGCCGCGGCCGAGCGCGGAAGTGCTGGCGGCCGCTTCGATGCTGGGTGTGCAGGAATTCTTTCGCGTGGGCGGCGCGCAGGCGATTGCCGCGTTGGCTTACGGAAGCAGGTCGATCGCACGTGTCGACAAGATTGTTGGGCCGGGAAACATTTATGTAACCGCAGCTAAAAAACTGGTTTCGTTCCATTGCGCCATCGACATGCTCGCAGGTCCAACGGAGGTGGTCATCGTCAGCAATCGTGGCAAGCCGGAATTCATTGCTGCGGATCTGGTTGCGCAGGCCGAGCACGATCCGGAAACGCTGGCGGTGTTTATCACCCAGTCCAAAAAGCTTGCAGCATCAGTGAAGCATTCTGTTGAAGCATCCGCTCAAGCTGATGCCTTCGCCTGGGAATCGCTCGCCGCTCGTGGCTCGCTGCTCATTGCTACTTCCCGCAAGCAGGCATTCGAGTGGGCGAATCGCATCGCACCGGAGCACATTACCGTGGAGAAGGCTGATGTCGCTCTGGTGCAAAGTGCGGGTTCGGTGTTCGTTGGCGATTACTCGGCGCAAGCTGCCGGGGACTACGCTTCCGGCCCCAATCACGTTTTGCCGACGGCAGGAGCGGCGCGCTTTCGCGGCGGGCTGAGCGTGATGGATTTTGTGAAGTTGATTACCGTGCAGGAACTATCTGCGAAGGCATTGGGGCGCATTGCAGCCACGGTCCTGAAGCTTGCTGAGACGGAAGGTTTGCGGGCCCATGCCGAATCCATTCGCGTGAGGTGCGCCCGTGCTTAAGCCTCGCGAATCGGTGCGCACGCTGAAGGAATACCACCCGCCCTTAGGAAATCGCGAAGGGCTGCGGCTCGATTTCAATGAAAACACGGCCGGGTGCTCGCCGCGCGTGCTGGCGCGCTTGCGGCAACTGAATGGCGAGGACCTTGCCCGATACCCCGTACGGGACATCGGCGAGAAAGCTGCCGCTGCACATTTCGGAGTCGCAGCGGAAGAACTGCTGCTCACCAACGGCACCGACGAAGCCATTCACCTGCTGTGCGAAACCTATCTCGAACCGGGCGATGAGACGTTGATCGTGGTGCCCACGTTCGCGATGTTTGAGATTTATGCGGCAGCAACGGGATCACGCGTTACCTCCATTCCCGCCGGTCAGGATTTCGCGTTCCCCACGGAGACGCTATTGTCGAGCATCGGCCCGCGCACGCGATTCATTGCCATCGCAAATCCCAACAATCCCACGGGCGCGTTTGTCCCCATTGCCGATATCGTCCGAATCGCCCAAGCAGCGCCGGATGCCGCCGTGCTCATCGACGAAGCCTACTTCCACTTCTGCGGAGAAACTGCGGCCCCCAAGTGGCGCGAGTTGCCGAACCTGTTTGTCTCGCGAACCTTCTCGAAAGTGTATGGCATGGCAGGTCTGCGCATTGGGCTGTTAATGGGCAACGCCGGGCAGGTGAACATGCTGCGGCGCGCGAGTTCACCGTACAATCTGAATTCCGTGGCGCTGGCTTGCCTTCCCGCGGCCTTAGGGGATGGAACGTTTGTGCGCGATTACGTCGCGGATACCACGGCCGGTCGCCGCGAATTGGAATCCGAACTGGCGGCTTGGGGAGTTCGCTTCTGGCCCAGCCGCGCGAACTTTGTGCTGATGGACCTCGGAGAAACCGGCCAGCCCTTTATTCGCCAGATGCGCGAGCGCGGCATCCTGGTGCGCGACCGCTCGGCGGATTATGGTTGCCTGGGCTGCGTGCGCATTACGGTCGGACTTCGCCAGCACAATCAACAGCTCATCACAGCGTTGCGGGAAGTCTTCGCGCAACTCGGACTCCGCCAGCAGGTGCTGCGATGAGGAAAGCCGCTCTCGACCGCATCACCAGAGAAACCAGCATCCAGCTGCGCCTTACGATTGAAGGCAAGGGGCGCTACAGGATTTCGACCGGCATCCGGTTTTTCGACCACATGCTGGAGCTTTTCGCTCACCACGGCGGATTCAATCTGGACCTTAAAGCCAAGGGCGATCTCGATGTCGACCAGCATCACACGGTGGAGGATGTGGGGATCGCGCTCGGCGAGGCATTCGCGCAAGCTCTCGGCAACAAGAAAGGCATCCTGCGCGCCGGGTACTTCGTGATGCCCATGGATGAGACCCTGGGCCTGGTTGCGGTGGATTTTTCCGGGCGGGCAGCCGCTGTGGTCGATGCCAAAGTGCGGGTGCGCCTCGTCGGCGATCTGCAAACGGAACTGGTCGCGGATTTTTTTGACGGATTCGCGCGCGGAGCGCAGGCCAACGTGCACGCGCGAATCCTGTATGGCCGGTCCAATCATCATAAGATCGAGGCGCTGTTCAAGGCTTTCGCGCGCGCGCTGCGCGCCGCCTGCTGGCGCGATAAGCAAATGGCGCGCCTGCTGCCCAGCACCAAGGGGTTGTTGTAGTGATTGCCATCATCGATTACAAGGCGGGAAATCTGACCTCGGTCAAGAAGGCATTCGATCATCTCGGCGCGGAGAACGTGGTGACCGATGATCCTGCAATCGTTGCGCAAGCCGAAAAGATTGTATTGCCCGGGGTTGGGCACTTCGCCGCGACCGAAGCGCTGGATCGGTCGCGGCTGCGCGAGACCATCCTCACCGCGATTGAGCGTGGCGTGCCGTTTCTCGGGATCTGTGTCGGCATGCAGTGGATGCTGGCTTCGAGTGAAGAGGCACCAGATGTGCCGGGGTTGGCGCTATGGCCGGGCGAGTGCAGCCGCTTCCCTTCCGGCGTGAAATCGCCGCACGTAGGTTGGAATAGCCTGGCGATTCGAAATCGCCCTTCCCGCCTGTTCGACGGAATTGCCGAGGGCGCGTTCGTGTACTTCACGCACTCCTATCGCGTACCGTTGTTGCCGGCAACCGCGGCGGAATGCGAGTACGGCGGCGGTTTTTCGGCGGCGGTCGAGGAGAACAATCTTTTTGGCGTGCAGTTTCATCCGGAGAAGTCCGGGGCGGTGGGACTGCGAGTTTTGGAGAATTTCTGCAGAGGGTAGGAAAAGCTTTTAAGCGCAAAGATCGCTAAAAACGGACGCGCTGAAAACCCTGCAATGCTGACGAAACGCATTATCGCTTGTCTTGATGTCGACGCTGGCCGCGTCGTCAAAGGGACGCAGTTCCTCAACCTGCGCCATGCGGGCGATCCGGCGGAACTGGCAAAGGCGCACAGCGAGGCGGGCGCGGATGAGGTTGTGCTGCTCGACATCACGGCAACACACCAGAAGCGGGCCACGCTCATCGAGACGGTGCGGCGGACGGCAAACGAACTCTTTGTCCCGTTCACGGTTGGCGGCGGAGTCCGCACGCTGCCGGATGCTGCGGCGATTTTCGATGCGGGCGCGGACAAGATCAGCATCAACTCGGCGGCAATTGCCGATCCATCGCTCATTAGTTGCATTGCGCAGCGCTTCGGGTCCCAAGCCGTGATGGTTGCCATCGACGCAAAGAGCGGCAGCCGCGGATTCGAAGCCTATGTGGCCGGCGGGCGAACTCCGACCGGCCGCGATGCGGTGCAGTGGGCGAAAGAGGCTGAACAGCGCGGTGCGGGAGAGATTCTGCTGACCTCCATGGATCGCGACGGCACCGGCAAGGGATTTGATTGCGAACTGACGCGCACTGTGGCCCGGGCAGTCAGGATTCCGGTGATCGCATCCGGGGGCGCGGGCGGACCGGAGCATTTTGTTGAGGTTTTCCGAGTCGGAGAAGCGGATGCTGCGCTGGCAGCGTCCATCTTTCACTTTGGCCTCAACTCCATTGCAGATCTAAAGCTCAAGCTCTACGCCGCAGGAATCCCGGTGAGGCTCACGTGCTAATCCCTTCCATCGATCTCATGGGCGGCAAAATCGTGCAGCTCGTGCAAGGCCAAAAGAAAGCACTGGAATTTGACAATTTTGTGGAATGGATTCGCCGCTTCTCCGGTTTTCATCTGGTGCAACTGATTGACCTGGACGCGGCCATGGGCGGGAAACCCAATTCCGAGTTGATTGAGATGTTCGTGAAAGAACTTCCCTGCCAAATCGGAGGCGGGCTTGGTTCGGCCGATGCCGCGCAACGGGCCCTGGCGGCGGGGGCGCGACGAGTAATCGTGGGGTCCGCCCTCATTCGCAACGGCGCGGTTAACACTGAGTTTGCATGCGATCTTGCTTCGCGGTTCGGTCCCGGGAAACTCGTATTCGCCATTGACGCGAAAGGCGGCAAAGTTGCCATCCGCGGCTGGAAAGAGATCACCAGTATCTCTCCGCTGGAAATGATCAGCCGGCTTGAGCCGTATTGCTGCGCGTTTCTTTACACCCACATTGACACCGAAGGGCTGATGACGGGCTTGCCGCTTGAACCAGTACGCGAATTGCGCAAGGCTACCGCCAAACAGCTCATCGCTGCGGGTGGAATTACGAGCCAGGAAGAGATCGATGAACTTCACGCCATGGGAGTGGACGCGGTGGTTGGCATGGCGCTGTATCTCGGCCGCCTGAAACTTCCTGATAGTATTCCTGTTTCAAGGTAGTCAGTTCTGCTTCCTAGGAACGATCGTGGGTAATGCAAGCTACGCTCCCGGATGGCCGGGAATTCCTCCTCGCTGGACTTCGAGCGCCAAGACCGGAGTCGGCACGGCATTCAGCCGCAGCAGCCGTGTCTGGTTCACCGTCAGTCATGGCATTCTGAATGAAATCTACTTTCCCCGAGTCGATTCGGCCTGCACCCGCGATTTGGGGCTGATCGTTACCGATGGCAAGAATTATTTCTCCGAGGAGAAACGGCACTGCACATTCGAGGCGATGGCAGTCGAACCGGGTGTGCCGGCATACCGGTTGAGCAATACAGAACTGGGCAAACGGTATCGCATCGAGAAGGAGGTCTTCGCCGATCCCCACCGCAATGTGGTTTTGCAGAAAATCCGCTTTGTGCCGCTGGCGGGCAAACTCGCCGACTACCGCCTGTTTGCGCTGCTTGCCCCGCATCTGGGCAACGTGGGTATCAATAACACCGGCTGGGTCGGCGACTACAAAGGCGTGCCCATGCTGTTTGCCGAAAATCCCGCCGGGCTCTCGCTCGCATTTGCCTGCTCCGAGTCATGGAAGGAGACTTCTGCAGGCTTTACCGGCTCTTCCGACGGCTGGCAGGAACTCTCGCATAATTTCGAGCTCAAACAGACGTATGAGCGCGCGGAAAACGGCAACGTGGCTCTGACCGGCGAGATCGACCTGCAGGCCTGCGACGGCGAATTCATTCTGGCGCTTGGCTTCGGGTGGATTTGGGCGGAAGCGGGAGAACAAGTGCGCGCCTCCCTGCTCGACGACTACGATCATTTGCTGCGGGACTACACCGCGCAGTGGCATGGCTGGCACAAGACTTTGCTGGCGCTCGACACCAAACACGACCATGATCTGTACCGCGCGAGCACCACGATCCTGCGGGTACATGAGTCCAAAGATTTTCTGGGCGGCGTTATCGCCAGCCTCTCCATTCCCTGGGGCTTCAACAAGGGGGATGAAGACCTGGGCGGCTATCACCTGGTGTGGCCGCGCGATCTCGTCGAGACCGCCGGCGGATTCCTGGCGGCGGGCGCGCCCGGTGATGCCCTGCGCGTCCTGCTCTATTTAGAAGCGACGCAAGAGGCTGGCGGAAACTGGCCGCAGAACATGTGGCTCGATGGCCGTTCATATTGGAGCGGCCTGCAGATGGATGAAGCCGCGTTTCCCATTCTGCTGGTGGATCTGCTTCGCCGCGAAGCCCCCAGCGTTTTGGGGGACCTGAAGCGCTGGTGGCCGATGGTGCGGGCCGCTGCTGGATTTATCGCGCGCAACGGCCCCGTGACCCAGCAGGACCGCTGGGAAGAAGACGCCGGGTATTCTCCCTTCACGCTGGCGGTGGAAGTTGCGGGATTGCTGGCCGCTGCCGATCTTGCCGATACCGCACACCAGGGCGCCGCCGCCGCTTATCTCCGCGACCTGGCTGACACCTGGAATGAGAGCATCGAGCGCTGGACATATTCTACGGACGGCGATCTAGCACGGCAGATCGGGGTCGATGGCTATTACGTGCGCATTGCGCCTCCCGAAACCGACTGCGCCGCTAGACCGGCCGAGGGTTTTGTGCCCATCAAGAATCGGCCGCCGGGTCAGGATTTGGAGCGCGCCTCGCACATCGTCAGCCCCGATGCCCTCGCCCTGGTGCGCTTCGGACTGCGCGCCCCCGACGATCCTAAGATCCTCAACACCATCAAAGTTGTCGATGCGCTGCTGAAGGTGAAATTGCCCCAGGGCCCCTGCTGGTACCGCTATAACGACGACGGCTATGGAGAGCACGTTGACGGCTCGCCCTTCGATGGCACCGGAGTGGGCCGCGCCTGGCCGCTGCTCGCGGGGGAGCGCGCGCATTACGAATTGGCAGCGGGAAATCTGACGGGCGCGCAGGAACTGCTGCGATCGATCGAACTCTCGACCAATGGCAGCCGCCTGCTGCCGGAGCAGGTCTGGGACAGCGCCGATATTCCCGAGCGCGAGCTGTTTCTCGGCAAGCCCACAGGCTCGGCATGCCCGCTGGTGTGGGCGCATTCGGAGTACATCAAGCTGGTGCGCTCCCTGAGAGACGGAAGCATCTTCGACCAATCCAGGCAGACCGTGAAGCGCTATCAGGTGGAGAAGCGCCAAGCCGTTTACTGGAGCTGGCGTTTTAACAACAAGTGCCGCAGCATTCCCCAAGGGAAGAAGCTGCGGATCGCACTGCTTGCGCCCGCCATGGTGCACTGGAGCGACAATGGCTGGCGCACCACGCAGGACACCGAAACTGCCGAGAGCGGAGTGGGCGTCCATTTCGCAGATTTGCCAACAGACTCCCTTGCCTCAGGCCGCGAAGTGATTTTCACTTTCTTCTGGCTACAAGGCCAAAGATGGGAAGGCGCGGACTTCAATGTCGGCATCGAATAGAGCATAATATTGCGCCATGGCGAATGCGGCCCAATCCGCACCTCCATCTGGACAGGCGAAAACTGTCGCAAAAGCTACTGCAGTTCTGGAGGAACTGCTCGGCGATTATCATCCTCGCGACTTCGCCGTGGAACTCTGGGATGGCACACGGTGGGATCCTGATCCAGGCCAATTCTGCCGCTTCACCTGGCGCATCCATCATCCCGGCGCGCTCCGGACTGCGCTTCGTTCCGACCGCCAGGTCGCACTCGCCGAAGCCTACATTTGCGGAGGTTTCGATGTTGAAGGCGACATGCTCGCCATCTTTCCTTTCGCCGAATATCTGTCAAACAAGACCTTCGGCGCTACCGAGAAAGTCCGCTTGGCCGCGCACCTGCTGAGTTTGCCGTCCTCAGATCATCTTGATCCAGCGAGCAAGAAGTTGGGCGGAAAGGTGCATTCGAAAAACCGCGACCGGCAGGCGGTCAGCTTTCATTACGACGTTTCCAACGAGTTTTATCAGCTCTGGCTGGACTCGCGCATGGTTTATTCCTGCGCATATTTCCAGTCTGCGCAGGATTCCATCGACGAGGCGCAGGCGCAGAAGCTGGATTACATTTGCCGCAAGCTTCGCCTTCGACCTGGCGAGCGGCTGCTGGACATCGGCTGCGGCTGGGGTGGGCTCATTCTGCACGCCGCCCGCAATTACGGCGTACACGCGACCGGGATCACGCTGAGCAAGGAACAGCTTGCGTTAGCCCGACAACGGATTGCCGAGGCTGGCCTCGACGCGCAATGCTCGGTTCAATTGCTCGACTATCGCGATGCGGACGGACTGGGCCAATTCGACAAGGTTGTCAGCGTCGGCATGGTGGAGCACGTTGGCGAGGGCAAGCTTCCGGAATATTTCCGCTGCGCCTTTGATCGACTGAAGCCCGGGGGAGTGTTTCTCAATCATGGCATCGGCCGAGCCGGCAGCCGCGAGAAGCCCAGCGAACCTACCTTCACAGATGTTTATGTTTTTCCCGACGGCGACTTGCTGCCGATCGCGACGATGCTGCAGCACGCTGAGAAATCCGGTTTCGAAGTGCGCGACGTGGAAAACCTGCGCGAACATTACTTCCTGACGCTGGGGCGGTGGCTGCGGCGATTGGAGGCTCGTCAGGAGGAGGCCCGCCGCCTGGTTGGCGAATTGAAATACCGCATTTGGCGCCTTTACCTGGCGGGCTCGGCGTACTACTTTCAGTCTGGCAAGCTGGATTTGTATCAGAGTTTGCTTGTCAAGTCAGACGCGGGCAGGAGTGGGTTACCTCTGACTCGCGAAGACTGGTACGCCACGTAAATCCCATGTCTCGCAAAAGCGGCGAGACACGTGGCACCCCACCTTACTGCGTTGCAGAAACGGGTTAGCGAGCAGGGTTTGATTTCAAACCGCGCAGGGCGAGCGCGCCCAGTACCACCACTGCAATCAGCATAGCAACCCATAGCAACGCGGTGTGCCGCTCTGACCAGGGGCGGTCGTCGGGACGGCCGGTGAACTGGGCGTTGGCCTCGGCGGGCCCGAGTTGGGCGAGTGCGGCATCGGGAGACTCTTGAAAAAGCTTCTGGTAATCGTAGGAAGCGGCTTCGAGCTTGGAATCGCCGTAGTAAAGCCGCAGCGCGGAATTTCCGCGCGGATCAAAATAAATGCGCCGTTCGAAAGAGAGTAGGTCGACGCCCTGAACCGGCAAAGGCGCATCATCGCCGTTCTCCATCGCAACTTTGATGACCTGATGCGGCTGCACGAATAAATCCAGGGACAGATTTTGCGATGTAACCGACTGCCCGGCGCGATTCACGCGCACGCGAGTGATCGTGCCCCGGGTGAACTCGCCCTTCTCATCGCTGACCAGGACTGTGCGATTGAAGTTCACGGCGCTTTCCGGCAGCCTGAAGCTGATGCGTTCGATGGGCGCCCCGGGGAAGATCGAGCAGGAAAACACGCTCTCTTTCGGCGGCCCCGCAGACGCCGTGCAGCTTCCCGCCTGCGACCAGGCCGCCTGGGTTTCGGCAACATTCGAGACGAACGCGCCTTTGACTTCGTTGGGGCGAATGCCGGGAGCCAAACGCACGTGCAGAAAGGGAAAGCTCGCCGACGGAAACTTCAACACTGAGTTCGCGCCCAGGTTTTCGTCGCTGAAATCGTAGAGCGTGGTGCTGCCAAGATTCGGCCCCAATCGGTCCCGCAGCCATTGCCGTCCCTCGATGCGAGCGTTGTTGATGAAGTTCTTGGTGTCGAGTTGCAGCCGGATGCGGTCATATTCCGTGGCGCCGCTCACGTCGAGATCGAATTCCGTGTGCCCCGCGACAGAACCCAGATTCAGGATCTTCGCAGCAGTTTCCTGGCTGGAAACACCGCCGGATCGCGTGGTCAACGCGTGAGGAACCATCGATGAGCCGTCGTACAGGCGCAAATCGGCAAGGTCGGGACGGGCATACCTCCACACATCCGCGTCGACGATCACGTAGTTCTGGCCATCCGCGCGGGAAATTGTCACGCTGCGAGCGCGCGTGAAGTAAGCGATCGCGGCGTCGGAAGCAAAGCTGGGAATTGCAAGCAGCAGGAGAACGATCGGAGCACGCTTCATCGTTGTGGCTGCGCCTCCGCCGGTTTTCGTGCTGACAGTTTCAGCCAGTCGCGCTGGTAAGCAAACGAGATGGCGAGCAGCAAGACCCCCAGCGCGACAAAGCTCAGGATGCGGTAAACGCGATCCAGTTCGAAAACGTCGTGCACGAAGACTTTGCCCGTGGTGGCGGCAATCAGGGCCAGCGCCTGCCAGCGTACGAAAGCCGAGGAGCGCCAAAAGCCGACGATCATCAGCATGGCGCCATATGCCATCCACAGGGCGGAATAGCTGAAATCGCGCGCGATCTCGATGGACCGAATCTGTTGCCACCCGCCCACGCCGCGCCAAACTCCGGGAACTTCGCGAATCGAAGAAAATTGGCGGGAGTAGTAGTCGGCAACTTCGCGGCTGAGCGCCACCAGCGCCAGCGCATTCATCGCAACAAGGGCGACAGCGCCCACCATGCGCCAGGCTTCGTCCTCGCGTTTTGAGACGGTGTAAGCAACCAAGGCCAGCACCGCCACCGCCACCGCGTAAACCGCCATGCGCAGGTTGAAGATGAGCTGCGTTGGATGGAAATTATCGAAGAACAGCAAGCGTCCCACGCCCAGAACCAGGGCCGCGAGCGCAAACACGTTCAGCAGGTCCGAGTTGATGCGCTGCCCGATCCACAACAGCACCGCGGCTTCCACGAACCAGCCGATGGTGATCCAGTGCTGTTCCAGGCGAATGGGAATGGCAACCGTGATCAGCCCGATGGCAAGCGCAAGGTGCATCAGGCGCAGGTTGTGTTCGGCCGCGGGCTCGGAAGACCGCGGGCGGAAACGATTCAGCGTAATGTAGACGGCCGCGAGCGCGAGCGAGAACCATGCCATCTCCGTCGTGCTGATCTCGGAAACCATGACGTAGGTCTGAAGAAAATAAGTGATCGCATTCACAAGTGCCAGCCCCAGCGGCATCCCTCCGGCGCCGTGCTCCTGGCGCAACATGAAGAGCGGAGCAATGGCGAACACGGCGAAGAACAACGTCGCAAAGATGAGCGTCGGAGTGATCTGGCTGCGCTCGTAGAACTCGGAATACCAGGCGATATACAGGGCTAATGTTCCGGCAAAGCCAAACCACAGCAGACGCCGCCAGGGCTTCAAAATGACAAGCCCAAGGATTCCGAGGTCCAGCAAGAGAACGTAAGAGAACAGAGCCAGTTCGCGATTGACTCCCGTGGAAAGCAGCGCGGGAGTGGCAAAGCCGCCAGCGATCGCGAATACCGCGAGGATCTCCGCGTCCTGGGTCAGGGCCATGGCACAGGTCGCGCCGGTCACGATAAGCATGCAGGCAAAAACCACCTCGGAAGGCATGAGATGGTAAACCTGGAACGACGCCCAGAGCGACAGGTACAGGGTGCCGATGCCGACCGCTTTCAGCGAGTACGAGAAGACCCGATACCCACGGCTGCGAAAGCGCTCACTCCACAACACTACGGCGATCCCGGCAATCAGACCGATGGCAACCCGGCCGGCGGGGCCGATCCAGCCATTCTCGAAGGCGAACTTCAGAAAATAAGAAACGCCAATCAGGACTGCCGCGATGCCGATGCGATTCAGCCAGTGCGCCCCAATGCGCGACTCCAGGTTGGGGACCCGGGTTGATGGAGGACCGCTTGGAGGGGAAGGCGGCGCGGGCGGCGAAGCGTTCTCTTCACCCGCTAGCTGCCGTACAGAGATTTCCGCTTTGCCTGCGCTGATTTCGGACGGGGGGCTGATGTGGAGCAATTGCTCCAGCCGGTGCACGCGGGAGGTAAGTTCGCGCACCTGCTCCATCAGCAGCTTTACATCTTCTTGCGAGATGTCCAAGGTGGCTACAGTTTACAACCTGCTATACGAATCTCCGATTGCAAACCTTGGCTACGCACAGGGGCCATTCCGTGCCTGGGCTCCACCTCAGTATTTCCTCAGTACCCCAATCACTCTTCCCTGGATTTGCACATTGGCGGCGGGAACGACAATAGGCTTCATTCTCGCGTTGGAAGGCTGCAGGCGGATCCGGTCCCCCTCGCGGTAGAAACGCTTGAGCGTGGCGTCGGAATTTTCGACCAGGGCGACGACAATGTCGCCGTTATGCGCGGTTTTCGTCTTTTCCACCAGCACGTAGTCGCCGCTCAGGATGGCTTCGTCCTGCATGGAGTCGCCGCGCACTTCGAGCACAAAAACTTCCTTGGAGCGAACGAAATCGGCGAGGGAAATGGTCTCCGGACGCTCAATGGCCTCGATCGGCTGGCCGGCGGCGATGCGCCCCAGCAGCGGCAGCACCATCCCGGTGTTCACCGACATAGCCTGCTTCAGCCGGCCCCTGGGCGGAAGCAGATCGATGGAGCGGCTGCGGTTGTAATCGCGAGTCAGCAGCTCTTTTTTCTCGAGATTGGAGACGTGCTTATGCACCGTAGCCAGCGAATTCAGGCCCAAGCCTTCGCGGATCTCCTCGAATGAGGGCGAATACTGGTTCTTCTGCACAAATTCCGAGATGAAATCGTACACTTCGCGCTGCCGCTTGGTGATGGCCATGGCTTCATTGTAGGCGAATATAAAGCGAAGTCAAGTGAGCTGTTAGCCACTAGCTTCTAGCTGCCCCAACCCGGCACTGCCGCAAAAAAAAAGAGTGCTTGCGGAGAAGGCCGGTTTTCCAGCGTTTGCGACTTTTCGAATTCTCGGCAATCCTATTAGCCAGGGGTCGCCGGAGATTGCTAGAGGCTAGGAGCTAAGAGCTGATGACCGAGAAAATCACCAAATCCGATACAGAGTGGCAGAAAGAGCTTACGCCTGAACAGTTCTACGTAACCCGCAAGGCCGGCACCGAGCCAGCGTTCACGGGGCAGTATTACAAGACCAAGGACCCCGGTATGTACACCTGCGTCTGCTGCGGGCAGCCGCTATTCAGCTCGGAGACGAAGTTTGAATCCGGCACAGGCTGGCCGAGCTTCTATCAGCCAGTTAACGAGGGCGCTGTCCAGGAGCACTCGGACGTTTCGCACGGCATGCGCCGCACCGAGGTGCGCTGCTCCCGCTGCGATGCCCACCTCGGTCACGTCTTCCCGGACGGACCGCGGCCTACCGGGCTACGCTATTGCATGAATTCGGCGTCGTTGGAGTTGAAGCCGGAACCCAAGAAGTGATGTGTGGCCCGCCATGCTGAGGAAGCACGGCGTGGTCCACGCGGCGGGCTCTCCAAACAAACACAAGGGCCAGTTACCAGTCGTCGGATTCGCCGGAAACGACTGGCAACTGACCCCGCATGACTGAAAACTAGTTTGCCTTCCCCGCCGCTGCCGCCAGCGCTTTCGGCGTGTCGTGCGCGGAATCCTTCTTGTGCTCGCCGGGCGTGAGCTGCACGCTGCCGCGGAGCAGGGCGCCGTCTTCCACGCTGATGCGGGCGCTGACCACGTCGCCGGTAAGTGACCCTTCGCTGCGGATGTCCACGCGGTCGCTGCATTCGATGTTGCCGGTGACCTTGCCCATGATCACGACTTCGCGCGCGGAAATGTTCGCCTGCACCGATCCGTTGCGGCCGACGGTCACGCGATGATCCTTGAATGTGAGCGTGCCTTCAATGCGCCCGTCGATATAGAGCGACTCGCTGCCGGTGACTTCGCCTTTGATCACCAGGGTGCGGCCGATGGTGGCCTGCTCGATGGGCGATGTAACCGTCTTCACGGGCGCGACCGGGTTGAGGTTCGTGGGTGTGAACTGCGGCTTGGGAGCGTTATCGTTGGAATGCAGCATGGAAGCCATCCTTATGTTTTTGTATCCGCGCGTGCGGCCGAATATATCGGTAACTGTGACTATGGCATGAAGTTACCTAAGTGCAATAGGTTACGGAGGGAGGTGTACGCGCGGGGGAGTGCCACTGCTAGCGAAGCCTTTAACCGCAAAGCTCGCAAAGAGCTGCCGCAAAGGCCGCCAAGACGAGCTCAGGACAGATTTCGTTGCCTTATGCTAAGGCGTGTTCGTGGGAGGGTTTTCTTCGCGCACTTTGCGAAGCCTTTGCGCACTCTGCGGTTAAAAGCTTTTGCTTTTAGGAGCCGATCTCCAACTCCTGCCCGATCTGCTCCCACTCCGCGATGCGCTCCTGCAACTCGGCACGGTTTTGTTCAAGTTCTCGCGACAGGCGCGTGGTTTCTTCCGCGCTGACAAAGGTCTGCAGCGACGCTTCGCATTGAGCAATGGCTGATTCGAGTCTTGAGATTTCTTGCTCCAACTCCCCCGCGCGTTCTTCCATTTGCTTGCGCTTGATGGGATTCAGGCGCTTGGGCGGCTTCTCGCCGTTCGCGCTTGCGTTCTCTTCATCTGCCGGGCGGGTCTGGAGACCCGCTGCCACATGGCCGTTGCTGGGGCTTTGCGCGGTGGCTGCGATCTGTTCCTGCAGCTTCTCGGCTCCGCCCTGCTTGCGCCACAGGAAATCTTCGTAGTTGCCGGGATAGACTTCCACGCGGCCGCCGCCAATCTCGAACACCCGCGTGGCCAGCTTGTCGATGAAATAGCGGTCGTGCGAGACGAAAACGACTGTGCCGGTGTATTTGCTGAGCGCCTCGAGGAGAACATCTTTGGCGCGCATGTCCAGGTGATTGGTGGGTTCGTCGAGTAGAAGAAAATTTGCGGGATGCAACAGCATCCGCAGCAGTGCATAGCGGTTGCGCTCCCCGCCCGAGAGCACGCCGATGCGCTTGAAAACATCGTCCCCGGAAAAAAGAAAGCAGCCGAGCAGGTTGCGCAGATCGGTTTCGCGCGAGGAAGGCGCGACCCGCCCGAGGTCGTCGAGGATGCGGGCGTTCTGGTCGAGTTCCTTGTACTGGTCCTGCGCGAAGTAATCCGACTGCACGTTGTGCCCAAGCTTGTACTCGCCGGCGCTCAGCGGCTCGACCCCGGCGAGCAGCTTGATCAACGTGGATTTTCCGGCGCCATTGACGCCGACCAGCGCCACCCGATCACCGCGCTCGATGATGAAATTCACCTCGCGGAAAACTTCTTTTGTGGCCTGGCGTTGTGCGGGCCGGGCATGCTTGTCCGACCAGCTGGCAGTGTCGTTGCCCGCGCTCTGTCGGACAAGAATGTCCGATCCACACGGGTACGACTTTGCCGCGGCAACCAACTCCGCCACCGTCCGGCCGCTCGGCTTCGGTTGCGGGAAGGTGAAGTGAATCGTCTTCTCCTCTTCCGGCAGCTCGATCCGTTCCATCTTTTCCAGCTCTTTGATGCGGCTCTGCACCTGCTTGGCCTTGGTCGCCTGGTAACGGAAGCGGTTGATGAACACTTCCAGTTGCTCAATACGTTCGCGCTGGTTGCGATAGGCGGCTTCCAGCTGCTCCTGGCGTTGCGTCTTCTGCCCCAGATATTTTTCGTAGTTTCCGGTGTAGGTCCAGATCTTCTTGTTCCAGATTTCGACGATACGATTGATGGTGACGTCGAGGAAGTAGCGATCGTGCGAAATCAGGACAAAGGCGAACGGGTAATTCGACAGGTATTCTTCCAGCCAGTTGCGCGATTCGAGATCGAGATGATTCGTCGGCTCATCGAGCAGCAGAAGGTTTGGTTTCTGCAATAACAGTTTGGCGAGCGCAATCCGCATCTGCCAGCCGCCGGAGAATTCTTCCGTTTGCCGGTTCCAGTCTTCGGGGCGGAAACCAAGTCCCGCAAGCACCGTCCCAACCTGCGACTCGATGGCGTATCCGTCGTGTACGCGAAACTCATGCTCAATGGTGTGATAACGATCGGCAATCTCTTCATATTCGGCAGAAGTGTGATCCACTTCCGACATTCGCGAAGTGAGCTGCTCGAGCTCTTTTTCCATGTCGCGGAGCCGCGAAAACACCGACATGCATTCCGCGAACACTGTCCTTCCGGAGAGCGCCAGGCCATCCTGCGGCAGATACCCGGCGCTGATCCCTTTGGCCACGCTGGCGTTCCCGTAATCAAGCGTCTCCAGGCCGGCAAGTATTTTCAGCAGCGTGGACTTGCCGGTGCCATTGGCCCCGACCAGGCCCACGCGGTCCTTGGGCGTGATCAGGAGGTCGGCGCCCTCGAACAGGAGCTTGTGGCCATAGCGTTTTCCGGCGGAGTTGAGTTGAATCATGGAGAACGGTCGTACGTTGTTCGTCGTACTTGACGCGACTCTTCTATCGTCTCATGAAATTAAGGCCAGGGGCGGCGCTGGCGGTGTACAGACGGATCTCCAGATCGTCCTCTGGGCAAACCGGCGCGGGTCTGGAGATCCGCGCTACCCTTTGCCTTCCAGCTGGCACATGGTGTGAAGAACAGTCGAGATGACGCTCTCATCGCCGATGGCAGTGTTGATCATCAGGTGGTAGAGCGCGCGGGTAGGCCAGTCGGCGTTGAAGTAGCGCTTGATGAATTCCGCGCGCTCGCGGTCCACCGTGTCGACCAGATCTTCGGCATCGCGCGGCTTGGTGCCTTGGTTCTCCACCCGGCGCAGTTTCTCCGCGCGCGGGGCGTACAGAAAAACATGGAATGCGTCTGAGCGCTCGCGGAGAAAATACGGTGCGCCGCGCCCCACAATCACGCAGTTGCCACGCTCGGCGATGTCTTTCATGACCTCTTCGCCGACTTCGACCATGCGGTCGGGGCCAAAGGGCTGGTGCTCCATATGGGCGCTGCGCTCGTAACTTCCGCGCCAGAAGACCTTCACCAGGCGCTGAAAGCTGCTGTCCACGCGCTCTTCGCACATGGAAACAGCCGTGGGGTCAACATTGGCAACGCGCGCAATTTCGGCCGTGAGTTCCCGGTCCCACAGTTTCCAGCCTAGCTTCTGGGCAAGAACACGGGCAATCTCCGCCGCTCCACAGCCGTATTCGCGCTCGATGGTAATGACTCGGTACATGGCCGCGACTTGCGGGCACACACTCTAGCGTATCCAGACCTTGGGTTCAACTGACATGCCGGGCCGCAACACGTGCTGCTTGGTCTCGCCCGGGTCGAAGGTGATCTTCACCGGAATGCGTTGCACGACCTTAACGAAGTTGCCGGTCGCATTTTCCGGCGGCAGCAGGCTGGTGATCGAGCCGCTGGCTCCCGCGATGCTGTTCACATGCCCTTTGTAGTCATTCCCAGTGGTATCGACGTGAATGGTGACGGGCTGGCCGACCCGCATATCGCGCAACTGGGTTTCCTTGAAGTTGGCGGTGACCCAGATGTCGTCAAGGTTGATGATGCGCATCAGTTCCTGTCCGGGCTGAACGTTCTGCCCGACCTCCACCGTGCGGCTGGTCACCACTCCGTTCACCGGAGACACGATGGTCGTGTACTGCAGGTTCAGCTGGGCTTGATCGAGGGCCGCCTTGCTCGCCTCGACGGCGGCTTCCGCCGACTCGGCGCGCGAGCGTACGATGCGCACTTGCTCAGGCCCGGTGCGCGCGGTGCGCATGTTGGCTTCCGCCTGCGTGATCTGGCTCTGGGCGGCTTTGATTTGCTGTTGGGCGGCCGCCGCCGCGGCACGACGGGCATCCAGTTCCGCCGCGCCGGCCTGCGCCGCTGCGTAGGCCTGATCGTATTGCTGCTGGGAAATCTCCTGCTTTGAGACCAACTGCTTGTAGCGAGCCAGGTCGTTCTGCGCTTTCACGTTGTTGGCGTCCGCTTGCGTGACCTGGGCGCTGGCCGCGTCATATTGCTGCTGGGCAGCGGCCAGGGACGCTCGCGCCGCGGACAAAGCGGCCTCTGCGGCTTCCAACTGGCTGCCGGTGCTGGTGCTGGTAATGGGAACATTCACGCCCGCGCCTCGGGCCGCCGCAACCGCGTTGTCGTATTCCGCTTTCGCCCGCGCGACGATCACTTGATAGTCCCGGGGATCGATCTGCACTAGAGGCTGGCCGGCCTGCACATACTGGTTGTCGTCGACCAGCAGTTTCAGAACGTGCCCACCCACGCGCGCGCTCACCGGGTTCAGATGGCCATCAATCTGCGCATCGTCCGTAGATTCGTAACTCGCGAAATACCGCCACAGGAAAAAGCCCGCGACCAGCGCCACGACGATCCCAATAATCAGGAACATGCGGAAGCGCGGACTGCGGGTGCGCTGCTTCCAGCGCAGGTCCCGGTCGGTAAGCCGCGGTGTCCGCGGTTCTTCCTGCGTTTGCGGCGGGCGTTCCTGGGTTTCGATATGATCTGCCATGTTCAGTGTCTCTCTAAATACTGTTTCACGCCCTCTTCGGCAAACCCGATAGCCCGCGCCAGTTCGACTTTGGCCACATTGTGAGCATACAGGCTGGCAATGTAATTCTCATTGGCGGAGGCTACCGCATCCTGTGCCTGAACCACCTCCAGGTTGTCGGTAACGCCGGCGGTGAACCGGTCGCGCGCCTGCTCCAGAGTTTGATTCGCCAGATCGAGGCTTTGCTTCGCCACCGAAACCTGATCGGCGGCGGAGTTCAGATCCAGCAGCGCCGCCCGCACATCGTAATCGATCTGCCCGCGCAGATTTTCCAATTGCTGGCGGTTTTGTCGCAGCGTCGCTTCTGCCTGCAAGGCATCGGCGTGGGCGCGGTTTCCGGCAAAAATGGGGACCACCAGCGTTGCCCCTACGCTGTACACGTTGCGCGCGTTGCCAATATTCACCCCACCCGCGCCATCGTTGGCGGAAAGCTGCAGGCTGGGAAAATGTTCCGCGGTGGCGGCGCTGCGAAACTTCTCCGCGCTCAACACCTGCTGGATAGCGGCCTGGTAATCGGGGCGCGAAGCATAGGCACGTTGCAGGGCCGCATCCACACTCATCGGGGCCAGCGGCTCATAGGGCGCCTTGTCCGTGAGGCTGAATTCCTGTCCTGGTGGCAACCCGATAATTCGCGCCAGTTGCAGCATCCGCTTGGCGTAATCGTTTCGGGCCGCAATGACCTGTTGCTGGCGCGTCTGAAACTCCACCTGGGCGCGCAAAGCGTCGATGGCCGGAACCACTCCCGCAGCTTGCTGATCGTGGGCCTTGTTGTACAGCGCCTGCGCCGTTTCCGCCTGGGCCTGCGCCGCGTCGACCCGAGCCGCCGAGGCGATCGTCAGCAGATATGCGTTCCCGGTCGCGAGTACCACCACTTCGCGCGCGCTCTTGTAGGTGTACTGCGCGGCCGCTTCGTTCGCTCTGGCCCCGCGCTCCCGCTGAATCAAGTGCCAGTCAAAAATCGGGGCGCTGCCGTTAAAGCGCGCGTCGAAAACCCCGATCGGCCCGATCACCGGCGGCAACCCAGGAATGCTGGCGCGAAATCCGAGTTCCGCCAGGTCAATGCGGGTAACGCTCTGGGTGGCCGCAAAACTCACGTTGGGCAGCAGCGCGCTCAGCTCTTTCCATTTCTGTCCGCGCGCCGCCAGCAGGTTGTCGCTTCCAATCAGCAGGCCCAGGTTGTTCCGCAGGGCGCGATCGATGGCCTCTTTAAAGCCAATCTGCAGCACTTCATTGGTCGCTTTACCTTCGGGTACGCTGCCGGAGAACGGGCTCTGCGAGACGGAGTTCGACAGTTGTGAGGCGGCACTCGGAGCCGCGTAGGACGAGCTCTCGTCCGTCTGCATCTGTGCGGTTGCAACCGCACAGAACACCAGGCACATAAGAAGGCGCGCTGCCGATTTAGCCAAAAACCTGCACTCTCCAGGTGGATTCATCGTGCTCAAGAGTTTCATCGAGGAAGGGCGCAGACCGCTCGAAGCCCTATTGGATTCGTACGGAAGCAGTATAGATGCAAATCTCGCGCCCCACAGCCACCAGGCCCGCGGCAATATGGGCGAAATCTATCCGAACCGGTACATGCCCGCCCATCCCCCGGGTGGCGCCGGCACCCGCCGGAGCGGGTGTACCCCCATCACGCACGATTGCGCGGGATGGGGTCTCTGCTGGGCGGAGAAGCGAGTTTCAGTTCTGGGCGAACGGCGAGTTGGCCTGGGAGATATTCACCGCGTAGAAGGATTGCCGACCCCAGATGCGGGCCTGGTGGGCATCGGCAAAAAGCACATCGACCACGGGCCGAGTCTCGCTCTGCGCGGTCCGGTCGACGAACCGGGCAATGTACTGCCGATGGCTTCGCCGCGTGGTGAGCACCAGCATGTCGTTCAGGCTTGCATGCAGTCTTCGTTCCGCCAGCGGCGACAGGGCGATATTGAGAACCTTCCCCGCAGGTAGCGTGTGTTTCGGAACCGCATAGGCCTTCCGGGCCGGCGTGTTGTTGGAGAACAAGGGATCTGGACCAAAGTCCTCGGTGAGCGCATAAGCGGTCACCTGCACCCGCGTTTTCGAGGTCTCCAGAAACGCCAGCTTCTTGTTAGCGTCGGCCAGTTGGTTGCGTGCGTCGGCCAGTTCGTGCTCCCGCTGCTGCAATTGTTGTTGCAGCTGCTGCACCTGCACGGCATTGTTCTGATACCGATGGACAGTAACTCCCACACCGGGCACCATAGTAATCAGAAGAGCTATGGCAGAAATTGTCTTTGTCATGGCATCCTCCGCTCAATGGCTGGAGAATGGTGCGCCTGAATTGCCAAGCTTCCAGTTCCGACCTTCCGTGCGGAAGCCACGGCCGGTTACGGCAAGAAGGTGCGTACTTTGAGAGAGATCGCAGGAAATCGAGTAACCGGATTACCGTCGGAAAGGCGGGCGAGGAGCTGATTATTTCAGTAAGTCACCGGGCCAGTAATGCTGCACAACATTGCGCAATAATCCCAAACACCGCGGCAACCCCAAAATGCGTAGTAACCAGCAGATGGTTACGTCCGAGGTCGAGAGCAGTTTTCCCCGTTAAAGCCACGCGTCGGCGTAGCAGATCCCTCGGTTGTTACCGAAGCCCTATTCCGGCGGCCACTCGTAGGGGAAAGCTTTGCCGGCCTGCTCAGGAGTGATGTTCACGCCCAGAAGCTCTGCAGCACGCGCCAGCGCCGGATCCCTCCCCTCGGCCAAGTCCCGCCCTGTGGGGAGCACAACCTCATCGGGCGTTACGCCCACGTGCTCCAGGCTTTTTCCATCGGACATCAGCAGATCCCATTCCGTAATCGAAGCACCATAAAAAATCACGGTATCGGTGCCCATGTGCTCCTCGTAATGTTTGGATTCCATCACCGCCCCTGCGGAACGGTCCCCAACCACCACTGCGCGCTTTTCGAGCTGCATGATTTTGGCAAACAATTCGGCCGCTGAGGCTGACCTGGCATCGACTAAGACGACCATTTTCCCGCTGAAGGGATCGTGTTGCGGCTTGGCGATTTCAGGTTTGGTTTCCTTTCTTCCCACCCGGTCGGCGATTTTGAGTTCTTTGTCAAACATCCCTCCGACCAGCCATTTGAGCGTGTCCACGCTGCCGCCGGGATTCCCGCGCAAATCCACGATCAGGTTGGGAAACTTTCGCGCCTTGTGAACCATGTTCTGAACTTCGCTTTGCGAGAAGAGGAATTCCGGCACTTTCAGCGCGATCAACTGGTGGCCGTACTCTTCATATCGCGCACGCAACAGGTGGTCCTCCGTTTCGTCCTGGCGCACCAGGTCCCAAATGTCGCTTCCGGTGGTAAGGTCAAGAACCTTCTTTCGAAATTGAAACTTGGTAGCGATGGTGAACTGGCGTTGTGCGCCGGAAGGATCGCTGACCGTGAGCCGCAATGCGGGTTGCGGGCGCAACACCGAGTACACGTATTGCATCTTCCACAGGCTGTCGCGGCTTACCTGGAAGCCGTTCAGCGCCAGTATTTCGTCTCCCGCCTTCAGCCCTTTGGCTTCTGCGTCGCTCTTCGGGCGGACACGCGTGACAAAGCACCGGTCGCCAACCATCCCATACTGGAAGCCATATTCCATGCGGTAAGCATGCTGAGGCGGCAGGAGAAAGGTATGCGAGTCATTGAGGGTGCCGAGGGCTGCGGCAATGTGCGCCATCGACATATTGAACGAAGTCTCTTTGGCAATCTTCTGCTTGGCGTCGGCAACCGTCGCGTCCCAGTCCACTCCGTGAAACTTGGGATCGTAATAGTGCTTCTTTACTTCGTTTGCGATCACCTGCAGAATTCCCTGCGCGCGATCACGATCGAAGCTCGACATCGTTTGCTGCGCCCCTAGAACAGGCGACAGCAAACACCAGGCTATGTACGCCGATAGGGCGAAGACTGATTTCTTTACAGGCACTATCTCCCCCTACGCTATGGAGTCCGAGAGCGGCCGACTATGGGCGGCTGGAGATATAGGTGAGCGAATTCTACCCCAACTTAGTACAAGCCCAACATAATTTCCCTATGTCGTGATCGCTCGTTGAGTTACTGGGAAGGCAGACTTGCCGGCATTGGCGTCAGCCGGAATTGAGGAAAACCATGCCGCAGTTAGTGATCCGGTTCACATCCCGATGTGCTGTGAATCACAGAACCCGTCTTTTTCCACTGCTAAGTTGTTAAGCTGTAAAAGTTTGGAGTACTTACGCCGCTTTGCGCAACAACTCGACCGTGCTGCCGTGGTCTGCTGGTCGCAATCCTTGCCGTTTTCCTGATATTCGCGATCGGCCCGCAATTGGGTTCAGTCGATGCCGATGCAGACGGCTGTCCTGAGTTGCCCATTGTAGTCGCCAGCGGCGGCACGATATTTCAGATTTCCAATCTGGTGCGCGAATCGCCGCCAGTGGGAACGGCAGAGGCGTTCGCCACCTCTTCCGTAAATGCATTTTGGTCTCGCCCCGCCGCCCAGGCCCGCCAGTCTGCTACATGGTTTAGCCATTCCAATCTGCATTCCCTCTGCCTGCTACGCTGCTAGCCAGGATCATTCGCCGCGATTTCCGCCAACGAGTTATTGCTGGCACGAGCTCTGAGCAAGAGGAGAACCTCGGATGGGCACCGAAAAGTATTCTGGCTGGCGACGGCTCTACCGAGACGCGCTCCTGGAACCTGATCCGGTAAAGCTCTCGCAGCGAATTGAGGAAGCTTACGAAGCGATCCGCGGGCGTCGCTGCCAGCTATGGGAGAGTGGAGCGACAGGAGTACGCGAGCGCAGCGAACTGGATGCGGCCTCCTACTTCCTGGCCTTGCTCGGCAGCATCGCCGCAAAAAGCGATCGCCCAGAACCACTCACGCACACCAACATTGCGCCGGCAAGCAAGGCATCGTGAACCAGCATGCGGTGCCCGTTATGCCACGGCTGCCGCAAGCGCCAGAGATGGCCTTACGGAAAAGGAGAATCACAGATGCGAGCCCCTTACGGCATGAATATTTTGGACAATTGCCTGAACTGTCCAGCGCGCGAAGAGCGCCTGTTTTGCGCTCTCGGCATGCCGGCCCTACAGGTATTGAATGAAATGAAGTCAACCGCGATTTACCCTGAGCACGCGCTTTTGTTTACCGAAGGACAGAAAGCTCGGGGAGCGTTTATTCTGTGCAGCGGCAGAGCCAAGCTTTCGGCCTCCTCCAACGGAGGGCGCACCATCATCGTTAAAATATCCGAACCGGGCGACGTTCTCGGCCTGAGCGCGAGCATCGCCAATCATCCTTACGAAGTCACCGCCGAAATGATCGAACCGGGGCAGGCGAACTTCATCTCCCGCGAGGCGCTGCTGCAGTTTCTCAGGAGCAACAGTGAAGTGGCGATGCGGGTTGGGCAAGTACTGAGCCTCAACTACTACAGCGCGCACGAAGAGATTCGGACCCTGGGGATTACGCGCTCTCCGGAAGAGAGGCTGGCGAAGCTCCTGCTGTCGTGGTTTACGGCAAAAGAAAACGGCCGCGGGTCGCAGATCAAGCTTACGTTCACGCATTCCGAGATCGGCGAGATGATTGGGGCCACTCGCGAAACGGTGACGCGTCTGTTCACCGATTTACGACGGCGGCAGATCGTGCAACGCATGGGCGCGACGCTTATGCTGCGCAACAAGCCGGCACTCGCGCAAATGGTGCACTAGCCCAGAGGGAAGAGCGGTGCGCTGCTCCTGCGATTGCAGGTTCAGCGTCCCACATAGAGCTGAAACGGCGCCCAATAGTACGGCTTTCGAAAAACGCCGTCCGAGTGGAGCATGTGGAGCTTCGCGGTGTGGAGGGCGTCTTCTGCTGAGCGGCCTTTGCTCAACTCACTGTACATCTCGCCCATGAGAGCGGGGGTCGATGTGTCGCTGACCTCCCACAATGCGCCGATCACGTGATGAGCTCCGGCGCGCAGGAATGCCCACGACAGGCCGACCAGACCTTCGCCCGTGTAGTAACGCGTGCCGGCGCCATAGCAAGCGGAGACCGTGACCAGCTCGGCGCGCAGGGGGTGGGCAACAATATCGCGGGCGTAGAGTTTGGAGGCGTCCTCATCGGGCGCCTTGGATAACACTACGCCAGACTCCAGCGGCGTGAGCCGGCTGGCCGTCCCGTGGGCGACAAAATGAATGAACCCAAACTGCTCGGGATGGCCGGACAGATAAGCCTCGGGAGTAGCCTGCTCCCGCACATAGACCTGGCGATTGGCCGGCGAGAATTGCTTCTCGATTTCAGCGACTTCGACAGGAGCGTTGGGCAGTTCGCCAAAAGACTTGTCCGCCGTAATCGGATCGCCGATGAGCAGCAACTCGTGCGATTTCTTCCCGCGTGCGTTGGAAGTTTGCAGCAGCCTGAGCGCCGGCGCGGTTTCCACCGTCACATCTTCGATCCAGTAATGCGGCTTCGGTCGGTTTACCAGCAGGGTTTCGAAATTCAAGGTGTTGAGCTTGCCGTCGGGAAGAATAATGACGCGCGAACCCGGGGGAATGAGCGACAGCGCCGGCTGCACCAGCATCCCATAAAGCTCGGCACCATCAGGATTGCGCGTCTCCAGCGGATCTCTCGGGCCGGTCAGAGCCTGGTTGTAGCGCTCGACCTTCGCTTCAATTTCCGGGGTCGGCGGCAAAGGGAATAGCCGAAGCTGCGCGGGAGTGATGGCCCACAAATAAGCATGCTCCGGGCCTAGCCAATAGAAAAGAATCGTGGAGTGGGTTCTCAGCGCAAGTTGCTGGGCACTGGGCGAATGGGGAATAACGGATTTCTGGTGCTGGTCTACTTGAAGTCCTTCCGCCAGCGTCTGAGCCCGGCTGTAGTCGGCCTGCTCGAGCGCTTCCGCAGTTTTGCCCTGCTCGATCAGGAAGTTGATGTAATCGTCATAGAGGTGCGCCGCGTTGGACAGAAATGGCAGGCGAAAATCCTCATGCTGGACGGCAGCGCGGGCGTGCTCCAGGGTGGCGAGCGCCTCTCGATACTGCCGCTCGGCGGCAAGATTGCGTTTTTCGGATTCGAACAGCCTGGCTAACGAGTTTTGTGCTTCCCATCTCAGCGACGTATCGCTGGCGGGGTCTCGGGCGACCTGTGAGAAAAGTTGCTCGGCCTCGTTCTCATTGGAAGTGACAGCAGCGATCTGTCCTTGGGCGAGCACAGCGTACAACTCATCGGGCCTATGTCGTATACTCCTGGCCATATCAAGCGCTTGCTGGCTGTAGCGTCGGGCCTCGTCCAAGTTGCCGGTTCTGATGGCCACAAATGCCAGGGCATTCAAGGACGCCAGGACCAGATCAACGCTCTCGGCGCCACGAGCAAGTTCGAGCGAAGTTTTATAGTGCTGGCGGGCTTGCGGATAGTTGCCGCTTTCGAAATACACCAGCCCCAGGTTGTTAAGCCATATCGTCTCGTCTTTGACAAATCCGGAGTTGTGGGACCTCTCGGCGGCAGCCGCGAAGTTCCCTCGCGCCCGTTCGAAATCGCCCAGCTTGTAATAGTCCCAACCCATATTTCCCAGGGCCTTCACCTCGCCGAGAGCGGAGCCGATGCGCTGGGAAGAAGCCAGGGCTTGTTGAAACCACTCGGCGGATTCGTCGTAATGCTCCTTACCCATCGCGACAAGGCCGATATTCATCAGGTTGGAGGCTTCTAGAACGGCGTTTCTGCGTTGACGCGCTATTTGCAGGCTCATCCGAAAGTATCCTTCAGCCTCATCCGGATGGTCCCGGCGCAGCTCGAGCAAGCCGGCGGTGCGCATGATTTCACCGGAAATTCCGCAGTGCAGCGCGTTGCAGATTTCTTCTGCCGACGCCAGTTTCTGGCCCGCATCATCAAATCGGCCCGTGTTGGCCAGCGCCAACGCTTCCAGGGAGAGCTTTTGGGCCCCGAGTTCCGTGCTCGCAAGCTTGGGAGGCAAAGCCACAGACAGGGACGACAGAACTTCCTGATTCAAGCCGCGGGTGATTGTGGCCTCAGCCTCAAGAAGGCGAAACTTCCAGGCCCAAACCGGGTCACGATCTGAAAAACGAAGGTATTCTCGATGTGCATCGCGTTGGACCTGAACTAATTCAGCACGGTCCAAGGCGTTGCGGAGCTGCTCATACCTGGTTTTGGGGTCAACCTCGCGCCGGCTGCATGCCGTTGCCACGAGCAGCGCTGCCAGGATTATGGCCAGCTGCTGCCTTCGATGCTGGGCGAACTGAAGCTGACAGATGCGTGGGTGGTGCAACCCAACTCCAGGCGCATTCCGATAATCCGGTAGGTGTTGTGGTCCACCAGCAATTCGCCCAGGAACACTCTGCCGATCTCCGGAATTTCCAGAACGTGGCCGAATGGTCTTCCCGGAAATTCGCCTCTCACTTCTGTCACCAGCGAACATGCGACTGCCGCTCTCTCCCTGAGCTGAGCATTATCCCATGCGTAACGCTCGCGAACCCAGGCGGGAATAGAGCGGTCTTGTACCCATCCAGGAAGAGCATCGACGGTGTTCATGCGCTCATATTGCGCAGCCGTGTTTTTGAGGAAAACGTCATTTTCCAACGCGGCCTTCTTGGGGTACTGACCAGCGGCCACATTCTGGCCACAGATTCCGAGATTGAGCACCGGCTTAAGTTCGCACCCGGAGACGCAGAGGTTCTGAAAGTGCGTGCCGACAAACGTGACCGTGGGAATGTAGCCATCGGGCGGATGCTCGGTTGCGATCTGCGCCACCACGCGGTCGGCGGTGATCACGTTGAGCACGTTCAAGCCTTCGACCACGGCGCTGGCCAGCGTAGTCCAGCCGCCCGTTTTATGGCTGATGCTGCCCGCAACCTGCGTGTGGGCGCTCTCGAAGGAAAGGATGCCCTCCAGGCGATACCCATCCGTGTGCGCCGACATATATCCGCCCACGGGTGGAAGCGACGAAGGTGCGGCAACGGGCAGCAGCTGCCGGAGTGGCGTCTCCATGTGACCGCCAAACGCGTTGCTGTCGGCGTGATAGTAATGCACTCTCTTCGGGTTGGCTGCCATAGCCTCCTCCTGTGAGTGGATAGATTCTCCGATTGCCAGGGCGCCCGCTTGCTACTGCAGAAACTGCAGGTTAAAAGGATAACGTCCAACTTCGGTGGCTTGCGTACGATTCTCCCCGCGAACTACCAGCGTGTATTCGCCCGCTGCGTCACGGCCCGGAACTTGAATTGAAATTGTATCCTTCGTCGCCGCTTCTGGAATCTTCAGCGACCACACTTCCCTTCCGGCGGAATCCTGCAGGCTGGTCACGTAGGTTGAGAAACGGTTGTCGCCGGGAATATCGACGAACAGCAGGAAGGGTTCTCCTTTACGAGCCAGCAGCGCAGCTTGGTTGTCGCCGCGCGCACCAACGTTGATCAACGACAGCGCCGGCAGGAGTTGAGGCCGTTCAGCCAGTCGCGCCGAGTGCCGCAGCCGCGGAAACACTACGAAACTCTGATACGAGATTAAGACCACGAGCCCCAACAGCGGAAGAGCGAAGGCAGGCCGTAACCTTGACCAGAACCTCTGCCTCATTTGAGGAACCGGCTTGAGGGCTTCGGACCTTATCGGCGGCGACAGTACCGCTTTGCTGTGATCGAGGAAGGCTGCGCCGGCTTCCAGGTCCAGCGCGCATTGCTGGCAGCTGAAGAAATGCTCTTCAAACTCCTCCCGTGCCTCGGGGGCGAGTTCGTTGAGCAGGTAGCGCTCGCTCAGCATTTGCCGTTCTGCTTCCGCGTGATCCATGCGCCTACTGCCCTCCTGCCATGTAGTGATCGCAGCCGGCAAATCGTTTCATCCCGCCTGCCTTTGTCTGGCGGCCATGCCCGTTGTTACCTTATTCAGATACTGCGACTTGAATGCCTTCTTGGCCCGGTGCAGCAAAACCCTTAAGTAATCACGATTTACGCCATAGTCCCGGCAGACGTCATCTTTATCCCGCTCCTCAATGAAGATCTCCCGAATGATCCGGCGATCGCGCTCGGGCAGCTCTTCCAGAATCTCCCGCACCTTTTCCTGGGTTTGCTTGAAGGCGATCACGTCAATCATGTCCACCCCCTTGTCGGGAATTTCGGCATGGCCATCTTCGAGCGGCTCCCCGGAAGGCAGGCGGTAGCGTTCCCGTAATACATTCGCGCAGACCGCGTTCACGAACGCCCCAATCCGTTCCGGCTCGCGAATACCCTGTTCCTTGCGCAAGGCCGCGAACACCCGCACGAACGTCTCTTGCCGCACATCTTCGATGTCTTGTGGAGAACGCAAGCGGGAGCGCAATTTGAGATGGATGAGCTGGCTGAAATAGGCCACAAAATGCTCTTGTGTCGGGAAGTCGCCCGAACGTAGCCGTTCTACGTATGCGCGATCAAAGGCTTCAAATTGCAAGCGGGAGCCGCCCTCGGGAACAACAGTGGCAGCTATTGTACATGGCGGAACCGTGGAAGAAACCGGCTTCTAGTTTCGATCAGGAACGGAACCTGCATCCACCAGCTGTCGGTCATTGAAACGAAATTGAACCACCGCGCACTAACCCTTCGTGAGGTTAAGTAAGTCTGTTGGCGCGCATTGGACTTCGGCAAAACGAAGGCAACGCGCTAACCAGCATCAGTTGCTCAGGGTCAGTAACGTTTTTGAAAGTTGCGTCACTACTTGAGCAAAGGGAGCCCGGGGTGCCTGTCAGCTTGGGGGAGGTGGCAGGCCAGCCTTGCGCCGGAGTCAATAAACGTTGGCTCCGGCGCACATCGGGAAATCTACCCATCAGTTCTGCAGCCCGGTTTGCGCTTTCTCCGTCCTTGGTTGCCGCGGGGCCATGGCAGTGGACTTCCGCAATACCAGATCCGTTTCCAGGACATACTCCGTTCCATTCGCTGATGGGCTCTCGCGGTTGACTTCGCTGAGCAAGGCCTTGAACGCCAGCCTCGCGATCTCCGTCTGCGACATCTGAATCGTGGTTAGCGGCGGAATGATGAATTGGGACAGCCGGATATCGTCGAAGCCCACCACCGAGAGTTCCTGCGGGATCGCGATGCCGTAGTCGTAGGCCTCCCGCATGACCCCGATGGCAGTCATGTCATTCGAGCACATGACCGCCGTGGGCCGATTCTTCAGCTTGGCCAGTTGCACCAGAGCCCTCATTCCACCTTCCATGGTGTGATCGCCCTCGACAAAATATTGCGAGTCCATGTGCATGCCGATTTCCTGCATGGATTCTTCAAACGCCGCTTTGCGCGCCATGGCAGACTTCAGGCTGAGAGGACCGGCCACGAAACCAATTCGTTCGTGACGCAATGCGGCCAGATGCTGCACCGCCTGGCGGATTCCGCGGCGATAGTCAATCCTGATGTTGCTGACGCGCGCCACCGGAGGGCCGACGTCGACAAAAACCAGCGGAACCTTGCGGTAACGTAATCCCTCAAGCAGCGCTTCTTCCATGCCGAAGGTCAGAATGGCGACGCCTTCCACCCTTCGCTCCAGCATTCGGCGCACCGACATTTCCATGCGCTTGGGATCGTGAATGGTGGAAGTGAGCAGGATTTCGTAGTTGTGCTCCACCGCCATGTCTTCAAAGGACTGCACGATTTCAGGAAAGAACGGATTGGTGATTTCGGAAACGATCAGGCCGAAAATGCGGGTCTTTCCCGAAACCAGGGCGCGCGCCTGAGTGTTGGGATAGTAGCCTAACTCCTCGACCACCTTCCAGACTCGCTTGGCTAATTGCGGGTCAACCGTAGGAACGCGGTTGATGGCGCGGGAAACCGTGGCGGTCGATACTTTAGCGCGTTTCGCGATCTCTCGGATATCCATGGACGGGTTTGAGGGAACAGCCGGTAAACGTTTGCCACGCATTGTACCCCAATCTCACGACGGGCGAGCAACAAAACTGGTAAAAAACCTGACTGACCGACACGCCCACCCAACGAGCCCCAAGCCCACCAGAGACGTAATCGTTTACCGCATTCCTCGGCAGGGTGCGTCAGGGGGTCGCGTGCGCTTCCATAATGCTCTTTTGCACCGCCAGCAACTCCTTGAGGACGCCGCGCAGCTTGGTGGAATCGAGAGCATTGGCCCCGTCCGACTTCGCTTCCTTCGGATTGTCGTGCACTTCCATGAACACGCCGTCCACGCCGGCGGCCACAGCCGCGCGGGCCAGCAGTGGAATGAATTCGGGCTGGCCGCCGCTGACCGCGTGATCGCCGTCTTCCGACGCGGAGGGCAGTTGCACGGAATGCGTGGCGTCGAAGACCACCGGCGCAAACTTTCGCATGATGGCCAGCGACCGCATATCGACAACCAGATTGTTGTATCCAAAACTCGCGCCGCGCTCGGTAACAAACACCCGGTCGTTGCCTGCTGAACGGCACTTCTCGACCACGTGCTTCATGTCCCAGGGGGAAACAAACTGGCCTTTCTTGATATTCACCGCGCGCTCGCTCATGCCGGCGGCCACCACCAGGTCGGTCTGGCGGCACAGAAACGCGGGAATCTGCAAGACGTCAGCCACTTCGGCGACCTTGGGCACGTCCCCGGCCTCATGCACATCGGTCAGGATGGGGACGTGTACTTCGTCTTTGACTTTCTTCAGAATGCGAAGCCCTTCGCTCAGCCCAGGACCCCGAAAACTGCGGATCGAGGTGCGATTGGCCTTGTCGTAGGAAGCTTTGAAGATGAACGGGATATTCAGCGAACGAGTCACCCCTTTGATGACTTCGGCCATGAAGATCGCGTGCTCTTCGCTCTCGATGACGCACGGCCCGGCGATCAGGAAAAAATTGCCGGAGCCAATGCGGATGCCTTCGACCTGGAAAGAAATCGACATGCAATGGAATCATTGAATCACCGGATCATGGAATCATTTAGAACGCCCATTCCGTGGCGGTTCACCCACGATTCAATCCCTGAATGATTCAATGATTCAATTCTACCGGCTGGCCACCTTCTGCGGTCTCAAGAACATCTCAACTTCATTCGCGGTTTTCTCTGCGTCCCGCTTGAGCCCATGCTCGTACGCCGCCCCCACGAAGGTTCGGAACAGCGGGTGCGGCTCGAGCGGCTTCGACTTGAACTCGGGATGGAACTGGCAACCGATGAAGTGCGGATGATCAGGCAGTTCCACCATTTCGACGTAAGTGCCGTCGGGCGTGGAACCCGAGATGCGTAGTCCGGCCGCGGTCAACTGTTCTTCGTATTCGCGGTTGAATTCATAACGGTGCCGATGGCGCTCGCTGATTTCCGACTTTCCGTAGATCTTATGCGCCAGCGTACCCGGCTCGATCTTGCAGGTCCACGCGCCTAAACGCATGGTGCCGCCGAGTTCTTCCACTCCGCGCAGTTCGCGCAGTTTGTAAATTACCCGGTGAGGCGTGGCCGGATCGAACTCGCTGGAGTTGGCATCGGCGAGCCCGCAAACCTCGCGGGCAAATTCGATGCAGGCCGTCTGCATTCCTAAACAGATGCCGAAATACGGGACCTTCTGCTCGCGCGCATAGCGGATGGCCTGCAGCATGCCTTCGATGCCGCGCTTGCCGAAGCCGCCGGGCACCAGGATGCCATCGAAGTCGCGCAACTGCTCTTCGCAAGCGCGCTGCCCGGACTCCAGCCCCTCGGCCTCAATCCAGCTCACATGCAGTTTCAGATTGTGCGCCAGCGCTCCGTGCACCAGCGCCTCTTTCAGCGATTTATACGAGTCCTCGTATTCGACGTACTTGCCCACGATCGCAATGTTGACATCGGCTTTGGGGTTATAGACGCGGTGAACCAATTCCTCCCACTGCTTGAGGTCGCGCTCCTTCGATTCCAGGTGCAGGTACTTGAGCACCAGCGTATCCACTCCTTCGTGGGAGAACACCAGCGGGACCTCGTAAATCGAAGCTACGTCTTTCGCGGTGATGACCGCCTCTTCCTCCACGTTGCAGAAGAGCGCAATCTTTGACTTGATGTCTTTGGAAAGAAACCGGTCCGTGCGGCAAAGCAGAATGTCGGGCTGGATTCCGATGCTGAGGAGCTCTTTGACCGAGTGCTGGGTCGGCTTGGTCTTCAATTCCTGCGCGGCGGCGATGAATGGCACCAGCGTCACATGAACAAACAGCGTGTTTTCGCGCCCCAATTCCTGGCGCATCTGGCGGATCGCTTCCATGAAGGGGAGCGACTCGATGTCGCCAACCGTGCCGCCGATCTCAACGATGGCGACATCCACTTCCGCGGCAACCTTCTTCATCGCCGACTTGATCTCGTTGGTGACGTGAGGAATGACCTGCACGGTTTTGCCGAGATAATCCCCGCGGCGCTCCTTGGCGATAATCTGCTCGTAAATGCGCCCCGTGGTCCAGTTGTTGTCGCGGGAAAGTCGGGCGTGGGTGAAGCGTTCGTAATGGCCGAGGTCTAGGTCGGTTTCCGCCCCATCGTCGGTGACGAAAACCTCGCCGTGCTGGAACGGCGACATGGTGCCCGGATCCACATTCAGGTACGGATCGAACTTCATGATGTTGACTCTGATTCCGCGGCTTTCCAGCAGGCACCCGATCGAAGCCGCCGCCAGTCCCTTGCCCAGTGAAGACACTACACCGCCGGTTACAAAGATGTACTTTGCCGACATCGTTGCCTCGCTCTGAATTGTCTTGGAAAATTGTGCAGGCTGGCGTGCACGATCAATTATGACAGAAAGGCAGTCCGAGGGAAACGGAAAATTAGCTGTCCGCACCGGCCCTGTGGGGACGGGCGGCCTCGCCCCTCCACTCGAGCGAAGCTCGACAGCAGTCGTCTGCCTCGTAATCCCGCGGTGCGCTATTCTGTTCGCGCGCAACACACCAGCGCTGCCGGAGAACCCATGCTCCCTAGCCCCGTGACCGACCTCAAAACGTTCGTACCCGCTAAGCACCCCGATCTGTCGAAGAAGTTTTATCTCGATCTCGGCTTCACCGTCAATTGGAGCAACGACCAGATCGCCGAGCTGCAAATCGGCTCCTTCCGATTCCTGCTACAGACGTTCTATGTTGCCGAGCACGCCGGTAATTTCATGATGACTCTCAACGTCGAAGATCTTGATGCCTGGTGGGAGCACATTCAGCGCCAGCAATTCCCGGCCAGGTACCCGGGCATCATGTGCAAGCCTCCGGCTCTGCAACCGTGGGGTATTCGCGTGCTCTACTTGAGCGACCCAACCGGCGTTTTGTGGCACATCACCGACGGCCGTAAGTCATAGGCTTGCCTTTGGTCAGCCCCGGACGGCTGTCCCCGGGTGTGCATCGGAAGTAAACTAGTGTGAGTCATGGCTTCGCGCGTCATCCTTGGGTTTGCAGTTTTCGCGCTCTTTCTTGGGCTGCCACGAATCAGTGCCCAGAGCACCGCCAAGCGCCTCATCCTCAAAGACGGCTCCTACCAGATCGTCACCAAATGGGAGATCCAAGGCGACCGCGTCCACTATTACAGCGCCGAGCGCAATGAGTGGGAAGACGTCCCTAACGCCATGATTGACTGGGAGGCTACCAATCAGTACGAGAAAGATCGCGCCGCCCAGAAACAATCGCCTGAGGCCATTGAACTCGACAAGGAACTAGAAGCTGACCGCGAGGCCGAAGAAGCCAAGTCGCCGCACGTCGCACCCGGCTTGCGCCTCCCGCCCGAAGGAGGCGTCTACGCGCTCGATACCTATCTCAGCGAGCCTGAGCTTGTTCCGCTTGATCAGAGCAACGGCGAAGTCAACAAGCAGATGAAGCGCAATGTGCTGCGCGCGGCCATCAACCCGGTCTCCGGTTCAAAGCACACCATTGAACTAGCCGGACCCAGCGCGAAAATTCAAATTCACGCGTCGCTTCCGGCTCTCTACATCAATCTCGAGCCGGAAGATGAAGATGCCGCGAATGAAAAGAATACCGCCGCGCTCCCCTGGGACCGCTTCCGCATTGTTCGCGCGCAGGTGAAGGGCGACCGCCGCATCGTGGGCGCTATCAAAGTAGCGGTCACCGGAAAGGTGAGCCAGGAAAACGAAGGCATTCCCGCAACCGCCGAGCCACTGGGACAAGGCTGGGTGAAGCTCACTCCCAAGGCTCCGCTCGAACCGGGCGAGTATGCGCTTGCCGAGATGCTCGGTAAGCAGGGCATGAACAGCTACGTGTGGGACTTTGGCGTGCATCCCAACGCTCCGGCAAATCTCTCGGTCATCCGCGCGGAACCATCTAAGACAAAGAAGCCGGAGGCATCCAGCGACGCGAACCAACCGCCGCCCGAGGTAAAAAAGCGCCAGAAGCCCGAAAATTGACCTGCTCGGAAGCGGACATTACACTTGAGCCGGATTCCCTATGAAGTCCTATCGTTCCAGCCAGATCTTGCTTACCGACATTGAACGTGTCCTCGCTTCCAATCGGCCCTCGTTCCATGAATCGCCTCTGGAAAAAGTTACCGAGATCCTGACGGAAGGCCGAAATTACAGCTGGGTCGGGATTTATCTCACCCTGGGCAAGACCGCGGCTTCCCCGCTGCTCCAAGCCGGACATCACCCCGCGCAGATGGCCGTGCCTGGCACTGTCAGAAAAATCCTGGTCTCGATGAAAATCGCGGGCCGTGACCTCGGCTATCTGAGCGTCGAAAGCGATCGCGAAAATGCGTTTGGCGCAGAGGAACGCGTGCTGCTGGAGCGAGTCGCCAGCCTGCTCGCCCGTTTTCTGAGCGGACCCGGAAAGTACCTGGTCCTGAAAGCGGCCACGCCTGGACCAAAGCTGAAAGCCGCCGCCGCCGTGTAGCTGACTCCCCACAGCCGCGTGAATCAAAGTGCAATATCGCCTCGCGGCCCTGGAGAGCCGCGCCACGCTACTGCACAACTTCCCTGCAAACCCCTATACTGCGCGGATGCCCTCTCCCCCATCCTCCCGGCTTGGCTACATTGACTGGCTTCGGGGCCTGGCGTGCGTGCTCATGTTCCAGACCCACTGCTACGACGCGTGGCTGGGAGGAGCGGCGCGCAGCTCGAAATTCGCCATGTGGTCCCAACTCGGCGGGACCTTTCCCGCGCCACTCTTCTTGTTCCTGGCCGGAATTTCGCTCGCCATTGTCACCCGCAAGTTGTTTGAAAAGGGATTGAGCGCGAATCAGATCGCGAAGACGACCATCCGGCGCGGCGCCGAAATCTTCGCTCTTGGCCTGCTGTTTCGACTCCAGGAATTTGCCATCTCGTTGGGATGGGCGCCGTGGACAGACCTGTTCCGCGTCGACATTCTGAACAGCATCGGTGCCGCCCTCATGCTGATGGGGTTGATGTGCTGGATGGTGATCAACATGGGTGCGGGTCGGACACTCGTGTCCGGCCGAAGCCGGAGGAAACCAAGAGCAACTGTGGCCGACCCTGCCCCGATCCCGCCAAAAGGTATTGGGGTGCCTCAAGCATTCACGCTTACCATCCCCCTGGTCACAACCGCCCTTTTGGTCGCTGGTGCGGTCGCCTTGTTGACCCCCCTCCTCTGGACCACCTGGCGTCCTCGCTTTCTGCCCTGGGAACTCGAAAGCTACATCAATGGCGTGCACAACCTGGGCAAGCCTCAGCCTTGGCTATTCCCGGTTTTTCCCTGGGCGGCGTTCGCTTTCGCCGGACTCGCCTTCGGACTCCTGCTGCTAAGCGATCGCGCGAAAAAGCTGGGAGCGCGCTTCCTCCTGATCACCGGCATCTCGGGTGTGGCCGTAGTCTATTTAGCAAAGTTCTTTGACTCTCGCTCGCTGCAACTTTATCCCGTCTACGACTTCTGGCACACCAGCCCCAACTTTTTTCTGATTCGCGTTGGCCTGCTGCTCATGCTTGTTCTGGTCGCGTCTCTCTGGTGCCGATGGGGACTGGGGCAGCGCGGTTTCAGCCCGCTCATTCAGATGGGCAACACTTCCCTCCTGGTCTATTGGGTGCACATCGAGTTTGTCTACGGCCGCTTCAGCATCCTGCCGCGACGGAGCGAAAGCATATTGAGAGCGTCCGTTGGCCTTGGCGCCATCTTCCTTGCCATGCTGCTTCTATCGCTGCTTCGCACCAAATGGAAAGGCCGCGCCAGCGACCTGTTCTCGTGGCTTCCAAAAGCTCCAAGGCTGCAGCCGCGCGCCTGAGGTTTATTGCGGCTCTGGCGAGGTCTGCACATTCGCCAGCCGGTGCATTCCCGTTCGCCGAAGTGCAAACAGGATTCCCCACACCGCGCCCACAATGGCCACAACCACTGCGAAGGGATACAACCAGAACAGGGGATGCCAGAACGCCACGATTTCCGGTCGAAGACCCTCATTCATGGCAACCACCGCCTTGGCTTTGTTGATCGCCAGCACTACACCTGCAAGAATGACCCACATCAAAATCACAGTCGACCGCGGAAAACGAAATTCTGGCCGCATATCCGACCTCCTCGATAAGTTCCAGCCCGCGTCACCAAAAATGCGCTCGCGCAAAGCGCCCTTGACCACGCCTGCCAGCTCGCGAATACCGAACCACATTCTCGCCCTCGCACGCTTCTGGGACGCGGCCTGTTCCGCCTGCAGAAAAACCCAGATCATCTCCCCCGCGTATTCGCGAAAGTACGCTGCCGGATACAGCCGCAGGAGCCAGCGGTAGAGGGCTAGCATGGGTCAGGCCTCCTTGTGCGCGGCCCGCAGGCTGGCGAGTCTGGTCAAATGCCGCATGCGTTGGATTTCGAGTTGCAGGTTGCTCCGGCCCTTGGGCGTCAAGCGATACGCGCGGCGGTCGCGCGAGGCCTCGTCTTCTTCGAAGCGTTCGATCCAGCCCTGCTGCAACAGCCGCTGCAAAGCGCCGTACAGCGTGCCCGTGCTCAACACCACCCGGCCGCCACTCATGGCCTCGACATCTTTGAGGATGGCGTAACCATGGCGTGGCTGCTCCGCCAGGCTCAGCAGCACCAGCAGGACCGGTTCACTCAAGGGCAAGAACTTCATATGTCACTTAACGCCATGTCGTATGACGCTATAGTGTGCTGAAAAGTTGCCGGTGTCAAGAAAGAATATTTTCGGGATCATCCCTTCCCGTAGCGGCATCAGCCCGAACCTCGGCTGTTTTTCAGCCGACGGAGCGGTCTAGCGCGAACCGGTATTGCCCTACGAATCGCTGGCTCACGCTCGCAATCCCGCTTTCCCTCCCGATGAGGCCGGCTGTATAGCGCCTTAATGCGCCGGGGCCGGCTGTTGCGCCGGCGGGGTTGAAAAGTCGACTTTCGGCACGGCCCGTGCCCCCTCCGGCGCCGCGAAGTATGCGTTATTTGGCTTGAATCCCATGCCGCCGGCAAACAGGCTTGCAGGAAACTGCTGCACATAGGTGTTGTAATCCTGCAGCGCGTCGTTATAGCGCTTGCGTTCGACCGCGATGCGATTCTCGGTGCCCGCCAACTCGTCCTGCAGGCGCAGGAAATTCTCGCTCGATCTCAATTGCGGATAATTTTCCGCAATTGCCAGGAGACGTCCCAGCGCTCCATCCAGTCGTTGGTTGGCCGCGATCTTATCGGCGGGAGCATTCGCGGATAGCAATTGCGACCGCGCCTGGGCAATCTCCCCAAACACCGCCTGCTCCTGCTTGGTAATTCCCTTCACCGTTTCCACCAGGTTGGGAATCAGGTCCGCCCGCCGCTGCAAAACCACATCCACCTGCGACCACGCTGACTTCACCGTCTCGTTCTTCTGCACCAGGGTGTTCTTGATGCTGACGTAGCCCCCGGCCACGATCAATATAAGGATAAGAATCACAACCATGAAAATCGTCAGTTTGCCCATGTCCTCTCCTTTTTAACTGCGCGGGCTTTCACGTTCCATTCCATCGACCGCCGAGGTTACTTTCTCGATCGCGCCCGTGTAGCGGGCGGCGAATTCGGTCGCCCGCAACTGTTTTCGATCCACCTTCTTCGCCCGGATATCGATCAATTGCAGGAATGCAGAATCGTCGAACTGCAAACGTTTGGATAAGTCGACCACCGCGTCGCGCGAGTGCTTACGCTCCGTTTCTCCCAGTTCCAGGAGCACGTGACGGAACAGCGTCGTGAACGACGACAGCGAGTGCAGCATCACGTCCCACAACTCAGTGTCGTTGCTGTTCGCGAGCAGCAGTTGCTGCCGCAGCAGGAACAGTTTCTCGCGCAACTCGTATTCCAGCTGAAACCGGTGCAGATGCATAGGAACATCGAGCGTCCGTAAGATATCTTCGCCATACAGCACCCGGTAACGCTGCTTCATGTCGATAAACTCAATCGAGAACTCCGCCGCCGAGGCCTTCAGTTCCTCGACCGTCACTACCAGCGGCGGCCGATGCCGCTTCCGCCGCCACCACTCGACCACCGGCGAAATCTTCTGCAGAAACGGGAACGAGGCATTGCGCAGCACGCACAGCAGATTGACGTCCGAATATTCGGGATGAAACTCGCCCTGCGCGGCGGAGCCAAAAAGAACAACGCTGAGGAGATTCTCGCCCGCTGCGGCCCGCATTTTTTCGACCAGCTCGTTGAGAAGAATTTCGTGGGCCATATTCCTCCTTCTTATAATCCGCCGAAGCCGCCAAAGGCTCCGAAGGCGCCGAACGGCCCCGAGTAGTACCGGGTGCCGCGAGCCTGAAAATCCCCCGCACTCAGCGGGATCGTGACAAATAAGAGGACCAGAACCGCAGCCAGCGCCAGTCCCACCGCGACAAATACCCCCATGGGAGCACGGTTCCGAACCGCGTTGCCAGTCCACGCCAAAAACATCAGAACCCCAAGGCAAGACCCGCGCATCCCGGCGACGAGGTTCAAACGCATCCGCTCTTGGTCACCAGCTTCCACCCGCACCACCGCCTCCCGTGGAACCGCCGCCGAAGCCTCCGAATCCGCCGCCACCGCCCCAACCGCCGCCGCCAAATCCGCCGCCACCCCAACCTCCGCGGTATCCGCCGCCCCAGCGCGGCCCTCCGCCCAAAAGCAAAAGCCACAATAGGCCCCGCAACGGAGTCGCCAGCACAATAATAATGATCACAATCAGAACCACAATGCCCGCCGCCGACATCCTTGGCGCCGGCCGTATCGACGGCGCTGCTGGAACTTGTGCTCCGGTTAACTGAACGCCCGCATCCTGCGCAATGACGTTCGCCACACGCAGTGTTACCAGGCGCACAGCGCCGTCGTAGTCGCTTTGCTTCAGCAGCGGAACCGCTTCGCGTCCAAAGCCTCCAACTTTGCCGTCGGGCAGAATCGGCTCCAGGCCGTATCCAACCGTCGTATAGTACTTGCGGTCCTTGATCGCGAAGAGAATCAGCACGCCGCGATCAGTGCCTTTCTTGCCGATTCCCCACCCCTGATACAGTTCGACCGAGTAATCGAAAATATCCTTGCCGTCGGTGCTGTTGATCGTGACCACCGCCACTTGCGCATGCGCCTTCTCATCCAGTTGCCGGCAGGTGTCGTTCAGGTCGGAGACCGTCTGCGCACCCAGGACGTGCGCAAAGTCATTCACGTAATTGCTGGGGTGCAGTTGCGAGACCGGCTCCGCCCACGCCAGAGCGGAGGCGAATAGAGCGCCAGCCAGAAGAGTTCGCGGTTTCAGCCCCATTGCCGCTGATTGTACAGGAGGGGTGGTGGGGCGCGGGCGCACTCGAGCCAAAGTCAAACCGCGTCCACGAATGTCACAGCTAAATTCCGCGCAAGAACTCCACCACCGCCCGTTCCGCGAATTGTCCGTCATCATCGTGGCCGGTGCGCTCCCCTATAAACGAGCAGTGCCCGCCATCTTCCGTTTCGACAAACGTGATGTTTTGATTTCTCCGGATCTTCTCGCTGGTCTGCGGCAGGATGCGAATGAAGGGATCATTCTTTGCGTGCAGGATGTAAGCCGGCACGGAAATCTGATCGACCACATTCGCCGCCGCGGAACGCGTGTAGTAGTCCTCCGCGCCTTTGAAGCCGCAGTAGAAAGCAGTCACCCGATCGTCAAACTCGCGCAGCGAGCGCACTCCGCGCATCCGCGAAAGGTCATAACGTCCGGGGAAGCACCTGGCTTTCTCACGCATGCGCGCTTTGAGCTTCCACAGGAAGTATTGTTCGTAAATGCGGTTTACAGGCGCGTGCAGCGCGTCGGCCGAAGCCGCAAGGTCGAGCGCCGGGCACACCCCGGCAACCGCTTTGAATTCCACCGGGCCGTGATTGCCCCACTCACCCGCCGTTTTCAACACCAGGTTCCCGCCCATGGAAAATCCGGCCAGCGCGAAACCCGTAATTCCATCCTGCTGAATCAGGTTGGCCGCCACCGCCCTCACATCGGCGGATCGTCCGGAATGGTAGAGCGTTGGCGCCAGGCCGCCAGTCCCGCCGCAGGTGCGCTGATTCATCCGGACCACGTTCATGCCCGCCGCCAAACCTCGTTGCGCGATGCCCAGCATATAAGTGGACTCGCTCGAGCCTTCCAGCCCATGCACCAGGATGACGGTCAGCGCAGCGCGCCGGTCGGGTTGCCAGTGGCAATGGCACAGCACCGGAATTCCCGGCTCCACTTCGATCAGCCGCTCCTCCGGTGGAGGCAGGGCGAAGCGTCGCGGCAGAAAAAAGCTGGCCACAGTCTGCACGTGACCGCCGCGTAAAAACCGGCGCGGACGGAACTCGGCAGTCGAGCTTGCAGCCTCGTGTTCCAGGGTATTGGCCATTAACCCGATTCTAAATCCCAAGTCTTACTACAGCTTTCTCCTGAGTTCCCGGGAGCAACCTGCAACCTGCCCTGGTTATCTGAATCCCCCGTCGCTCGAAATTGCGGAGGAGGACACATGAACGCAGCAAAATTCTTGAGTTGCGGCGCCGCCCTGACGGTAGCCACGGCGCTCCTGATTGCGCTCCCGGTGAAAGCGTCTGCCGACGGCCGTTCGCGATGCCAGCACCGCGTGGAGAAGGCGCAGGAACACTATCGCCATGAGGCCCATGAACACGGTAAACGTAGCCGCCAGGCGCGAGACGCCAGGGCAAGATTGAATGCCGAGTGGGACCGCTGCTGGAATGAAGCCCACGGCTGGTACGACCCGCAGCGGCACGAGTGGCGCACCGACCGCGACTGGGATCGCAACTACGATCGCGACGACGACCGCGACGATCGCGACCGCCGCTGAAAAAAGCCAGCCGCGCCGCCCCGCCGAGTCCCACATGCGCGCCTCGCCATCGCTCCCGGCTGCGCGAAATGCGGCCCACAAGATAAAATGACGGCAGCCGCCTTTCGCGCGGGCGCGTAGCTCAAGCGGATAGAGCATCGGATTTCTAATCCGAGGGTTGCAGGTTCGAGTCCTGCCGCGCCTACCAGGTTTTGAGTCGACGCTGAGCTAGAAGCCATCCTACCGCTACTTCGAGCGCTCTACTCCGGCGAGGTTGGCGGAGTCGGCCGCCATACCCGGTGGCGGACCAAGCTGCCGGCGCAGTTCTAATCCAAGCTCGATCGCTGAGGCAAAACCCGGCCATCGCGCAATCTCACGACCCGACGACGAGATCAGCACCGTCGTGGGCTGCGTTGTGATGGAAGCAGCTTTCCCCATGCTCCCCGAAGGATCGGCTCGAAATGACATGTTTTCGGCATGCCAGTCATGCGACCGGTTCTCGATCAGACCAGATGGACTGCCAGAGAGGTTTCCGGCCACCACGATCGACTGCAGCCCCCGGCCGCCGTACTGATTCAGCATGCTCTCCAATACGACGACTTGGCTGCGAGCAGGATTTTCTTCCGCCGCAGAGTTCAAGTCAAAAAAAGAAACCAGCGACCAGTGCCCGCGCACCTGAGGCAGCATCTCGGCCCAGGCCACGTGAGCGTCGGGCGTAGTAGACGCCGCAGCCCCGGCAGCTCCCATCGGGCAGGAACGCCTATCCGGCCGCCCGCCAAAAATATCTCTGGCGCACCCGTCGGACGCAATCCTCGGTGTAAGTGCCCGCGAGCCGGGTTGCAGATGGAAGTCGGCGGTCAACCGGGGATCGCCATACACGCTGTGTGCGTCCTGGCCGCTTGCACTCTGATAGTGTTCCCACCCCGAATAAGTCGTTCCATCGAGGGTCCACGTCGGGGTCTGGGATCCCGTATACCAATACAGGTTGCCGTCCAGCTTCAGAAATGAGTTAGGCGCGAGCATCGCCGGCACGGTCGAGACGATCAGGTTGTTCTCAAACACATTGGCGCGTGAACCCGTAGCTTTGGCGTCGCTGATCAGTGCCGCAAAATTGCCCGGAGGGTTCCAATACACCGTGTTGTGATGGATTTTCACTCCGTCCAGGAATCCGTTGTTCCACGTCGAAAGATAGATCGCCCCCTGGCGTTTCGCCAGCCGCGGGCTGCGGCCATTATTGACGCACAAGTTGTAGCGGATTTCGCTGTTCACGCTATTTCCCACCGGCCCGGCGGAACCGAAAACAGAGGCGCAATATCCCTGGGAATCGTGAGCGTAGTTGTACTGCACGACGTTGTTGATGTCGCCATAATCGATGTCGAAGACGCCGCCATCCACGCCGGGCGAGTCGCTCAGGTATCCCTCGTTGTACTGCACCACGCAGTCTTCGCACATCCATGCCCACATGCCGTCCGGCGTGCCAATGCTTTCCGTCGGCTGCATGCCGCTATTCCATGACGCATTTTTCTCGATGAGCCCGTGCTTGAGGGTGGTGATCAGGATGGCGTCACCGGCAACGTCGTGGATCACACAATTACGCACAATCACGTCGCTGCCGCCACGCGGATCGGGAGAGGTATCGCTCCACTGCTGGCCGACCACGATGACTCCGGCCCACTGAGAGGTGTTGTAAACGGTGGCGCCATCAATCACGACGTCATGGATGGTGGCCGAGCCTCCGCTGCCGGTGATCACGATGAGCCCGGATTCTTTCGTCTTCGGCTCGCCGGTGACGTCATGGACAACCACATCTCTAATTCGGAAGTGATGCAGTTCTCCCCGGCTTCCACCGATGAAAATGCCATAAGGATTGCCGCCCACCGCTTCCAGGTTTTCGATTTCCCAATACTGCTGATCGAAGAGCTTGATGGCCGCGGGATTCGTGCCCGCTCGAATAATCGGCAGCGGTCCAGTCCCATACGCGCCAATGGAGATGGGATGGCCAGGAGCGCCGGACCCATGCGGCGCCAGCATTCCCTCGCACGCCGTGCCGCGTTTGAGCAGGATCGAGTCTCCCGGGCGGAACTCAGCGCGGTTGAGCCGCGCAAGGGACTTCCAGGCCTGGGCTTCGGTGTTTCCGTCCTGGCTGTCTGATCCCATCGCGCAATCTACGTAATCCGTCGAAGCTTGGGCAGCCAGGCTGGCAGAAATCAAAAATACATAGACCAAAATTCGCGAGTGCTTAAAGCGCTGAATGCGAGCCAAAATCTCCTCCCCGTGCCACTCCCCCGTGCAGCAGGACGCAAAAAAACGGGTGGTCACTTTCGCACCACCCGTGCTGAACCATTGATCCGGCGCCCTCTTACCACCGGAACCGGGCTTCAAACTGCCCATTGCGCGGACTGCCTGCAGTCCCGGTTACCATCCCAAACGTCGTGCTGTTCGGAGAACTGGTATCGGGGTCGGCGAAGGCATGCCGATTGAGTACGTTGTAGAACTCTACCCCGAAGTCCAGGCTATAGCGCTCACCCACTTTGAAAGACTTGTGCAGGGCGAGGTCCTCGCGGTCGGTGCCGAAGCCGCGCAGTTGGTCAATACGGGCCTTTCCCGTCCCAAGTTGACCCAGAGCCGGGTCTGAGGCGATGCTTGCCGGGAAGTAGCGGTTCTCCGGGGCGCTCTGGCTTCCGAAGACATACTTGCTGGGATCAAACATCCGCCCGTTATAACCGGAAAGATTGTAATTGACATAGATCGCCGACCACGCCGGATAATAAGGACCATATATCTGGTCGTTGGCGTAGAAGCTCAACGGCTTCCCGGTTGCGTAGGTGAGCAGCGGGCTGATCTTCCAGCCGCTCACGATAGCATTGAGTACGCGCCCCGCCCCCCCGAGCATGTCGTGCCCGTGCCCGAACGGCAGTTCGTACTGGATGCCCGCTTTGATTACATGCTTCTGATCATACGGAGACAGCGTGTGCGCCGCCTCTTTGAGATTCCCGTAATCCTGGATGCTCCCCAGTCCCACGTCGTAGCTGTCAGTGAAGTTCGTATAGGTGTTCCACTCCTGCCGCGAGAGGGTATAGCTAACGTCGGCGACTAGCCCGTGGCCGGCGCGCTTTACGTAGTGCAGCACCATGGAGTCATAGAACGATTGGCCCTTATTCAGACCCACATAGTAGAGGTTGGGATAGTACATGTACCAATCCATTCCAATTGCCAGTTGCGGATAAGGAGCAATGGCGGCTTGCGACGGTCCACAAAATCCCGGGTACGGATAGGGCACCCCGGCACTGGCCGCCTCTGCCGGATTGCACACGTTTGCCCAGAAATTTCCGGAGTTGTACAGGTTCATGAAGGTCTTTGGATCGGCCTCGTTGTAAGCCAGGTTCGAGCCGATCAAGCGGTGGCCGCGATTACCGATGTAGCTCGCTTCAATCCGGCTCGTCTTGGTTAGCTCGTACTGCACCCCCAGATTGAGCGTCTCGGAGTACCCTGCCTTCAAGGTGTCCGGATTGACCGTGACCACCGGGAACAGGTAAGGCGAAGGTGTTGTCGAACTCTTCGTGCCGGGCGTGAATACTCCGGGATAACCGCTGTCCCAGTTGAACGCCCCCGGCGCAGCGTTGGTGCCGCGCGCTCCGGGGTCGAACGCATAGGGAACCCCTTGCCAGTACTGAATGCCGATCGGAACATACAGCATTCCCACCGAACCGCGAAATACCACTTTTTCCCATGGGTTGTAGGCAAATCCAAATTGCGGGCCGAAGTTCTTGAAGCTCTGGTTTTTCTCGAAGCTGTCGCTCCCGTTTTTGGCGTACACAAGAGCGCCTTTGATTCCCAAGTTCGGATCGATTGCATTCAAGTCAAAGTTGGCCCAATTCCCGTTCTTCTCGTGCAATCTGAAGTTAATGTCCCAGCGGAGCCCGAGGTTCAAAGTGAGCTTGCGGGTTGCCTTGAAGTCATCTTGCGCATAAAACGACAGCGCCTTTCGTCGTCCATACAAGTTGAAGGGTGTGGTCTGTGAGGCGCTCGCGACCCGGCCTAGCAGGAAATCGGCAAAGCCGAAGCCGGTGGCCGAAGTCCCGCTCGGGTCCGCTGTGGCTTGCGGCTGGAAGTGCATGGTCAGCGCACCCGAGCCCGCCTGGCTGTTCAGTTGCATGGCGCGGAAATCACCGCCAAACGAAAACGTGTGTTGTCCCTTGGTCCAGGTGAGTTGATCGCCGTAAATGAAAGTCGCGCCCACATAATGGCCCTGCCAGCTGTTCCCAATGGCGGTTTCGGAAAGGCCGTTCCAGGCCTGAGGCCCGTAGTCGATGGCGGGAAAGTTCGAGGCTCCGGTATTCCCAAAACCCAATTGCTGCGGGAAATTCGTGCCGATCGTCGGAATCGAACCGTTCCAGTACCAGTTGTACGTCGCATTGAATACGTTCAACAATGTCGGCGTGAACGTGTGCGACTCGCTGACGCGGAATTCATTGGCCTTTACCATTTGAAAGCGAGCACTCGCCAACGGGCCTCCGTCGGTGCTGCCCGCCGCCCACACGCCGCCGGAATCGATTAACGTTCGGGGACGATGGTTGTACACCCACGACCCGCTCAGCTTGTCGCTGTCCCTCAGGTTGTGGTCCACCTTGATTACGATCTCGTTCGGAGTCTGCGATGGCGAGTTGCTCGCCGGCATGCGATTGTTATTTCGGTCTCTGGCAAGTTCCGGAGCATAACTCTTCTGATAGATGGCGATGATCTTTTGGGATACCGAACTGAACATGTTCGATGGAATCATGTTTCCGGTGAATGCGTTTCCGGTGGCTGGATCGAACAGCGTCCCTTGCAGCAGCGGAACGGTTTGACCCGCGTCATTGGTGACGGTCATCGGCGTCGCAGGCGCTGTGCAAGGCGCCGTGTTGCCGTCTGTACAAAGCTGCGCCCCCAGCAACCCGCTGAAGTCACCTTGCAGAAATGCTAGCGTGGGAACCGTCGCTCCGAACGAACCCGGCGTGAAGTCGTTCTGCGTATAGCGCTCGAAAGTTCCGAAAATGAATGTCTTGTTCTTGATGATGGGACCGCCCGCGCTGAAACCCCAGTCCCAGAACCGTGACTTGCCCTTGCGTACGCTTAGGTGATTGTTATCGAAGGTGTTCGCATCCAGCAACTCATTGTGCCCATAGCCGAAGACACTGCCATGAAACTGGTTCGTCCCCGACTTCAGGTTCAGCATAATCACGCCGCCATTGGTATTCCCATTTCTTGCGCTCAAACCACTGGTTTCGGCCTGTAATTCTTCGATCGCTTCCATGCTGGGACCGGTTTCAAAAATATTGCCCTGAATCTGTGCGGTTCCAGAGGTGCCGTCAATCGTGAACTCTTTTGTGAACCCCTGATTGCCATTGATCACCGCTAGATATGGATCGCTGAGCGGCGAGTAACCCGGCGTCAGGGCCACGGCAAAGTATTCCGCCTGTCGCCCGCCATACACATTCAGCGGCAGATCGGTGACCACGTCACCGTTCATATTGGTCCCGACCGTCGATGTTTCCGTCTCTAGCACGGGCGCACCCGAAGTCACGGTTATCGCTTCCACCGCAGTGCCGGGAGACAGGGTCGCGTTCAACGCCGCTACTTGATCGAGGATCAGGTGCACGTGCAGGAATTCAACCGGCTTAAATCCGCCCTTCGTGATCTGCAGAGAGTAGTCACCCGGCGGCAGGTTCGGCACCAGGTATATGCCACGCTCATTCGACCGGGTGCTGGTCTCCACGCCCGTGTCGTCGTTTCGCGCCGCTACCTGCGCGCCCACAATAACCGCTCCACTCGGGTCGGTGACGGTGCCCGTCATCGACGCCCGGTTCCCCTGGCCTGCTAGAAAGCCGGGTTGGAGTAAAAACGCTGCAAACCCACCGCATACGCAAAGTGACAAAAGAAACCGCCGCATAAGTCCTCCCTGGCAAGCGTTTGGTGCTCAAGATCTGTACGCGCAAATGTGCTTTCTCGTAATTCAGAAATTGCCGCTTGGTGACTATTCCAATCAGCGAGCCGCGAATCCCTCATTACGCGAGGGTATTCCGCTAAGAATTCACCGCGCGCGGGTTTTACGTCCATCGATTGCTTCCAAAACCGGAAGAAGGAGCCACGCGATTCGCGTCTGGCGGGATATCACTCGGGCTGGTGGTTGCACCGTCGTGCGTTTTCCCCGCAATCGGATTCTGCGAACCGCTTCCCAACTCACAGCTCACACTCGTCAAATAGGCTATTGATCCCGTCGACGAGAAGCTGTGATTCCCGAATCTCTACCTCGTGATTGCAGTCACACTGCAGGAAAACCTGCCGCTCGAAGATAGCCAAAGAAGTTTGCGCATCCATAGAGCCTTGGCAGCCGGCACCAGCAAGGGGCTTCGCATCCGGTTTGGAGACGGGCAGAGCTCTTCCACTGTTGCTAGAATCTAAAGGCGTTGGTTGCAATTGCGGCCCCGTAGCTCAACTGGACAGAGCATTGGTCTTCGGAACCAAGGGTTGGGGGTTCGAGTCCCTCCGGGGTCGCCAGCCTTGTAGAATCAATAGGATACAGGAATTTTTGTAGCCGTGTACCTCATACGCACTTGTGGTTTTGCTGTTTATTTGCTCACAAGTAATTGTGTGAGAGCTATTTGCTACCGCGAGGATTTGGGGCTAAGGAGATCGGGATTCTCGTAGATGTTGCCGATGACTTCATCTTTCCACGGTTGGATTTGGATGCTATCCCCCAAGAACGAATTGTGCAAGGTGCTCGTTCCATTTGACCTTAACTTTCGTACCGCCGAGCATCGTCACAATATCTTCCTCATAAATTTCCTTTCTATTTTTGTCGGTAAGACCGGTGAATTGCATGATGGCAAAAGGGGTGTCCCATGTTGCGAAATCTTTTAAATCAAATTGCTATTGAACCATCGGCCAAGAAAACATCACTTTTTGTTTCTTATCCCAGACCCTAAACTTGATTTCTCTCATTACTAAAATCAAAGCACACTGTAAGAAACCTGCAAGGGTGAGTTATCCCCAGGGGCCTTGGTCGGGCTCCCCATAAACGTGTGGGTAGAGAGTCCTGCCGGACCTAACGTGGTAGCAATTTTTGCATGTAGGACAATGCCAGTTGGTTTCGCCGTCTTCTTCCATATCTTTGACAACGTGTATTGCTTGGGTTTTCGTCTCCCAGCAGGAAGGGCAGAATGGAGTAACGTCACCGTTTTGAAACCAAAATGGCGGTTTGAATTGCATCTTGCCGCGCAGTTCAAGTTTCTTTTTTAGTTCTTGGTTTTCTTCGCGAAGCTCGTTGTTCTTTTCGACGAGTTCGATAATGTCGGAGTGGAGATTGAGGACGCGTTGGTAGAGTTCGAGGTTGTGAATCTCCTCTACTGCTTTGGCGACCTGCTTCGCATTTTCAAGAATGCCCATGCAGCTATTCTCACATCGAGAGAAGAGGAAGCGAAAGCGAAAAATTTAGGGGAGGGTATGCTGTGCGAAGCTGGCGTAAAATCGCAAGTAGCTGGCTGTGGATAGGAGAGGTATGGAATACCATCAAGACCCGATGTATAAGATCGTGCCGAGTGGTGATTATTTGCATGTGGTATGCGTTAAGTGCGGCGAGGCCTGTACGCTAGATTTCAAGGGGTATGACCCATCAGTTCCGCTCATTCAAATTGACTGTCCTAAGTGTGGCAGTTCGGGGAAATGGAAACTGTGGAGAGGCGGCCATGGATTTGGGGAGCCGGATGGTTCGCGCGACGAGAAGTAGAATGGGCGAACTTTTCAGAAGGGGAAAAGAATAGAGATGACGAGCTATAGTTCGATAAAGAACAGTGCGCAAAGTGCTGGAAGTCATTCATCGGATCACGAAGTTCAAAAACTGGCTGAAGCGGTTTACGAGCTGACGAGGAAAGTGAGAAATCTGGAAGACGAAGTTGAGCGCCTGAAATCTCAATTCAGATGAGCGGCATTGAAAATGAAGGGGATGTGATCCTGCTCTGCGGTAACTGTGGCCGTAGTAAGAGGGTCGGCGCTGAATACTGGAAGGAGTGGGAAGAGAAGCGCAGACGTTACGGCACGGTGATGCTGTGCGATAGGCCGAGCACGATTCCGGGCAGTAAAGCAAAATGCCTCGGTGTCATCGGCGAAGCACCGAAGGGGTACAAGGAGTCGTGATAGTTTTCCCGTGTACCTATGGCGTACCAAAAATCCGCGTATTCCAGCGTTTTCCGCGCATTGAGCGTCGTTAAAAATCAATAACTTGCTTGTTTTCAATTCCGGCAATCTGTCGGGGTTCGAGTCCCTCCGGGGTCGCCACTGCTAGCCAGCTCTTTCTTCCACCTTGGCTTTGCCCAGTGTCCAGATTTCGGCCGGTTCCCGCCTGGCCCGACCTTGCGCTACCGCGACCAGGAAAGGAATCTATATAAGGGCACGACTTTAATTCGTGGCCAACCCTCTCTCGTTCTGTCAACAGCGACGGCATTCGCGAATGCGAATGATCATGCGCAGCTTGACCATGGTCAATCGTGCGAGCCTAAAATAAGGTGCGAGCAAGAGGGAGTCTGTATGCGCTCTTGCCTGGTCCCTTTTCGATGTGCCGCGGAGCCTGCCCTGAGCGACTGCCCCTCGCGAAGGAGTCGAATGGCCGCCTGCGGAAGCACGGTTTCAACCGTCCGAAGCCGCGGGACCTCACCCGATTGCGGCTTAGGTGAGGACGGTGATCACCTCCTCCGGGGTGCCCCACCCCTGAGCTTGCCCAAGGGTCGCGCCCCACTTGCGAGACTTGGGAATAGCAGGCCGTGGCTCCGGTTTGTCCTAATCGGATGCTTGACCTTCGCACTCTCCGGCTGGACGTGTTCCGCCATTGTCGGTTTCCAAACCTGCCTTGGCGTCAGTCAGGCGCCGCAGATCACATCGCTCTCCCCGAACGCGATCTCCGCCAACGCAACGTCGGTTCTGCTGATCGTGATCGGAAACAACTTCGACCCCCAGTCGCAAATCCTGTGGAACGGAAACACCCTGGCAACCACCTTCATCGATTCGCAACACCTCCAGGCCACGATCACGCAGCAGACCTTCACCCAGTTAGGCGGCTCCTTCCGGCAGCAGTGTGCTGATTTCCGTGAATTCCCCGGCAGTCGTGGGATGCCCAATCCCAGGCAGCTCCGCCACCCTGGCACTGGGGATTGACTAGGACCAGCAAGCGGTCGCCTCCGCAGCCGACGCGAGGGTGCCCCGTCCTTGTCGCGTCCTTTGCGACAGGGCAGGGATTTTGACTTTCTCCCTTTCCCCAGCCTCATTTTGATTGAAAGTGCGGGCTATCCCCATCTAAATTATCGGGTACTGGAGTCTCCCATGAACCGGCCTATTTATTCCCGAATTGTGATTGTCATCTCGATCTCGATCGTGCTCGCTCTCATGCCGGCGGCGCTTGCTCAGCGAGGCGGCTTTCATGGAGGTGGCGGCTTCGGTGGATTTCACGGTGGAGGCTTCCACAGCAGCGGCGCCTTGCACGGTGGAGGCAGCGGCTTTCATAACGGAGGATTTGCAGGGTTCCACGGCGGCAGCTTTCACGGCGCAGGGCCGGGCGGCTTCGGTGGTTTTCACAACGGCTTTGGACGGTTTGGCGGCGGGTTCCGCCATGGCCCGTTCTTTGGTGGATTCGGATATCCCTGGTTCGGCCTCGGTTTCGACTTCGGCTTCTGGCCTTATTGGAGCTATCCGTACTGGTCGGGATACGGTCCGTGGTGGGGGCCTTACGCCTACGCCTATCCTTACGATCCGTATGGCCCATACGGTTCCTACAATTCTGACGACCCGCGGGACTATCGCGATCGCCGCGAGCGTCGCGATCCTTGCGACTACCGCTATCCCGACACTTGCAGATCGAAGAGCAACACTGCGCCCGCCAAGCCTGCAAACCTGAACGTGCGCGCGGAGCCTTCCGCACCCGTCTCCCTCAATCCTGATCCCGGCTCCCTCGATCCGGGCGATCCGAGCCCGATTGTCGACGACTCGCACCCCGCGATTTCGTTCATAGCATATCGCTCCGCGGCTTCGCCGGAAGATGTGAACCACCGCTCAGCAGTTTCGCTCGATGCCGGAAATGACAGCCCGATAAAGCCGACCGCGTCCTTGGGAAGTCCCACACTGCGCCCGGCTGTAAGAAATGCGATCCGCCTGCTCCGCGCCATGCCGCCCGCCGCTCGCGAGCGACGGCTCAACTCCGGCCGTTACGACAGCTTTTCTGCGGAAGAGCGGGAGTTGTTAGCCGCCGCTGTGCGATAGGCGATTGCGCGGAATTGGGGAGGACACGGCTTTCAGCCCTGCCGATATCAACCCTTCTCATTCCGAGAGAAGCAGTCGAGGAACTTGTTTTTTCCGTCCACGCGGGTCACTCAAAACTGGAGAGCTGACCACGAAGCTTCCGTCGCTCCCCAACAGAATATCGTGCGGGGGACGCCAGGCAGAATGTCGTACGATGAATCGCATGGCGGAAGACGACGGACTCGATTGCCTCGACCTGCTGGAAGCGACGCCCGCGATCCTGCGCGGCCTGATGCGCGAACTCTCGCACGACGACGCCCATTGGAAGCCGGCGCCCGACCGCTTTTCGGTGGCCGAGGTGCTCGCGCACCTTTCGCATTCCGAGGGCCACTGCTATCGCATGCGCGTCGATCAGTTCCTGAGGCAACATTTACCGGAAGAAGCATTGCCGGAATTCGACCAGGACGATGCGCAGATGTACCTCGATCTATACCGCGATGCCGATGCCGAAGATTCTTTCGAGCATTTCAAGCAGCAGCGCGAGACCAACATCGAGTTCCTGCGCACGCTGCCGCGCAGTGCCGGCGAACGCCAGGCCATGCACAAAATCGCGGGGGAGATCACGCTCCAGCAGATGCTGCATGAATGGGCCATGCACGATCTGGGACACATCCGCCAGATAGCCGAGCTGGTGCGAGCGCGCAAGCACTGGCAGGCAGCAGGACGATTGGGAGAGTTTTATCAGCTCCGGCCGTGAAAGGCACCGGTCCGGGCGGTCTGGGGCTTTCCGCCTAAACGCCGCCCTTCTTGCCTGTTGCCTGCTGATGGACGATCACCAACTGATTCGCAAGCAAACCGGATAACAATTCTTCCAATTCTGATAAATCGATCTTCTGCGCTTCCCATGCATTGTCTGCCGCCTCAAGCGCTTTGTAATAGGGCCGCTTATCGTTCGAGATTTGTTCGGGAATCGTGTTCGTTCCAGGAAGGTTGTAGCCAAGTCGCAAACAGAGCAACAAGTACGAAATCGCGCGAGCCGTCCTCCCGTTCCCGTCCGTAAACGGATGAATCCAATTCAGTTTCCATAATGCATATGCGGCCAAATGAACTGGCGAGCTCTTTTCCCAGTTGTCATTGATGTAGTCGCACATGTGCTCCACTTCTTCCGGCACCATGTGCGCGCCCGGAGGCTTGTGCCTGCTTCCGCCGATCTCAATCCCAGCCGGACGAAAATTGCCGGCGTAGCCGCTTAAGCTTTCCAGCGCGATTCTCTGCAGGCTCAGCAAGTGTGACGGACGCAGCTTGAACTTTCTCTCCGGATGAGAGAAGTACTCAATCATTTCCGTAACAGCGTCGAACTGGCGCACGCCGTTAGCGGCTTCTATTTTTGCTATTTCGTCGGGATTCGAGACGATCTCAGCTTCGAGTGCTTTGCTGTGGCGAATCTGATCGTCGCTCGGCATTCGTTGTCATTCCGAACGACGTGACGATTCTCCCTGAGGCCTACCAATCGCATCGGCTGCGCGATCCACCATTTCGCGGGTGATCCGCGAGTTTTCGATTTTGGTGTTGCCGTAGGCAAAGCTCCGCCGCTGTTGTTCTTTTTCTTCTGCGGTGGGAACAACTTTCCTTGCGGCCTCAAGCAGGTCTTGGAGATGTTTAGTCATAGCTTCGCCTCCGCTTCGCTCGAAGGACAATACCATAATAAACGTTTAGGAAAACTCTGATTTGTCGTTGAAACTCACGGTAGGGCCAAGTTGGTATACGCCATTACTAGAGGAGAAAAACTCGACAGTGGGCCAATTCTTATCTGGGGTATCAAACGCCTGCTTTTTTTGAATCGCTCCTTGCGTCTGAAACCGTGCTTGCCCGGTCTAGTTCGATGGTTGCGGGACCGACCGCAGCGATCTGCACTCGCTTCGCGACGTAGGCGGTTTGCTTTCGATAAGACAGTAGAAAAAGGAGCAGCAGCAGCACTGCTAACGACATCGCGTCCCAATTCCTAAGAGATGCGAATCTGGACTCAATCCGTACGTAGACCTTCAGCGTCAGTAGGACAACGAAGAGTGAACAAAAGGTACGATACGTGTTGTTCGCTTCCGAAAGTACTCCTATCTGGTCATCCTTTTTGGAAGCGGTCACAAAATCTGCATAATCGGCAAATTGGACGAAGCGGGACCACTTAAGGAGAGGCTCGATTACTAGTGATCCAAACCGGCTTATGACAAGCCCAATGAAGTAGTAAAGGAACGCCCCAACAACTATGTCGTGCTGAACCATCGGATAGTGCACAATTTCGCTCGCAAGAATCGCGAACACGATCCCGGGCAGAAGGTAATTAAAGACGTTGTACGAGGAAAGCTTGTTCAACAATTCGCTCATTGTGCCCCCTGCAGCTAACCGTGCGCTACCGACTTTGCTTCGAACCTCCGGCCAGACTTGCTATCAGCAACGACGACCAATCCGGCGCGGGAGCGGGAGAACGCTTAGGCTCGACGTTTCGTTGTACCCTGCTGTTCGGATAAAGAATGAAGCGCCCGTCCGGCGATATGTCAATTGAGATGCACGCATCAGTCCGCGTCGTAAACACGTACCTGGTCTCCGGCACGTCCCAGGGATTTTCTAGTATCTTATGCAGGCCTTTGGCATGCTGGCCGTACCACGCTGTCGTCTCCTGAGTTTCGTGAACTAGTTCCTTGTCTGACACGATAAACGCGTCCGGACTGCAGATGCCACCTTCAAACACCTCCGGGCAGCAACCGCTATCACGTCCATGGTGCGAAGTGACAAACACGTTCACGCGCCCGAGGAGATAGCGAAACTGTTCATTGAGCAAGGCTCTCCTCCAACCCTCATCTTCCAAGTCTCCGGGAAACAAAATGCAAAAGTTGCCATACTGGATAGAAGTTATGAGACTGAGATTGTTGGTGTCATCGAAGGCGCCGTATGGAAACCGAAACATGCCTATTGATAGGCCGCGGACGTTCAGGGTTAGATTCAGGCGGGATGGGTTTTGAAGGTACTTGTAGACTGCGTCAACGCCCGGTCCCATACCGTGCTTTTTTAGTGACTTCAGCACTGCGGCACTGATCGTGTCGTTCACGCAGACGGTGCGGCATAGAGATGTTTCTTGTTGCTAACACCTCACTCTACCGCTCTCAGCAGCTACTTGGCGCTGCAGTCCGCAAGGAACTCCATGCAGGTCGCGGCTTCAGCCATGCCCTGACCAGCGACCCGTTTTGGGTGCGGATACGGTGCGTGGCCACGCGGCCGGGGATCAAGAATTGCTCTGGTATATCGGTGTGAACCGCTCGGCTGGCTTGCTGAAGAAGACAGTCGCCAGCTTAGGGGAAGCATACCTGGCGGTCTGATAAGCCAGGCCTCTCAAATCCTCAATTCCCTTAGTTCGGTCAAGCTTGTATTGCCCAGGTGCGACGGTAGGATTAATGCGATGTACGTTGCTATGGCCGACGAGGTGTTGCGCTGTTCCTAAGGATGAAAATGACTGTCCTCGAAACATCGCGTCGAGAAGCTTTAGCGGCCAGTAGCCAACCCACTTGCGCGTCAGAAGAAAATCCGGCGGCGTTTCTGTACAACCTAGGCTCAACACATCGATTTGATCAGCCGGGGCATTGAGCATGCTGATGGCCTCGACAACTGCCAGACCTGATGGGTTATTGGCCCAGATGCCGCCATCGATAAGCGTTATGTCGCGGTCCGACCTATAACTCGGAAAATAGATGGGAGCTGCCGAAGTCGCCATCGCAACTTCCACAGCCGTACAGCGGTAATCTCGGCGAAGTCGCTCGTGGTGTGCGGTTTTGTATATATGAATTAGCCCGGTATTGGCATCGAAGCTGGGAATGAAAAGACGGCAACTAGAGTCTCCCAGTAACCGGTTGTCGAAGACATCCGCCAGAGCGGTCTGGAGGATACCCGACTTGTACTTGGAGGGCGATGCCAGCCACGAGAACTTGAAGAAGCTTTTGCTGCTCGGAAAGATCAACGGCCCTTTCCGAAGGTAAAATTGGACTATGGCGTCAGCGCTGAGACCAAGGCCTAGCCCTAGTGCGATGATGCCGCCTGTCGACGTTCCGGCTATTAGATCAAAGTATTCACCTGTTCTAATTTTGAGGTCTTCTTCAAGTGCTGCCAGAAATGCCGCAGGAAAAACTCCTTTGATACCGCCGCCGTCGATACAGAGGATTTTGAATCGCTTCATTTTTGTGCTTGTGGCTCGTGCCCGCCACCAAACCACTCGCCGGTAATCGCCCATACCTCGTAAAAGAACAACCAGAACGAAATCCAAGGAATGATGTATTCGGAGATCCTGAGATCCGGTCGCCACTCGCCGGTAAGGTACAGGCAGAGCTCATTTCCCTTAAAGACATGCGGCAGTTTGGTGCGTCCCGGAGCGAGCTTTAGCTGCGGCCGCAGGATTTGGACACAGGGTCGCTCGGGAACTCTGTATTCAAGCGAGATCGTATACGCGTCGCTCGTTGGAGATGGCCGCAGTGTGCCGATGCACCTCAGTTCACTGCGGGCAGTTACGACCGTGAAGCCGGGGAACGCCAGCCTTAGGAAATACGCCTGTTGAGCCGGTGTGAGCGGCCTTTCCCGAACATACCTACTGTTCGCCATAAAAGGTGTGAGGACGTGCAGGAGCTATAGACGGGCC
>DASVAJ010000095.1:0-38611 GCA_036376415.1 Terriglobales bacterium
AGCTCACACCTAGACTCCCGGCGAGGCGCGACTCTTGAACCGCCCGAGCGCGCTTCTTAAGAACCGTAGTCACTGGCTCGCCGAAGAGCGCTTCGAGCTCTGAGTTGACGTTCTCCTTGCGCTCCATTAGTTGCGACCATCGAGTGCTGAACGCGCGGATTCCCTTTACGAATGCCTCATACGCTGGCCGGTCATTGTTCCATTTTTCGCTGAGTTCTTCAGCTGGGTGAGTAGGGTGCCATACGCGCAGCGGAGTTCCCGTACGGTGCGCATCATCGATGAATCCGACTATGCGGCTTAACACGAGCTTCAGCGATTCGCTGACGGACCGTTCGCCGGTGTAGGCGTGCCCAGCTAAGGTGGTGAGGACGATCGATATGGGAGCAGGGCCAGAATCCCCATAGTGCCGATCCCGCCAGCGCTTGATAAGCTGCACGACCAGCTTTAGCGTTTGCTTCTGGGCAACAGGTACTTGCGCCGGTACGGGCGCAGCCTTGTCGAGAATGCGAGCGACGAATCTCATTCTGGCTCGTTCCTCAAACCATCTGATAAATCCGACTGGATCGCTGTCAGTCCATGATTTCAATGCTCGGTCCGGAACTTTAATGCAAGTGCCAGTCGCGTCCCCATTACGACATGCCGGCAGGACATCCATGTAGAACTCATTGGCATATTCGACGCGAACACATCGATTCTTAAGCGATGTCATCGGCCCATAAACACCATGGTTTTTGAGGAACGTATAGAGTTCCTGGATTAACCGCATAGGATCGACTCGGTCATGGGCCATCGAGAGCTCCAAGACGAAGTCCAGGTCGTGTGGCCCTACAAGTGGTTTTACCGTAGTGCCAAGAGCCATTGAACCTTGAGGGTAAATCTTCGGGCCGAGTAGCCGGAATGGACTTTCTTCTCTCTCGAGGACGTCGCCCAAGGTTTCATATCGCTGCACCGCCTGATCGTGGCGAGCGGGAGACAGTTGTATCTCGTCACAAATGTCAAATAGCAGTTCATCCAGCGAAGTTGTGAAATCGTGCGTTGAAGAAAGGAACGCAGCTACAGCCATTTGCGACTCTCCTTGGGATTGCTACGCGCTGGCGGGAGTACGGCTGGAGCCTGGGACAGTCGACGCTACGACGTCAGTGGTTGCGAAATCCGATTTTTGAGGGTTGTTTTCTGTTGCGGCATGGCACTAGCCATGCCGTTCCACAAACCCGCTACGTTCTCCGCAGGACCGGATAATCCGGGTTCTCGACACAGAGGACGAAACGAGCTATCCGATCTACCGAAGCACTGCCCTAATGGGTGGTCTTCGATCCGCGCTTGTATCTGAATTCGTTTCCCGGTTCGGATGTCGGGGGAATTCTCTCGCCACGCTCGATCACAGTGCGGCGACCGTCCTCCACCTTACCTCCGCGTGGTCCGACCTCGACCAATTCACCCGAATCGGGAGCGATCTCCCCTGGTTTGTACGTTGCCATTTTTCGTCCTCCTTACTTCGATCTGGTACACCGTGCCGCAGTTCTTGAAACTATGTCCATTGTTTTCAGCTCGTATTCGATTTCACGTTTTAGGGTTCATACTTTCACCTTCTGGACCCCTACTTTCATCAATTGCGCAAACCCACAGCCGCCGCCCTCGCCTGTGTATCAAACCCTTAGCTGCACCCACTGGTCGAACCACAGCTCATGCATTTGTAGCAACTGCCGTTTCTCACCATGATTGAGCCGCAGACGTGGCAGGTGGGGGCGTCTCCCAGGTCGACCATTTCGGCTAGGGCGTCGGCGGCATGGTGCTTGCTAGCTCCGGGCATCCCACCCGTCGTCGGCCTTCGGTCGTCGGTCGTCGGCGAACCCTCACCCATTGAGGGCAGACTCGCATCGGCGGGCGAGGGCGCCCGCCCTACATCACCCGCTGACAGCTTTGGCCTCAGATTCTCGAACAGCAGCTGTTGCTGGCCGGTCAGAAACCGCGCCTGCAGCCAGCGGAAGATGTAGTCCATGATCGACTTGGCAAAGCCGATGTCGGGATTGTTGGTCCAGCCGCTGGGCTCGAAGCGGGTGTGCGCGAATTTTTCGCAGAGCAGCTTGAGGGGCACGCCGTGTTGCAGCGCCAGCGAGACGGCGCAGGCAAAGCTGTCCATGAGCCCGGAGACAGTCGAGCCCTCCTTGGCCATGGTGATGAAGATTTCGCCCGGGCTGCCGTCGCGGTAGAGGCCCACCGTGATGTAGCCCTCGTGCCCGCCCACGTTGAACTTGTGCGTGATCGACATGCGCTCGTCGTCCAGCTTGTGCCGCACCGCACGCGGCGGCGCATGCTGGTCCTGCTCTTCAACCACAACCTGTGTGGCGCGGGCGCCCACGCCCGCGGCCTCGGCCGTTTTTGTTCCTGCCGCCGACAGCGGCTGCGACTTCTTGCATCCGTCGCGATAAATCGCCACCGCCTTCAACCCCAGCTTCCAGGCCTGAATGTAAGCTTCCATGATCTCTTCGACCGTGGCCGATTCCGGCAGGTTCACCGTCTTCGAGATCGCGCCCGAGATGAAGGGCTGCGCCGCCGCCATCATCTTCAGGTGTCCCATGTAGTGAATGCTGCGCGTGCCCTTGGCCGGCTTGAAGGAGCAGTCGAAAACGTCGAGGTCTTCGTCTTTAACGTGCGGCGCGCCTTCGATGGTGCCGGTCGCGTCGATGTAGCTGACGATCGCGTCCGCCTGCTCGTGCGTGTAGCCCAGCTTGAACAGCGCCGTGGGCACGGTGTTATTCACGATCTTGATCATGCCGCCGCCGACCAGCTTCTTGTATTTCACCAGCGCGAGATCAGGCTCGATGCCGGTGGTGTCGCAATCCATGAAGAAGCCGATCGTGCCCGTGGGTGCGAGCACCGTGACCTGCGAATTGCGGTAGCCGAATTTTTCGCCGTGGGCGAGAGCTTCGTCCCAGCAAGCCTTGGAGCCGTCATAAAGCGCGGCGGGAACGTTGGTCTTGTTGATGTTGTTCACCGACGCCCGGTGCATGCGGATGACGTCGAGGAACGGCTCACGGTTGATGTAGAAGCCGGGGCAAGCGCCGCCGGGCATGGTGGCTGTCGAGCTTCGCTCGACCTGGACGGCCGAGGCGGCCGTCCCCACACGGTCCGAGTTGAAGCCGAAGTTCGTGCTCTCCAGCCCCTTCTTTGTTGGCTCAGTTGCGGGAACCAGCGGCGGGCAGGTCTCCGCGATCCGCGAAGACTGCAGGTATGCCTGGCCGCACATGATCGCAGTCACGCAAGCGGCGTAGTCGCGGCCAGCGTCGGAGTCGTAAGGCAGGCCGCAAGCCATCAGCAGCGCGCCCAGGTTGGCGTAGCCAAGTCCGAGCGGACGATAATCATGCGAGTTCTTCATGATCATCTCGGTTGGATAGCCGGCGTTGTCGACGATGATTTCCTGCGCGGTGATCAGGATGTCCACGGCGTGGCGATACGCTTCCACGTCAAATGTCCCGTGGGGCGCGAACTTCAGCAGGTTGAGGCTGGCCAGGTTGCAGGCGGAGTCGTCGAGAAACATGTACTCCGAGCACGGGTTCGAGGCGTTGATGCGCGCCGTGTTCTTGGATGTGTGCCAGCGGTTGACCGTGGTGTCGTACTGCATGCCCGGATCGCCGCAGCGCCAGGTCGCGTCGGAAATCTTGTACAACAGCTCTTTAGCTTTGTAATTCTTGATCGGGCGCCCGTCTTTCACCGCGCGCGTGCTGAAGCCGTTATCGCGCAGCACGTTGTACATGAAGTCGTCGGTCACGCGCACGGAGTTGTTGGCGTTCTGAAAGAAGATGGAGCTGTAGGCGTCGGAATCAGGATGCGATCCGTCGTAGCCGGCCGCGATCAGAGCGTGCGCCTTGGCTTCCTCTTTCGATTTGCACTCGATAAACTCTTCGATATCCGGATGGTCGATGTTGAGGATGACCATCTTGGCGGCGCGCCGAGTCTTGCCGCCGGACTTGATCACGCCGGCGAACGCGTCGAATCCCTTCATGAAGCTGAGCGGACCGCTAGCCGTTCCGCCGCCGCTCAGGGTCTCCGTCGACGAACGTAGCGGAGAAAGATTCGTGCCTGTGCCCGATCCCCACTTGAACAGCATGCCTTCGGTCTTGGCCAGAGTAAGGATGGAATCGAGCGAATCGTGCACCGAATTGATGAAGCAGGCGGAGCACTGCGGCTTCTTATATCCGGTAACGCCGAATTCGACGCGGCCCAAAGTCGCGTTCCAATGCCAGTTCTGGCCGTCGGAGTTGGGCTCGATGCGGTCGCATCCTACGTTGAACCACACCGGCGAGTTGAAGGCGGCGTACTGGCGAATAAGAAGATATACGAGTTCGTCGTGGAACGTGGCGCCGTCTTCAGGAGTGCGGAAGTAGCCTTGCTCGAGTCCCCAATCGCGAATGGTTTCAGCCACGCGGCCCACGAGCTGGCGCACGCCAGTCTCGCGCTCGGGCGTGCCGAGCTGGCCGTGAAGGTATTTGCTGGCGACAATATTGGTCGCCGTCATCGACCAGTCTTTCGGGACCTCGACGTCTTTCTGCTCGAAGATGATTCCGCCCTTGGAGTCGGTGATCGAAGCGGTGCGCTTTTCCCATTCGACCTCGTCGTAGGGAGAGATGCCCGCCTTGGTAAAAAATCGGCGGAAGGTCAGGCCGGAGATTTTTTGCTTCGGCGTGGAGGCGACGTTGGTGGCGGCGGTTTGGGTTTGGGTCTCGGGCATTCTCTCTCTCCTGAACCTGGTCTCGACGACAAATGCCGGATCGTATGTCCGGCTTTATTTCCCCATTGGTTGTGCCGTCCCTTGCGGGACTCGGCCGTTCTTCCTTGCCTCCCCGGCATTACCATGCCAGGCTTTCTCATGCCGCCGCTTGGCGGCTCGTGCTCACTGCCTCTACGCCGCTCCGCGGCTGATCAGTTCCTCCGCCGAATCCTTCATCCAGCGCTGAAATACATCGTAAGCGGCGGCGCGCTCGGTTGGCTCTTCTATTACTGCGTAGCGCGCGAAACATTTTCCCGTTTCGAGCTTTTCGCGCAGGGGATTGCCGGGCAGAAACAGGCGACCCAGCGCCAGGCCCAAGTCGTCAGCTTCTTTCATTTCGAACAGAGCGAGCATGCGTTTGCGATCGTTGTCATCCATGGCAGGAGCAATTTCCTCCGCCAGCGCAAAAATCCCCGCCTTCGCGGGAACTAATAAGACACTGAAGCTGGATTCGCAGCGGAACCACTTCGACCACTCCAGGCGAAGGTGGTCAAGACTCGGCTCGATCCCATGCCGCGCCAGCGAATCACCGACCAACCGGGAAATGCTTTCCATCTTGACCACTCCTCTATTTGGTTCGAACGATTGCCTTCCGAGGACATTTGTCCCGGAAACAGCCACCGCACAATTAGCGTTTGCGAGAGCGATGTCAGGTCACCTCTGCCGAGGCACCGCTCCGCGTTCAGGTGTCGCACGAGCCGCATCCATCAAGCTCCCTTGGCTTGGCGCGGCGCTCAGGAGCTTAAGGAGGGGCTGTTTTACTGCCTCTGGGATGACAACAGTACTGCTGTATGTTGTGCATGTCAATAACTAATCACAATATATTGTATCGTATTGAAAAAAATGTGGGAATGGGTGGTTAATGCCCTCTTTTCCACATCTTAGGCGACGTAGGGTACGCTCTCGGACCTGCAGGGCAGTTGCGAGAGCGGTTCGGGGGCTCTCTCGACGGAGAGAGCCGGACCCAAAACCACGTACACATCTTCGAAAATCTCTCGCGGAGCGATGCGCAACAGACCTTCGGATGACTGAACAATGTAGTCGCCAGGATTGCCGTGATGCTCGCGGCCAAGAGGATCGGTGAAGACTAAAGGTTGAGTAAGCTGCTTGGCGCGTACTAAGAAACGTGTGCGGTAAGTCTTCCAATCGTCGGACATAGAATTCAGCTCCCAGGCTTCAGGTTCTCGGCTCCTGCCTCCCGTTCCGGGTTCGCGTTCAACCACTGGAACCGCTTGCCTTAGCCTTCCACTTCTTCGATTTTCCTGTTATGAACGACGACCAGCCGGCTGGAATTTTCGTTCGGGTGATTGTGAATGTACGCGCACCGGTGCGGGTGGTCAATTCTCAAAAAATGGTGCAAGCGGTAAATTCCCGAAAGCGGACTCGCACCTTCAAAACTTATTTCACGGATGACCGAAAGCCGCGCCTGGTGCCGATTCTCGCGGTTCTGGCTCAAGCTGGCGGCAATCGAAGTGAGCGGAATTATCTGTCCGCCTGTCCTGTTATCCACATGTCAAGCACAGGAAATGCAGAAGGTGGTGGTGTCATGGGCTACGCTCCCCATCCGTCAAGCCTGACGAAGTTGACTAACGCCAGCGCCGCCTATCTGCTTAGCAGGTGGAAGCCGCACTGCTGGGAAAGTTTTTCCCACATCCACAGTTCGTAGCCGGCTTTGATCGGGTAGCCCAGTTGATGGGCGAGCATGCAGATCTGCCCGCGATGATGGGCGTCGTGCAGGATCATGTAGGCAAACATGGCTGGCCCAGGACGCCAGGCTCTGGCCCAACCGTCGCGGCGAAATTGCTTCACAGCACCCGCGGGATGCAGCGCTTGCGCGAGCATCTCGCCGCAGAGCCGGGCGCTTTCTTTGAGCGCAGCGCCTGCCTGCTTTTGAGTACAGCGGCTGCGATCGAGTTGCGGCGGCAGCTTGAAACTGGGCGCGGAAAGCCGCAGCCATTTCCGCCGGATGTTGTGCATGTGGGCGAAAATCGCTGCGATATTGCGGGCGCCACCACTGGGCGGCTTGGCGCGCCAGGCTTGTGGTTCGACACGCTCCAAAACCATCTGGTTCATACGATCGCTGATCGCATACGCCTCCAGCATCCGCTGGCAAAAGTCCGGATTCATCGCCGCTGATCGTGCCATGGTGATCTCCTCAACTTCTTCCTGAAGCGTACACGCTGACGCGGAAAGTGCGGCCGAAGTACCCGACTTTTTGTTCAGACCGGAAGGTCCGACCCACACCGGCACGGCCAGGAAGGTTGCCCATTGTCCGAAAGAAAGCGTCGGAAGAGGCGGTTCTCAGGCCCATTTTGGGACAAAATGCGGCGCAATAGGGCCGCAAATTCGCTCTATCTGATTGTTCCCATCGAAACTTCCGTCTTGACTTGGGGGGGTGCAGACGGTAGGATTTACAGAAATACCGACCGACCGGTCGGTACGACATCCAGGAGCGATACCATCGTGGCCACCATCTTTTATGAGCACGACGCCAATGCTTCGGCGTTGAAGGGAAAAACCATCGCCGTTTTCGGATACGGCAGCCAGGGGCATGCCCAAGCCCAGAACCTCCGCGATAGCGGCTACAACGTAATCATAGGACTCGATCCCGCGCGGGGAAGCGCTACCCAGGCCAAGGCTGACGGCTTCACGGTTTTGCACCCCGCGGAAGCGGCCAAGCGCGCCGACTGGATTCAGATTCTTACCCCCGACGAAACCCAGGCCGACTTTTTTGAGAAGGAAATCCGGCCGGGCCTGTCCAAGGGAAAGGTTCTCGGCTTTTCCCACGGCTTCAGCATTCATTTCAAAACCATTGTTCCTCCTGCCGACGTTGACGTAGTCATGATCGCTCCCAAGAGTCCCGGACATCTGCTCCGGCGGGTTTATGCCGAAGGGCGCGGAGTGCCTTCGCTGATTGCGATCCAGCAGGATTCGAGCGGCCGTGCGCATGAACTGGCGCTTTGCTATGCCTACGGAATTGGATCCACGCGCGCGGGAGTTTTGCAGACTACGTTCAAAGAAGAAACCGAGAGCGATCTGTTCGGCGAGCAGGCGGTGCTTTGCGGCGGCCTGACTTCGCTGATGAAAAAGGGATTCGAAACGCTGGTGGAAGCGGGCTATCAGCCGGAGATCGCTTATTTCGAGTGCATCCACGAAATGAAGTTGATCGTGGATCTTATTTATGAGGGCGGATTGGCGCGGATGCGCTACTCGATTTCGAATACCGCCGAATATGGCGACCTGACACGCGGCCCGCGAGTGGTTGGCGACGACACGCGTGCGGCCATGAAGAAGATTCTCAGCGAAATTCAGAGCGGCACCTTTGCCCGCGAGTGGGTCGACGAGAACAAGACCGGCGGCAAGAAATTTGCCGCGCTGCGCGATACGGAGAAGAAGCTGCAGGTGGAGCAAGTGGGCGCGAACCTGCGCGCGATGATGAGCTGGCTCAAGGATTCCAAGCAGGGGAGCAAGGCGGAACCGGCGCAGGCGAAGAAGGTTGTCAATGCTTAAGGGTGCAGAAATCTTTTTGAAGTGCTTGCGGGCTGAAGGCGTGCACCTGGTTTTTGGCTATCCGGGCGGGGCGATCATGCCCTTGTACGACGCGCTCGAAGGCAGCGGCATCCGCCACATTCTCACGCGCCATGAGCAAGGCGCGGTGTTCGCGGCGGAAGGACATGCGCGAGCGACGGGTGAAGTTGGGGTTGCGATTGCCACCAGCGGCCCGGGCGCTACGAACCTGGTGACCGGCATTGCGGACGCTAAGATGGATTCGGTCCCGCTGGTCTGCATTACCGGCCAGGTGCGCAGTCCCTTGATTGGCACCGACGCTTTCCAGGAGACGGACGTATTCGGGCTTACGCTGTCGCTGACCAAGTGGAGCCGCCTGGTGCGCACGATGGAAGAAATTCCCGCCGTGATTGCGGAAGGATTTTACTGGGCGCGTGAAGGCCGGCCAGGTCCAGTGGTAATCGACATCCCGACCGATTTTCTGAAAGGCAAGATGGAGTTTTCCGGGCCGGCAAAGTTCTCGCCGAAGCCGCGGCCGTCAGACGCCAAAGCCGATGCCGCTTTCCCGAATGAAGTGATTCCGCTGCTGGCAAGCGCGCAGCGTCCGGTGGCACTGATCGGCGCAGGCGCGAAGCTTTCGGGAGCAATTCCGGAACTGCGCCGGCTGCTGGACGAGCTCAACATTCCCACCTTCGCCACGGTGCATGGCCTGGGCGCGGTTTCGCCCGACGCTCCGTATTACCTGGGGATGGTCGGCATGCACGGAACGCGTGCCGCTAACATGGCGCTGCACGAGAACGATCTGCTGCTGGTTTTTGGCGCGCGCCTGGACGATCGCGTCACCGGCGATCCCTCGCGCTTTGCTCCGAACTCGAGAATCGTTCACTTCGAAATCGATCCCGCGCAACTCGACCGGGTCCGGCAGTGCGAGCTGCCGGTGGTTGGCGACCTGGCGCACACGATTCCGGCGTTTCATCGCAAGATCAAGACCGCGAAACTGCCTGACTGGAGCGAATGGCGCGCAGTGGCTTGCGGAGAAGACCGCGCGGAACTCGATCCGCGCGGGCTGGCGCAGCCAACCATCCGTTTCCTCGACGAACTGTTCGGGCGCCTGCCGCAGAATAGCGTCGTGATCGCTGATGTGGGCCAGCACCAGATGTGGGCGGCGCAACGCTACCGCTCGGATTCGCCTCGCGGGTTCATTACCTCGGGCGGCCTGGGCTCGATGGGGTTTGCACTGCCGGCGGCAGTGGGGGTTCAGCTGGCCAAGCCGGACGCGATCGTATTGTGCGTCTCAGGCGACGGCGGTTTCCAGATGAACATCCAGGAACTGGCCACCGTGCGGCGGCTGAACCTGCCCATCAAGATGGTGATTGTCGACAACAAGTACCTGGGCATGGTGCGGCAATGGCAGCAGCTGTTCTATCAGCGTAATTACGCCGAGACGGACCTGAGCGACAATCCCGATTTTGTGGAGATCGCCAAGGCGTACCGGATCAATGCCCAGCGGATCAACGAAGAAGCCATGCAGGAATTTCCGGTAAGCGAAAACACGGCGGACACGCTGGAGCGGTTCCTGCATTCGTCCGAACCGGAACTGCTGGTGTTTGATTGCGCGCCGGAGGCGAATGTGTATCCGATGGTGCCGGCGGGCGCGGCGCTTTCGGAGATGCTGTTTGAAGAAGAATAGGATTGTGTAGTAGAGCGGGGTCTTCACACCCGCGCTGCATAGTTCGTGGATTTGGGAGAAACGATGATGAACGCATTTCATATTCACTATCGCAATACGCAGGGGACATTGATGCGCATTTTGACCGCGGTTTCGCGCCGCGGCATTGACGTTCCTTATGTGCACGCGGCTGCTGCCGACGGGGTATTTCGCGCCGATCTTCTGCTGGAAGTGAACGCCAAGCAGATTGGCCAGTTGTGCCGCGACTGGCATGCGATTGTGGACGTGATGGATGTTCGCGTGGGCACACCCACGCCGGAAATGATCGAGAACCTGGCTTCCTCGTTTGCCGCGCCGCATCGGCCGGCTTCGGCCGCCTCGGGCGGACGCTCAGCTAGCGCGGCTATGGCGTAAGTGTAGAATTCCCTTCCCTGAATTCCGTCAAGGTGAAATGAGTGCGTCCCGCAGGGGGAGTCCCTCGCAAAGTGTGTGCTCGGAACGCTAGGTAGCGGCGCGAGCTTTACTCTCCGGCGTATCGGCGGCGCGATCGTCGGGATGATTGAGGCGTTGGAGGTGGTCTTCGGCGGCTTGCCGGGCAGCGTCGAGGGTGGTGTGTTGCGTCCAGGCAAGGATCTGAGCCTCGCCGGCGCGCTGCACAATACAGTGGTAAACCTCGGGAAAGAGGCGCTTGTCGCGGCGGAAATCGGCGAAGAAACTGCCCCGGCTCAGGCGCTCGTAGCGGACCACGTGCGAGTCATTCGCGGTTGAGCTTACCAGATGCAATTTCTTTCCTTTACCTTTACTCCGCCGCACGGCTGACCCGCTTGATGGTCCCGGCATCCAGCACGTAGGCGATGTCGGCCTCGCAGAATTCACATTTGGCGTTACGCTCGATTTTTTTCTCTCCATTCACGGCGGGAACGGGGAGCGAAAACGAGCGCAGGCAATTCACGCAGGTGAGGACGAAGTAAGGCTTCCCGTCCAACGGGATCCACACCGGCGCGGTTGAGGCTTTGACGAGGTTGGCGCGCAGAGGCGACTTCTCCAGCAGGTCGCGGATTTTTGCCACCAGAACTTCGGGCGAGTGGTCTCCGCCTTTTTGCAGATAAACATCGGCGATAACGCCGGTGGGCCAGTCCGGTCCGGAGAAATCGCCACTGAGGGCCACCACCGGAATGTGCGGAAAGCGGCGGCGGACGATGGAAAGCAGTTCGAAGCCGGACATGCGAGGCATATTGAGATCGCAAATGATGACATCGGGCAGCGCCTCTTTCATCATGGCCAAGGCCTCGAAACCGTCTTCGGCGCAATGAACCGTATAGCCGAGCGAGCTGAACAGTTGGTCAGCCACTTCACAGAACACGGCATCGTCGTCGACGATCAGCATGCGGTATTCAAATGTTCGCGGCAAGGTGCGGCAACTCCTTTGGGAAAGAATGTACGCTCCCATTCCACTCAGAGGTTTCGCCGTGCGCTTTGACGCACAGTGCTCACGGCGAGTTGCCGCTCGAAATCCACAGCCAGAACACGTTTACTTTATGAGCTTGCGGGAGAATTGTTCGATACCGTACATTCCCTAAGTTTTTACTGAATTTCCTGTAGAACGGCTCGGTGGTGGATTTTTCGGAGCCCGGGGCTTGAGCTAAACCGGGTTCAGGAAGCCCGCTGTTTGGGGGGTTGCTCTTTCAGACGCTGTTCCTTTTCCCAGAGCATGCGGTTAATGTGGTCAATAATGGCAAGCAGGCGCTCAGCATCCTGCTCCTGTGCAGCTTCACGGCAGAGCTTTTGCCACTCTTGTTCTTTCTCGGCTTTCATAGGCAAGTCTGCTATGTACCACAGCCGATACTTCTTCGAACACGCCATGATGCGCCAAGAGGGCGTTTTTTACAATGTTGCCATTCAAGCTGCTTTTTTCGCTTTTTTAAGCCGCCGCCCGTGATCGATGGGAACTACCTTGCTGCGTTCGGGAAGGGCTTGATCGAGTTGTAGAAAACGGTCGGCTAATTCCAGGTATTTTTGCTGCTCGCGATAAGAGACAGGGAACGAAAGATCGGGTGAGTATTTACTAACGGGTGCGGCTGCCGGTGGAGCTTCGAGGTGATGCGTTTTTTGGCGAGAAGAAGACATGGAGCACACGAGCACGCACCCATCGAGTATTACAAGCCGATCTGGCGGAATCGATACCCTGCATCCCGTAAATGCGGCGGGCGAAACACCGATTTCCACCCCACCTGCATCTCAAGGCGTGGAGAACAGGCGGGCAGCGACATTCGACTGCCGATCTCGCTGCGCCGGAGGTTTTACTCAGACCGCGAGGGAGGAACTTACCTATGAGCAGAAAGAAGCCGGCCGTAACTTTGCCCGGCGTTGTGGAAAGGGTGATTCCACCGGCATACGCGCGTGAACCGGAAAAAGCGGAGATCGCGGTGGAAGGTGCGGATCCGCTGTACAAGGAAATTCGCATCGAGAACAGGCTCCACGATGAACAAGGACACCCGGTAAAACTCAAGCCGGGCGCCGAAGTCGAGGTGACGATCGAGGCGGAACCGCAGGCCACCAGCGCAAAATGACCGCCTGTTCCGGATTCGAAACACCACTTGCGGGGCGCCACAAAGTCCAGCGCTGACCCGCCCACAATTTACGAAGATGGCAGCATAAACAATAAGTGTGCAACGAAGCATGCATTGGCCAAACCGGACAACGAATCAAGAAAGGCAGCGGTTTTTCCGCACTCGCAGCAAAACGGGCTTGAACTCACCTGGGAACGGCGCGACACTATAGCGCACTTCGAACCTGAGCAGTAAATAGACAGTCGGCGCGCGGCTGCCATCTCAGTCACTCCTCTGGCCAAAGACATCGCACCGCCGATCCTTTGACAAACAACTGACAAACGGGGGCGAACTTCGCCCGCAAGTGCATGTACCACAAGCGTTTATAGCTCGAAGGCCAATGACTTCGGTAACTTTCGTGACCTCGGATTCGCGTGTACTCTGCCCTTGATGTCTAACGATTCTGCTCATTCCTCCGGTGCTGCAAAAGCCGCGCGCTCGCGTTATGCCGAAGTGCAAGGCGCGGCGCGTTTCCCCGTGAAGCTGCCGATTCACATCAAGTCGCCCAGCGGGGAGAGCGATAGCGAGACCGACAACATTTCCGCCAACGGTGTGCTGTTTCATCATGACGTGGATATGCCGGTCGGCTCGAGCGTGGACTTCACCATTTCGCTGCCCGCAGAAGTTGTGGGGGCGGACGCGGATGTGAAGGTGGAGTGCCACGGCCGCGTGGTGCGCAGCGAGGAAAAAGACGGACGTCGTGGCGTGGGCTTGGTGATTGACGAGTACCGCTTCGAGCGCCGCTGAACGGCGGCGAAAGTGAACCGATGGCCAGTGCTGCCTTGAGTACGGGAGATCCGAGAGTGGGCCCTCCGCAGATGGAGAACCGCGAGCAGTTCATTCGTGTCATTGTGGCCGACTCGCAGGCGATCTTTCGCGCCGGATTGCGCAAGATCTTTGCCGTCGAAGATGACATTCGCGTGGTCGGGCAAGCCGAAACGCTTTCGCAGGCCATCACCGCCGCCAAGAAATTCAGCGCCGAAATTCTGATTTTTGAAGCTGCTCTGGCCGAACATCCTGCCGAGGCGGTGCAGGAAATGCTCAAGCAGGCGCAGGGTCTGCGCCTGGTGGTCGTGACCGAAACTCCGGACCAGGAACTGACGCTGGAACTCTTCCGGCGCGGCGCGCACGCGATTGTTTCGCGCGAGGTCGACTCCGAGTTGTTCGTCGATTGCCTGCGCCGCGTGGCCAAGGGCGAGCCCTGGCTGGAAGCACACGCGGTTCGCTGGGTGTTGGATGCATACCGCACGCAAGGTATGCGCCCGCAGACCTCGCGCACCAAGGTTCAGCTGACGCCGAAAGAGGCGCTGATCGTCTCCTGCGTCACCCAGGGCATGAAGAATAAAGAGATTGCCGTGCGCGTGGGCACGACGGAACAAGTCGTGAAGAACTACCTGCGTAAGGTGTACGACAAGCTGGGTGTCGCGGACCGTTTGGAACTTGCGCTGTATTGCCTGAACAACCGGGTGCTGCAGGATGCAAAACAGGCCGCTCCCGCTGAGCCGGCCAAGCCGGCGACCGAACCTGCCACTGCACAGAGTGAGCAACCAGCTTCGCCTGCTCCTGAGGCGGCGGAGACTAAGAAACCTTCTTGAGCCAGCGCCTAGATGCCCCCAGGCGAGCGCTCCTTTAATTCCTTCAATCACAATAGGCTCGCGCGCGATCCCTTGTGCGCCTGACGTTCTGGCTCGTCAACTTGCTGCTCGTCCTCATCGTTGTTTGCATGTCGCTTGCGAAGGCAGGGCGACCATATCCGACCTTCTGAAAGAACGAGTGTCAATCGTCAGCGGCGATTTCGTGCTGGCATGACTCCCTGCATTCGCGCGACTCATCGCGGCAAGCCCCTCTCCGCGGTCTACTTCGCTTGCGGTCGAAACCCGAGGCCCATAAAATCGGAGAAGCGGGTTCCCTGCCGAATGGAAGGTGAGCCTTTTTGCAAGGTAAGCTCCTTCCCTAGAGTAGCGCCGGAGAGATGGCCGAGTGGCTGAAGGCGCACGCTTGGAAAGCGTGTATACGGGAAACCGTATCGAGGGTTCGAATCCCTCTCTCTCCGCCAGAGCCTCCCTGGTCTTTCACTTCGTTCAGGATTTTGCCTGCGGGCTCCCGCTCCGCTCACGCCCGCAAAGCCGCAATCCGACCAGGGTAGCCCATTGCTACGGGTTGCAGCCTGGGCCGGCCATGCCAGCCAGGACGGGCAGCGGCGCCTGTTTTTTGTCGGCAAGAAACTTGTTGAAGGCAACGAGATCCTGTTGGTTGAAGCGCTGCCAGTTTGCAAGATCCTTGTCGAGGGCCTCGCAGCTTTGCTCCGCTGCTGACTGAACCGTATCGGCGGGACGCATGTCGGCGCTCTCCAGGCTGAAAATGATGCGGCCCAGGTCGCGGTTCACGGGGCCAAGTCCGGGAGCGCGCATGGTTCCCTTGTCGATGGCATCGATCTTTTTTTCGAACTCGGCTACCGCGTCCTTTGTCTCTTTGGTCTCAGACTTCTGCAACGCGTCCGCGCGTTGGACTAACGCTTTACGCAAATCTGCCACCTGGTAAAAGGCATCGGAACTCGCCTTCATGCCGCGGGTGACTTGCTGCGCTAAATCGAGTTGCGCAGACAAGTCGTCGGGCGAGGCATGAACTCGCGGATCAAGCCCCACCGTGAGCGGCTGTCGCCAGCTCTGACCGCCAACACGCAGTTCGATGGTGTAGTGGCCGGGCAGCACCAGCGGCCCGCGCGGTTGCACGCGCGGCGTCAGGCCAGGGACGGCGTGATCGGCGAGCGTGTATTCGGCGTACTCCAGCAGCTTGCCGTAGTAGCCATAGGGGAGCGAAGGCGGAGGCGGATACCGCAGATTCCAGACAAAGCGATTCACACCCGCAGCCTTGGACAAAGCGGGCTCGGGAGCGAACCAATAGTCAGGCGCATTGGCGGGAAGGTAAGCGGGCGACTTTGTTCCGCTGGAAAATTGCTCGATTTCGCTCCCCTTTTCATCGTAGATCGTGAGGGTGATGTCATCCTTCGGCGGCGCCTTCAGGTAGTAATAAAGGATGGCGCCGTCGGGCGGGTTCTGGCCGGCGGGGGTTTCGATCGGGTACGGCGTGTCCTGATAGTTGTCCCAACGCACGCGCATCGCCGGCGCAGGCGCGAACAGGTTTGCATCCGCGGCGGTGATTTGCGGAGTAATCTCGCGCAGTGGGGTGATGTCGTCGAGGACCCAGAGGCTCCGTCCAAAAGTCGAGATTACCAAGTCGTCCTCATGTACCTGGAGATCGGTGATGGGTGTGGCGGGCAGATTCAGAGTAAGGGTCTGCCAATGGCCGCCGCCATCCCACGAGACATACACGCCGGTATCGGTGCCGGCATAGAGCAGATCTTTGCGTTTGGGATCTTCGCGGACCACGCGGACCATCTCGCCTTCTGGAAAGCCGTTAACGATCTTCTGCCAACTCTTGCCGTAGTCATCGGTACGAACGACCAAAGGAGGAGTAGACTCTCGCCTTCCACCCACCGTCACGTAGGCCGCGGCCGGATCGTGATGCGAAGCTTCGACGTAAAGGATCTCGGTGGGTTCGGTCAATCCCGGAGGCGATACGTTTTGCCAGGTCTTCCCGCCGTCGCGGGTAACTTGAACCAGCCGATTGCTGGTGCCCGCCCAGATTACGCCGGAGCGCAGGGTTGACGGCGACAGGGCGGTGATGGTTGGAGGACGCGGCTTGTCGGGGTCGGGCTTCTCCGGCTCCTGCTGGTCGCCGTAGCCGGTGAGGTCAGGGCTGATTTCGCGCCAGCTTTGTCCGCCATCAACCGTCTGGAGCACAAACTGCATGCCCAGGTACAGGGTGGAAGGATCCTGGGGAGAGAAGACCAGCGGCGGCATTTCCGAGGCGCGATATTCCGCACCGCGCTCGAAGACGGTTGCGATTTGGCCGGTGGAGTCGTCGCGACGAACCACCGAGCCGTACCATCCCCCACTGTAGACGAGGTTCGGATGCGCCGGGTCCGGCGTGATGTATGCGTACTCGAAGCCTCCGACCGAATACCAATCCTGCAAGAGGATTTCGCCATAGTCGCTGCGGCTGAGCACGGCCGCAGTACCGCTGTCTTGCTGCGCCGCATAGATGCGATAGGGGAACTGATTATCGGTCGAGACGTGATAGAACTGCCCGGTCGGCTGGTTGTACCAGGAAGTCCAGGTTTTGCCGCCGTCGACGGTGATGATGGCTCCCTGATCTACGCCGAAAATCATGCGCGCCGGATTTCGCGGGTCGACCCACGCCAGGTGGAAGTCGTCGCCGCTGGGGGCTCCAGCGAAAGCTTCGAAGGTCTTGCCGCCATCGCTGGAGCGATACATGGAGGTTTGAGCTACGTACAGAACGTCGGGATTCCGCGTATCGACGAACACGCGGCTGAAATATTCATTGCCAGTGACCCGCGGATCCCGGGTGGACTGTTGCCAGGTTGCGCCTCCGTTATCGGAGCGAAAAAAGCCCTGCTGCATGACGGCGTACAAACGGCGTCCACCATTTCCCGGAGCGACGGCGATGCCGAGTCTCCCGCGCGCCTTTTCCGGCAGACCGGTGCCGGCAAGAGGAGCCCAGGTGGAACCACCATCTACGGACTTCACGATGTCGGAGGTAGCTTCCTTCTCGGAGTCGCCGGAGCCGGATGCGGGATGAAAGATGACTGCGTACAACGTTCCAGGATTGCCGGGATCGGAGCACAGGTCCACAACCCCGATCGAGTCTTCCGCGGAGAACACTTTCTTCCAGACCTTGCCGCCGTCGACAGTGCGAAAGATTCCGCGGTTGGCGGTTTTTGCGTTTGCCGGCAGCGGCCGCCAAAGTATCCCGAAGCCGATCGAGTTTCCGCCTACCACGGCGACGTTGGGATTTCTGGGATCGACGATGATCTCCTGGATAAAAGGCACGTCTTCGAGGCCAAGGTGTTTCCAGCTGGCGCCGGCATCGGTGGAGCGATAAACCCCATTGCCCCGCGTCTGTTCGCCGGTTCCGACATACAGGACGTTGGAATCGGAGGGAGCGATGGCAAGCGCCCCGATGGATGCGACCCGCTCCTTGTCAAAAACCGGGTGCCAGGTTTGTCCGCCGTCGGCAGTTTTCCACACTCCACCACCAGGAGTGCCGAAATAATAAGTGTTGGGATCAACTGCGCCGGCCACGGCAGTCACTCGCCCGCCGCGAAATGGGCCGATGGACCTCCACTGCATGCCGGAGAGAAGTGGGCTCTCGATGGGTTGCTGGCCCGAAAGATTGGCGGGCAAAATGGCGAGGAAGGCAATGAGTGCAACAAAAATCCGGAGGCGTGCTCCGTGCAGCGCAGCTTTCATTTGGGTTTCCCATGGCTGATCGCACCCGTTCAGGGTCGCAGCGTAAAGATGTTTAAGGCGGAACTACGCTACCACAAATTAAGTCGCACGGTTGCGGGAAGAGTATTGACGGAAAAGCCTCTGCCGGATGGGGGCTACGAGCGTGATGGCGAAACTTGCCAACCAGCAGGTTGTGACAGCTAGTATCAGGTTCCCGAGGTTTTTTGCTTGGCATTATCACGGACAACGAATTGACGAGTCACAAAGCGGATAGAATTGCGGGCACTTGTTCGTATCACCCCATACGAGAGGACGTTTAAGGGTCTACATCATGAGATGCCGGTTGGTCACCAGGTGCCTCGGAGTGTTGTTCTTACTGCAAATACATTCTGCGGCTCAAGCCCAACTCAGAGTCAGCAGGTTCATCGATGCAGCTTCGATCGAACTCGCCTCCGGTCACCACAGGGCCACGCTGCGCGTGGGCGAGCACATGGGTGACTGGACACTGATGCAGGTGGTCATCACCAAATCGCCGCAAGTTTCGAAGTATGCGGTTCTCGAAGACTTTGCTCATTGGGATGGAGCGTTGGTCTTTGTGACGAGCGCAGGAATAAAGTTTGGATTCCGCAAATCTTCCGAGTCAACATCCGCGGCAGCCGGCGCGCTGTATTTGGGACATACCATAGACGAGGTCATGAAGAGTCCCACGGATCTTCTTGGGGACACGATCCTGTCAAAGCCAGGCGACCCTGAGTATTCCGAAATTGCTTCGGCGCTGCCGCCAATCCGCAGCATGAACACTTACAGCTTCGTCGGCACCCATGACAACATCGACAAAGTGGGTTTCGCCTACGGAGGCCGCAGCCCTGACTTCGATCCAGCAGCCTATTCGCCTGAAATTGCTGCCATCCGCGAACGCGGACAGGTGCGGGATGGCCTGGTCGGGGACTATCTTCCCATCTTGCGATTCGTGTATCCCGAGTCGGAGGGCACCTGGAGCGAGATGATGGCGTTCGCGCCGCTCCGCATGTCGAATGGAAATCCGCGCATCCAGCCGGTCTGGTACCGGGTCGCGAAAATTGAGAACCAGGAGCTTAAGTGGGTGCGGTACATCGACTCGTACCATCCATTTCCGCCGCGAACCGAATATGACCCGAAGATTTTTTATACAGACATGCTGGAACTGAATTCCGGCTGGCAAAACGCGCTGCAATCCGGCATGCAGATCGAGACGCCGGACGAGCACGTGACCAACATGGCCCGATTTGCCCTGGTGCGCGAACTGATGACCAGGGTGGGGGATTTCCCAAAATATGGAGCGGTGGATAAAGACTATGCCGGGAGCGAACATGATGGCTTTCCCGACACTTTCACGGTCGATACCGCTGCCCTGCTGGAGTGGGGACTCATCGATACGGCGGGACGCTACATCGACAACTACCTGGGAAAGTTCGTCCGAGATGACGGATCCATTCTCTACCGCGGCCCCGAAACCGGACAGTACGGCAGAATGCTGACCGTGGTCGCCCAATATGCCAATTATGGCGGGGACGAGAGGGTCCTCCTCCGCAATCGCAGCCGCATCGATGGGATCACGAATCTGCTGCTGACGTTACGGCGCAAGGCCAAAGCGCTGGCGCCCACCGACCCGGCCTACGGAATGATCGCCGGCTGGAGCGAGGCAGATTCGTGTCTTGACCCGGATCCCTCGCGCTATATGCAGCCGTACTTCTCCAACAGCACCGAGGCAGCCCGCGGGTTTCGAGACCTGGGCATGGTATGGGAGAACATCGGCAAACGCTGGAGAGATGCAACTCTTGCCCACTGGGGCCTGAAACTGCAGCGCGAATCGGAGGAGCTATCGGCAGACATCCAGCGCAGCATTCAGCGCTCGCTTCTGCACTGGAATGGCGAAAACATCCTCCCTGCCATCGCCGGGGTCAAAGAGCCATTTCATGTGGCGGTAGCGCGGGACAAGCTGGATCCGCAATTTCGTTCCTACCGCGCTTACATGGAGATGATGTACTCGGGCATCCTGAATACGGATGAGGTCAAGATGATCGTGGATTACCGCACCCGTCATCACGATGTGATCCTGGGAATGCCGGCGGCCTACGGGTTGAATACCGGGATTTTGGCGGGGTTTCTGTCCTACGGACATGGCTATGGATTAATTCAGCACGACCTGGTGCGGGAAGCGCTGCTCATGCTCTACTCGGACATGGCGCATCAGTACACGCGTGGAAACTGGACCGCCCCGGAAACGCGCAGCATCGTTCCTGGCGAAGGCACGGCGCCATATTGCACGCCTGCGCAATTGGTGATTGCGCTGATGGCGAAATGGCTGCTGGTCTTCGAAGACCCGCAATCGGAAGTGCTATGGCTGGCCAAAGCGGCGCCACGGGCATGGCTTGAAGACGCAAAGAGAATCAATGTGAGTGCGGCGCCAACCCGCTGGGGAAAGATCGGCTTCAGCATTGAGTCACACCTAGCGTCGGGAGAAATCACGGCGCAGTTGCACTTGCCGGCCGGACTAAAAGCCACCACCAGATTGCGGCTTCGGGCTCCGCAATCCAAACGGCTGACCGGGGTAACTTTGAACGGGAAATCGTGGAGTCAGTTCGACGCGCAAAGTGAGATCATTACCGTTCCGCCAGGAACGGGCGGAGAAGTCAGGATCGTCGCTCGGTATACCAACCGCTGAACCTCAGTTGGACAGTGACCATGCAGCTTGAAGAGCTGGTCTTTTCCATCAAGCACTTGCTTGTGCTCTCGGAGTAGTTCAGGCGAGTGTAATACAGGCACTATCACGAGCAGGCGAGCGCAATGGACGCGCATTTGCGGCTGCTTTCCGCTGTACTGCTCTCGCGACTTGAAATAGAGTAATCAGAATTGTGTGGAAGTGCCTGCAAAACCCTATTCGCTGCCGGACCTCTGCCAGCCGGTTTCTCGCCACCGCGGTAGTTCTCGCCACCGCACTGTTCCATGGTTGCGCCGTCTACGCCGCGGGCCAAAACACTGCAACGGCGCATTCCGATCAAGGTTTACAGCTCGCTCATGCAGGCGACCTCACGGGAGCGGAGTCCGAACTGCGGTCGGCCGTAGCACTTGCGCCCAACAATCCCGAGTTCTTGTTTAACCTGGCGACGGTTTTAGCGATGGACAAGAAGCTGGAGGAGTCCGCCAGCGTCTTCAAGAGAGCCCTGAAGCTCGACCCTTCCAATCTGACCGCACGTCGTTACCTCGCTGCCAATCTCTGGCAACTGCACGAATATCCGGAGGCGAAAGCAAATTTAGAAATCATCCTGAAGCACAAGAACGACGATGCTCCCAGCCGTTTGTTGCTGGGAATGGTTCTGGAAAACATGAAGGACTATGCGGCTGCCGCCCAAATGCTTGCCTCGGTGCCCGAGCAGGTTAAACAGCGGCCGGAATCAATCGGGGCATTAGCTGTTTCCTACTATCACGTGAAAGAGGTGTCAAAGGCGCGCAATACCATAGCCATGCTGCAGAATCATCCGGCGGGACCGCGCGCAGTTCTTTTAGGAGTGGAAATCGCCGACCAGAACGCAGATTATGAAACTGCCGAGCGGCTGCTTCTCTCAGCTGGAAGCTATGCGGGCCGGGCGGATTTCGAATACAGGTTAGCCACCGTTCAATATCACGCGCACAAGTTTGAGCAAAGCGAACAGACCCTGCTCCATCTCATTTCTACCGGAAACGGAAGCGCCGAAGTGTTCAATCTCCTGGGCTGGTGCTATCAGAAACTGGGCCAGTCTGAACCCGCGGTAAAGGCCTTGGAGCAAGCGGTCAACCTGCAGCCAAACGAGGAATCGAACTTCCTGGACTTGGAAAAGATCCTGCTTGGGCAAAACAAGGTCGGCGCTGCACTGGTGGTGGCGAAACGCGCGGCGGATGCCTGTCCGAAGTCTCCTCGCATCTTCATAACCCAGGGCGAACTCCAGGTGCGCGCGACTCAATTCACCAATGCAGTAGCCTCATATCGCCGGGCGGTGGAACTCGACTCGCACGATGCGGATGCCGGCCTCGGTCTGGCTGATTCCGAATACGCCGCCGATTTGAGAAAGGAGTCCTACCGCGACTTCGAACTTGGCCTGCGCAAATTCCCCCGAGATCCTCGCTTCCCGCTGCATTATGCGCTGGCACTCCTGAAAGAAGACGAGTCCGGCGGGGCGACATCGGAGCGTCGGGCCACGGAACTTTTAAAATCCGCCGTCAGCCTGGATCCATCGTCGGCCGACGCCCATTACCACCTCGGCGAGCTTGCCCTGAAGGACGAGCGAGTGGCCGATGCCTTACTTGAATACCGGAAAGCCGCTAAGTTGGACCCCAACAATCCGAAAATTCATTTCGGACTTTCTAGAGTCTATCGGCGACTGGGCAGGACCGAAGAGGCATCCCGGGAAGCCAGTTTGTTCGAAAAGCTACAGGAGGCCAAGCCTGGTGCCCCGGCCGCGCCTCCCCAGTCTCAGTAAATTGATGCCGCCAATCTCGAACCGCCGGCAACCCTGTTGCGCCTGGCTCTGCTGTATCTGGGTAGGGTTTTTGCTGCTTGGCACGAGCGCTTTGTCGGGACCTTCACCTGAGATTTTTACTGACGTCACCGAGTCGGCAGGCATTCACTGGCAGCACTTCAGCGGCGAGTCGCCGGATCGTTTTCTTGTCGAAACCATGGGCGGCGGGGTGGCGTTCCTGGATTTCGACGGCGACGGATTGCAGGATATTTTCCTGGTGAACGGTGGCGAAACGCCTCGCGCCAAAGCGCCTGCTCCGGTGCGCAACGCTCTATACCGCAACCTGGGAACTGGAAGATTCGAAGAGGTCGCCGCCCAGGCCGGGGTAGATCGTGTGACCTTCTATGGGATGGGAGTTTCGGCGGCTGATTATGACAACGATGGCTTTCAGGATTTGTACATTACGGGATTTCCCGCCAGCGCTTTATTCCATAACAACGGCAATGGCACCTTTACAGATGTAACCGACAAGGCAGGAGTGAAGAACGCGGGCCGGTGGGGGGCAGGCGCGGCGTGGTTCGACTATGACCGCGATGGCTTGCTGGACCTGGTGGTAACCAATTATGCGCAATTCTCCTTTGACAGCCCCAAGAATTGCGAATTGAACGGGGTGCGCTCGTATTGCGCTCAGATCAAATATCCAGGCGAGCCGCTGACGCTCTATCACAACAATGGCGATGGAACTTTTACGGATGTAAGTACGCGGTCGGGGCTGGACAAGTTCGTGGGCAGAGCGCTGGGGGTGGTCTCGATTGATGTGAACGACGACGGCTGGCCGGATCTTTTCATTGCCAGAGATGCTTCGCCGAATCTTTTCTTGATCAACCAGAAGAATGGGACGTTCAAGGACATGGCGGTTGAGGCAGAGGTGGCTTACGACTCGAATGGCCTGGCCAAGGCGGGCATGGGCGTGGATGCGGCGGACATCAATGGAGACGGCATTCCTGACTTTGTCGTAACCAACTTCAACGACCAGTACCACTCGCTATTTCTGGGTTCGTGGCCGCTACCTTATCAAGACCGCACCGTCGCCTCCCATCTGGCGCAGTATTCAAGGGCGGACGTAGGTTGGGGCGCGAAGTTCCTGGATTACGACAACGATGGATACCTTGATCTGGTTATCGCCAATGGGCACATCAACCCGGCCATCGAGATGACCCGTGTGGATGTGAAATACCAGGAGCCGCCGCTGTTGCTCCGCAACGATGGCCGGGGAATTTTTCAGAACCTGGCCGCCCAAGCCGGCGCGGTCTTTAATTCCGGGCAAAGTGCGCGCGGTCTGGCCGTAGGTGATTTCGACAACGACGGGACTTCTGACGTTGTTTTTACGACGCTAAACGGCCGCCCTCTCCTGCTGCGAAACAATTCACGCGGCAATGACTGGATCGGATTTGACTTGCGGGGGACCGCGAGTAACCGCGATGCCATTGGGGCGAAAGTCACGGTGTTTTCAGGAGGACGGCGCATGGTGCGGTGGATCACGGGCGGGTCAAGCTATCTGGCGTCGCATGACAAGCGGGTGCTGGTCGGGTTGGGCAAGACGCCGGCGGGAGCCACGGTCGACGCCGAGATTCGCTGGCCCAGCGGCGTCGTGCAAAAGCTGACAAAACTGCAAGCCAACCGCTATCACCGCATCTCCGAGCCGGCAGCGGCGAGGTCCAGCAGATGAAAATCGGTTTGGCAGCAATTTGACTCTGGGTTGAAGTAATTTGTCCGGTAACGATTGTATCGCCACACTCCGCAGGTACGGGTCTCCGCGATATTCTCCTCTGTGTCGCGGTGTTTCTCCGGGGTGCCACGGACTCGGCTGCCCAGCCCTTCGTGGTGTTTGAAGGGTGGGAATTTCGGCCGCTGCCAGCAAGAGCTATTGCCGGCGCATCTCCGTGCTTTGCGGCTCGTTGGGAACGAGCAAGGAAGCGTCGCCATGCCCATTCGGCACGCCTGCGGGTATTTGTTTTGCGATGGTAATCTCGAATCTGCATGGCGCTGGTCATTCGCAGATCGAAGATTCATGCGGACGGGGTTTACACCACCACTCCCATAAAGCGGGGCACGATTATCGTGGAATATGCGGGGCCGCGGCTGACCAACTCTGCCGCCGACGATATCTATGAGCATTCTCCGCGTACGTACCTGTTCGGCCTCACCGATGGCGAACACGTGATCGACGGCGATGGCATTGCCGCCTTCATCAATCATCACTGCGATCCCAATTGCGAGGCCGACGAGATCAAGGGGAAAGTGATCATTCGCGCCATTCGCAACATTGCAGCGGGAGAGGAACTCGCCTACGACTACAACCTCTACGATGGCGACCTGGACGATCTGGCGTTATGCTTCTGCGGCGCCCCAAGATGCCGGGGCAGCCTGTATTCGGCAAAGGAACTGGTGCGGAGGCGAAGGCTGGCAAGGAAGAAAGCAGGCGCTCGCGGCTAGCGCGGATGCGTGAGCTGCAAGTGTAGCGATCCCCTCTGAACCTCGGTGTCCCCTGGGGTCTGAATTTTCTATCCAGCAGCAAAATGCCTTCAACCACACCGAGTTGCACAGAGGGAAAAGAGCGCGGCTACGCGATTCTTTGATCGCCGGGCAGGGCTGCGGCAGCCAGTGGCAGATCGGGGCCTCGGCCATGCGCGCCGGGGCCTGAGGTTGAGTGCTCGCTTTGAGCCGGCTGCTGTTCGAGGGTGGCGCTAAGGAACCCCGCCGCCCAGTTCTCAACGTTGTACGCCCGCACGATGTCTCGGAGCAGGCGCATGCGCGACCGCTTCTCCTCGACCGGCATGACGCAGGCGCGGTGAATGGCTTCCGCAATGCCCGCGAGGTCGTTGGGATTGACAACAATAGCGCCATGCTGCAGTTCTGCGGCTGCGCCCGTGAATTCGCTGATCACGACCACGCCCGCTTCGCCCACCTGGGCCGCGCAAAATTCCTTGGCCACCAGGTTCATTCCGTCTTTGAGCGAGGTGACCAGCATGATGTCCGCGGCACGATAGTAAGTCAGCAACTGCTTGCGGGTGAGATTGCGGTGAACATAGTGAATTGGCACCCAGCCGCTATCCGTGAATTCACCATTGATCTGGCTGACCAGCAACTCGACTTCGCGCCGCAGCTCTTTGTAGTTGGGAATCTCTTCCCGGCTGGGCACAACCACCTGCAGCAGGGTGACGCGCCGGCGCAGTTCAGGAAAGCGGCGCAACAGAATGCGAAAGGCCTTCAGCCGCTCTGGAATACCCTTGGTGTAATCCATGCGATCCACGCCCAGCACCAGGAATTTGTTTCCCAGTTCGTGGCGGAACTGGCTGGCGCCCAGCTCAACGTCGTGGCTGGCGGCGTGATTGGCGAATTCCTCGAAGCTGATGCTGATGGGGAAGGTGCCGACGCGAGCGGTATGGTCCTCGATGGTAATGCTGTTGAATGAGTCGTCGCGACAGGTTCGCGCCTCCGGCAGGATGCGCTCAACGCAGCTGATAAAGTTGCAGCGGTCGCGATCGGTCTGGAAACCGATCGAATGATATTGCAGGAGCGCGCGCAGGATCGGCTTCCGCCATGGCAGCTTCTCGAACATGTCGGGAGCGGGAAAGGGGATGTGCAGGAAAAACCCGGCGCGTGCCTTGGAGCCGGCTTCGCGCAGATAGCGGCCCATGAGCATGAGGTGATAATCGTGCGCCCAGATCAGATCCTTGGGGCCGGCGGTCTCGGCGGCCGCCTGGGCGAAACGCCGGTTTACCCTCTGGTAAACCTCCCAGTATTCGGGATCAAAATCGCAGCGCGAGGGCATGTCGTGAAACAGAGGCCAGATGATCTCGTTGGCAAATCCGGAGTAAAACTTTGAAATCTCATCGCGGGAGAGGGGTACGGGTTTAAAGGTGTAAGAGCGGCCGCGAGCCGCCTTTTGCAGAAGGGTGTTGGCGTTGGCGGATTCCGCCGCACCGGCCCATCCGATCCACAGGCCGTGGCAATATCGCCAGATGCTATCGAGTGCGGTAGCTAAGCCCCCGGCGCTGCGGGACAAACGGGGACCGCCGGCGCGAGATTTGATCTCCACGGGGAGTCTGTTGGAAACGCTGATAAGTCTTCCGTCCAGCAGTTTCATCCGTACGCTCCACGAGCCTCAACGACTTATGCGCCACAAGCTGCAAGCCAGTCCCGTAAAAACCGCGCCAGTTCGCCCGGTGGCCGCAACCACACATCCGCCTCAGTGGGGCGAGGCTCTGGCCGGATAAGTACCGCAATTCCCCGTCCTTTGATGGCACGAAAGGCATTCTCGTCTGTCTGGTCATCCCCTAAATAAGCCGCAGCCACTCCCGCCGGGCATTCCGCCAGGATGGTTTCAACGGCGTTTCCTTTGTTCCTGCCTGGAACCCGCAGTTCCAGGCCGCCGTCGAATGGCTGCAACTGCAGGCCGTAATCCGCGACCACCGAGCCGCAAACCATGCGCACCTGGCTTTCGATTCGGGCGCGCTCATCCTGCGCTAAACCACGCCAGTGCACCGCGATACCCACCGGTTTGGTTTCGATCGACTCGCCCAGGCCGGCGGCTTTGAGCGATCGAATCGCGAGCTGCAGCCCGGTTTGCTGTTCGGGAGATGGCGACTCTACCTCGTAAGAACCGTCCGGATAGAGCCGCTCGGCGCCGTGACTTCCCCAGATTTCGGGATGCGGATGAATGCCGCTGAGAAAGAGCAACTCGGTGGCGGCGCGTCCGCTAATCAGGACCACGCGGGTTTTGTGCCGCATGATCCTGGACACCAGTTCCGGAATTTCGGGATAAGGAAAAGCGCGGGCGCGGTCGGCGGTAAACGGCGAAAGGGTTCCATCGTAGTCGAGCAGCAGGGCGCGAGCCGGCGCCGTTCGCAAGCGCAAAAAAAACGGCGCACAGACGTCGGAATGTTCGGCGATGGTCATTCCATTCAGCCTTGCCTGCGTTCTGACGTTTAAGCCTGCCCGGATCGCTCAATCTTGCGAAAACCGGACGCCGTTATGTGCGAGGGAGCGCGGAGGACCTTCCGCAATTGGCCGATCGCGACGCGCAGCGACGAAGGGCGGCCACAAGGCTGCGAACGTTACGATCATAACCGTGGCCCCAAATCTTGCCTCACGGTTACGAACCCGAGTCTAGCACGGCAGCGTGTGCCAGGAGCAACTGGAAAGTGCATGAACGATGCTTGGACGGTCAGGGTTGAATCGAATTGATGGCCAAGCACCGTCGCCAAAAAGCCAAGCCGGCTTCTACGTCCAGCGAAACCAGCGCAGCGCCAGAAAAAAGGAGGCTGCGCCCCAGACCACGAGGATCGAAATTCTTCCGGTTTGCGAGAGCAGAGTCGAGCCTTCGAGGATGGTCGCGCGCAGCGCGTCATTGAGCGCGGTGAGCGGCAGGGCCTTGATGAACGGCTGCACCATCGCGGGGAACCGTTGGTAGGAGAAAAACACGCCGGAGAAGATCCACATGGGCATCATCACGATGTTGATGAGACCGCTGACGCTTTCAATTTTCTGGGCGCGGCTGGCGGTCAGCAGGCCAAGGCCGCCGAAAGAAACCGCGCCAATGGCGCCGATCAGCATGATGGCCAAAAGCGAGCCGAGCACGCGCATGTGAAAGATGAATACCCCGAAGCCGAGCAGCAGGCCGACTTCGATCACCATCAGGATGAGCCGGCTGCTGGCCAGGGCCATGAGGAAATCGCTGCGGCGCATGGGGGTGGCCACGAAGCGCTTCAGCAGCTTGCGCTGCCGCATGTCGACCAGGGCGAAGCCGATGCCCCACATGCCCGAATTCATCAGGTTCATGCCCAGCAGGCCGGGGATGAGGAAATCGATGTAGCGGGATCCGGGTTCGGAGGATCTGATCTCCGCTGTCGCCAGCACGTCCTTTCGACCAGCCGCGGATTGCAGGGCATCGTTCACTTCGTTGTGCGAGAGAACACTTTCGGGGCGAGCCGGATCGTAATGATATTCGACGCTACCGGCCGAGAGGGGCTGAACAATCAGATCGAACTGCCCCAGGCGAAGGCCCTTCGCGGCCTGCGCCTGGTCGACGATAACAGCGTGAATGGCGGATCGCTGAGGGGATTTCTCGATCAGCGACAGCACGTCCTGGGCATGAGGTCCGGAGACTACCGCGATCGAGGTTCGGTCCGCAGGCTTATCGCGGAAGGCGAAGCCCAACCCCAGCGCGAGCAGCAGCGGGAAGACAAAGACCCAGAAGATCACTTCCCTTTCGCGCACCAGTTCGAGCATGCGGGCCCGCAGCAGGTGCCGGAAGCCTGACCAGCGTCCGTTGCGCGGCGAGTATGGCTGCTTTTCCCACTGAGACTGTGGTTCTTGTGCGGCTGTGCTCATAAATTCCTGATCTTCGTCGAGTTTCGTCCGGGACGGGTGAGACATATATGGTTCGTGCCTGCGATTGTCACTCGTCCCGCAAATGCCTGCCGGTCAGCCGCACAAATACATCTTCCAAACTAGCCTGGCGCGTGGTCAGGTGCTCGAGTTGCGCGGAACGTTGATCGACTGCATCCAGCAGCGCTGGAATGGTGCGGTGGGGTTCGCGGACAGAGAGGCAGACTAATCCATCATCGTTGCGAACCGAATCCACACCGGGCAGAGTTTGCCAGGCCTCGGCGCCATCATGCGAAGTGCCGGAGACCGCGAATTCGATCACGTGATGTCCGCCCAGCCTGTCGATCAAGTCCCCAGGCGTTCCTTCGGCAATGACTTGGCCATGGTCCACGATGGCGAGCCGGTCGCACAACCGCTCCGCTTCATCCATGTAGTGCGTGGTCAGCAGCACGGTGCCGCCGGCGCGCTGGAAATTGCGCACAATGTCCCAAAGCTGACGGCGGCTTTGCGGATCCAGGCCGGTCGTAGGCTCGTCCAAAAACAGTACTTTGGGAGAACCGACGAGAGCCGTCGCTACCGCCAGCCTCTGCTTCTGCCCACCCGAAAGAGTCCCAACCAGCGCGTCGATTTTTTCATTCAGCTGCATGCTGGTCAGCACCTCGTCCGTCGGCCGCGGTTCGCGGTAGAAGCTGGCGAACAGTTCCACGGTCTCGCGAACCGTCAGCTTTTCCGAGAGCCGCGTTTCCTGCAGCGAGATGCCGATCTTCTCCCGCAAATCACGGGGATGGCTTTGCCAGGTCTGCCCGAGAATGGTCACGTCGCCAGCGGTCGGCTCGAGCAGGCCTTCCAGAATCTCGATGGTCGTGGTTTTTCCCGCGCCATTCGGACCAAGCAGTCCGAAGCACTCGCCGGCATGAATCTCGAGATTCAGCCCGCGCACGGCTTCGACTTTGCCGTCATAGACTTTACGGAGATCGCGGCACTGAACGGCGACAGGCATGGGTCGATTGTAGCGAAGAAGCGGGCTGAGGAGATGCCGGCTTTGGGGCGCGGTGCGGGCCATATTGAACTTTTGCTAAACCGCATCTAAGCAGTTGAGGACACGGTGTTTAAGCAACGTAAAGCGGTCATGAAAATTGCTGAGGCAAACGTTGAATGCGATGTTACAATCTCGCGTGCCTGGAAAAGCGCTTCTTTCCGGCGCTCCTGCAAAACAATCCCATTTTCTTATGCACGCTGACGGAGCCAACCGCCGCCACCTGAACTCTGCAATGCAAGAGAGCGGCAAAGTTTTTTCCCGGATGAGCCGCTATCTCGGGCGAATCTCGAAGAAAGCCGACATTCACAGTGTGCACCGCTTCCGCACCCATAGCCGGCGGGTGGAAGCATTGGTTGAGGAGTTTGTGCCGGAGTCTGGAAACAAGAGCAAGCTGCTGAAGCAACTCTCGAAACTGAGGAAGAAAGCCGGTAAACTGCGCGACCTCGATGTTCAGCTGGCGTTCCTCGACGAACTAAAAATGCCCGATCGCCAGAATCACCGCGCCGAATTGATGCACCAGCTTCGGGAAGAGAAGGCACGCCGCGCCAAGAAGCTGGCGAAAAGCTTCGCTTCCGATCGAGTGCGAAAGGTTCGTAAGCGCCTGGGTCGCGCCAAAAAGGACATGCGGTTCGACGGAGCTGATGCCCTGCAGCTTGCCTTCAAGCGGCTGCCGAAGCCGCAAGCCTCGGCCATGAACGAACAGTCATTGCACGCGTGCCGAATTGCCGCCAAGCGGGCGCGCTATCTGGCGGAGTTGGCGGGAGACACGCCAGGCGCGGCGGCGTTTATTGATGAACTGAAGCGCGCGCAGGATGAAATTGGGCAATGGCATGACGTGCTGAAGCTTGAGGCCCGGGCTAAGAAGCTGTTCGGCGGCGTGCGCGATTCGGCGCTGGTATCCGCCCTGCAGAATATCAGCCGCGCCCGGTTCCGGCGCGCGAGCGCGGCGCTCCATGGGGCGCTGGCCGCCATCGAGAAGCTGCACGTTCACTCCGCAGAGCCAAAGCCGGCCACATCGGCGTCCCTGGCTGCCCAAGCCACGGCGGCAGCTTAAACTCGCGTACGCACCATCTCGCAAGCAGTTACACTGTTGCTGAATGCCAACCTTCGCCGCTGTTGACATCGGCTCCAACTCCGTTCGTCTGAAGATCTCGAGGCTGAGCTCGCACCGTCTGGAAGAAATCCATGAAGACCGCGAAGTCGTCCGGCTGGGCGAGTCGGTTTTCCGCAGCGGCTTTCTCTCGCCCGAGGCGATTGCGCTGACGGTGAAAGTTCTGCGCCGCTTCCATCGCGCTGCACAACGCGCCGGGGCGGATGCGGTGCGGGTGGTGGCAACCAGCGCCCTGCGCGATGCGCGCAATTCGCGGTCATTTCTGGAATGGGTACGTTCGGCCACCGGCTGGAAAGTCGAGATAATCTCCGGCCTGGAAGAAGCGCGTCTCATCCATCTCGGCCTGACCGCCAGCCTGCGCGTCAACTCGTCGCCGGTGCTGATGGTTGACCTCGGCGGCGGCAGTTGCGAGCTGACGCTGTCCAAGAAGGGGCACATCCAGGAAACCGTCAGCCTTCCCCTGGGCGCAGTGCGGCTTACGAACGATTTTGTGCATCATGATCCGGCGCGCAAGTCGGAGATACGGCAGTTGCGCGGATTAATTGCAAGAGAAATTGGGCGGGTGGCGCCGAGAATTATCAAAGCACGGCCGCGAGTCATCCTCGCGACCTCGGGAACAGCCGAATCCCTGGCAACGGTTTGCAATGGCTTGTACCGAGCCAAGAGCCAGCGAGCCATGAGCGTGACGCACCTGCAAATGCGGCGCATCGCCAAGATGCTGGCCCGGCTTCCGCTTGAAAAGCGGCGCGGCATTCCCGGCATTGGGGTACGGCGGGCCGAGATCATCGTTGCGGGCGCCGTCGTGTACTCCGAATTGCTGGAGCGCTGTAAGCTGGGCGGCTTCCGTTTTTCGCCGCTCGGCCTGCGCGACGGGCTTCTCGCCCAGATGGCGGCCGATTACGACCACGCCACCCGTTCCGGGAGGCAGGTCGAGTCGGAGCGGCAAGACTCAATTCTCGCGACGGTTCAGCATTATCACGTCGACCGTGAGCACGCGACCCGGCTGCGCGAATCGGCGATGAAACTATTCATGGATCTGCGGCGCATTCATCGCTTGCCAGCGGAGTACAAAGAATGGCTGGCGGCCGCCGCCATGCTCTGCGAAGTGGGCGACTACGTCAACCGAACCGGGCGGCATCGCCACACTTACTACATCATTTCGCATTCCGAGATTCTGGGGTACACGCCGGAGCAACGGCGGATTATTGCCGCCGTCGCCCGCTATCTGGGAAAGTCCCGTCCCGCGACTGGCGATGCGGTCATCGAGGCGCTGCCGCCGCCGGATCAGAAACAAATTGCCAAAGCGTCGCTGCTGTTACGGCTGGCCTGGGCGCTGAACCTGGGGCGGAGCGGAGGCCTCAAGACCGTCCGGGTGCGCATTCGGGAAGCCGCGGTGCAACTGCTCCTGATCCCTAAGCGCCCCATAAGCGTGGACCTGGAATTGTGGGCGGTAGAGAGAGAACGAGCCTATTTCCGCGAAGTTTTCGGATGTGATTTTTCCGCGGCCGTTTTGGCTGCGGATTGAATCGAGCGGGCGATCTTGGGCGTAAACAGCCAGTTCAGGGTGGCGGCCCCGCGATCGGTTTCCACGCGCGCGGCTGCGCCTTTCTTGAATTCGATCAGGGCTTCATTGCCGGACTGGTTAATGATCCGCGCCAGGAATTCGGCAATGCTGGGGTTATGGCCCACCACCATGACCGCTTCGTGCTTGGGATATTTTTCGAGCATGCGGCGGAAGTCGGCGAAGGAGGCCTCCGGGCGCATGGCTGGTTCCAGCTGCAGCTTACCTTCGAACCCTATCTCGTTGCCAATCAGCGATGCGGTCTGAGTAGCACGTTTGAGCGGACTGGAAATGATCACGTCCGGCTGGGCGTTGATTGCGGCCAGGGCGCGTCCCATGTGGCCGCACTGCTCGATACCGTCGGGGTCGAGCGGACGCTTCTCATCTTTTTTGGGATTCGCGATGTGCTCTCCCGCGCTGGCATGCCGCACAAAATAAATGATCATGAGATCTTACGCACCTTTCGTTGCCAGCGCCGTTTGGGCGCGCCGGCGCTGGGAATAGCATCGATGGTCTGCTTGCCTTCCGCCACCCCTATAAGAAAATCCTGGGCGCTGAAACCGGGGACCGGCGGCTTGCGCTTGCCCGCCAGCTGCCAGGCACGAGCATACGAGCCATCGCGGCGCAGCACCCGTGCTTTGAGATTGTCCGCGAGATAGGCGGCGAGGATCTCCTGGTGAATGCGTTCGCGCAGCATGGGGTCTTTCACCGGGAACATCACCTCCACGCGCTCGTAGAGGTTGCGCGGCATCCAGTCGGCGCTGGAGAGATAGATTTCTTCGGCACCGCCATTGGCGAAATAGAAGATGCGGCTGTGCTCGAGAAAGCGCCCGACGATGCTGCGCACGCGAATGCGATCGCTCACGCCGCGGATTCCCGGCCGCAGCGCGCACATGCCGCGCACAATCAAGTCAATCTCGACACCGGCTTGCGAGGCCGCGTAGAGTGCGGCAATGACGTTCTTGTCCAGCAAGGCATTCATCTTGGCAACGATGCGCGCGGGGCGGCCAAAGCGCGCGTGATCGCTTTCGCGGGCGATCAGGTCGAGGCTGTGTTCCGCAATATTTACCGGAGAAACCATGAGCGGCGCGTAGCTGCCGTGCTCGGAATACGCGGTCAGAAAGCTGAAGACATCGTGAACTGAGTTCGTGATCTCCGGATCGGAGGTCATGAGGCTCAGGTCGGTGTAAAAGCGCGCGGTAGTCGAGTTGTAATTTCCTGTGCCGAGGTGCGCGTAGCGGCGCGAAATCGCGTCGGGATCGCGCCGCACCAGAAGCGAAAGCTTGCAGTGGGTTTTCAGGCCGACCAGGCCATGAAACACCTGCACGCCGGCGTCTTCGAGAGCGCGCGCCCAGCGGATGTTGGAGGCTTCGTCGAACCGCGCCTTCAGTTCGATAACCGCAGTGACTTCTTTCTTAGCGGCCGCATCCATCAGCGCGCGCACGATCGGGGAGTTCTCGCTGGTGCGATACAGGGTCTGCTTGATGGAGAGCACGTTAGGATCCTCGGAGGCTGCCTCGATGAAGGAGACGACCGAATCGAAGGAATCAAACGGGTGGTGCAACAGAATGTCGTGCCGGCGCAGCTCTTCAAACAGGTCCTGCGATTTCGCGGTCAAGCGCAGTTCGCGCGGAGCAAAGGGCTTGTACTTCAAGTCGGGACGGTCCGTTTGCTCGTAAATGTTGAACAGGCGCGGCAGGTTGACCGGTCCTTCCGCGCGGAACACCTGCCAGGGTTCCAGGCCGAAGTTGCTGCGCAGGCGTTCGATGATCTCCGGATCGGCATCGGCTTCGATTTCGAGGCGAACGGCATCGCCCTTGCGCCGGTTGTGCAATTCCGTGCGGACGGATTCGAGCAGATTGCGGGATTCTTCTTCCTGCAGATAAAGGTTGCTGTTGCGGGTAACCCGGAACGCCGCCGCGGAAATGATGTCGTATCCGTTGTACATGCGGCTGGCGTGAAAAGCGACCAGGTCATGCAGAAAGATGAAGTCCACCGTATCCTGCGAGGGCAGCCGGACCAGTCGCGGCAAGGAGCGCGGGACCGTCACCACACCGGTGTAGGTCAGCGAGGAGCGGCGGCGGCGGCGCAGCAGAAATGCCACGCACAAAGCCTTGTTAATGACACGGGGAAACGGATGCGCGGGATCGACCGTGACCGGGGTGAGCAGCAGATCGAGCTCGCGCTCGCAGTACTCCTGGACGAACATGCGAGCGGTTTCGTCGAGTTCGTTGAGCCCGAGAACCCGGATGCCTTGTTGCGACAGCTGCGGGCGCAGGCTTTCGTTCCAGCACTGGTACTGCTCGGCGACGAACTGGTGCACCTCTTCGGAAATCAGGTCGCGCTCTTCAAGCAGGGTGAGGCCGTCGGGCCCGGCTTCGGTGTAACCATCTTCAATCTGCTGCACCAGGCCGGCGATGCGCACTTCGAAGAATTCGTCGAGATTGCTGGCGCTGATGGACAGGAACTTCAGGCGCTCGAGCAGCGGATTATTTTCGTCCTGCGCTTCTTCGAGCACGCGGCGATTGAATTTCAGCCACGAAAGCTCGCGGTTGATGTAGTACGCCGGATTGTCAACGGACGCACGATGCATGGCGGATGGGAAATGAGCAGGAGTTTTGCCAGAATCCTTTTGTATCAGGGCACGCCTTCAGGCCTGCCGTAATTTCGCCTCTCGATGCTTGTGCGCCTTTAGGCGCCCACGTCAGCGGCTAAAGCCTAACTTCCCAACGCAAGTTGCGGCACGGCTGAAGCCGTGCCCTGATACAAACCTCCAAGCGGCCTGCCTCAGTATAAGACAGCGGCATCCTCGTAAAATCTCGGGAGGAATTTAGCTGGGGATTGTTAAAGGAGTACGAAAATGCGGCTCCAGGCTTCAGGCGTCAGGCTCTAGGCTTCAGGCTCGGAGGTTATCCGGTGAGCATAGATTGACGGCGGTGGTTGGAAGAAAAGAGTTTCACGACTAGAGGATCTGAAGCCTGAAGCCTGAAGCCTGAAACCGCTCTATTTTGCCGCATCCAGCTTCGCCATCTCCTGTGCGAACAGGGGATTGGCCGGGAATTGGTCGCGCAAGGAGGCGAGGATTTCACGGGCGTGCTGTTTGTCATGGTCGCGGACGTAGGCGATAGCGAGCAGAATATCGGCGAACGGGGCGAGGTAGTGTCCGTGGTTGGCGACCAGTTTAAGTTCCTTCACGCCTTCCTGCTTGTCGCCCGGAACGCCGCCCAACCGCACCAGCCAGCGCACCGGAGCGGACAGGCTGCCTACCAGGTATTTTGCAATGCCGCCGGCGATATGGGCGTCATAGTTATGAGGATCGACGGCTAAGGTTTGCTGGCCCCAGGCGGTCGCTTCCTTTGTATAGTGCAGTGAAGCCAGATTGCGCTTTTCGATCAGCGCGGCGTAGTCGGCTTGCAGCCCATTGACGAGAGTCAGCGAGAACAGGGCGTCTTCATCCTTGGAGTTCTTTGTCAGGCGCGCATGTGCCAACGCGCTTGCCTTCTGAATGGCAGCATCAAACTGCCGGCGGACAACCGGGTCGGGGGTGAGCTTCGGGCGGTTCTCAAAGCGCTTATCCAGTTCGAAGAATTGAGATTCGAGCACGCCCAGGCGGTGGAACTCGGAAAACAGGAAGCCGGCAGCATCCGCCGTCGGGCCCATGGGATCGTCAGGATGGCTCTGCTCCCATTGGGCAAAGAGCGTGTGGGCGCCGCCGAAATCAAGGTTGTACATGTCCTGAAAGCCGCGATCGAGTACAGGCGCTTTAAGCGTCAGGTCAGCGGCTGACGCGGAAATACTGAGCACTAGGACCGCCAACCCCGCCGCGAATTTGAGTCTGGATGCCATTTTGCGCTGCATAAGTATAGATGCGGGGTGCAGAATTCCCCTGTCGTAATCGTGTAAAAGAGTTGTAAACCCAGGTGCGGAAGAAAAGTCGTTCGCCACAAAGGACACGGAGTGTCACAGGGGAACCACGGTTTGACCCGCCTATTCGGCTCTGCTAACGTCTAACGTTTCCCTGCCGTCGGTCCTTGGTGGACCTCGGTGTCCCTGGTGGTCTGATTGCAATGACCGCTCAGGGCACCAAGGCACACGAAAGCAACCTCTAGACCTCTGCACGGAAGCAGAATCGAGCCGGCCATGGCCATCAAGTTCCGCGGCGTGGATTTCATCCAATTTGACACGCTCCTGAGTGACGAGGAGCGCCTGGTCCGCGACACCGCGCGGCAATTCATCGAAGACAACCTCATTCCCATCATTGAAGAATGCAACCGCGCCGGCCGTTTTCCGCGCGAACTGGTCAAGCCTATGGGTGAGCTTGGCTTCTTTGGCGCGAGCCTGAAGGGCTATGGCTGCGCGGAGATGTCGAATGTGGAATACGGGCTGGTGATGCAGGAACTGGAACGCGGCGACTCGGGCGTGCGTTCGTTTGTCAGCGTGCAGTCGGCGCTGGTGATGTATCCCATTTACGCCTTCGGCAGCGATGAGCAGAAACAAACCTGGCTGCCGGCGCTGCAATCGGGCGAGAAGCTGGGATGTTTTGGACTCACCGAGCCGGACTTCGGTTCCAATCCCGGCGGCATGCGCACCCGCGCACGGAAGTCCGGCAAGGAGTACGTGCTTAACGGCGAGAAGATGTGGATCACTTCCGGCTCGATTGCCGACGTGGCGGTGGTTTGGGCCAAGATAGAGGACGAAGACAACCGGGTTCGCGGATTTCTGGTCGAAACGGATCGGCCGGGGTTCCGGGCTGAAGACATACATGGCAAGTGGTCGTTGCGGGCCTCGGTGACGTCTTCGCTTTCCATGCAGGACGTGCGCGTTCCAGCGTCGAACCTGCTGCCGAAGTCAGGCGGGTTGAAATCGCCGCTGATGTGCCTCAACCAGGCTCGCTATGGAATCGCGTGGGGAGCCGTGGGCGCAGCCATGGCCTGCTATGACTGCGCGCTGCAGTATTCGCTTTTCCGCAAACAGTTTCACGATCAGCCCATCGCCTCGCATCAATTAATCCAGGAAAAGCTGGCGTGGATGATCAACGAGATCACCAAGGGCCAGCTGCTGGTGCTGCAAGTAGGGCGGCTGAAAGACCAGGACAAAGTCGAACACCAGCACATCTCGCTGGCCAAGCGCAATAACGTGTGGATGGCGCTCGAGTGCGCGCGGCTGTCACGCGACATCCTGGGGGCGAACGGCGTGGCCGATGAGTACCCGATCTTCCGCCACATGGCGAACCTCGAATCGGTCAAAACCTACGAGGGCACCCACGACATTCACACCTTGATCATCGGGCAGAGCGTGACCGGAATCGATGCGTTTTAGTAAGCCCGAGAAACTGCAGGGTTGAAGTATTCTGTGACGGTGCTCCAATCCCGATTGGTTCTGGCGCTCCTAGCGGCCATTTCTACCATTCCGCTTCTTGCTGAACCCCACGCCGACCGCATCATCGTTCACAAGAAAAACCGCACCATGGAGTTGATGCATGCCGGTCACGTCCTGAAGACGTACAAGATCGCGCTGGGGGGTAACCCGGTCGGGCCCAAACAAAGGCAAGGAGACCACAAGACGCCAGAAGGCGTTTACACCGTAGACTGGCGCAACGCGCACAGCCAGTTTCACCGGGCGCTGCACATTTCTTATCCGAATGCGGCGGACCGGCATCGGGCGCGCCAGCTGGGGGTTTTGCCGGGCGGAGATGTTTTCATTCATGGACTGCCGAACGGCTACGGCTGGATCGGCGCGGCACACCGGGCTCACGACTGGACCGACGGCTGTATCGCTGTGACCGACCAGGAAATCGAGGAAATCTGGAGACTGGTGGACGATGGAACGGCAGTGGAGATCCGGCCGTAATCTTCGCGTCTCGCAAACGCGGCGAGAAGTGGGGGAGCCCATTTCACGGCCCGTTTTCCTTTGCAGTCAGTGTGGAATTTTCGTTGTGCCGCCCGGCCTTCATGGGGTAGGCTAAATCCGCTCTCGCGATTCATCCCCTCCTTTCCGACCCGCGCCCTGAGTTCATCCGGAAGCTGCATAGCGCCTTCAGGATAATGGGTTTAGGCCTAGATACCCACAAGATATGGTGTTTTACTACTTGACCCCGGCGCAATTTCGTCGATACAGTAGCTCTAATTCGTGCCCGCCCTATCCAGCCGAGGACGGTATAGCGCTAC
>DASVAJ010000004.1:0-3641 GCA_036376415.1 Terriglobales bacterium
TGCCGGAACTGACGAAAGCCCGGGCGAGTTGATCCTGTATCAAGGCCGCACTTTCAAGTCTTATCGCGGCATGGGATCCCTGGGCGCAATGGCGGCGGGATCGAGCGAGCGCTACTTCCAGAGCGCGTCCGAAGAAGCCTCGGCCGCAGTGCCCAACATGGGAGCTGAGCCCAACCGGCTGGCGAAGCTGGTGCCGGAAGGAATCGAAGGCCGCGTCCCATACCGCGGATCGGTTTCGATGATCCTTTATCAGATGGTTGGCGGATTGAAATCCGGGATGGGCTATTGCGGGTGCTCTAGCCTTCCGGAGCTATTACAGAAGACGCGCTTTGTGAGAATCAGCGGCGCGGGGCTGCGCGAGAGTCACGTTCACGATGTGATGATTACGCGGGAAGCTCCGAACTACGCGGCTGAATAGCCGCGTTCAGTACATCGCGTCGTAGCTGGAGACAACCCAGGCCCCGCTGCGGTCGTCGAGCGTGACCGAGATCTGGTCTTGATATCCCGCAACTTCGTTATTGCGCTTGCCGGTGTAGGTAAGGATGCGCAACGGCGGGTCGTCTTCCCAATTCACAATCTTCCAGGAAACCAGCGGGTGCGCCGATTCGGAGTCGCAAATGAAGGCGGCACGTTTACGGCGAAAATCGTGCAACCAGTCGTCGAGCTGATCGTGACATTTCCCTTCGCGCATCGCCCGCAGAAACTCATTCGCGGCACGCTCTGACGAGCGGTCGCGCATGGGATTGAGGTCAAGGGAGAGCGGAATCTTGGTAAGGGGATCGACATCGGGTGATTTTGCCAGCACCGGCGGCTGGTTATTCAGCCACATGAGGTAGCCGAAAAACCCAAACAGGACCAGCAGTCCTGCCCCGGCGGCGATTGCGATGTGTACCTTGGAAAACTTCATTCGACAACTCTTTTGGTAGGGGAGGGCTTGCCGATTTCTAGTCTAGTCCGGCCAAAGCGCAGGAACAGATTACCTAAGTCGGTAGCTCATTGCCGTACCAGCGGACGTTTCTGGGCGGCAAGTACGCGAGGGATGGACTGCAGGTCGTTGATAATGTGGACGCCATTCCAATCGGCCACGAGTTGCCGGGCCTGATCGGCGATGGTGCCGCTCATCTCCATCACCAGCCAGCCGCTGGGGCGAAGCGCGTGCTGGGCCTGGGGAATAAGGCGTCGGATGATGTCGAGGCCGCTGTGGCCGGCAAATACGGCCATTCGCGGTTCGAATTTGCGGACCTCGAGTTGGACTTGCTCCTCCTCCGACTCCCCCACGTAAGGCGGGTTTGAAACCACGAAGTCGAAAGACTCGGGTTCAATGCCCGAGAGCAGGTCGCCTTCATGGAAGTGGACGCGTTGCGTTTGCTGGTTGCGGGCGGCGTTGGCACGGGCGATCTCGAGGGCGGCGGGACTGATGTCAACCGCGTGGATCTCGGCCTCTGGAAGCTCTTTGGCGAGCGCCAGCGCAATGCAGCCGGAGCCCGCCCCGACGTCAATGATCCGCAGCTTGCGCGCAGGCGAATCGTGGGGAGCACGAGCCAGTTTCAGCACTTCCTCGATTACATGCTCGGTTTCCGGCCGGGGAATCAGCACCGCCGGCGAGACAATGAAATCCATGCCCCAGAATTCCTGGTGTCCGGTGATGTATTGCGCCGGAACTCCGGTGGAGCGCTTTGCCAGGGCGATGGAGTAGCGCGATTCCTCGTCCGGAGTCAGTTCCCGCTCGGGATGCCCATAAAGATATGCGCGGTCGCAATCCAGGATAAACATCAGGAGCAGCTCGGCATTCATGCGAGGAGAGGGAACGCCGTTCTGTGTCAGTTGTTGAATGGCGGTTCTGAGGGTTTCGCCGAGACGCACCAGCCGATTTAAACACATCGTTTCTTGCTTGCGAGAGCGCAATGTCGAAATGCCTGCTTCTTACCAAAGTAATGCGCCCAGTGCTCACTTCGGGCACTCCATGCGGCACAATCTATAGAACAGCTATTCATTCGCGAAGTGTCTCTGCGCTACGGGGGGGATGGATGTCGCAGGCCAGGCAAGAACAGCCGTCGATGTTGGCGCGCGCCGAAGAAATTCAACGACAGATTCAGGAACTCTCCAGCCGCGACCTGCAGTTGTGGTCGATCGGGAGCCTTGTCATCCTTGTCCTAACTGGGGGCTTCCTGGCGCTGCTGGCACCGAACATCAACGGTGCCTTAGGATCGGAACTGATCCTGAAATTCGAGCACTCGTACTTTCCGCAACTGTTCTTTGGCCTCATCTGTCTCATTGTTCTGTTCAACGTCTACATCCTTTCGCAGCGAATGACGCTGAATGCCACGCGCAGGGCGTTAATTGGGGAACTAGTGCTGAATGAGCGGCTGGAAAGTCTTTCGCTCATTGATCCGTTGACGCAGCTCTTAAACCGCCGAGCGTTGAATGAACTGATATCGCATCAACTGGCGAGGTCGAACCGTACCGGAGAGCCGCTTACGTTCCTCAGCATCGACATCGCCAATTTCCGCGAGCTGAACGCGAAGCTGGGCAGCATGGAAGGCAATCGCGTGCTGGGGGACTTCTCGAAGATGCTGAAGAATGTTTTTCGCGGCGGAGACCTGATCTTCCGCCATGGCGGAGATGAGTTTCTGGTCGTGATGGCTGATACGACGGAGCAACAGGCCGACTCGCCGCTGCAGCGCCTGTTGCGCCTGGTTGACGAATGGAACAACGCAAACGGCAGCAGCCACCAGTTGAGTTTTGACTGGGGGATGGCGGCTTACGTCACCGGAACCAGCGTGGAAGAAATTCTCCGCACCGTGGATCGCAAGCTCTACCAGAAGATGCACAACCTCGCGCCGGTGTTCTGACCGGACACGCAATCCTAAGCCGCGCTTGCGGCGAGCCGCCGGGTGATTTAATCTCTCAGCCGCATGGGCAAGTTCATCGTAAACATCATTCTGACTGTCGTGGTGGGGACCGCGCTGGGCGCGATCGTGTGGCAGCAGTCGATTCCAGCCTCGGCAGCTATGCGGACGACGGGTCTGATACTGCTGGTCATCGGTTTCGTCTTCTGGAGCATCGCACGATTTCAGCTTGGGGCGTCGCTGACCGTTACAGCGCAGGCGCGCCAGTTGGTGAGTCGCGGACTGTACTCCAAAATTCGCAATCCCGTCTACGTATTTGGGTCAGCTGTAATTGCCGGGCTCATTCTCGCCCTCGGACGCCCGATCTGGTTGCTGATTTTTGTCGTGATCGTGCCAATGCAGATCTGGCGGGCGCGCAAAGAGGCAAGCGTGCTCGAAGCTACATTCGGCGACCAGTACCGCACATATCGGCAATCTACGTGGTTCTAGCGGCGGAGCGTCTAACCGCAAAGTTGGCAAAGGACTCGAAGAAAACGACCACAAGAAATACCGCGCGGCGTCTGCGCGCACGGCGTTGTCGGCGCGAACTGCTGTATTCTCATGCTTGTTCCTCATCGGGACGCTGAGACGCGCACGTTGTGAAACTTGTACACACAATTGAGGAGGTTCACGCATTTTCACGGGCCCGCGTGCGCGGCACGCGACTCGGACTCGTGCCGACGATGGGCGCTCTGCACGAAGGGCATCTTTCGCTTGTGCGCGCAGCACGAACTGGTTCGGATGTTGTGGCCG
>DASVAJ010000010.1:0-5447 GCA_036376415.1 Terriglobales bacterium
GAGGCGGTGATTTACCCGGCGGCAAATCAATTTGTGGCACAGTGGGTTCCGTTTCGCGAACGCGGGTTCATCAACGGATTGATCTTTGCGGGTGTAGGCGCGGGCAGCGGACTTACGCCGCCGCTTTTGAACTGGCTGATCGCGCATCACGGATGGCGGGCTGCGTTCTGGTTCAGTGCCGGTGTTGGTATCGCAGTAGGCATCGTGTGGTGGTGCTTGTCGCGCGACTTTCCAGAGGACCATCCATACGTGCGTGGCCAAGAGCTGGCGGAGATTCGGGACCTGATGGCCGGCTTTCCCCCTGAGCTGCCCGCCACTGCAAAGTCCCAGGAAGAATCTTCTGTAAGACGCATTTCGTTTGCAAGGCTCTTTCAGAGGCGCGATCTGGCCGCACTCATGGTTGCCTACTTCAGCTTCGGCTATATTGCATGGATTTTCTTTAGCTGGTTTTTTCTTTATCTGACGAAGGTGCGAGGTCTCAATCTGAAGACAAGCGCGCTGTTTACCATGTTGCCGTTCCTCTCGATGACGATCTGTTGCCTCGCGGGCGGCGTCATCAGCGACTGGATCACCCTTCGCTGGGGGCTTCGCGCAGGGCGCTGTGGCCTGGCCGCGGTCGCGCTTCTAGGAACCGCCGTGTTTCTCGTGCTGGGCTCGCAGGCAGCCAGTGCAGGCGCGGCCGGGCTCATTCTTGCCGCCGGCGCGGGCACGCTCTACTTTTCACAGAGTTCATTCTGGTCGGTGTCGGTGGACCTGGCAGGACGGTCTTCCGGACTTTTTTCGAGCATCGTGAACATGGGGGCACAAATCGGCGGCGCGGTCACGGCATCGCTCACACCATGGATTGCGCAGCGAGCCGGCTGGACGAGTTCCTTTGGTCTGGCAGCGTTGCTTGCCGTAGTTGCAGCAGTAGCGTGGCTGTTCGTTCATCCTGAAAAACCGCTGCAACTTGAAACCGGCAGTGATGACGCAGTCTGAACCGATGCCGCCCGTTTACGCGTTGCATTGTAGACTGCTAGCGCTGAACTTATCGCAGTCAATCTTTGAGATGAAGCGGGGGATTTGGTGAGGACCAGACGCAGGACAGGACTTATCCTGACCATCTGCATTGCGGCCGCAAGCGTTATCGGCGCGGCAAGCTGGGCCGACACGCCGATGACGGCGGCCGAATACAAGGCGCATCCGCAGCAGATGCTGGATGCGTATCGTCACGTGGAGGCCGCGTCAGTCTCCGATGCGATCGAGCAGCTCCTTCATGAAAAGCGGTACATGTCGCATCGCATGCAGGCGATCTTTCCTACCAAGTTTGCCGGCACGGCTGTTACGGTCCTGCTCAAGCCGGAAGAGAATCACGATTCCAACGCGCTTACCGGAATGCTCAAGGCGATCGATAGCGGCGGGAGCGGATCCGTTTATGTAATGACCGTAGAAGGTGGTTCTGATATTGCCGGGATGGGCGGCCTGATGGGAACGGCGATGTCGGTGCGTGGCTACGCCGGAGCGGTGATTGACGGCGGAGTCCGCGATATTCCGCAGTTGAAGCGAGTTCAGTTTCCCGTGTATGCGCTTGGGCCTGTGCCTTCCACATCCGTGGGGCACTACCGTTTTGCCGGAGCGAATATACCGATCGTGTGCGATGGGGTACCCGTCGATGCAGGAGATGTTATTGTCGCAGACCAGGACGGAGTGGTTGTCGTTCCGAAGGCGAACGCGGCTGACGTGCTGATCAAGGCGCAGATGCTGGACAACTCCGAGCATTCGATGTATCCGTTCATCGAGAAGTATCGCTCGATTGTGGAAGCCGTGGAGAAGTTCGGCAGGATCTGAGTGCTTACCGGAAGCGAGGCAAAGGATTTGAAGCGGCGCGCTCTTTGCACGAAAGAGAAGATGGCGGCGGACGGCGAGAATGGCATGCTGATCTCACGGCGCAAATTCCTGGGCTACGGCCCGGCTGTTGCCATGGGCGCCGCGCTGCCCGTTGGGGCGTCCGCGACGACGGAACCAGCGGCCGAGGATTACTACGCAAAGCTGGGCGTGCAGCCGATCATCAATGCAGCGGGCACGTATACCTTCCTGACGGCGGCTGTGATGCCTGCTTCCGTGCGCCGGGCTGTCGAACGGGCGGCTTATCATCCAGTGAGGCTGAAGGATCTGCAAACGGCTGCGGGCGAGTATCTTGCGCGGCGGCTTCGCTGCGAGGCGGCGCTTGTCAGCTCCGGAGCGTCTGCTGCACTTACGCTGGCGACCGCGGCCTGCATCGCGAAGGCGAATGCGCTGCCGCCGGAGGCAATCCCCGCCAAGGTCTCAGGGCATAAGAACGAAATCGTGGTGCAGAAGGCGCATCGCTACGAATACGACCACGCCATGCAGCTATGCAACATAGTGATCCGGGAGGTTGTCACGGCTGACGACTACCGCCGTTCGCTCAGCGACCGCACGGTCATGACGAACTTCTTCAACGCAGCCGAGGGCGGCGAGATTGGCCGCGAAGAGTGGCTTCGCATTGCACACGAGCATGGGGTGCCATGTCATCTGGATGCTGCCGCCGATGTTCCGCCCATCAGCAATCTCTGGAACTACACCGGGATGGGCTTTGACCTCGTGTGTTTTTCTGGCGGCAAGGGAATTCGTGGCCCGCAAAACGCAGGCCTGCTCCTGGGCCGGAAGGATCTGATCGAACTTGCCACACAGAATGACAATCCGAACAGCGATGCTGTCGGACGCGGCATGAAGGTGGCGAAGGAACAGATCGTTGGCATGGTGGCGGCGGTCGACTGGTTGCTCGATCAGAGCGATGAGAAGCTGGAAGCGGAGTATCTACGACGCACAGAGGTGATTCAGCACGCGCTCGCATCGATTCCATCTGTGAAGATCCGCGTCTTCACGCCTCCGATTGCCAATCGCGTGCCGCACCTCATCATCGATATCGACCCGAACCACCTTGGCATCACGCCGCTGCAGGTCGCCGAAGAATTACGTAAGGGCACGCCTTCGATTGAATTGAATCCCGCCACTGGAACGGACGGACGAGGGCTTACTGGCACATCGAACTCTATCGTTCTCTCCACATGGATGCTGCAAGAAGGAGAAGAACACATTGTGGCAACGAGGCTGCGTAGCGTGTTGATGAAAGCACGCACGTCTCAGGCTGTTAGTTAGGAATTTCAAAAGAAGCGAGGAGATGGAATGGGAAAGCAGACACGGCGGTCCATGCTGAAAGGCGCGGCGATTGCGGCGGGCGCGGCAACTATGGCGACAGCGGAGGCAGTCGCGCAAAAGAGCTCGAAGATGGAAAAGAAAGCTTACGGGTATGGCGCGAACCGGAAGGCCGGTGAAGCGCCGCCGCTCTTCAATGCCGCAGTGTCCTATGGAAACCTGCTGTTTCTCGCCGGAGTGGGTTATCACAAGCCGGGGACGATTCAGGTGGCGACCAAGGCCGTGCTGGACGAGATTGAGCAGAATCTGAACTCAGCAGGCTCATCCATGGAGAAGGTGCTGAAGGTCAGTGTTTTTCTGAACGACCTGAAGGACTATGCAGGCATGAATGAGGCCTACAAAGGACGATTCGGCGATACGCCGCCGGTGCGCACAACCGTAGCTCCGGCAGGCGGTGTTCCAGGCAACTCCCTCGTCGAGATCGATGTGATCGCTTATATCTGAACGCTGATGGCGCTCATGAAGATCTGCGTGTCGTCCAACATTTGGTGAAAGGGAGACCTATGCGTCCGTTCGGCGAAGAAAAACAGATCACACGTCGCAGGATGCTGCAGGCATCGGGGGCGCTTTCCGCCTTCGGTCTTGCGACCACTGCGATCCCGGCGGCAGTGGCGGCACCTCTATCGCCAGCAAGCGCCGAGGGCTTTCAGGCTCCGCCAGGCTTTCCGCAGATCAATGGACATGAAAAGCAGAACCTGTTCACCGAGATCGGCGTGCGGCCGATCCTGAATGCGCGCGGCACATACACCATCATCACGGGATCCTGCTCGCTTCCGGAGGTAAAACGCGCCATGTATGAGGCGTCGTTCTATTACGTTGAACTGGACGAGCTGATGGCCCCCGTCGGAAAAGAGATTGCTTCGCTGATGGGCGCGCCCAGTGCCGTCGTGACCACCGGATGCGAAGCGGCCATCGCGTTGGCGACTTTAGCCTGCACTGCAGGTGCAGACATCGAAAAGTGCCAGGCTCTTCCTTATGTTCGCGAGAAGACAAAGGTGATCATTCCGAAACACTCGCGCAATCCCTACGATTTTGGAGTGCGTACGACGGGAGCTGAAGTTGTTGAAGTTGAGACAGCCGAACAACTCGAGAACTCACTGACGGCTCAGGTTGCGATGGTCTACGTGATGTCGAGTCCGGCAGCCGCAAAGGGGCCGCTATCGATTGCGAATATCTGCCGCATCGCTGCTGCAAAGGAGGTGCCGGTTTTTGTGGATGCGGCAGCAGAAGAGCCCTTATCGCCGAACATCCACCTGCAGGCCGGCGCCACATTGGTTGGTTATTCAGGAGGCAAGTGCATGCGTGGCCCGCAGGCCGCGGGCGTTCTGCTTGGCAGACCGGATCTGATTCAGGCAGTGTGGTTTCAAGCGGCGCCGCACCACAATTATGGACGTGGGTACAAGGTCGGCAAGGAAGAGATCATGGGCATGCTTGCCGCCGTCAGGCAGTGGTACAAGCGTGATCACCAGGCCGAGTGGAAAGAGTGGCAGAGTTGGCTGGACGTCATCGCCAACCGCGTGAAGAGCCTTCCTTCTGTAACGACTGAGATACTTCAGCCTGAGGATCTTTCGAATCGCAGTCCGCAGTTGCGGCTCCATTGGAATGCCGATGCGCTGAAGATCACGGGCAAGGAACTGGAGGCGCAGTTGGATGCAGGTTCGCCTCGCATCTTAGTGGGCGAGACCATAGGCACGAGACCCGATCACATGGCCAGTTCCATGACCATCATGCCGTACATGATGGCTCCGGGAGAGGCAGAGATCGTGGCTAACGCAATCTACGAGGGATTGTCAAAGCCGCACAGCTACCAGAACCCCGTAGCTCCGACGGGAGAAACCGCACAGTTGAGCGGTACATGGGTGGTCCTCGTCGACTACTTATGCGGCACAGGTACGCAGCGTTTCGAACTGAAACAAACGACGGATGAGATCGCCGGCACACTTTATGGCGAGATCTACAGAGCTGCACTAATCGGAAAAGTGCAAGCCAATCAGATTAAGTTGAAGGGCACAATGCAGACCGACGGGTATGAGGTGCATTGGACATTTCAAGGCACCGCGACGGGCGACCGGATGGCTGGCACCGCAGATATGGGGGAATATGGCAGCGTGCCATGGAAGGCCTTCCGTGTGCAGTAGGCCAGAAGCTGCTTGCGGAAGCTGGTTCAGCCTTTCTTCATTGAGGGGTCGGGTTCCACAGTCTGCATAGGTTTCGGCGAGCGCAGAAGACCG
>DASVAJ010000028.1:0-5044 GCA_036376415.1 Terriglobales bacterium
CGGCCCCGGTGCTGACTGCAAATTCCGGCTTCCCGTCGAGAGGGATCTTCCCTACGATTTTGCCCGTTGCTGCGTCAATTGCCGTTGAATCATGGCTACGCCCGTTCATGGTGAAAATGCGCTTGGTCGCGGGATCGTAAATGATGGCATCGGGATTCTCGCCGACGTTCTCGACCTTGCCGAGCGGCTTCAGGGTTTGCAGGTCGAAGATGCTGACTGTGCCTTCGCGTCCGTTGCTGGTAAAGCCGCGGCCGGCCTCGGGTGCAAAGGCAATTCCATGGACACCCGGAGTGTCAGGAATTTCGCCAATCTGCTTGCCGTTCGTTGTGTCCATCACGATCACGTGCGTGCCGCGGCTGATGAACAGGCGGTGGGTTTCGGCGTCCAGTTTCAGATAGTCCCACCAGCCTTCGCCGCCAATCTTGTAAGTCTTGACCACGTGCAGGCCGGGATCGGTTGCAAACAGCACAGGACACAAGAGCAGGGAGAGAACAACGGCTTTCAAAATCCACTTCATTGCGGACCTCGTTTCAATTCAAAGTTGCTGGCGCGATAGAATTCTACCGCGCTTTCGGATTCTCGATTTCAGCGCCCAACGATGAGACTCTATCTAGCCGGACCGCTCTTCACCGCTGCCGAGCAGGAATTCAATCGCCGGCTCGCCGCCGCGTTCATCAAGGCCGGTCACGAGGTCTGGCTGCCGCAGGAACACGAGCCTCGCGAGCGCACCGCCAAGGCCATCTTCGAAGAAGATGTGAAGGGACTCGACTGGTCGGAGGTCCTCATCGCCAACATGGACGGTCCCGACCCCGACTCGGGCACGTGCTGGGAATGCGGCTACGCCTATGGGAAAAAGGCGGTGATCCTCTATCGCACAGATTTCCGCCTCGCTGGCGATACCCACGATACGCCCTTCAATCTGATGATGTCGGAATCGGCGAATGCCTTGCTGATGCTGCCTTTGGCTTCGCCTGAGCAAGTAGCAGAGCGGGTTTGCGAGGAGTTGCTGAAGCTACGCGCCTAGCGCGGTCTTGATTGCCGAGGCGATGCTTTCCGTCAGCGCATTCATCCTGTCCTGCGATTCGGCTTCAATCATCACCCGCGCCAGCGTCTCCGTCCCGGAGTAGCGCACCACCACGCGGCCTTTGCCGTCGAGTTCCTGTTGTGCGGCAGCGATGGCAGCGGCAATTTCCGGAACCCTATCGAACGGCACTTTCTCCCGCACGCGAACGTTCTGAATGCGCTGGGGAAAGACTTTGAGATCGCCAACCAGGTCGGACAGGGAACGCCCGCTGCGCGCCATCACTTCCATCACCCGCAGGGCCGTGAGCAATCCGTCCCCAGTAGTCGCTTGTCCATCGCGAAAGATAATGTGCCCCGATTGCTCGCCGCCCAACGTGGCGCCCGTCTTCATCATCTCTTCCAGCACGTATTTGTCGCCGACGTTGGCGCGCAGCATACGGATGCCCGAACTCCGCAGCGCAATTTCCAGCCCCATGTTCGACATTGTCGTCGCCACCAGAGTGTTTCCGGGCAGGATCCCGCGCTCCTTCATGTCACGCGCGGCCAGTAACAGCACCGCGTCGCCATTGACGACTCGGCCCTCGGCGTCACAGAAGAGAGCGCGATCGGCATCGCCGTCGAACGTTACTCCCAGATCGTAGGCACCCTTGGATCCCGCAACGTTGCGGGCCACATTGTCGGGATGCAGCGCACCGCAACCTTCGTTGATGTTCTGTCCATCCGGCGCTGCATGAATAAAGCTCGCCTGCACGCCGCAGGCGCGGAACAGTTCCGGCGCCTCGGCCGTTGCCGCTCCGTTGGCGCAATCCACCAGGACTCGCAAATGCCGCAGGTCGTCGTGCGCGTCGGCAGCAAGCCACTGAATGTACGCAGAGCGTAGCCCTTGCTCTCCAGGCAGGCTGAGCGCGGGCCTCACGGCAGGCTCGGGATGGTCCTCAGGCTTTTCGAGCAGGGTGAAGATTTCGTGCTCAATGGCCAGTTCCCGCGAGTCCGGCAGCTTGAAACCATCGCCGGAAAAGACCTTGATTCCATTGTCGGTCCACGGATTGTGCGACGCCGAGATCACCACCCCCGCGTCGAATTTCCGCGACCGCGCAAGATAAGCGACCCCCGGAGTCGTAATCACGCCCGCGCTATGGACCTCGACGCACGCCGAAACCAGCCCCAGTGCGAGTCGGTCCGCGATCCACCCGCTCGACTCGCGCGTGTCCTGCCCGATCACAACCCTGGGCTTCTCGGTGATGCGCCTCAAATCATGCGCGAGCGCTCGCCCAATCAGAAACACACTCTCGCGCGTGAGGGGAAAGTTTCCCGCTACTCCGCGAATTCCGTCTGTGCCAAAAAGTTGCCGCGTCTGGGAGGTCATTCAGGGTTGCTTCTTGGAAGGAACTGACTCCTTTTCCATAGTAACCGTGACTCGCACCAACCGTGGATTAGTAACTTGGATCAGGGGATCAGAAACGTAAGCATGACGCGACTCGGAAACCTGGCCGACCACGCCACTTACATCAATGGGGTCTGTGGTAGCGGCCCCGACGGAGGCAATTGCATTTTCGGGCCCCGTAATTTCAACCGTAGCGGGATCACATTCGATTTTCGCCAGCTTGTATCCGCTTACGAAATTTCCCGCTAACCGCGCATGTACCGGAACCGAGCGCGTTGCGCGCGCGTCGAAGGCGACGTGGATCTCACTCGGCACAACTTCTGAAACTTCCAGCCGGTCGGGAACGCTGATCTGATGCGTCAGATCGAACGTATGTTCGCCCGGCTTGATACCGGTCAAATCAATCTCCGCGCGAACGTCCGCCGCTTGCAGCCTTCGCACGATGGCTTCGGGCCCGCGTACCCGAATTTGCGCGCTGGGAATGCTCTCGGAACTGATCTCCATGTCGGTCGGCATGTTCCGGAAGATGATGGCCACATTGAGTGCGACTTCCGCGGGTGGACTACTGGCCACCGCCAGCCACAAGCCCACCGCCAGCACAATAGATGTGATCTTCAAACTGAGATTGTGAAAAACGTGGCGCCGGAAGAAATCACGCGCGCTCATAATCCACCGCCTGGATTGGAGCGCGAATCCGAGGAACGCATTGGGACTTCGTTTTCGTCTTCGAGCATGCCGGCGTTAGTGGCGACCGGAGTCGGCAGCGGCGTAGGCGGAACGTACCGCCGCAGTAGCGTCCCCATACGGTCTCGCAACTGTTCAACAGAAAGGTCGCGCTCGATGGCCCCGCCCACCGCCAGGCTGATGCTGCCGGTTTCCTCCGACACAATAATTGCGATCGCGTCGGTTTCTTCGGTGATGCCGATCCCGGCGCGATGACGTGTTCCCAGCTGCGTCGAAAGCACGGGGTTCATCGACAGCGGAAGGAAGCAAGCCGCCGCGGAAACACGGTCTCCGCGAATAATCACCGCGCCATCGTGCAGGGGCGCGCTCGGGCGGAAGATCGTTGCTAGCAAGTCATAGGAAAGTTGCGCATCCAGCGCGACGCCGCTTTCAACGTACGTGCGCAGGCCAATCTCGCGCTCAATCACCATCAGCGCGCCGGTCTGGTTCTGCGAGAAAAGATTGGCCGCCATCACCACGTCATCGTAGGCATCCACCTCGGCCCCGGAGCTGTGCGTCAGCGTAAGCCGCCGCCCCAGCCGCGCCAGCGCCTGGCGAATTTCAGGAGCAAAAATCACGATCAGGGCGAACACCGCGTAAGGCAGCACCCGTGAGATGAGCCAATTGAGCGTGACCAGCTGGCCCACGCGCGAGAAATAAAACGCCAGGATGACAACCGAGACACCAACCAGGATCAGTGCTGCGCGCGTGCCGCGAATCAGCGCGAGGAATTCATAGATAATCACGGCCACGATCAGTATGTCGATGACCGAGATTACTGTCAGATGCGGCCAGGTTCCGGCGGCAGAAAGCAAGCGTGCTCCTTCAACAAGGATCTTTCGGCTTGCAGCTCATTGTAAATCGAGTGCACGAGAATAGGAGCAGTTTCCGGCTCGGCTTGTTGCGTAGAAATCGAAGAATTACCGACCCCGGACCCACTCTGTGTTTTCCTCTGTGTACCTCTGCGTCCTCTGTGGTGAAGGTTTTGGGGAACTCAGCAATACACAGTCTCACAAAGAGAAACAGCCGGAGTCACGCGAAGTCGGCGGACAAGAGTGTCCGCCCCACACAAAACCACTAGTTCTTCCCCTCGACCCGTGCCGAAATGGTCCCGTTCGCCAGCCGTGCCGAGATTTCATCCCCCGCCCGGACCTGATCGGAACTTTTCACCCGGTTTCCCGACGCGTCAAACACCAGCGCGTATCCACGGTCGAGGATGGCTACTGGCGAGAGCGCTTTGATCTGGTGTTCCAGCGCCTCCAGCCGCGACCTTTTGCGGAACAGAGCCGTTTTGATTGCTGCAGCCATAGCCGTAGTGCGCGACTCCAGTTCCCGCCGGATCCCCGCCAGCACCCGCCGGGCATCGTAGTGCCGCACGGCAGCGGATGCCTGCTCCCACCGCCTTCGGTTCTGTTCGATCAACTTGCGCTGAGACTTTTCCAGTCGAAACACCAAGTCGTCGGCCTTCTGCTGCCGCCGATTGATCCCGTCCATCATGCGGGCGAAGGCGCCGTGCTGCGTGAGCTCCGTCAGGGACTGCTTCGCCATGAGCAGGCGGTAGCGAGCAGCTCGGGCGAGCCGTTCTTGCAAACCATCGGCCAGGTTCTCCAGCTCCTGGCGAGAGCGGATTACGAGCTCCGCTGCAGCGGACGGCGTTGGCGCGCGCAAGTCGGCGACAAAGTCGAGAATGGTGAAGTCGGTTTCGTGTCCTACCGCTGAAATTACAGGGATTTCGGATGCTGCCACTGCCCGGGCCAGCGGCTCGTCATTGAATGCCGCCAGGTCTTCGGCGGAGCCGCCGCCGCGCGCCACCACAATCACGTCCACGTTCCGTGACCGATTAAAGAACTTCACGCCGGCCATAACTTCGGAGGCAGCCGTCTCTCCCTGCACCTGGGCGGGATAGATCAGCAC
>DASVAJ010000082.1:0-147555 GCA_036376415.1 Terriglobales bacterium
TTCGCGTACCGCTGGGATCGACGTAGCTCAACTGGCGGTTCGCCACCGTGATCTGCACATGCTGGGTGGCGCCCGGCTCGATGTGGACGCGCCGGAAGCCCGCGAGCGCGCGAATGGGCGCGCCGTCCACTCCCGGATGAGTGAGGTAGAGTTCCACGACTTCATCACCCGCCATTTTGCCGGTGTTCTTCACCTCAACGGCGGCGGCAAGATCGTCCTGCGCGCCTAGCGAGTTCTTGCCGAAGGTCAGGTTGCGATATTCGAATGTGGTGTAACTCAGGCCGTAGCCGAAGGGATAGAGCGGCTCTCCGTTGAAGTAGCGATAAGTGCGGCCTTTCATGTCGTAATCCGCAAAGGGCGGGAGCTGATCGGTCGATTTGTAGAACGTGAGCGGCAGCTTGCCTCCAGGAGAAAAGTCGCCCGCGAGCGCCTGCGCGACGGCGGTGCCTCCTTCTTCGCCCGGGTACCAGGCTTCAAGAATTGCCTTGACGTGCTCGTCGGCCCAGTTGACCGACAGCGCGCTTCCGTTCATTAGCACGAGGGCGACCGGCTTGCCGCTGGCAACCAGGTCCTGGAGCAGGTCGCGCTGAGCCTGGGGCAGATCCATGCTGGTGCGGTCGCCGCCGGAAAAACCGGGGACGTTGATGGGCATCTCCTCGCCTTCCAGTTCGCCGGCAAGGCCGAGCACCGCAATGATGAGATCGGCCTGGTTTACCGCGTCGATGTAGTCCTTCTTTTCTCCAGGCTCATGCCACACGAGTTGCACGCGGCCGGCAGCGCCTTCCTGAGAACACTCAATTTTGACCGGATAAGCGTGCCCGGCTTCGAGATGAATAGTCTTAAGTCGAGTCTTACTGGTGTCGCTGTTGCCGGATTCCCCAATCAGCTGGTTGTCGAGCCAGATGTGGAAAGCGTCCGTCGACGCGAACCCCACCTCGTAGTCTCCGGTCTCAGAGGGCGTCAGGGTCCCCGTCCAGCGCACGGAAAAGTCTTCCTTCGTTTGCGGACTCGCGCCGGCTCTCCAGGAGAAGTCCACGCCTGGATCTACACGCCGCATGACCGGCGATCCGGAAAAGGATTGACCTTTGAAATACTCGGCTGACAGGCCCGGTTGGTTGGAGTCACTCTTCAGAACAGCCACGGGCACGGGCACGAGCGGAGCTCCCGTCAGAGAAGAGCCTTCTGCGTAGACGACCTTGGAGCCGGTGAAGCGCGCGCGGATTCCCGCCAGCACGGTCTTGGGCTGAGAGGGCGTTCCGTTGTAATTTCCCAGCAAGGGATCGACGCTGTCGGCATTGGGACCGATTACGGCGATGGTCTTGTATTTTGTCCCCAGCGGCAGCAGATTGTCCTGGTTCTTCAGCAGAACCAGCGTTTCCTTGGCCGTCTTCAGCGCGAGCTGGCGGTGGGCTTCGGTGTCGTTGTCGGAAATCGGGATTTTGGCGTAAGGAACCATCGCAGGTGGATCGAACATGCCCAGCTTCATGCGCGCAGTAAACAGGCGGCGTACGGCGCGATCGATGTCCTCCACCGGAAGCAGGCCATCTTTGGCCGCTTCGTAGATCGCGGAATTCTCCACGTTCACATCCGACATAGGCAGGCCGCAAACAATATCCATTCCGGCTTTGACGGCAGCGGCCACGCCTTCGTCCATGGTCTTCGTGTAGTGGTGGCCTTCGGAGATGTCGCTGGCCGCGCCGCAATCGGAGACGACATAGCCCGCGAAGTGCCAATCCTCGCGCAGGTGCTGCTGTAGAAGCAGGGGCTGCGCGCAGGCCGGCTTGCCATCAACGGAGTTGTACGCGCACATGACTGAGCCCGCGCCCGCGCTTACCGTCGCGCGAAAGGCCGGCAGATAGGTATCTTCCAGATCGTGATTGGAAACATCCACGTCGACGGTGTGGCGCGTTGGTTCGGGCCCGCTGTGCACCGCGAAGTGTTTAGGCGTAGCGAGCGCCTTCAGGTATTTCGGATTGCTGCCCTGCAATCCGGTGACATAGGCAACGCCCATCTGCGCTGTGAGAAACGGATCTTCGCCGTAGGTTTCCTGCCCACGCCCCCAGCGCGGATCGCGAAAGATGTTGATGTTGGGGGACCAGACAGTCAGGCCGTGATACCAGTCGCTGAAGCCCTTTTCACGCACTCGCTGCTCGTACTTGGCGCGGAACTCGGTAGCGACGATGTCGGCTTCGGTGCGCAGCAGGCCGGGATCGAAGCTGGCGGCCATGCCAATGGCTTGCGGGAAGACGGTCGCATAGCCTTCGCGGGCGGCGCCGTGCAGCCCCTCGCTCCACCAGTTGTACGCGGGAATGCCGAGGCGCGGAATCGCCGGCGCCGTGTGCACCATCTGCGCGGCTTTCTCCTGCAGGGTCATTCGCGAGACCAGGTCATTCACGCGCTGTTCAATGGGCAGCCGGGGATTTCGAAAGGGCGCCTTGGCGAGATCGGCAGCGGGCGCGCCCCGGGGGGCGGTGGATGATGGCGAAGAATTAGCAGGCACACTCTGCGCGATAGCCATGCTGGTCAGGAACCAAAGAACCGCGATTTGTTTCACGAATTCTTCTCCTCTGATAAAGGCGATGTAATTTCTTTTTACGCTGGCGCGGGTGTTAAACGTCAAACACGCCCCCAGCCGCGCACCAATGTACCGCAACTTTCCGCAAGAAGGAATCGGCAACTAACTCTAAATCGATATAGATGATGGTTGCGGCAATTATTCAGCAGCGACTTCCCGGATCTTGGTCCATGCCTCGCGAACATGCCGCTCCGTAGTATTGGTCTGCCCGATACACAAACGAAGCGTCAGGCGATCGTTGAGCCTGGTATGCGTGAGATAGAGTTGTCCACTGCGATTCAGCGCATCGAGCAAGCGCTGATTCCCGGCGTCTCCGCTTCTCAGGCGAAAGCAGACCAGATTCAATGGCGGCTCAACCGCAAGTTCAAATCGATTGTCCTCGCGAACCCAGGAGGCAAACTGTTGCGCGAGGCGGACATGCTCGCGGATATGAAACTGCAGGCCCTCAATTCCGTAGTGCCGCAGCACGAACCAAAGCTTGAGCGAGCGGAAGCGGCGGCCCAGAGGAACCTGCCAGTCACGATAATCGATAACCGCGCCCGACTCCGTGGCTTTGTTCCGCAAATATTCAGGCAGCACACTCAAGGTCTGGACCAGAGGCTTGCGATCCGCCACATAGAAGGCATCGCAGTCGAAGTTCGTGAACATCCACTTGTGCGGATTGAAGCAGTAGCTGTCGGCGTATTCGAGGCCGTCGTGAATGTGGCGAAACTCGGGGCAGAGCGCGGCGGTTCCCGACATGGCCGCATCCACGTGCAGCCAGAGTCCATGGTGGCGGGCGATTCGGCCGATTTGCGGCACCGGATCCAAAGCGTTCGATGACGTTGTCCCCACGGTTGCGCACACAAAGAAGGGAACCAGTCCTGCGGCACGATCTTTTTGCATCGCTTGCTCCAGCGCATCCGGTTTCATTGCAAACCTCTCGTCTACATCGATCAGGCGAAGATTCTCGCGGCCAACCCCGGCGATTTGAATTCCCTTTTCGATCGAGGAATGCGCCTGGCTGGAGGTGTAGGCAACCAGCTTGCCGGGAACTCCGGCGCGATTGGAATCGAAGTTTGTGGCCCGTTCACGGGCCGCAAGGATTGCGCACAAGCTTGCGCTCGAGGCGGTGTCCTGGATGACGCCGCCGCCGCTTCGGCTCGACAGAAATTTTTCCGGAAGGCCCAGCGCCGGAACCAGCCAGTCGAGCATGAGCGTTTCCAGTTCGGTGCAGGCGGGACTGGTCGCCCAAAGCATGCCTTGGACGTCGAAGCCGGACGACAGCAGATCTCCCAGGATGGCCGGCCCCGACGCATTGGAAGGAAAAAAGGCGTAGAAATTCGGCGATTGCCAGTGCGTGATTCCCGGCAGGATCAACTTCTCGACATCGCGAAGCATTGCCTCGAACCGTTCCCCCTGCTGCGGAGCTTCGCGGGGAAGCGAAGCTCGAATTTCTCCCGGCGCAACCTGCGAGAGCACAGGGAACTCCTCAATTCGCTTGTAATAGTCAGCGATCCAATCGACGACCGCGTAGCCGTGCTTGCGGAATTCTTCCGGGTCCATATGGTAGCCATGGTTTTCCGGCGGCCTCGCTGTTTTCTGCGCATTCGACGACATTCAAATCTCCCGACTAGAGATGGAGCCTTCCGAAATAGACATTGGTGTCGTATTCCATTCGCACCAAGCCGTCTTCTTGATGTTGAGCAAAGATTTTCCGCAATTCGCCGAGCATCTGCTCGCAGCCCGGCTCGCCGTACTGAGGAGCGTAAGAGGAGGAAAGCAGCCGGCCTTCGAGAGATGAGTAGTCCAGGTCCTGATAATTCCTCAAAGTGCGCTTCTGGCAGGGCAGTGCGCGGAAAAACTCACTGCCATCGATCACCCGGCCCAGGCGCTGCACTTCCGAATAATCCGTGCCGTATTTCACGACCAGGTCCTCGTAACTCCCGGAAAACCTGTTGCCGGCGCGGCGATCATTCCAGATCAGAACCAGGTATCCGCTTGCCTTCAAGATGCGCTGGAATTCCGGCATGGCTTTATCGCGGTCAAACCAGTGCGCGGCCTGCGCGCAGGTGATGAGATCCACCGAATCGTCCGACAACGTCGTATGTTCAGCGGTTCCGTCGATGCTTACGAAATTCGGAAACCCGCCTAAGAATGCTTCGCCCGCGCGGCGCATATCGGGGTTGGGCTCAATTCCAAACACGCGGTTGCCATGTTCGAGCAGCAAGCGCGTGAACAGCCCGGTGCCGGAAGCAATATCGGCGATGACCGTGCTGCGCGCGAGGCCGCATTCCTGTTCGAGCACGGGGATCACTTCCCTGGGGTAGGACGGCCGGAAGCGGACGTAGTTCTCGACCCGCGAGGAAAACCGTTTCGTGGGCTCAATTTTCAGCATAGGTCTATTACACCACTGTTGCCGCGAATCTTGTGCAGCGCCGCGGCGCTCCTTGTTACATTAGAGGAGCAGCATGCGATTGGTCCTCAAAGTCGGCACCAGCCTGATTGCGCCGGGCGGACGCATCGATACGCGACAGTTGCGGTCGCTGATCGATCAGTTGGATTTGACGCGCGATGAAATCCTGATCGTCAGTTCGGGCGCGATTGCCTCCGGCATGGCGAATCTAGGGCTGAAAGAGCGCCCCACCACCGTTCCCCTCATGCAGGCGTGCGCAGCCGTGGGCCAGAGCGCGCTCATGCACACGTACGAACAGCTTTTTTTTGGGAAGAAGACGGTAGCGCAGTTGCTGCTCTCGAGCGACGACTTCACCTCGGAGATCCGCTACAAGAATCTGCAGAACACACTGCATCAACTGCTAAAGCTGGGGGTAGTTCCGATCGTTAACGAGAATGACAGCGTTTCCGTCCGCGAACTGGTCGGCGCCTTCGGGGATAACGATGAACTGAGCGCTCTGCTCGCCGCCGCGGTGAATGCCGATTGGCTGATCCTGCTCACCGATGTCGAAGGCTTCTACATGCCGAACGGCAAGAGCCCGCGCCTGGTACGGACCATTCGCAAGCTGACCCCCGCCATGGAGGCGCTGTGTAACGGCCAGGGCAAGTTGGGGCGGGGCGGAATGCGCTCGAAGCTGCGGGCTGCCCGGGTGGCCAGTGGAGCGGGAGTAAACGTCGCCATCGTGAGCGGGCGCGATCCCCAGGCAATCAGCAAAGCTCTGGCGCGAAAGATTGGAACCTATTTCCCCCCGAAGCCGAGGGTGCGCTGATGGCCGGCACGGCAACCATCCCTGCGAGCACTCGCGAGAAACTGGGGCGGGCCAAACGCGCTTCGGCGCTGCTGGCGCAGCTTTCCCCGGAGCAGAAGAATGCGCTGCTGCTCCAAATGGCGAGAGCGCTGGAAACGAATTCCGCGAAGATCCTCCGCGCCAACGAAGCTGATCTGGAGCATGCAAACCTGTCCGGCGCCATGCGCGACCGCTTGCTGCTGAATCCGAAACGCGTTGCTGAAATGGCGGCTGCCGTTCGCGAAGTGGCGGCGCTTGCCGATGCCATCGGCGAAGTGGTCGAAGAGTGGACGCGGCCGAATGGATTGCGGATTCGCAAAGTGCGCGTGCCGCTCGGGGTCGTCGGCATTGTTTACGAATCGCGGCCCAATGTCACCGTGGATGCCGCTGTGCTCGCCTTCAAAGCCGGCAATGCGGTCGTACTGCGCGGGGGCAAGGAGGCTGCGCGCAGCAATCAGGCGTTGGCAGAGATTCTCAGTGCGGTGCCGGGCGTGCCCGAGGGAGCCATTGAACTGCTGGATTCCAGCACCCGCGAAACCGTGCAGGAACTCATTACGGCGCGCGGACTGGTCGATGTCATTGTGCCGCGCGGCGGACCGGCGCTGATCTCCCACGTGATCGAAAATGCCCTGGTGCCAGCGATCGAAACGGGTGCGGGGAATTGCCACATTTTCGTGGATCAGTCCGCTGACCTGAACATGGCGGCCCGCATTGTCATGAACGCCAAAACGCAGCGGCCGTCGGTGTGCAACGCCGCGGAAAAGTTGATCGTGCATCGCGCGATCGCGAAGCAATTTGTTCCCAGCATCGTGCAGGAACTAACACACGCAGGCGTCGAAGTGCGTGGCGATAAAGAGGCGGCGCAATTAGCCCCTGGCCTCAAACCTGCCACCGAACAAGACTGGGGCGAAGAATATCTGCGGCTGTGCATCGCAGTGCGCATTCTGGGCGGAGTCGACGAGGCCATTGAGCACATTAACCGCTATTCGACCAAGCACTCGGAGAGCATCGTAACTGCGGACGAAGACAATGCCCGCAAATTTCTGCGTCTGGTGGATTCAGCGGCAGTTTACTGGAATGCTTCGACTCGCTTCACCGACGGCGGAGAATTTGGATTTGGCGCCGAGATGGGCATCAGCACCCAGAAACTGCATTGCCGCGGACCCTTCGCCCTCCGGGAATTGACCTCGTCCAAGTATCAGATCATCGGAAGCGGCCAGGTGCGCTGAGTTGTGTGGGACAGCCGGCCTCGGCTGTCCACATTGGCACGAGCAAAATCAGTACTCAACCTGCACCAGATACAATCCCCAGGCCGGCGCGGTTGGGCCTGCGGCAGACCGGTCTTTCGCCGCCAGAATTCTGCCAACGTCATCCGGCTTAAGGTTGCCCTTGCCCACCAGAACGAAGGTTCCCACCAGGTTTCTCACCATGTGGTGCAGGAACCCATTACCCCGAACTTGGTAAATGAACTCATCGCCATCCTGCCGCCACCGCGACGAGAAGACTCGACGAGTGCAATCTTTTTCATCCCGGCCCTTCTCCGGATCGGCGGCCGCGAACGAAGTGAAGTCGTGCTCGCCTTCGATCAAAGGAGCCGCCGCCTGCATGGCTTCGAAGTTCAGGGGATACGGGTAATGCCAGACATAGCGGGCAAGAAACGGCGGACAGATCGCGCCGCGATGCATCCGGTAACGATAAGTTTTCGCCGAGGCTGACTTGCGCGCATGAAAATCGGCCGCGACCTCAACGCACTCTAAAATGCGGACCGCCGCCGGCAGAATGTCGTTGAGCGCAATCACCAGGTTGGCCGCTGGAATCACAGATTCGGTCTGAAAAGTCGCCACCTGGGCCAGCGCATGCACGCCCGCGTCGGTCCGTCCCGAGCCCTGCGGGAGTACGTTTTCCGCGGTAATCCGTCCAATAGCCGAGGCCAGCGTGCCCTGAATGCTGGGCGCGTCGGGCTGGACTTGCCAGCCGCAGAAGTCAGTGCCGTCGTACGCCAGGACCAGTTTCAGATTGCGCATGGAAAGCAAAAGGCGAATCTTGCGACATGCTGCTGCATCCAAGATTACATCGTCCCAATGGTGTGCAGAGAGAGGGTGGCGTCTGCTCGGCTATACTGTTGCGTTCTCGACAACATCCGATTGGTGCGCGCGCCGGTGCGAACCGCGCCGGAGTGCGGAACCTTGGGGCGTCTCTCTGCGTAACACAGCTTTGATTTCAAGATTTACCTGACCCAACCGGGCCGGTTTCAGCATTGGCCGCACGCACTACATAGGAGAGGATGGAAATGTCTTTATCTTCTTGGAAGTGTCTGTTTCGAGAAGCAATTGCACTCTTACTGCTCTTGGTTTTTCCGTTAAGCCTGCTAGCGCAGGAGGCGCAGCCCGCGCCGGCTCCGCCCGCCAGTTCGGCGCAGGCAGCTTTGCCGACGGCGCCGACCTCGACCGTGCCGCACGCGTTTGACGTTCATGAATACGCCAAGCCGCATTCGGCTTTCCCCAACGTGATTGCACCCTATGTGCCTAAGGATGTGCCTGCGCCGGACTTGCGGAACAGTTCGCGAATCGACCAGTTGATGCGCGACGGCAAGCTTTATCTCTCGATGGATGATGCGGTGGCGCTGGCGCTTGAGGACAATCTCGACATCGGAATCGCGCGTTACAACCTCGGAATCGCCGATACGGAGGTGTTGCGATCGAAGGGAGGCGCCAACAACTTCTTTGGTGTTCCTACCGGCGTGGTACAGAACACTCCCGGCGGCGGTGTCGGCGGATTGAGCGGAGCTGTAGGTTCAGGACCGGGCGGAACCTCGGCTGCGGCGGGCGGAATTGGCGCTGGCACGAATGGATTAGTAAGCACGACCGTCGGCCTGGGACCGCTCATTACCAGCTTCGACCCTATCGTGAGCGCAACCTTTCAGAGCGACCATGCGCGCTTCGAGTGCACCAGCATTTTTTGCGGTTCAGTGCAGAATACGACGACCGCCAACTTCAATTACGTCCAGGGACTTCATACCGGAACGAACATCGCGGTGGGATTCACCAATTCCCGGATCACCAGCAATAACCCCTTTACCATCGTGAGCCCGAGCCTGAACTCCGGCTTCAAGCTGCAGATCACCCAGCACCTGCTGCAGGGTTTCGGGTTGCTGCCGAACGACCGCCTGATCCGTATCACCAAGAACAACCGGGAAATTACGGACGTGGCCTTCCGGCTGCAGATCATCACGACCGTCGATCAGATCGAGAACCTCTACTGGAACCTGGTGTACGCCTACGAGAACGTGCGCGTGCAACAGGAGGCGCTGGCCTTTGCGCAGAAGACCCTCTCGGATACGCAAAAACAGGTTGAAATTGGAAGCCTGGCCCCGATTGAGACCGTGAGGGCCCAGAACACCGTGGCTGCAGATCAGGAAAATCTCATTCAGGCGCAAACCAACCTGGATTTGCAGCAACTGCTGATGAAGAATGCGCTCAGCCGCACGTTGCAGGATCCGTCCCTGGCCAATGCCGAGGTGATCCCGACGACTACGATGGCATTGCCGGAGCAGGAAACCGTTACGCCTACCGAAGATCTTGTGAATCAGGCCCTGGGACATCGCGCGGAATTAGTCGAGTCGCGCATCGACCTTAAGAATCGCGATATCAGTTCCAAGGCGCTGAAGAGTGCGTTGCGGCCCACCCTGGATGCGTTCGCCTATTATGGCGGAGCTGGCGCCGGCGGCGACCAGAACCCGGCGGCGACTTGTGGCATGCCAGGGGCGCTGCCCGCGCCTCTCTGTAATCCGCCAGGCTCGTTTCCCAGCACCAGTTACAACACGACCCTTAACAAGCTAGTAAACTCGACTGCGCCCGACAAAGGACTGGGGCTCACGCTCAACATCCCCATCCGCAACCGCCAGGAGGAGGCGCTGCAGATTCGCTCGCAGCTCGAATACCGCCAGGCGGAGATGCGCTTGCAGCAGATCGAAAACCAGGTGCGGATCGAAGTGCGCAACGCGCAGTTCTCGGTGACGCAGAACCGGGCGGCGGTGAAGGCTGCGCAAGCTGCGGTTGCCCTCGCCCAGCAATCCCTCGAAGCGGAACAGAAGAAATACAGCCTGGGCGCGTCGACCTCAACCAGCGTCTTGAACTACCAATCGCAACTGGCCACGGCGAAGTCGAACCTGGTTTCGGCGGAGGCGGCCTATGAGAAGGCCGAGGTAGAACTGGACCGCGCGACCGGGTTGCTGCTCGAGCACTCGGGCATTGTGATGTCGGATGCGGAAAGCGGCGTGGTTTCGCACATGCCAAAGATCCCGTTTGTTGCGCCCAGCGCGGAAGTCCCCTCGGTCATGCCGCCGCAGTAAACACGGCATATCCGGGTTAGGGCCGCCAGCGCCTTTTTCCGTGAAACACCGGGCCCTCTGTGGTAAAGCCAAGCCACAGAGGGCACGGAGAGCATAGATCGTCCACCGCACGATCGTTGACATCGCCGGATTGAGCAAATCCCGCTTTATAAATCTTTACACTCCGCGACTCCCCCGGTTGAATCTACACTGAAGCATCGGGAACACCCGGCGTGTCGCCCATTTCGCATCCAAATCTGGTTTCATGGCACGAGCAAGCCATAATCCCAATTCAGAGGAAATCAATATGCGAGGCTTTAAAGCCGCCACACAGATGTTTTTCGCTTTGATCCTGTGTATCGCAGGGGCCGTTGCAGCATCGGCTCAGACCACGGCGCCTTCCGGGCAGGCACCAAGTCCGGGCGCCCTGCCGCCGGCGCCGAAGGCGGCGCCCGAGACGCCCAAACGCCAGGAATACGTCTTACAGGATTATTCCAAGGCGGTGAAGCCGTTTCCGAAGATGCTTGCTCCCTATGAGCCACGGCATGTTCCGAACCCGGATTTTTCCAATACCACGCGCATCGATCAACTGATGCGTGACGGCAAACTCTATCTTTCGATGGACGACGCCATTGCCCTGGCGCTGGAGAACAATCTGGATCTTGTGCTCGCGCGCTACAACCTCAATATCGCCGACACTGACATTCTGCGGGCGCGAGCCGGCGCCAACATCCTCGGGGTCAACACCGGTATCGTTCAAAACACACCGGGCGGCGGAGTGGGGGGACTGAGCGGCACCGTCGGTTCGGGCACTGGTGGAACCAGCGTGGCCGCCGGCGGAGCAGGATCGGGCACCAATGGATTGGTGAGTTCGACGCTGGGCATCGGTCCGCCTATTCCCGGCTTTGATCCAGTACTCACCGGCAACCTGCAAATGGACCGCAACTTCACCCAATCGACAAGCATTTTCAGCCCTGTCCCCATTGGTAACACGAATACGGGCAGCGCCAATTTCAGCTATCAGCAAGGTTTTCACTGGGGCACCAATCTGGCAGTCGGGTTCAATAACACGCACGTGACCAGCAACAGCCCCACCGCGACCTACACGCCTTTGATCAATTCCGGATTGCAGTTTCGGCTGACGCAGCCGCTGCTTCAAGGTTTTGGCTTCGTGCCCAATACCCGCTTTATGCGCATTGCCAAAAATAACCGCGAGATTTCCGACGTGGCTTTCCGGCTGCAGGTGATCACCACGGTCGATCAGATCGAAAACCTGTACTGGAATCTCGTCTACGCGTTCGAGAATGTGCGCGTGCAGCAGGAGGCGCTGGCCTTCGCGCAAAAGACGCTGAGCGATAACCAGAAAGCCGTTGAAGTGGGCACGTTGCCTCCGATCCAGGTGGTCAGCGCGCAAAGCACCGTGGCCAGCGACCAACAAGCGCTGACCGTGGCGCAGACGAATCTGGAATTGCAGCAGTTATTGATGAAAAATGCGTTAAGCCGGAATCTGCAGGACCCGCTACTCGCCTCAGCCGAAGTGATCCCCACATCCACCATCCAACTGCCGACACAGGAACCAGTCGCGCCGACACAGGACCTGACCGCCGAAGCCCTGCAGCACCGCGCGGAGATGGCGGAATCGCGAATCGACCTGACCAGCCGCGATATCAACATCAAGGCGGTGCGCAACGCCATGCTGCCATCGCTCAGTCTGTTCGCGTACTACGGCGCAACCGGAATCGGCGGTGATGTGAATCCGGCGTTGCTGACCCCGCCCCTGGGCACCTGCGGGGCATCATCCGGAACCTTCGGACGATGCTTTAACCCGGCGCAGGCAGCGCCGCCATTTCGCGGCGGAGGGCCGGTAGGGTACAGCGACGCGCTGAATCAACTGGTAACCTCCACTGCTCCCGATAAAGGCATGGGCGTGACTCTGACGATTCCGATTTTGAATCGCACCGCTCAAGCCGACCAGGTTCGTGCGGAACTGGAGTTCCGCCAGGCGCAGGTGCGGCTGCAGCAGCTCGAAAACCAGGTTCGAATCGAAGTGCGGAACGCGCAATTCGACGTGCAGCAGAACCGCGCGAGTGTTGACGCCGCGCAGGCCGCCGTCAACCTCGCCCGGCAGACGCTCGATGCCGAGCAAAAGAAGCTGGAGGCGGGCGTCTCGAACCCTACCAACGTGCTGCAAATGCAAGCTTCTTTGACCAGCACGGAATCGACTCTGGTATCGGCGAAAGCGGCCTACGCCAAAGCTCTGGTCGAGATGGATCGCGCCACCGGCCTGCTCCTGGAGCATGCCGGGATCATCGTTGCCGATGCGGAGAAAGGCGAAGTCACGCACATGCCGAAGGTCCCGTTTGTGACCCCGCGAACGGATGTGCAGACCACAACCCAAACGGCGCAGTAACGTCAGCGACGCGACCGGGTGGGGGCCGGCGTCCACCCCCGCCACGGAACGAAGCTCCGGCTCGGATAAACGAGATTCGCTCGGCGGCGGACCTTTGGGTCCGCCAGCACTCTGCTATTTCCGCCGATGCTTCCTGGAGCGTGCGAGAATACATTTTGCTTACCCATGCCCGACACTCTTTCCATCGCCATCGTCGCCCTGAACGAGGAGGCCAATCTGGGCCGCGTTCTGGAAAGCGTGCGCTGGGCGGACGAGATTGTCGTCGTGGACTCCGGCTCAAGCGATCGCACCTGCGACATCGCCCGCGAATATGGCGCGCGCGTGATTCACGAGCCGTGGCGCGGCTACACTGGCCAAAAGAACTACGGGCTCGAGCTGTGCACCAGGGATTGGATCCTCTCGCTCGATGCTGACGAAGAAGTCAGCCCCGAGCTCGCCGACGACATCCGTGGCGTGCTTGCCGACTCCGGCCCGCTCGACGGCTATTCCATCCCGAGAAAGAATCTGTTCCTCGGCCGCTGGATGCGGCACGGCGGATTTTATCCGGATCCCAAGCTGCGACTTTTTCGTCGTGGCATGGCGTACTCCACCGGGCGCGATCCTCACGACCGTTTCGAGATGAAGAGCAGTACGCGGGTGGGGCATCTGCAGAATGCGCTGATCCACCACACCTACCCGACGCTCACCCTCTATCTCGAGCACATGAACCGGTACTCGAGTGTATGGAACCGAGTACCGGGCGCCAAGCCGCGCCGCTTCAGCCTGAACGCGATCGTGCTGCGGCCCATCGCCACGTTTATCTACAACTATTTCATTCGTCTCGGATTTCTGGACGGCCGCGAAGGTTTGTTGCTGCACATGTATCACGCGGGTTACGTTTCGTGGAAATACGCAAAGGCGTGGGAGATGGGACAAAAGCCGAAGGACACGCAGAGCATCGAATCCAGCAGCGGCAATCAAGGTACCGAGAACCTGAAGCCTGAGGCGGGCAGCCGCTCTTAACCCACGTTGACCTTCCCAGCCCCCTTCCGTACCCTGTAGAGTGCCTTCTACCGATTTGCGAGTTGCCGATAGCATCACCGACCTGGTCGGGCAGACCCCGATGCTGCGGTTAAAGCGGCTGCCTTCTCAAAATTCCGCCGAGGTGTTCGTCAAATTGGAGTATCTGAATCCCGGCGGCAGCGTCAAGGACCGTGCCGCGATCGGGATCATTCAGCGCGCGGAGCGCGAAGGGGGGCTCAAGCCCGGAGGAGTGATCGTTGAGGCCACCGCCGGCAACACGGGAATCGGCCTTGCGCTCATTGGTGTGAATCGCGGGTACAAAGTCGCGCTTTTCGTGCCGGAAAATTTTTCGGAAGAAAAAGTCATCATCATGCGGGCACTGGGCGCGGAGGTTAAGCGCACGCCCGACGAGGAAGGCATGGCAGGCGCAATCCGCCGCGCCCAGGAACTCGCCGACAAAACGCCGGGCGCGTTTATGGCCGCACAGTTCGCGAACCCGGCCAATCCCGATTACCATTTTCAGACCACATCGCAGGAAATTTTCGAGCAGATGGACGGCCGCATTGATGCGGTGACCATCGGCTCGGGAACCGCGGGAACCTTTACCGGTGTGGCCCGCTACCTCAAGCAGAAGCTGCCGCAAGTCTGGACGGTTGCCGTCGAGACGCAAGGCTCGGTACTCGGCGGTGGACCTCCCGGCCCGCACAAAGTCGAAGGCATCGGCGCAAGCTTTATTCCCGGGAATTTTGACCGGTCCGTCTGCGACGAGATTCTCATGGTGAACGACGACAACGCATTCCATACCGTCCGAGAGTTGGCGGCCAAAGAGGGTGTGCTGTCAGGCTCCAGCGGCGGTGCTAATGTATTTGCGGCATTGCAGGTCGCGCAGCGGTTGGGGCCGGGAAAGCGGGTGGTCACCATCATTCCCGATTCCGCCGAACGGTATTTGTCGAAAAAGATTTTCGAAGGCGGAATCTAAATGGCCGTCGGGCGCCGGTATTCGGCCTTCGGTCATCGGCAAAGCGAAGTTTTGCAGGCCCGCAGATTTCGAGCACATTGCCGATGGGCACTCAAGCGACGGTTTCGAACTCGGTAGCAGGACATTTTCGCTACGTCGTCTTGTTCCTGTGGGTTCTTGCTTGCGCCGTTCTCGGCTGGGTAGCGTTAACTGACCAACATGGGCTTGGACGAATAGTTTGGGGCATCTTCTCAGTTGTTGGATCGAGCGTGCTCATTTTTACTCTTCAACAAGAATCGGCACTGGCCTCGAACCACGCAGTCGCCTACGCCGAGGTCGTGTCGTACCACCCGCGCAGAGGACGATGGTCAGGCGGCCCGGAAAGCCGGTATCGCTTCGAAGCTCTAGACGGCCGGTCTTATGAAGGTCGCTGTGGCATCAAATCCCAGCCGGGAAACCGAATTTATGTTCTGTACAATCCTCTCATGCCGGCCAAGAACAAGGCTGCAGACGGATTCTTTTTTTACCGTTTTGATCTACCCAAGAGCTGATCGTGAATAGCGGAAAGACGCGACGACCGACGACGAACGCACGACGAAGTTCCGCCCGAGCGACGGCCAACCAGCGGCGACCGGGTTTCTCCACTCGTGCCATTCACGATGGCCAAGAGCCGGATCCCGCGACGGGCGCGGTTTCCGTCCCCATCTACGCGACATCGACCTACGTTCAGGACGAACTCGGAAAGCCGCGCCAGGGTTACGAATACGCGCGCGTCTCGAATCCTACGCGGGATCGCCTGGAAAAGAACCTGGCTTCTCTAGAGGGCGGAGTCGCGGCGCGCGTCTTCGCCAGCGGCATGGCGGCAATCAATGCCATCTGCGCGATGTATAAAACCGGCGATCACGTGGTTTGCGGGCACAACCTGTACGGTGGCGTGCCGCGGCTTTTCGACCAGGTGCTGTCCGGCTACGGCTTTGAATTTACCTACGTCGACACATCCGAGCCCGCCAACGTCGAGCACGCGATTCGACCGCGCACCCGCATGGTGTACGTAGAGACGCCCACCAATCCGCTGATGGCGCTCAGCGACATTGCCGCCACCGCCGAAATCTGCCGCCGGAAGAAGGTCGAACTGGTCGTCGACAACACGTTCATGTCACCGTTTTTTCAGCAGCCGATTGCGCTCGGCGCCGACATGGTCGTGCACTCGACCACCAAGTTCCTGAATGGCCACAGCGACGGGCTTGGCGGCGTTGTGGTCTGCACGCGGCAAGATCAGGCTGATCAGCTTGCGTTTGTGCAAAAGGCCGCCGGCGCCGTGCTCTCGCCCTTTGAGTGCTGGCTGGTTTTGCGTGGAACCAAAACACTCGCAGCCCGCATGCTGCAGCACGACTGCTACGGACGCCTGGTCGCCCAATTCCTCGCAACGCATAAGAAAGTAATCAAAGTCTTCTATCCGGGCTTGAAAGATCATCCGCAACACCAGCTTGCCAAACGGCAGATGTCCGGCTTTGGCTCGATGATCACGTTTGAGACCGGTTCTCTCGCCAATGCCGCGCGAATGCTCAAGCGGGTGCGCGTCTGTTCGCTGGGCGAGTCGCTTGGCGGCGTGGAGACGCTGATCTCCCATCCCGCCACCATGACCCACGCCGCCCTCGGCAAGAAAGGACGCGCGGCCATTGGAATCACGGACGGCATGGTCCGAATTTCCGTGGGCATTGAAGATGTCGATGACATCATCGCCGATCTGGATCAGGCGTTACGCTGACGGTCCCAACATCGGCTCGTATTGCGGGTAGTCCCCTGTAAGTCCCGCCATCTACTCCCACTTAAGCAGGCCGAAACTTTGTGAAAACCTCTGGGTTTATGCCTTTCCGAGGGGTGGGCCGGAGGAGGCAACCATGAGGCGATCAATTCTTTCTTTGCTGTGTTTTGCTCTGCTTGGTTCGGCGTTGGCGTTTGGCGAGGGCGGTTACAGGCATGATCTGCGCCAGGACAGGCGCGACCTGCGCCACGACCGGGTTGACCGGCGACAGGACCGCAGGGACATTCACCATGACCGGAAGGACGTTGCGAGAGAGCGGCGCGATGTGCGCAACGATCTTCGCAATGGCAACTACGCCGATGCCCGGCAAGACCGCCGCGACATCCGGCACGATCAGCGAGATGTAAGAAACGACCGGCGCGATCTGCGCTCTGACCGGCACGACATCCGCCACGACCGCAGGGACATTCGTTCCGACCACAATCGATACTAAAATTGCGCGGCCTCGGGGGGAGGGCGCGCATGCGGCGGCAGGAGCTTTCCTGCCGCCCATTTGTTTTGCCATCAGAGTCGACTTTAAAGGCCGCGATTCAAGAACGTTGGGGTCGATCACGGACCCAGTCATCAGCCCCCGACCGACTCATCCACCCATTTCAGATATTCTTGGCTTCCTGAATCGATGCTAATGGCGATGAGCTCCGGTAGTTTGTAGGAGTGCATCTGCCGGACAGTCTCTCGCACCTCCTGTTCGTGCAGGCGCGTGGTCTTGATCAACAGCAGGAACTCCTCTGATTTCTCGACCTTCTCGTTCCAGCGATATACGGACTGAATTCTCGGGATGAGGTTGACGCAGGCAGCGACTCGGCGCTCGACCAGTGCCTGCGCGATTCTGCCGGCCTCCGCTTCCGACCCAGCCGTCGTCAGAACGAGCAATTTGTCCGTCATATAAAATCACCTTCTGGCAATCGCAGGCAGATTTGGCCAGGGTGCCAACTGCCAAGTGCTAAATGCCATCTTTAAGCTATGCCGACGCAAATCAAGTTTGGCACATCCGGTTGGCGCGCGGTGATGGCCGAAGAGTTTACCTTCGCCAACGTGCGCCGCGCCGTAACGGGGATCGCCCGCTACGTGAAGTCACAGAAGCCGCAAGGCGCGCGGGTGATTGTGGGCCGTGATCCGCGCTTTCTGGGCGAGACCTTCTGCTCCATGGCAGCGGAGATCCTTTCCGCCCACGGCATCACGCCCCTGGTGATCGCCGACGCCGCGCCCACTCCCGCGATTTCCTATGCCGTCATTCGTGAAAAGGCGGACGGCGCCATCAACTTCACCGCTTCGCATAATCCGCCCGAGTACAACGGGATTAAGTTTTCGACGCCCGATGGGGCGCCCGCCCTGCCCGAGGTCACGAAACAAATCGAGAAGGCAATCGCGGACACCGACAAGGAACCAGGTGCCGCCGTTCCCGCCCCGGCTGCCTCAGGTGAAAACGGCCGGAACATCCAGTCCATCGACGTGAAGTCCGCCTATCTGGATCGGCTCAGCGAAATCATCGACCTGGATACCATCGAGCGGGCCGGCCTGCGCGTGGTATTCGATCCCCTTTGGGGCGCGGCCCGTGGCTATTCAGACTCGCTGCTTCGCAATGCGGATATATCCGTCGAGACGGTACACGACCATCGTGACGTCCTGTTTGGCGGACACGCGCCGGAGCCGGACGATCATTTGCTCGAGAACCTGCGGGAAAAGATGCGCGATAAGAATGCGCAGATCGGAATCGCTACCGACGGCGATGCCGACCGCTTCGGCATTGTGGACGAAGACGGCATCTTTCTTCAGCCCAACTACATCATTGCGCTGCTTTTCGACTACCTGGTAGAGAGCCGCGGCTGGAAAAACGGCGTGGGCAAGTCGGTTGCGACCACGAACCTGATCAATGCTCTCGCCAAACATCACCAGGTCGAACTGCACGAAACACCGGTCGGCTTTAAATACATTGGCGAACTGATCAAGCAGGACAAGATCGCCATCGGCGGCGAAGAGAGCGCCGGGCTTTCGATTCGGCATCACGTTCCGGAAAAAGACGGCATTCTGGCCGGGCTGCTGTGCTGCGAAATGGTGGCGCGCCGCAAGCAATCCTTGGGCCAGCAACTGAAAGCCCTATTTGCCAAAGTTGGTTCCTTTTACCCGTTGCGCGAGAACTTCCGATTGACGCCGGAGGTCAAGGAGAAGTTTACTGAGAAGTTACGTGTCGACCCGCAGAGCTTTTTCGGTCAGCGCGTAACCGAAGTGGTCCGCAAAGACGGCCTGAAGTTGGTGCTGGAAGACGGTTCCTGGGTCTGTTACCGGCTCTCGGGAACCGAACCCGTGGTGCGGGTTTACTCGGAAGCGCCAACGCCGCCGAAACTGGAAAAGCTGAGCGCCGCTGCCAAGCAATGGATTTTCGAGTAGGTCTCCCCAGAATCCGTGTTCTGCCAACTCCCGAACAACGGCTGCGCACCCTGACGCAGGGCGCCGATCAAGCAGAAGCCTGGGCGCAGAAAACCCGTCTGAAGATCCAGCCTGCCTTGGCAAGAATTTACGAGCTGCGAACACGCATTGCAACCATTACCGTCGCCTTGCTGGCGATCTGGCTTTTTGTGCACGTCACCTTCGGCGCCAACGGGATGGTGGTCTACCGCTCGAAAAAAGCCGAATACCAGAAGCTGCAGAAAGACATTGAGCAGTTGCAGAAGGAAAACGACAACCGCTCGCAGCAGGTGACCGAACTCAAAACCGATCCCCAGCGCATCGAGAAGGAAGCGCGCGAGCAGTTCCACTATGCGCGTCCGGGAGAAGTGATCTACGTAGCCCCGGACCGCCCGGCGCCGCTCCCGTCCAATCGCTCCGCCAGCAAGTAATGCCTCATTAACAATCATCGGCTCGGGTTGTGATATAGTTTCGCCCTATCGTGGAACCACGCTTGCGGCCTCGCCGCGTAAGAGGAGGATTTTTCGCTATGAGGAAACTGCTTCTGCTCTGCCTTTCCCTTGCTGTGATGTTCATGTACGCCGGCATCTCATTCGCCGCTGACACCACCACCGTGAAGGGCTGGGTGTCTGACTCGAAGTGCGGCGCCAAGGGGGCCAATGCCAAGGCCGCCGAGTGCACCAAGAAGTGCATCCAGTCGGGCGCGAAGATGGTGGTCGTTACCGACAAAACCGACAAGATCCTGACCGTCGACAACCCCGATGCGCTCACCGGTCACGAAGGCCATCATGTCGCGGTCACCGGCACGGTTTCCGGCGACAGCATTCACGTGGACAGCGTGAAAATGCTCAAGGGCAGTAAAGAAAGTTCGGCGATGTAGATGGGGATCAAAGGAATACAGGGCGGCCTCTGAGGCCGCCCTTTTTTGCTATGTGGAAGAATCAGCGCACAACCCCTTCCAGTGGCGAACTCGCCGTCGCATAGAGCTTTTTCGGCATGCGCCCGGCAAGATAGGCCTGCCGCCCCGCGATCACGGCATGCCTCATTGCGTCGGCCATCAGCACCGGATCCTGCGCATTCGCAATCCCGGTATTCATCAACACCGCATCGGCGCCGAGTTCCATGGCGACGGTGGCATCGGAAGCCGTGCCCACGCCGGCATCCACGATCAGCGGTACGCCGGTGATCACCTCACGCAGGATCTGAATATTCGCGCGATTCTGAATGCCCAGGCCGCTGCCGATGGGCGCGCCCAAAGGCATGACGGTTGCGGCGCCGGCATCGATCAGGCGCCTGGCAAAAACTACATCGTCGGATGTGTAGGGCAGGACCGTGAAGCCTTCCTTCACCAGCACGCGCGTGGCTTCGAGCGTGGCCTGTACGTCGGGATAGAGCGTTGCCTGGTCGCCGATGACTTCAAGCTTCACCCAATCCGAGATACCCACCTCGCGCCCCAGGCGCGCGGCCCGGATGGCTTCTTCGGCGGTGTAGCATCCGGCGGTATTGGGCAGCAGAAAGTATTTCCTGGGATCGATGTAATCGAGCAGCGATTCCTTGCTGCGATCAAGGTTCACCCGCCGCACAGCCACGGTGACGATTTCGGCGCCGCTGGCCTCCAGCGCCCGCGCCGTCTCCTGAAATGACCGGTATTTTCCGGTGCCAACAATGAGCCGCGAACGGAACTCGCGTCCCGCAATGACGAGTGGATCTGACATGGGAATATTGTAATCCGTAGCGCGGGGTCGTACGTCGTAAGAGGCACGCCGTACGTAAAAATGTGGTTCAGGCGCGCCTGTGCACAACCAAAATTTCGATGCGGGGTTAGAAGCTTCGCCGGTCTATTGACGCCTGTGCTCATGCTGCCTCGGCAACGCGGAAGCCTAGCGCCTGAAGCCTGAAGCCGAATCCCTCACACCACCACCGCACTCTCCCCCTTTAATTTCTCCGCCTGGAAATGCGTGACCAGCGCGTCGATCATCGGCTGCAGCTTGCCATCGAGGACTTCCGGCAACTGGTGAATGGTTAAGCCAATGCGGTGGTCCGTGACGCGGTTCTGGGGGAAGTTGTAGGTCCGGATTTTCTCGCTGCGATCGCCGCTGCCGACCATCTGCTTGCGTTCTTTGGCCAGAGCATCCTGCTGCTTCTGCATCTCCACTTCGTAGAGCCGCGAGCGCAGCACGCGCATCGCTTTCTCGCGGTTCTTGATCTGCGACTTTTCGTCCTGGCAGCTCACAACCGTATTGGTGGGAATGTGGGTGACGCGCACGGCGGAGTAAGTCGTGTTCACCGATTGGCCCCCGGGGCCGGAGGAGCAGAACGTATCGATGCGAATGTCCTTGGGATCGATCTTGATGTCGACTTCCTCGGCTTCGGGCAGCACCGCAACCGTAACCGCGGAAGTATGCACACGGCCCTGCTGCTCGGTTTCCGGTACCCGCTGCACACGATGGACTCCGCTCTCGTACTTCAGCTGAGAGTAGACGCGGTCGCCCTGGATCATGGCGATGATTTCCTTGAGGCCGTGCACTCCAGACTCGGAACTGGAGAGTACCTCGACTTTCCAGCGTCGTGATTCCGCGAACCGGTCGTACATACGAAACAGTTCCGCGGCAAACAGCGTGGCCTCGTCGCCGCCGGTTCCGGCGCGAATTTCCAGGATCACGTTCTTCTCGTCGTTGGGATCCTTGGGCAGCAGCAGAACCTTGAGTTCCTCTTCGACCCCGCCTACCCGGCTCTCCAGGCCATTGAGCTCCTCCTGCGCATAGGCGCGCATCTCCGGATCCTTTTCGTCGGCGAGCAGCGCCTTGCTCTCGGCGATGCCCTTTCTTAAGTCTTTGTATTCCCGATACTTTTCGACAATAGGCAAGATCTCGCTGTGCGCCTTGGCAGTCTTCTGGTATTTAGACGAATCGCCGATAATCTCCGGCGAGGCCAGCGCCTGCGTCAGTTCTTCGTAGCGGGCTTCGATTTGGTCAAGTCGTTCGAACATAGTGGTCAGCGGCCAGTGATTCGCGGCCAGCCCCTTTCATGAATTTTGCGCGGAATGCAGGAGAAATGCGAGAGAGTTTTGCGGCGGGCGCCGCTAGGCGATCACGAGTTCGCCGCCCCGCTCTTTTTCCAGAGCCATGGCCTGGTTTAGCGCCGCAATTGCGCACTGAGCCTGGTCATCCGATGGCGGCCGCGTGGTTACACGCTGCAGCCACAGCCCCGGCGCGGTCATAACCGCGAACAATGATTTCCTGCGCTTCGCCGCGAAGCGAATAATCTCGTACGCCACCCCCGTGATCACGGGGAGCAGCGCGATGCGCAGGGCGAACCGCGCCCAGAACGTCGTCACCGGAAACAGCATGTAGACAAAGATCGAGATGATCATCACAGTCATCAGGAAGCTGGTCCCGCAGCGCGGATGGAAGGTCGGGTAGGTTTGTACTGCGCCAGTCGTGAGTGGATCGCCGTTTTCGAATGCAAAAACGGTCTTATGCTCAGCCCCGTGATATTCGTACACCCGTCGAATGTCGGCGAGCAGCGATGTTGCCCAGATAAACAGCAGGAACAAAGCCAGCCGGATCAACCCGTCCACCAGGTTGAACATGACCTGGCCGCTCAGCGCCGGATGCGCCTTCTTCAACTCCGTGGTCGCGAGCAGGGGCAAGTACTTGTACATGAAGATGAAAAATCCGACGGAAATGAGAATATTTACGACCGCGATCCAGCCGCCGATCTCGAACTTCTTCTCCGGAGCTTTGCCGGCCTCATCTTTCTGCAGTTCGTCTAACTGCAGGTTCGCTGAAAACCGTAGCGCGCGAAAGCCGAGCGTCATGGCATGGCCCAGCGTTATGACGCCGCGGACCACGGGCCATCCCATCCATTTATGTTTCTCAGACAGGCGCTCCAAGGTTTCGCTGTGCGTAGAAAGCTCGCCCGAAGGCTTGCGGCAGGTGATCGCCCAAGCATGGGGGCTGCGCATCATGACGCCTTCGAGCACGGCTTGGCCGCCGACCAGCGTTTCCTCGCCGCCTTCGAGCGCAGGCAAAAGCTGGATGGTGACCAGGAATCGCCATAATGTTTGAAAAAACTGCATAAAGATTGGATGATCTCAGGGCGAGAATTGTTCCACGCTAAGGGTATCACAGGTAATCGACGGAGCGGCTTGAAAATGAGCCACTTGCGGGGATATTTCCGAACTGGGCTGCGGCTCAAGCATAATTGAGTTCAGGGACCCCACTTTCGTGAACGCCCAAGCTCTTCGTCAACTGTTGGAGCAGGTTCGATCCGGAAAGATGACACCGGATGCCGCCGTAGACCGCCTGCGACACCTCCCTTTTGAGGATCTGGGGTTTGCCAAGGTCGATCACCATCGGGTGTTGCGAGTCGGCATGCCTGAGGTGGTTTTTGGCGAGCGCAAGACGCCCGCGCAGGTTGCCGGAATCTTCAAACGCCTGGCGCAGCACGGCAAGAACAACGTACTTGCCACCCGCGCCAGCAAACAACAGTTTCTCGCCGTCAAGAAAAACGTTCGCGCGGCAAAATACGAACCCGAAGCCCGCGCCATCGTGCTGCGCCGCGACCGGACGCGCTACGGCAAAGGTCTGATCACCGTAGTATCTGCCGGCACCAGCGACATACCCGTAGCCGAGGAGGCAGTCATCACCGCCGAGGTTATGGGTAACGAGGTTGCGCGGCTCTATGACGTCGGCGTGGCCGGTATCCATCGTCTGTTGGCGCATCGCAAGGCCATCAGCGGGTCACGAGTAGTAGTGGTCTGTGCGGGCATGGAGGGCGCCTTGCCCAGCGTCGTCGGCGGCTTAGTGGGTGTTCCTGTAATCGCTGTCCCTACGAGCGTAGGTTACGGAGCCGCGTTTCAAGGGATAGCTGCGCTGCTGGGCATGATGAACTCCTGCGCGTCCAATGTAACTGTCGTGAACATCGACAATGGTTTTGGCGCCGGTTATGTCGCATCCCTGATTAACCGGCTGGAATAGTTCGACGGTCGGCGTAAGTCCATTGTGGAAATTCGCACAGATTTAATTTTCCAACCGCTTGATTTCGGCAAGAAAAAAAGAAAATAATTCAAGGACACGAAGCAGAAGTGGTTTCTTATCCAACCAAGAACTTTCTGCAGTACAGAGGGGCGGGGGCAGATTTTCCGGTATAGGAGGCGACCATGGTTGCGAAGTGCGCCAATCCCGGATGCGAAGCGCCTTTTCGGTACTTCCACACTGGCAAGCTTTTTCGCCTGGACAAGCAGTGCGGTTACGAGCGCCGGCACCTGCTCGGCGACGAACTCGACATGAAAAAACCCATCCGTCACATTGAGTTTTTCTGGCTTTGTGACGAGTGCGCCAGGAACATGACACTTACTTTCGATAGGGTCAGCGGCGTTTCTGTCCGGCATCATCTTGCAGCCGGCGCCGCGGCCTGAGGATTCGAGTATTTACCGGTGATCGCGTTCCAGCGGATTCTCAGGACTTCTTCAAACATTCGGACGCCGTCGCGCAATGGGCTGATGCGTGTTCCTTCCACGTGTGCCCAATGCACGGCCACTTCCTCCACTTTCAGGCCGGCGCGGCGCGCCAGATAGAGCAGTTCGGGGTCAAATCCCCAGCGCTCAATCTGCTGCTGGGGAAAGACCTGCCGCGCCGCATCGCGGGTAAATGCCTTGAATCCGCATTGCGTGTCTTTGAAATTCAGGCCGAGTACCAAGCGGAGCGCAAGATTGAACAACCGCCCATAAAACTGCCGCAGCAGCGACTGCCGGTGCGTTTGCATCTCCGGCTGCAGCCAGCGCGAACCAATCGCGATGTCGGCGCCGGAAGCGATGGCGGAGAAGAGCCTGGGCGCTTCCTCGATCGGCGCCGACAGATCGGCATCACTAAACAGGAGCACATTGCCGGTCGCGTTCAGCATGCCGTTGCGCACGCTATAGCCTTTGCCGCGATTGCCCGGATTCTGCAGCAAGCGAAGGCGGGGATGACTCTGCGCGTACTCGCGAACCATATCGGCGGTGTTGTCACGCGAGCCATCATCGACAACAATGACTTCGGCATCCCAGGATTGCGCAGAGACGTAGCCCAATACGCGATCGAGCGTCGATCCCAGCCGCGCACTCTCGTTGTATGCCGGAATAATGATGCTGTATTGAGGCATCGTCGACGATTAGACGCACCGCTAAACAGTCAGTGAGAAGGTATCACGCGGCAGCTGCCTCGCGCTTTAAGATCGAACCAGGATTTTGTACCGGTACGTAATCGTCTTCTCTTCGCCGGCTTTGACCGGCAGATCCCAGGAAATTCGCGTGGTGGGATTCAACTGCCGGATGACTTCCGCCAGTTTCTCGGCATGCCCTCCATCGCTCATCGAGAAAGCTTCGCCGACAAAAGAACGCGTAATCATCAAGCGGATATCTTTGGTCTTGAAGTTTTTCAGCTTCAGCGTGCCTTCCACGGTGATGGCATCGTAATACGTGTTGTTTCGCTGCAGCGCTCTGGGCTGCCGTTCGATTTCCAACTCCTTTTTGTCTACCCGCACGTCGGTTGCGACCGTCATCTTCAGATTGGTCGTCGCGCCCTTCGGGGTATAGATCAGAGTGTCTTGAGAAAGCGGTTGCGCCCCCGAAACCACCATGGCCGGCCCGCTGGTCCAGGGATACTTGCTGCTGTTCTTCAGCCGCAAGGAGTGCCAGACAACATTGGTGAATTTCTCGCCCTGGTTGTTGGAATAAGAAGGAGTGGGATTTCCGTAAATATCGACGCGCGGAGTGTCGGTGACCTCCCATTCATAAATGTGCTCGCAAGCAATATCGGCGGCGAACATGTTGTAAGTGGCGCGCTCGCCTTTGGCCAGGGTCACGTTCGCGCGCCGGTAGAGAAACAAGTCTTCCTCCGGAGCGCCTTGCGGCTCTTCGACGCTAGTGTTCAGGTCCGGATTGATGCCCATACCCCCAATGCCTGCCCCCGCACTTACGCCGACGCGCTGGCTCATAATTGCGTTAGAAAATGGCTGACGGTCATCTCTCACCGTGCTGGCGCTTTGCAGAAACTCCGCCAGGCTCTGATGCAGTGCCATCGGCGACCACATATCGGCAAACTGGAAATTCGGCACGCCGACTACGAAAACCACATCCGCCCCTGCGATATCTTCGACGTCGTTGGTAAGCACTGCCTGCATAGTGATGCGGGCGCCCTTGTCCTCCTGCAGGGAAATGAGATAGGAAGGCGTCCAGCCTACGCCTTTCTGCAGGTAAGCCATGGTCAGGTTGGCCGCCTGCCCTGCTCCTTTTACCCGGAAGCGAAGCGCCTTCGCTTCTGCCGGTTGTTCGTAAGAGAGATTGGGCATTTCTGGCATGGAGACGATCTGGAGAAAAGACGGATTCATGGCCAGCACGCCGCTTGCAGTCTTAAGCAGGACCAGGCGCGACGGCGCCGCGGGCACCACCGCGTTCATAGAAGCAGAAAAGTCGAATGGCGAAGGTTGCGGCGGTTTTTCTGAGTTCTGGTTGGTGAAGCCCATCACTTGGCCGGTGATGTCCTTGCCGTTGTAGCTGACTGTGACAGTCTTGCCAACGTTGATTCTGAGCAATTCTTCGATCGAATCCGGCTCGCGCTTCTGCGGCGACTTGTAGCGGTAGGCGACCAGTTCTTCCAGCGAAACTCCGGGATCGTTGGGCGCGAGCCACAGCGATCCGAGCGTGGCCTCGGGCACGATCGGAATGATGGCTTGTCCGCCGGCCAACTTCGCCGTGCCTTGGCGCACAAAGAATGCGAGTCCGTTCTTGAACACGGCGACGCTGGAAGTCTTAAGCGCAGCTTCCGGCAAGGGCTCCGGCTTTGAAACCTCTTGAGCAAGGGTGAATGCGCTGAGAGGCACAACCACGGTCAGGAATACACAAGTTCGCCAACGCAACCGCACACGCCACCTCCCCTGATGGATTGCAATGAATGGTAGTGGGACTGGCCAGGTATGTCTAGAAAGAAACTGCCGTGCATGAAAATGCTCCGGCCGATGCCGGGCTCTTCGAATATAACTAGTTACTGCGTCCTGCCGTTGTGCTTTTTGCGATAGATGGCGTGCGGTTCTGCTGGCGGCACTCAGTCTGGAGCGCGATGGTATCGAGTACTACAACAGCGGCAGTTGGACCCAGGACAGCATGACTTACATCGCCATCGATCACCAGGGCGTGCGGATATGGGAGTACCGCGACGAGTCCCCAGATTGGCTCGAGCAGGAGGTCAGGGAAGAGTTGGAGGCGGATTTCGAGAATCTCATCGCCGACTGAGCAAACGTCGCCGTGCCCCTGACCGCGAGCGTGGCCAGCCGCACCCGAGCCGCGCCCCAGCCTGAGCGCGAGGGCGCTCTACCTCACTTGAGTCCCTTCACCAGATACAGATCTGTATGGCACAAACTATAGGTGTAAGCCACAGACTTTCCGTCCGGGGTTATACCAATGGCGAAATCCTTCATTTCGGCGTTGGGAGCCGGAAGAGGAAGTTCCTTCCAGAACCGGCGCTGCCCTGACGCCAGTTCGAAGCGCAGAATCGTGGTCCGCGACTTGTCCAACAGGTACACGTATTTTGAATCGTTCGTCCAGGCAATCGGGATGTCGCCATGGTTGAGCTGGATTTCCCGCTGCGGTGAAGCGCTGGAAGCAGAGGAATACAGCAGGCCGATGGCGTCGTTCGTGACCGCCAGGACGTGCCCATCAGGAGCAACGCTGCAAAATGCGATGCCGTCCGGCGTCATAGCACGGGGTAATCCGCCATCTAGGTCCTGTATATAACAACGTTCGCCATGATTGGCTTCGCTGGCGACGAAGTATACGTGCTTTCCATCCGGAAACCAACCCGCTCTCATGAACTGATAATGCGAGATGGGACCACGATTAAGCCCCCGCTGAGTTCCAGCCCCGGTGGGTAATAAAAGTATCTGGTCGTTGGGAGGCGGCACGATCGAGAGTGCCCACTGGCCGTCCGGGGACAGCGATTGCGCGATCCCTTCCCCCAGCATGACCGGCGGTGAACCGTCGGTCGGGCGCAAGCCAACCTGATAGGAAGGGCCGGAGTTCACACCTTCCGAGCCAAATAATACCTTCTTGCTATCCGGCGAGATATCCGCCGCCAGAGAAAAATCCAGCCATGACAACTCGCGGCCGGCTTTCTGGTCCGGACCGAGAAACGAGATCCGCACCTGTTCATTGTCCTGTGTGAGCAGGACCCGTCCATCGCTGAAAACGTCTTGCAAGGACAAGCCGCCGGCAATGCTAAGAATGCGCCGTTCCTGCCCGCTCAGGCTCGCCGCATATAGGGCGCGCCCAACTCCCGATCGCGTGGCAGCAAACCACACTTCGTCTCCGCTGGGACTCCAGGCCAAACCGTGAGTGCTTTCCCAAAAACGCGAGATCATTCTCTTCTTTTTCCCGTTAAGGTCCACGACAGCAACACTTCCGCGATCATCCGGAATGACCGGGTGGACGAGGAACGCAATCAGATCGCCGCGACGTGAGAAGCGGGGAGACGAAACCCAGCCCGTAGTTTCATACAGAACCTTGCCGACGGGAAATTCGAGACGCGATTTTCCGTCGACTCTCCGAACCACGGCCAGTTGACCATCTGGCGACCATTCAGCGCTGACCACGTCAGTCATCAGGTCGCGGGGAGCGCCGCCTCCGAGTGGGAGTCGAGCCAGAATATCGGGCCGCTTGTCATAGGGCAGCGGATGATTTGCATCCCCGTCACGCTGAATCGCCAACTCGCCAGTGGTAGAGACCGAGAACAGCTTCGCCCCCGGAATTCCGAAAGACTGCGGCGTCTGTGCGTCCAGACGCTGGGTGTACAGCTCGCGCTGCTCGAGACCATGTGTGGCAGAAAACACGGCTGCGGCTCCGTCCGGCGTGAAGCGCGCGCTGTCCATATTCGCTATATCAAAGGTGAGCTGATGAAACTCCGGAGGCCCGTTCGCGTCGTCGCGATGCCACGGCACCACCTTCCAGGCTAGCCCCAGAACCACCAGGCCGACGGCGATCACTCCAATGATCGCAAATGTACGGGAGGTCTCGGCCCGTGGCGCAGGCGGGGCAGGCGAGATCAGCACCGGTTCAGGAGCCGTGGCGGTCTCTCGTTCCAGGGGAGCAATAAAACGATAGCCGCGGCGTGGCACCGTTTCGAGGAACCTGGGGTTGTCGGCATCATCGCCGAGCGCGGCGCGAATCTTCTTTACCGCGGTGTTGAGGGCATGGTCAAAATCGACAAACGTATCCTGCGGCCACACCGAGTCGCGCAGTTCCTCGCGCGTGACCACCTCGCCCGGGTACTTGAGCAATAAGGCCAGGACCTGGAAGGGCTGATCCTGCAAGCGGATCTTGAGACCGTTCTTGCGCAGTTCCCCGCGCTCCAGGTCAACTTCGAAAGTGGCAAAGCGAACGATAGAACTCGAACTCGATAGCTGCACTGTACACCGCCCATTTCACAACCGAGTCTAGCAAAGACCCACTCGACCGACGGCGTCTGCCCCTGGCCACGCCCCTTTGCAAATATGGATGAGAAAACGATTTATCTGGACACAAAGAATCCATGAGGAATCCACAGGCGGTCGATTGAGGTACCAGCAGGAAAAAGCGATTTTCAGGCATAGCTCGTGGGAAAAATGCTGTGGAAAATCGTGGGACATACCTGGCGCTGTTATTTTGTCTGATCGCGATGCCGGCCGAGGCACGATTTCGAAATCCATTTTCGAAACCGCCAGCGTCGGCCTCCACAGCTCAAAATTCCGGCGAACTACCCTTCCGCCTGGTACATTCCTCGCTGGTCGTAGCCACGGGATCGTTGAACGGGGTTCCGGCGCACAACCTGCTCATCGACACCGGCACCAATCCTACGGTATTGGACGTCGCGGTCGCGCGAAAGTTAGGAGTGCAGGGAAAGACCAGCGATCTGCGGACGCTCGGAGGCGGCATCCCGGGAGTGACCGGAATTGTTTCCAGTATCGGGCTGGGTCCAATCCTAGCGAAATCCGTGCCCGTGTTTGTCGCGGATTTGTCATTTATGAAGCAGGATCTGGGAGAAAGGATCGATGCGGTGATCGGTCTGGATGTTTTAAAGGCCGGCACTTTCACCATTGACTATGAGCGGCGGCGAATTGTGTTCGGGCCGGCGCCACAGTATCCCAATTGGGTGCCGTTCGCGGGTGGTCCGCCAATGATCACGATCGAAATACAGATCGATGGTGACCCAAAGCGTCTGCTTGTGGATACCGGAGCGGAGGGTCTGTTTCTGTTTGAAGGGGAGAAAAGCGAAACCCCTGCGGCCACAACTCGCAACGGCAGCCACTTCTCCCTGAGTCGCAACCGCGAGCCAGTGGAAATCCCGGATGTGCGATTGGGAAGCCTGCGGCGCAGCCGGCAGCCGGCCTACATCGTGCGCACGCAGGATCCATCGCTGCGCGAGTTCGATGGGCTGTTAGGCCTATCGGCGCTCGGGATCAAGCAGGTCGTCTTTGATTTCGAGCGCAAGCAGTTGGGATGGAGGTAAGCCGAGCCAAGCTCGCCCACGGGTGGTAGAATCTCCTAGTCAACCCCGTTCGAACGCCGGTTCGAACCCCGTCGGGACGTGGCTCAGCCTGGTAGAGCACTCGCTTGGGGTGCGAGGGGTCGGCAGTTCAAATCTGCCCGTCCCGACCATTCAACAGTTTTTCTGCAACAACGGCGCAGCTGCATTCAGCCAAGGCTTGGAGCGCGATCCACCCCGGCGCGTAAACTCAGATAAGCTGCGAAGGCCGCGCACACCTGCTTGCCCGTCATCGGCCACTGCCACGCTTCATAGCCCAGCAGGCCTTCGTGCGGCAGCCGAGTGTAGTCGTACTCGGGCATGGGACGGAAAGTTTCCTCGGCGGAATCGAAACGGGCCAGGAAATTGCCCTGCGAGGCGTACGCCTCCAGCACCTGGCGCTTGCGTGAGACCTCATTCGCCGTCGGCCGGACCGGGATAGCGGGTTTCGGCGCCGGCATAAACGTCTGGAATTTCCGGCCGTCTTTGTGGAACAGCTTGTGAACCGGCATCTCCCAGGCGGGCAGCGAGTTCTGCCGCGCGATGATCGAGGTGATGAAATTGCAGCTGTCGTGGTCGGGATGTGTCCCCTCGTACGCCAGCGTCAGCAACGCCTGTGGGCGTACGCGGCTGACGACCCGGAACGCTGCGTCAGTCGCTTCCGGCAACCGCTGAAAGAGTTGCTGATCGATAATGTGTTCGCCCGATCGAGTCTGCAGAAATTCCACGTTCAACACGCCCACATGGCTCAGGCCCAGCCGCGCTTCCTTCTGTCGTAGCGAGCTATACGCCTCGCGTGAACCGTGTCGCTGCCAGAAATAGGGGTCAAGCGGCGCTCCGTCCGTGCAGAACAGCACATAGGGTTCTCGCATGCGCTGCATGAGTGCGGCACAGGTGACCGCCTCATCGTCCGGATGCGCCACGATGATCAGCGTGCGTCCCAACAGGGGAGCCAGGGCGTCCATAGTTTCTTCCCAACCTTATTGCCGCCGCTTCCTCAGCACGATCAGCTCTTCAGAACTAGCCTGTTTTCCTTTTGTGCTCCATGACAGGCTGGTCAGCGGTGGCGATCGCGAAGGACTGGGCTTCGCTTACTTCCGAGGGGTGCATAGGCGCCGAACAGGTCGGAAAGCACGATGCCCACGATAAGCATGAGAATCAAAGTTCTCTTTGACACTGGGTTCGCGATGGCGAAGCTCCACTTGGGCTCGAAAAGATAAAGCTCAAAAATCAGAGCTGCCGCAACCGTACCAAGAATTCCCGCCAGGTTTCCAAAGCGGACGGCAAGCGCGACGATGATGATCAAGAACAGCAGGGGCAGGAAGGGTTCAATCCTGGTTTCGTCGAGCAACAGCGTCAAACAGACTGCGGCAGTTGCACAGCACAGAGCGCCAATCAGCGAGTATGTCCATCGAGGCATCGATATGGCCGCTCCTAATGTCCTGGGCGCTCTCGTACGATGCAGGAGCCTCCCAGAGGGTTTGCAGATCTGTCCGCGTCATCAAACCTGTAGGCACCATCTAGCTGAGGTTGCCCGTGGCCGCGTTACTGTGCCGGGTATTGAACGACCGCTCCCCCGCTTCGTTCGGATCGGTTGAGACCGCCTGCTCCCGCCACAGCGCAACCTGTCAGGCAGGATCGCGCCGCCTATCTTTTGTCCGGGCTTGTTGATCCCCAACGCACAATTCACGTCGCAGCTTTTTTGACACGGCGGGTGAAATGCGCCTTAGCGCATACTTCAAAACCGGCTGGGAGTGAGCGTTGGCAGTTGCAGGCGACCACCCTCGTCTAGGGCTCGAATGCGGGCCATAAATCTTTCAGGATTTCAGGATTAGAGACCCACTGGATCGATTCAGGTTCGCGGTAGATTCGCCGGTAAATCGGCATGCCGGACGAGAGGCCAATTTCCGGATATGTCCGCGCCTTTCGGATGCGCAATTCCGAGGTGCGGTAATGCGGATTGGCTTCCCATCGGATGACGCCCCCGGACTCCAGCAGGGGAAACCACGCGAGCCCGTGGTGAGCCCGCATTTGCGTGTAGTCGAATCCGTATTGCCGGTCGCACCAGGCGCCGAAAACCAGGAGCGAATTGGGATCGGCGTTGGCCACGAAGTGCGCCCAACCCGGGGGCATGACAACCTGCTCGCCGGGTTCGGCCGTGATCGCGATGCAGCGGCCGGGATCATCTCCGGAGTTTTCCTGTCCGTAGATGAGGGCGCGGCCGTGCCAGATTTCGAACAACTCCGGCGTCGACCAGCCGCAATGCGGCGCCAGGGCGTGTACGTGCCCCTGGCTTCGGACTGGTTCCGCGCCGAGGCGCCCCGCGGCGTACATGACGATGCCAAAGAGCAGCATCCGCTTCTTCAATTCCTCTGCGTCTTGGGATCGGCCGACGTCCATCGCAATCGCGTAGACCGGATCGGGCCCAGTGCAATTCGGATCACGCAGGCTGGCGCGAATCGCATTCAGCGAGCGGTATTCCGGCTCGGGGCCGAACACTCCCGTTCCGTACCGGAAACGCATTGGGTTCTTGTGAAACTCGAGATCAAGACCCGGATTGAAACCGGGGAGGAACTTTGCCGGCGGGGACTTGCTGGAACTCATTCCTGGCTCCGCACCAGCATCGCTCCCTGATTCACGTTCAGCAGGCGGGCGCTGAACCCAAGCTTACGGATTGCTTCGTAATCATGCCCGGCATCGCTTGGCCAGCAGGCGACGAATCGCAGCGGGAGTTTCCCGGTATTTGCCACGCGGTGCGCAGTTTGGGGCGGGATAAAATGCAAACTCCCGGGCGCCATCGCTTCCATGCGCGTGTTGCGATTCTCGTCCATCAGAATCAGCGCGCCCTCGCCTTCGGCGGTTCCGTAATATTCGGTGCGATCGCGTTTGGCATGAAAATGCCCATGGGTCATGAAATACTCGTCGCCGACTTGTCCTGCCTCGACGACCGTGGTTCCCCAAAAGAGCCCGCCTTCAGTTCCTTCCGCTATCGGGCACCAGGCCTGAACCCGGTACACCACGGTGGCGCCGTCCATGCTTCGGCGGGCCGCTTCATCGGCAAAAATGCCTTGTAGCTGGCTCAGCGTCTTCACGCTTTCGCGCACCTGTGCATCCGGCACAAGGGCGCCTTTACTCCAATCCATATGCTGGATCGCTGCAATGACGGAAGCATGATCGAGATTTGTAGTCTTCATGTCTGTCGCCAGGAGATGTGGCAATGCTCGTGGCAACGCCGACGCGGCGGAGTTGTCAGTGTTGATATCAGCCAGGCGGAGGGCGGCGGAAGGCCTCGGCGTTTCCGCCGCCTTGCATCCTAGAATATAAACTTCAGCGAGAACTGCACCTGCCGCGCCGTACCGTTGCTGATTGCGCCGCCGGACAAGCTGGCCACCGTTGCCGTACTCTGGCCAAAGTTGCCGTTCACCTCGGGTACTCCAGTGTTGGAATCGATCGCACAGCCGGCAGGCGTGCTGCCTGCGGCGGGTGCGACCGCCCGGCAAATGCCGCCGTCGGGATTGGCAAAGTTAGGATGATTCAGAAGGTTGAAGAAATCTGTTCGGAACTGGATTGTCGAATGTTCCGTAACCGCGAAATTCTTCATCAGGGAAAAATCCAGCTGAACGAATCCTGGCCCGCGCAAGGCATTGCGGCCGACAGTCCCGATAGTGCTGGGATCATTCCACACGCCGTTCCATCCTGGTGGAACTTCGAAAGCCGCCGGATTGTAGTTCCCATTCGGCCAGTTCGCGCTGCCCGTATGTAAGGGCTGGCCGGTGTAATCGGGCCGCATGGGGTTGCCAAAGAAACCGCTCACCAACTGGATGTTCGTAGGCAGCCCGCTGCGAGCTTGCAGGATGCTCGAAAGCTGCCAGCCACCAAGCACTCCTCGCTCCAGCCCGTTCGCGCCTCTTAATTCGGGGAGACTGTAGACGGCGCTTGCAGTCAGGTTCTGCCGCACATCCCAGTCGCCGCTTCCCCGGTCAAGGTTGATATTGAAAGGATCCGACCATCCTCCGAATACGTTGACCAGATCGTCGATCTCGTGCGACCACGTGTAATTCGCTTCGAAGTTGAGTTTGCTCCCGATCTTGCTTCGCAATTGTGCCTGCAGGGAGTTGTACGTCGAAAAGAGCACATCGGGTTCATTGTTCTCGTTGGCGTACGCACACGGACCGGAGTGAGCGAAGCATGTGCGTCCGGACTGGTTTGGATTCGACGGATTGAGGTTGATCGCGGCAAACGAAACCCCCGCCTGCATGTGCGTCACCTTGTTCCCCATGTAGTTGACCGTCAGCACTGTGTCCTTAGCCACCTCCTGCTGGATGCCAAACATCCAGTTCACAGAAACCGGGTCTCGGGGATGTGTGGGGAAAATGGTCACGTTCTGAATGCTGGGAACTATCGGCGGATTGGGCGCCGGATACGCGATTGGAATGGGAGGAGCACTAAAAATCGCGGTAAAGAGATCGACGTTGTAGTTGGAATATTGGGGAACGTTAGTGGTCAGGCCAAAACCCATCTGCATGGGCATGTAGAACAACCCGCCATAGCCGTGAATGACCGTCTTGCCTCTTCCCAATGGATCCCAAGCCACGCCCACCCGCGGCGCGAAGTCGTGCGCGGGAGCCGAGTAAGCGGGCGCTCCAGCCTGCAAGAAGGATTGTGTAGCGAAGTCAAAGTTCTGCATGTGCCCGTGCTGCTCCGCCCACACAGTGTTGTAGTCGTAACGCAGGCCTAGGTTGAGCGTGAGTCGTCGGGTTACCCGCCAATCATCCTGGAGATAAAAATCCCAATTGGAATTGTGCAGCCCGAGAAAGCCTGGAAACCCGATCTTCTGCAGGACGAATGGACAATTTGTTCCGGGAGTGCAGAAAGGATCTGAGCCTTGCAGATCCGCCAAGTTGGCATAGAGGTATTGCTGTTGCGGGCGCAACCATTCGTTGAGGCGGTTCAGGCGGTCCTGGGTGCCGAACTTCAAGGTGTGGCTGCCCATGGTCTTGGTGACGGTGTCGAAGAGTTCGTAAGTCGTGAAGGGAGTTACCTGGTTGAAGCTATTCGGTCCCGGCAGCGCGCCCAGGTCGGTAAAGAATCCACCCCAGCCCACCAGCGACGTGCCCGCCTTGCTGTTCAGCGGAGTGTTGGAATTAGTGTCGGAATAGAAGCGATCGACCCCGATGCTGAACTCGTTCAGCAGCGTCGGCGTGAAGGTGCGCGTGTAATCGAACTTCCCCAATTGCGTGCGCAGCTTCTGGGGAGAGATCTGTCCCTGGTTCAAGCCAAAGGTGTAATCGGTCAGCGAGTCATTGATGTTGTAGCGGAACATGAAGCGGTCCCGATCGGAGAGGTTGTAGTCAACCCGCAGCGAACCCGTGTCCTCGCGCACGGTGGTGGGCAGCTTCGCGTTGAGAACCACAAAATTGGGGTCCCCGAAATATTCGCAGGAGGCGGGCGTGGGAATCACGTCGCAACCTGCCGGCAATGGCGCCAACTGGTTCAGCATGTCCTGCATGGCGGGGTCGACAAAACCGGCGCGTGCGGAAGCGCTGAGGACGTGATAGACGGGGTTGATGGAGGTGATCTTGGTGCGGTCACCCTCGTAGTTCATAAAAAAGAAAAGTTTGTCCTGGATTACGGGACCGCCCAGGTTGCCGCCGAACTGGTTGAGCCGCAGCGGCGCCTGCGGGCCAGTCCGGTCGAAATAATCGCGGGCGTCAAGCGCGTCATTGCGCAGAAATTCGAACAGGGTGCCATGAAATGCATTCGTCCCGGTTTTCGTCACGATGTTCATCTGCGGGCCAAGCGAATGGCCGTATTCGGCGCTGTAGCCGTTGTTCGAAAAACTAATTTCCTGGATGCTGTCCAGGCTTGATCGCGTGACACGCGCGCCTTCCTGGCCTTCGGTGTTCAGGAATCCGTTAATGTCTCCGCGGGTTGCGTTCTGACCGTCGACGGTGACGTTGAGCCCGGTAAAGATGTTCTCCAGCCCGTTGATACTGCCCTGGAAAAATCCGGTGGAGTTCACCGACCCAGGCGCGATCTCCAGAAAATTGCTGACATCCCGGCCGTTGACCGGAAGATTCGCGATTTGCGTCGCGTTCAGGGTTGTTCCGGCGGTAGTCGACGCCGTGTCGACTGTGTTGGTGGTGCCGGTGACTTCGATGACCTGCTCGGCGGCAGCGATGTTCATGCTCAGGTTCACATGCACGGTGGCCCCCACGTTGAGCACGATCTCCTGGCTTTTGGCTTCGGCAAAATTTCCCGCGCTTGCTGAGACCACATACGTTCCGAACGGCAGCGCGGATACCGTGTAGTTTCCGCCGCTGTCGCTTTGCAGCGACTTCTTCAGCCCTGTGCCCACGTTGGTGACAGTAACGGTCGCGTGGGGAATGACCGCGCCTGACGAGTCCGTGACGGAACCGGAAATGGTGCCGGTATCAAACTGGGCCGCAGCCGGCAGGCTGAAGAGCGAGACCAGAGCCGCTATCGCCATGAAGGTCAACAGCCACGCAAGGCGTTCCTTCACACGCGTATAAAAGGTTGAGTAGGCCATTTCCCGCCTCTTTTCCGTTCAGTGCTCAAAGGTATGGAGGGTCAGCACCTGGAACTTGGCGGATGTTAACGCTACTCTTTGAGCTTAGTCAATCCTTTTTTTGTTCTATTTAGCGTTAAACAATCGTCGTTTTATGCGTTAAAAGGGGAAACGTAATTTGCGAAGATGAGCGCTTCTTCGCGTTCCGGCCGTCGCGGGCGGCGTCGTTGTGCGTCTAAGTTTGTGGAAACAGGCTGCTTGTAACCTGCAGCCGGACGTATAACCGCGGGATCGATAGTTGCAGAATCCGATTAAATCCAGAATGCGGTCCAGCGCGCTGCGTTCGCATCGATCATGATGCGATGGTTTTCTACCCGGCTTCTGCAGAAACTCCACGGCGCGCCGGACATTCGGTTCCAAGTCTTTCAGAGCCCGCCCATCCTGCCCAATGCAGCCGCGGGCGAGCCCCGCGCCACACCCTCCACGGCTCAATTTCCGCGCATTTTCCAGAGCATTTGGCGGAACATGCCCGATAACAGCTGGGTGTCTTCTTCCGAAAGGCGCAAACGGCGGACCAGGCGCTGGATTCTTTCGGCGAATTCGGGGCCGGCGGCTTTGGGATAGCCCGCGGCTTGCAGGGTGTTGAGGAGAATGTCGGCGAGGCGATGCAGTTGGCTGGCGGCAGGGGCGGAGCGGGTTGCAGGTTTGATTTCCGCACCCGATCGGCGCGCCAGTTCATACAGGCAGAGAGCGACAGCCTGGCCCAGGTTCATCGAGGGATGGTCTTCGCGGGTGGGGATCCGCAGCAGCCAATGGCAGTAACTCAGGTCGTGGTTGGAAAGGCCGCGCTTTTCTGATCCGAAGAGGAGCGCAACTTTGCCGGAGTGCCTGCGGATCAGCCGGGCGGCTTCCTCCAGCGAACGCAGGGGGTGCTCGAACTTGCGGTTGCGGGCCGCGGTCGTGCCAATCACCAGGGAACAATCGGCGACCGCATCCGCGACACTTGAGTATTCGCGAGCCGTAGTCAAAATGGAGGTCGCGCCGACTGCGGATTTGGCCTCACGAAAAGCCTGGTCATACGGATTGACGACTCGCAGGCCGCGGAAGCCAAAGTTGCTCATCGCCCGGGCCGCGGCCCCGATGTTCAGCGGGTTGCGCGTGGAGACCAGGACGACAGCCACGTCGCTGAAGGGCGGCGATTTTATGGAGTTCTTCATCATCGGTTCGAGTATTGTCGCCGAATTATTGCGATTCCGCTGGTTCGTGTACCTTATTTCCCATAGCCGGTTCCGCTGGTCATGAGCATCGCCGAGAACATTGCGCGCATACGAGAGCAGGTTCATGCCGGGGCGCGCCGCGTGGGACGAAGTCCCGATGCAATCAGATTCATGGCGGTCACGAAAACCGTGGCGCCAGAAAGGATTCGCGAGGCGTACGCAGCCGGCATTCGCGTGTTTGGCGAAAATCGAGTGCAGGAGTTCGCCGGGAAAGTTGACGCCGTGCGCGATCTCAGCGGTGCTCGCTGGCACATGATTGGGCATCTACAGAGCAACAAGGCCGGGCGCGCGGTCGACTTATTCGACAGCGTTGATTCTGTGGACTCGCTGAAGCTGGCGTACAAGCTTAACAGCGCCGCGGCGGAACGGCAGAAGAGAGTGCCGGTGCTGATTGAAATCAACGTCGGCGGAGAAGAAGCCAAGAGCGGCATTGCGCTCGATTCTGCCGAACTGGATGATTTGCTCATAGCGGCGCCGGAGCTCACCTGGCTGCAATTTCAGGGACTGATGACGGTGCCGCCGTATCGCGAGAATGCTGAGGAATCGCGCCCTTATTTCCGAAGGATGCGCGAGTTGGGGCACGAAATCGAGGGCCGAAACTTAGCGGCGATCCAGATGAAAGTGCTGTCGATGGGCATGTCGCATGATTTCCAGGTGGCGGTGGAAGAGGGAGCAACCTGCGTGCGCCTGGGGACCGCGATTTTCGGAGGACGCCCGCCGGTGCGGAGCCATCGGTGAGAGCTTCGCTCGTTCGCAGGTTAGGCCCAGTTCCGCTGGCTTTATGGTTTTTGTATGGCGCTCAAGCGCAAGATCGGGCGGACGCGCTGGTCATTTCTCCGCCGAGGATCGAGTTCGGAAAGCAGACCGTCGACTCGCCAGGGGCGCCGGTTCGAATTACGGTGCGGAATCCTTCGAATTCCACGATCCGCTTCGATCAGATCATTTCGTCGGGCATTGATTTTCCAAGCCGCAACGATTGCGGAAAGGAACTCGCTGCCGGGGCGGAGTGCACAGTTGAGGTGCGGTTTAAACCGGCGATTTCCGGCGACCGGTTGGGGGCGATTGAGATTGCCGGGTCGGACTCCGGTAGCCCGCATTATGTGCCGCTGGCGGGCACAGGGGAGTGATGCGAAGGACTATCAGGCAGGAATACCCCACCCTAAATTTCGCAAACGGCACGAAATTTAGGATGGGGCACCCCGCGGCACACCTGGCACCCGGCTGGTTTTGGCGGACGCGCTACATCTTTTAGTAGGCCCAGAAGGGGCCGCTGCCGGCCGGGGCTTCGATTCCAACGAAGATTTTTCTGCCGAAGAAGAACGGCAGTCCCCAGTCGAAAGTGCTGGGATTGGGGCCGCCGAGGGTTGGAAAAACAAAATTCGCGCTAATAGAAAACATCTGGCTGGCGTTGCCAATGGTGAAGTTTACGGTGTTGGTGGTGCTGCCATCGCTGTTCGAGGCCGACAGGTTGACGGGGGACGATGGGCAGTAGAAACCGCTTTCCGGATTGGGACAGTCGGGCATCCCGGTGGCGCTGCTATCGAGAAAAAAGTATGCGTTGGAACCGCTATCGATGAATCCCGAATACGTCTGATTTTTGAAATTGGTCTTGAGGTTCCCGAAATTATCCGCGCGCAGGGTTTGGGCAGAACCGATTCCATTGTTTTCCTGGGTCCCAATCCCGAAGACGAGTGAACCGCTCAAGCTGGGAGCTCCGGCGGATGCGGACGGCAGGTTGATCATGACGCCGTTCGCGTCGTGGGAGAAATGTGCGATTGGGTTCTGCACCTGCTGGGCGCCGCTTTCCCCGGTAACGTGGCATGTCGAGCCCGCGCAACTGTAGTAAAAGCCGGGATTGCTGGATCCAGATACGGCGCATGCGCCACCGCAATCCTGAATAAAGAATCCGATACCCAGAATGCCGTTGGCTCCCAGGCTGGTGAGATCTTCTTCGGCGGGGCCGATGGCTTTGCAACCGGCGGCAATGGGAGTGCTCGAGGGGTCGATCACCTGAACAGGGATCGAACTGGCCTTTTCGCCGGCCATACCCACATCGGCATTCACGACCGGTCCCCAGAGCACACTGTTGACGAACTGCGCGCACTCGAGGATGGAGTTGCCGCTGGAATCTTTCTGCTGGGGCAGCGCACCGTTCAGCGATCCCAGCGCGGACGAGAGCACTCGCAAACCGAACGATCCTGTGTCCACCAGCACACCGTTAATGGTTTGACAATTGGAGCTTCCGGGGACGCAGATGGTCACGCTGGCAAAGACACCGTTCGCGTATCCTCCGGCCGGGCCTGCATTGACCACGATCGACTCGGTGTTGTTGGGGGTGGGATTAGCGGTGGACGACCTGCTGGATCCGCCGCAGCCCGCGAGCATCGACAGGACGCCCAACAGCGCAAGGAGTCGAGTAGCGTTAGCGAATCTGATCACTGCGGACCCCCGATGGCATCTTGCTGCGAAGGAAGGCTCGTCCGGTGACGAAACGCATGTGGCCGCCCGATTCGAAGACGAAATCGCCGGTGTCGATGTGAAGCCCGCGACCGCGGCGGCTGGGTTGCGCGCTGGCTGCTTGCATGTACTCATTGAAATAGTCGCCGAGCAATTGCTGAAGATCGGGCGCTGAGCCTTGCCAGGAGACGGCAAACACGGTGCCTGACGGAGACACGAATTGCCGGATCGTAGTGCCGGCGGGGGTCTGCATTTCGTGAACCGTGTACTGCCGCGCCGGCATGATGCGCACTGCGGCGCGGAGGCGGGCCTGGTCAGATTGAATGGAAGACAAATCTCCGCCTAGAGCTGCCAGCGCTGAGGCAGAGGCGCACAGGCACACTGCGCACACCGCGACAAATCTGAAAGCACTCCTCATAGATGCACGACAGAGCAGCGCGCCTAAGTTGGATTTGATTTTTGGAGTTCAGGGTTGCTTTGCTAAGACACGGGAGTTCCAGGGGGGAGCTCAGGAGAAAGCGTTAGGCGGTCTAAGACGCCGCAACGCACGATTCCCAGTCGCGGGGAGTGGGAGAAAGGCACCACCAGTTGCCGGCGGGCGAGTTCAGGCCGATGCCGATGGTCCAGTACTTGCTGCCCTTGCCTGGAGGCAAGATGCTGGCGACCCGGGCGGTGGTGGTCTTGCCACCGGGCAGGTCATCGATGCGGACGCAGGAACCTGGTTTGAGGGGCCTGGAGGAACGTACGCCGCAGCCGCGAGGATTTACCAACAGGGTATGACAGAACTCCGAAAAAGACTCGCCTGGATCGAGGCTGGTCACCCGCAGGGGGATTTGCGCGCGGACTCGCGTTCCCTGGCGGCGCTGCACCCCCGTTTCTTCTGAGAGGACTGACACGTAGCGATTCTATTTGGGAATGAGGAAATTCGATGGCTCGCGCGGGCGGTTTTGGGCACCAAAGTAATGTCCCGATCAGTAAAACGACAGGGTCCCGCACTGCCGCGCCCGCCCAACCGTCCAGGAGAAGAAGCCGACGCTCAGAGGCAGCAAAGCAGCCGAAAACAACAGCAGAATCGCAATTTCGCGGCCCAGCAGCGGCGAAAAATGCGATGGCGAGAGCGCCATCCGCATGGCGGATAGCGAATGCGTCAATGGCAGACATTGCGAAAGCATTTGCACCGGCCGCGGCAAGGCGGCGACCGGAAAGAGAGTTCCGGCCAGCACCCACGCGCTGGAACCGAAGAGCCACAGGACGACCGTGCCTTTGTGCATGAGGACCTGCAGCGCGGCGGCAAAAATTCCGATGGCGACGCAAACTATGATGGAGAATACCAGCACCAGCAATGCCGGCAGCCAATGGATCTGAATTGCGGGGCGAAAGATCACGATTCCTCCGCCCACGTAGAGCAGCAACTGGACGGCGCCCGCCACAAAGGCCGACATGGCGCTGAGAACGAGCAGCGCGGCGGGCGGGGTGGCGGTCGTCATGAGCACTTCGATCGTTCCGGTCTGTTGGCATTCCTGAATGATGCGCAGAAAACTGTGCATCCCCGCCAATAAAAACGTGAAAAGGCCCGTGCCGATGAGGAGAAAGAGAAAGTAAGGCATACCCTCGGGCCGGAACTGCGGGCCGACCGAGCGAGACAAGTAATAGAACGTGGCAAGCTGCACGGTGGGAGCGACTGCGCTCAGCACCAGGCCGTTGCGGTATCGGATTGCAGTCAGGAAATCCTTTTTCAGGACGGCCGCGGCTTTGTCCAGAATCATGCCGAAACCTCCTCGTGCCAAGGCCGTGGCGCGGCTTCGCCCACAGTTTCGAGATAGAGCTGGTGCAACTGCCTGGGCGTGATTCCGGCGGAATGCCGGAGGGCCGCAAGATGGCCTTGGTGGAGGATGGCGACGCGATCGGAAACGGCGAGCGCTTCCGTCAGGTTGTGAGTGGCGTGGGCGACGGTTATTCCGGTTGCGGCGATGTCGCGTACGAGGGCGATCAAGCGGGCGGCGGCGACCGGATCGAGGCTGCGAGTGGGCTCATCCAGCAAGAGCACGCGGGCATTCTTAAGCAGGGCTCGCGCAATCGCCAGGCGCTGGTACATCCCGGAGGAGAACTTCATGACCTGCTTGCTGCCGGAGTCGGCGAGCTCTACCTGCTGCAGGGCGGCTTCGACGCGGGCAGGACGTTGGCGGCGGGGAACATTCTCGAGCGCGGCGAAAAACTCGAGATTTTCGCGCGCGGTGAGTCGGGGAAAGAAGGATCGCTCTGCGGCGAGGGCTATGCCGATGCATTGCCGTACCTGGGGCGCATGGCGCCGGGTATCCAAGCCGTTCACCAGGACGCGGCCCTGGTCCGGCAAGAGCATGGTCGAGATCAGCCTTAGGGTTGTGCTCTTACCGCTGCCGTTCGGGCCCAGAAGGGCAAGCACTTCTCCGGGCAGGATGTTCAGGGAGAGTCCGCGCAGAGCGTAAGTTTCCGGATCCTCGGCCTTGCGAAAAAACAGGCCAGAACGCCGGAAGACCTTGTGCACGGAATCGAGGACAACGCTCGGCATTGGGAAAAGTTCAAGCGCAGGTACTATTACGTGCGCTTGGGTTGTATGAAGATTCTATGGACAGCGGTGGTGGATTCGGCCTTCGAATTCGCGCGTGCACATAGTTAGTTCATAGGAGATGCATGGCGGCGGCAGCACAAATTGAGATCTCCGGGCGGGAAGGGGTAGCGGAGCAATTCGAACTGCTGTGCGCTTGCTGTCGTCCGGGCAGCGATGGCGCAGCTGAAGAGATGATTCGCCGCCACGTGGACTGGGCTGGCCTGCTGGAGTTGGCCGCGCGTCACCGCGTGCTGCCCGCGGTCTGCGAGCGGGTTGGCAATTGCTTTGGAGCCCCGCCAGAAGCTCGCGGGATGGTTCGGACCCGGCTTGCCGATCACCAGCGGAGGGTGTTGCGGTTTACGGCGGCGCTGGCGGGCATCCTGGAGGAATTCGAGAAGCAGCGGATTTCGCTGATGCCGTTGAAAGGGCCGATGCTTTCGCAAATGCTTTACGGCGACTCAGCCGCGCGGGAGTTCGGCGATCTGGATCTGCTGATTTTGCCGCACGACCTGGCGCGCGCCCGGGTTGCCCTGGACAAACTCGGCTATACGCCGAAGATCCAGCTGTCGGGGCGCTGCGAGCGGGAATATTTGCGGTCGGGATACGAACTGGTGTTTGGTTCTGGCGCTGAAAAGAACCTGGTGGAACTGCATTGGCAGGTGCTGCCGCGCTTTTACTCGGTGCCCTTTCAGGTTGAGACACTTTTCGAGCGGTCGGTCGAGATGGATTTCGAGGGCTGGCCGGTTCGAGTCCCCGGCAAGGAAGATTTGCTGCTCATGTTGTGCGTGCATGCGGCCAAACACGAGTGGTCGCATCTGGGCATGGTTCGCGATATTGCCAGACTGGCCGGCTGCGATTTGCATTGGGACTTGATTGCAGCGGATGCGCGGCGGATGGGCGTGATGAGAATAGTCGGTATTTCGCTGTTCCTGGCGCGGGATCTGCTGGGGACGAAGCTGCCGGTAGCGTTTCCAGGTTTTTCGCATGAGAACACCTGTGATGCATTCGTCTCGGAATTCAGACGCAGCCTTCGAGCGCGCCAACATTCGGATGTCGAATCGCTTCGCTATTTTGTTTTCATGATGCGGCTGCGAGAAAAGTGGCGTGATCGCGTTCGCTTCGCCTACCGATTGGCGTCAACCCCGAGCCTGGAAGAGTGGGATGCAGTTGCCCTTCCCCATCGGTTATTTCCGCTTTATCGCGGGGTCAGGGCGTGGAGGCTGGTGAAAAGGTTTGCCAGGATGTTTGTCCAGCCGAGCTTGGCCAAAGTTTCTGGCGTAAATTGATTCATGGCTTCCGAGAGTCCCTCATTCCCATGCGAAGCACTTCGGCGAGATGCAGCGTTTTTCTACCGGTGCATTGCTGAATCTGCTCGCGGCAACTGAAGCCGTCGGCGACGATGAGGCAGTCGGGCGCGGCGTTTCGCACCGCGGGTAGCAGTTCCAGTTCGCCGATGGCGATGGACACGCCGTATTTCTCCTCTTCGAAGCCGAAGGCGCCAGCCATGCCGCAGCATCCCTGCCCCGGAGCATGCGAGTTGAGGCCGACTTTGGCCAGGATCGCTGCCGCGTCATTCCGGAGGAGGGACTTTTGATGGCAGTGGCCGTGGACCAGCGCGTCCCCCCGCATCTGTGGAAAGGGGAAATCAGCTAGTTTCTCGAGAAATTCACTGAACAAAAAGACCTGCTTGGAAAGCTTCTGGGCGCGAGCGTCGTCGGGAAAAAGGTTCAGCAGTTCGTCGCGGAAGACAGAAGCGCAACTGGGTTCGAGCACGATGACCGGAGTTCCCGCGGAAATCTCCGCGTCGAGAGTTGCCATGGTGCCTTGCAGTAACTTCTTGGCCCGATCGAGCATGCCGAAGTCATAAAGCGGCCTGCCGCAGCAGACGTGCGCGCCAGGCAAGCGCACCTGGTATCCGGCGGCTTCGAGCACCTCGACGGCGGCAATGGCGGTTTCGGGATGGAAATAATTATTGAAGGTGTCCGGCCAAAGCATCAAAGGCTGCCCTGGCGTTTTGGCCTTGACTGGGTTGCGGTGCTTAAACCAGGCGCGGAAATTGTGTGGGGCAAAGGCTGGAACGCTCCTTTGCGGCGCGATGCCCACCATGGACTTGGCCAGGCCGGCAAGGACTGGAGTTTGCGTTAAGAAATTGGCGAACGAGGGATCAAAGGATGCCAGCCTTGCCCAGCGGTCAATCTGGCCAAAAGCGTGGTGGCTCAGTGGTCGAAGCTTGCGTTGGTAGTGGTGCGAGAGGTATTCAGCCTTATAAGTGGCGACGTCAACCGCGACCGGGCAATCGCTCTTGCATCCCTTGCAGGACAGGCAGAGATCGAGCGAGGACTTCACGTCTTTATCCTGCCACTTGCCACGGATCAGGTCGCCGCGGGTCATCTCCCAGAGCAGGTGAGCGCGGCCGCGGGTGGAATGCTTCTCTTCCCTGGTGGCGCGAAAACTGGGGCACATCACCCCGCCTTCCATTTGGCGGCATTTGCCCACACCGACGCAGCGCAGCGTGGCTTCGGCAAGGCTGCCATGATCGGCGGGAAACTTGAAATGCGTGGCGGGTTGCCACGGCCGGTAATCGGCGCCCAGGCGCAGGTCGGAATCGAGCTTGTTGGGACGCACCACCTTGCCGGGATTCATCTTCCAGTCCGGATCCCACAGAGCTTTGAATCTCTGGAACGCTTCGACCAACTCCGGCCCGAACATCTTTGGGAGAAGTTCGGCGCGGGCCTGACCATCGCCATGCTCGCCGGAGAGAGAACCCCCGTAGGAAACGACCATGTCGGCGGCCTCCTCCATGAAGCGGCGGAACTTTTGAATTCCGTCCTTCGATTCGAGATCGAAGCTGAGGCGGTTGTGCACGCAGCCATCGCCGAAGTGGCCGTACATCACGCAGCGGTAGTCATACTGGTCGGAAAGTTTTTTGAGATCGCGAAGGTAGCCGCCGAGTTTCTCCGGCGCTACCGCCGCATCTTCCCAGCCTTCCCAGTTGGCGGGTTCGCCGGGAACGCGGGAAACCGCGCCCAGCGAGGACTCGCGGATGTCCCACACTTTGCGGGCCAGGGCGCGGTCGGGAAAGAAGCGAAAGCTGGCGGATCGAACGGCACGGCTGAGACGTTCCATGGCTTTGCGAGCCAGGGAGTCGGCTTCGGGCAAGGTGTTGCCGCCGAATTCGGCGAGCAGCCAGCCTCCGCCGTCCGGAAGCATGGTGAGTCCTTCGGGATTGATGCCGACCCGGCGAGTGCACTCTACGAGGACATCGTCGATGCCCTCGAGGCCAATAGGTTTGTGCTCCAGGACCTGGGGAACGAGATCGGCGGCCTCGTAGACATCGCGGCAACCGATCACCAGCAACACCCGCTGCTGGGGGCTTTCGACCAGGCGGCAGGCGGCTTCAAGCGTGGTGACACAGGTCCCTTCCGAGCCGACCAGCGCGCGAGCGACGTGAAAACCATTTTCCGGGAGGAGAAAATTCAGGTTGTACCCGGAAACCCGGCGAGGGATGTTGGGATACTTGGCGCGAATTAAGCTTGCATGCTGATCGCGAATGGATTTCAGGCCTGCGTAAATCTCGCCCCGACGGCCGCCCTGGCGAATGATGTTCTCCAGTTCGGTTTCACTGGTCTGGCCTACGCGCAGGCGAAGGCCATCGTAGGTTAGGACCTCCAGTTCCTCGATGTTGCCGTCAGTCTTGCCGGCCATGACGGAGTGCACGCCGCAGGAGTTGTTGCCCACCATGCCGCCCAGGGTGCAGCGGCTGTGGCTGGCGGGATCGGGGCCGTAGGTGAGTTGGTGTCTCTCGGCGGCGTGGCGGAGGTGATCGAGAACGACTCCGGGTTGGACGCGGGCCATGCGCTGCTCGGGATCAAGCTCGACGATCTTGTTCATGTACCGCGAGAAGTCGAGGACAACCGCGACATTGCAGCATTGGCCGGCGAGGGAGGTGCCGCCGCCCCGGCAGAGGACGGGCGCATTGTGCTCGCGGCAGGTTGCGATAGCGGCAATGACGTCATCGGTGTCGCGGGGGAGGACAACACCGATGGGAACCTGGCGGTAGTTGGAGCCATCCGCGGCATAGAGGGCGCGGCTGGCGGTATCGAACCGCACATCGCCAGCGACGTGACGGCGCAGCGCGGATTCGAGGTCAAGGACGTCGTTGGACATTGGCAATTAAAGATAGCATTGCCGCCATGACAAGCATGATTGGAGAGGTTAGAAAAGCTTAACCACGGAAGACATGGAGACACAGAGGAAGCACTGATTGCTGAGTGCTTTTTAGCCCTGGAACCTGGTGCCGAAGTCGGCGAGGCTCAAGACTAGAAGCAGCAGCAGCCAGAAAACGGCGGAGATCAGGATCGCCTTGGTCATCTTCTCGCTGGTGTACTTCACGTTCATAAAGATGAGCACGACGATGGACGCTTTGGCAGTAGCGATCACCAGGGCCACGACAGTATTGAAGATGCCGAGATCGACCGTCGAAATCCACGCGGTGAGCACGGTTGCGCAGATCAGGATAAACCAGATCAGCCAATACAGCCCGCTCGATGAAACGTGTTCGGAGTGTTCTGCCATAGTCCTCGCTTAAGCTCCTGGTCGGCGGTCAATCAGGTACAGCAGCGGGAAAAGATAAATCCAGACGATATCGACGAAGTGCCAGTAAAGCCCCGCAATTTCCAGTGGGGTGTGGTACTCGGGCGTGAATCTCCCTTTCCAGGCCATAAAGGTAATGACGGAAAAGATGCCAACTCCGACGACCATGTGCAGCGCGTGCATGCCGGTCAAGGCAAAGTAAAGGGAGTAGAAGATTTTGGTGCGCTGCTGGACTTCGGCTTCGCGCTCGCGCAGTTTCACCGGGTCGTTCTGCAGCTTGTCGAGGCCCAGGAACTTGGCATTCTGCCCGGTGATGAGGCTGCCTTCACCGCGGATGACGTTGTAATCGTTGAAGGTCGGGATGTGGTGTTCTTCGTACTTGTTGCGCCACTCGTATCCCTTGACTCCGAGAAAGACGAGTCCGAAAAACAAAGTTGCCAGCAGGAGCTTTACCTGAAGCGTCCTCTTGCCCAACTGGGCGGCGCGCACCGCTTGCGCGACGGTCAAGCTGCTGCAGATCAGCACCGCGGTGTTGACGGTTCCGACCACCAGATCCAAGCTGCGGCTGGCGACGGCGAACTCGGGGAAATAAAGCCGGCGGTAGACCAAGTACCCGCAGAACATGCCGCCGAAGAACATGATTTCGGTGCCCAGGAACCACCACATACCCAGCGAGGCGGCATTGCGCTGCTGTTGCTCGTCGGCAAAATGGTGACGCAGTTCCGGGCGGGCCTCATGCTCGCCCACAACCGGAGTCGCGCTGATGGTGGTGGGGCTATCGCTCAAGTGTCACCTCTTCCGGCAGCGGCATCTTGTCGTATTCGTAAGCTTCCCAAGTCACTTCGGGAGTCTCGTCAAAGTTGAACGTGGGCGGCGGCGAGGCCGTTCTCCATTCGAGGCCGGTCGCCTGCCACGGGTTGTCGGGGGCAATCTTGCCGTATCGCAGGGACCAGAGCAGGTACAGCATGGGCAGCAGGTATCCGATTGCCAGGATGCTGGCACCCGCGGTCGAGAGCACGTTCAGCCCTTGCCATTCCGGCATGTGCGAATAATCCCAGTAACGCCGCGGCATGCCCAGATAGCCAAGGATGAATTGGGGGAAGAACGTCAGGTTGAATCCCACGAAAATCAGCAGTGCTGAAAAGCGTCCCCAGGCTTCGGGATACATTCGCCCGGAAATTTTTGGCCACCAGAAGTGCATGCCGCCGAGATACCCCATGACCGCGCCGCCGACCATCACGTAATGGAAGTGGGCAATCACGAAATAGGTGTCGTGCACATGAATATCGACGCCCAGGCTGGCCAGGAACAGTCCCGTCAGGCCGCCCATGGTGAACAGGCCGATGAAGCCGAGGGCGTAGAGCATCGGGGTCGAGAATGACACCGAGCCCTTGTACATGGTGGCCGTCCAATTGAAGACTTTGATGGCCGACGGCACCGCGACCAGGTAGCTGAGGAAGGAGAAGACCAGCGCGGAGTACAGCGAAATTCCGGCGACGAACATGTGGTGCGCCCAGACCAGGAAGCCGATCACGGCGATGGCAATGCTGGCGATGGCGACGAAGTTGTATCCAAAGATGCGCTTGCGCGAGAAGCAGGGGACGATTTCGCTGACCACGGCCATCGAGGGCAGAATCATGATGTAGACGGCCGGGTGCGAGTAGAACCAGAACAGGTGCTGGAAGAGCAGCGGATCGCCGCCGCGGGTGGGATCGAAGATGCCGAGATTTAACGCCCGCTCGAGCACGACCAGGACCAAGGTGATGGCGATAACCGGGGTGCCCAGCAGCATGATGATGCTGGTAGCGTAGTGCGACCACACGAACAGCGGCAGGCGGCGCCAGGTCATGCCGGGAGCGCGCATGCGGTGCACTGTGACCACAAAGTTCAAGCCGGTGAGAATCGACGAGAATCCGGCGATGAAGATCGCCAATCCGGCTTCGATCACGTGGGTGTTGCTGAACATGGTGGAGAACGGGGTGTAGAACGTCCAGCCGGTGTCGACGCCGCCGGTGACGATGCACCAGATGTACAAGGCTCCCGCCGCGATGTAGATGTACCAGCTCAGGAGGTTAATGCGCGGGAAGGCCAGGTCCTTGGCCCCGATCATCATGGGGATGAGGAAATTGCCCAGCACGGCAGGGATCGACGGGATCAGGAAGAAAAACACCATGATCTGGCCGTGCATGGTGAAGGCCTTGTTGTACATGTCGGCGCTGAGCAGGTCGCCGGCGGGCGTCAGTAATTCCAGGCGCACCAGCAAGGCGAAGAAGCCGCCGATAAAGAACATCGCGGTGATGGAAATGAGGTACAGCAAGGCGATGCGCTTGTGGTCAGTGGTAAACAACCACGAGCGAATGCCGTACTCGGCGTTCAGATAATTCTTGCGCTCTACAGTTACCGCTGTGGTGGCCATTGCGATTCCTTATTTCTGAGCCCCGCCGCCGGTTTCCGACGTCGTGCTCGGGGGGATGCCCCCGGAGCTCGGCGCCGCAGCCAGCGACTTTACATACGCGACCAGCGCGTTCAATTGATCTTCGCTTACCTGCCCCTGGAATGACGGCATGATCGGCTTGAAGCCGGAAACAATTTTGGCCGCCGGCGAAAGAATCGACTCACGAACGTAATTTTCGTCGGCGATCACGGTACGTCCATCCTCCAGCGTGACCGGCTTGCCGAAAACGCCAATCAGATTCGGCCCGCGTCCCTGCACATCAAAACGATGACAGGTGGAACAGCCAAGTTGCTGGAACATGGTCTGTCCGTTCTGCGCCAGCGAACCCGCCGGCGCCCCGCCCGTCAGCCAAGCCTGATAATCCTGCGGGTTCATTACATAGACGGTTCCGATCATGCCCGAGTGCTGGGTTCCGCAATACTGGGTGCAGAGCAAATGATAGGTTCCGACCTTGGTGGCGCGGAACCAAAGCGTCGTATAGCGCCCGGGCAGCACGTCCTGCTTGATGCGGAACTCGGGGATGAAGAAGCTGTGGATGACGTCCTGCGAGGTCATGATCAGCTTGATATCGCGGTCGACGGGGACGTGGAGTTCGTTGATCTCGCGCGCACCCTCCATATGCTCCAGCTTCCACATCCATTGCTTGCCAACGACGTAGATCTCCGAAGAGTCGCGAGGAGGCGTGCGCACCTGGAAGAAAAGGATAGCGCCCCAGACGAAAATGATGAGAAAGATCCCGAGAGGGATGACGGACCAGGCGATCTCGAGAACCAGCGAGCCTTCGATCTGCGTGGCTTCGCGGCCGTGGCGGCGGCGATACTTCATGCCGAAGACGGCGATGGTGATGAAGATGGCCAGCGTGGTGAACGCCGACAGCGCCACGCAGAAAATGTAAAGCCAGTCTACGGGCCCCGAATGCGCGGAGGCGCTCACCGGCCAAAGTGGAAAATCATTCATATCTGTTAAGAACCCGTTCTATCCTTTAGGCTCGAAATGCGGCTCGCGACGGTACAGAATCAGCACAAATGCGCCGAGCAACAGAACCGTGGCTCCGCCCGCGAGCTGCATGATCCGGCTGATCACGGCGCTGTATCGACCCGCCTTGGGATCGTAGTGATAGCAGTACAGAATCACTTCGTCAGCCAGGGTGCCGATCTTGCCCTGAGAAGCCTGGATCAGCCCCAGTCGAATGTCCTTGGGCGGAAATTCAATGCCGTAGTAGTACTGAGCGATCTTGCCGTCCGGCGTCAGGATCATGATCGCGGTCGAATGCGCGAACTGATCCGTCTTGGGATCGTATTCGTAAGTGAAACCGACCGCCTTGGTAAGCGCATCGATCGACGCCTGCGGTCCGGTGAGGAAATGCCAGCCGTTCTCGGCCCCCTGACGGTGATAGCGCTTGAGAATGTCAGCCTTCTTTTCGGTGGCGCCTTCCGGCGTGTCCTTGGGATCGAAGCTGACGGTCAGAACGTCAAATTCCTTGCCAACGTTGAAGTTCAAGGCTTTGAGCGAGCCCTCGACACCGGACAGCACTTCGCTGCACAGCATGGGGCAGCGGAAATAGACGAGGCTGAGGACCAGCGGCTTCTTGCCAAAGTAATCACCGATGCGGACCTGCTTGCCGGTTTCATCGCGAAACAAGAGATCGGGCGGGATCTGCTGGTTCAGGCGCTGCTCAATTCCGACGTTCTTGAGTCCCGGTGGGCGGACGTTGGCCGGCGGCGACATGATGCCGGGACCGCCGCCTTGCGCGAAAGCGAATGCGCTCAGCGCGACCACGGCTACTGCGCCAGCCAGGACTTTCCCACCGCGAACGACTCTACTAATCGAATTGTGAACTGCACTTCTCACTGCTTATTTCCTTTTTGTCTTCTTGGCAGGGGTACCCTGCGGCATTGCGCTGGTATCGGATTTTGCGGCTGCCTGTTTTGCCAGGTTGACCGGGGACGACGGCGCCGGTTCCGCGCCGCCAGCTTGCGCAGTCGTGGGCAAGCCGCGTTGCGCGATCAAGTCCATGGCGCGCGTAATCGGGATGTGAACGATGCCCGCGCTTTGGTCAACCCAGCCGTAGCTGTTCAGCTGTTCTTCTTCTTTGTAACGAAAATCGTTCAACTCCGTACGCTCGTCTTCCTCGAGACGGGGTTCCGGGAACTGCTGAATTTGCCCTTTCGCAACTGTGCGGGTTTCCTCTTCGGGGATCACCATGGGGCTGACCGGGCGTTCATGCTGGCGGTTATAGGCGTCGAGGAAGTGGAACATCCCCCATAAGAGGTAATAAACCAGTATGCCCACGATCACGAGCGAGATGAGGAAGCCGAAGATCGGGCGCGATCCCAGGTCCTCGCGCTCGAATCCCGCGCCTGGGCGATGCTCTTCATGGTGAAGTTCAGTCATGAGCAACTCCCGCGTATTCCATGAACTCTTGCGCGTGCATGTCGTAAACCGGCAGCAGCGGCCGCGATCTCAAGTTGTGGAAGAACATGGCAAACCACAATCCCCCGAGCGCGACCGGCACCACGAGGTCGAGCAGGTTGACCCAACTCAGAGAGCCGAGGCTCTTATGGAAATTCGGCTCGATGTACCAGAACAGATCCACGAAGCGCATGAAAATCAGCGCCGAGGCCAGCCACACGAGCGTGGTCGCATCGCGCTTGAACGGGCGCGACAGCAGGAGCACGAAAGGCACGGCGAAGTGGAACACCACTATGGCCAGGCCAATCAGCTGCCATCCGGAATAGAGGCGGCGGGTGAAGAAGCTGATCTCGCTCGGCAGGTTTCCGGACCAGATGATCAACAATTGCGAGAAGCTGAAATAGGCCCACAGCAGGATGAAGGTGAGCATCAGCTTGCCATGGTCGTGAACCTCTTTTGGCTTCAGGTACGAAGCCGCCGGCTCGTACCGGATGAGAATGCGCTCCACCACAACCGCGACGCAGATGCTGGAGAGCAATTCACCGGCGATGAAGATGAAGCCGTAGATGGTAGAAATCCACGGGGGGCTTAGCGACATGACCCAGTCGATAACCGCGAACGAGATGGTGAAGGCGTAGACGATCACGCCAGGCGCAGCGATCCGACGGAAACGCGGGGCCAGGTTCTGGACTGGAGGATGGTCCTGTTGCAGAGACAGGCGGTTCAACCTCCAGGCAAACAGCATCCAGATGATGAAGTAAATGATCGCGCGCCCGGTGTAGCCGTTAATGAACAGGAAGCTCGGAGTGCCAAAACGCCTCATGTACTGCTGGTGAAGCTGGAACAGATGACCGTCACTGGCGGTCGCATTAAACCAGCCATGCATCGCTGGGGTAACGCTGGGATCCCCGCTGTAGAGGTAAGGAATTCCGGCGGCCAGAATCGGGATGAAAAGGATCGCCATCAGTGGCAGAGTGTTCATCGCCGCTTCGAGCTGGCGGCGAATCGCCATCCCCCAGGCGCCGCCGGTCAGGTGCTGGATCATGAGGATAGCCATGCTGCCCAGAGTGACCCCGAGCCAGAGCATGAATCCCAGCAGGTAGGAGCGGAAGAACTGCTCGCGCGTACCCGGCAGGATTGCCGTAATCAGCGAGATGACGCCAAAAACGATGCCCAGGCCCAGCGAGCGCTGGTAAATGGTGTGCGCGATCTCGGGCGCAGCAAATTCGGATTGGCGGATGCGCTCCGGGGTCATTTGTGCTCGGCTCCTTGCATCTCGGGTCCCGTGCCCTCGGATTGTGGAACTTCGGTCGGCGGCGTGGCGCCCGATCCGGGTTCTTCCAAAAGCTTGGGTTGCGACGGAATCTGCGCGCCGCCGGCATCGGCTTGCGTGGCATTCTGGCTCAACTGCAAGGCGCGGATGTACGCGGCAATGCGCCAGCGATCTTTCACGTCAGGAATCTGTTCTGCGTAAGGCGGCATGGCGCCGAAACCGTTGGTCATCACGTCGAAGAAATATCCCAGGGGCGCCTTGCGCAGGCGATCCTGATGATAGGTCGGAGGATGGCGGTATCCGCGCTGGGGAATCATGCCGTTGCCGTCGCCCAGTCGCGAATGACAGGGAGCGCAGTAAATATTGAAGCGCTCGCGCCCGCGGGCAAGATCGGTTTCCGTCACCGGAAACGGCATGTAGTTGCCAAAATCATTGCCGGACTTTCCCGTGTAGAGATAGGCGTCTTGGTGAAGCTGGCCGCGGGCCACGGTGCCTTCGACTGGCTGCCGCGCGGAACGAAGGTCGGGATAAAAATCGCTTTCCGCCAAGGGCTTGAAGCGCGGCTGGTCGTGCATGTCGTTGCGGCAGCCGCCGACCGCCAACAGCGCCAGGAGTCCGGCGTACCCCACCCAACGAAAGCCGCGTTGGGTCCGCCCGATCGACAACATAAATCTACGGAGGTGCGCCATCTAGCTGGGGACCTCCTCGACCGCGAGCGGGTTCAAGCCTTCCAGGAAAGCACGGGTTGCCGCAGGGTCGTATTTCTTATCGGATGAAAAAATCACGAGGAAGAAACGATCCCGGGAGGCGCGCTCGAAGCGCGGCACATTGAAATTCGGGTGATAGGGCATGGGCAGACCATTCAGCGCCAACATGCCGAAAACTGCCGACAATCCAGAGAACAAAATGGTCATTTCGAACGTCACCACGATGAACGAAGGCCAGGAGTGGAACGGGCGACCGCCAATGTTCACGGGATAGCTGATGGTGTTGATCCACCACTGCAAAATGTAAGCAGCGGTGCAGCCCAGCAGCCCGCCGACCAGGCAGACCAGCGCCACGCCGTTCTTGTGAAAGCCGATGGCTTCCGAAAGCTCTTCGACGGGGAATGGGGCATAGGCGTCGATCTTGCGGTAGCCCTCGGCGTAGGTGCGGCGGGCTGCCACAATGGCGTCGTTCACGTCCTCAAATTCCGCCATTAATCCATAGATAGGTGCGTCTTTCATTGATGCACCTCCGCCTCTTCATGCTTAACCGTGACTTCCGCTTGCGGGATCAGCGTCTTCAACTCAGCAATCGAAACCGCCGGCAGCAGCCGCAGGAACAGGAACATGCAAGCCGCGAAGAAGCCCAGCGTGCCGATCAGAATGGCCCAGTCCCACTGCGTCGGGTAGTACTGGCCCCACGAGGAGTTCAGGAAATCGCGGGTCAAGCTGACGACGACAATGATGAATCGCTCCAGCCACATGCCGACCAGGATGTCGAGCGAGATGAAGAACAGCCAGGTCGGGCTGGTGCGGACCTTCTTCCACCACAGGAGCTGCGGCGCTAGGAGGTTGCTGAATAGCAGACCGTAGTACCAGGCGGCGTAGGGACCATGGAGGCGGTTGAATCGCAGAGTAGCCTCGTAGGGATCGCCGCCGAACCAGTTCATGAAGGCTTCAAAGCCATAGCCGTAGCCGACGATCCATCCCGTCGCGAGCATCACCATGGCGGAATTCTCGAGGTGGCGCATGGTGATGAGATCTTCGATCCCGTAGAACTTGCGGATGGGAATCGCCAGAACCAGCACCATGGCGAATCCGGAATAAATGGCGCCCGCAACGAAATACGGCGGGAAGATGGTCGTATGCCAGCCAGGCACGATGCCCACAGCGAAGTCGAAGCTCACGACGGTGTGAACCGAGAGCACCAGAGGCGTTGCCAGTCCAGCAAGCAGCAGGTACGCCGTCTCATAGCGGTTCCAGTGGCGGACCGAATTGCGCCAGCCCATGGACAACAGGCCGTAGATGACCTTCACGAACTTGTTCGTGGTTTGGTCGCGCAGGCTGGCCATATCCGGGATAAGCCCGATGAACCAGAAGACCAGGGAAATTGTCAGATAGGTGCTGACCGCGAAAACGTCCCAGACCAGCGGGCTGCGGAAGTTCGGCCAGTAGGTCATGGTGTTCGGGTAGGGGAACAGCCAATAGAAGAGCCACGGCCGGCCAAGGTGCAGCAGCGGGAACATGCCGGCGCACGCCACCGCGAAGAGCGTCATGGCTTCCGCGAAGCGGTTGATCGAATTGCGCCAGGTCTGGCGGAGCAGAAGCAGGATGGCGGAAATCAGCGTGCCCGCGTGGCCGATACCGATCCACCAGACGAAATTGACGATCGCGAATCCCCAGCCGATGGGAATGTTGACGCCCCACACGCCGACGCCTTTATAAAACAGCCAGCAGACGGCGAGCAGGAACCATTGCAGGATGAGGAAGCAGATAAACATCCCCAGCAGCCAGCCGGCCTTGATGGGACGGCGCAGCACAATCGCGGCGATCTTGTCGGTGATGCTCGCGAAGGTGTGCCCCGGCTGAATTACGGGAGCTTTCTGCTCGCCGACTTCGACTTCGGTTGGTCTCGCCATAAAAAGCAGCTTTTAGCTGTTAGCTGTTGAGCGGTAAGCATCGAGCCGTGAGCGATCAGCTTGCTCACCGCTCACCGCTAAGAGCTTTCTTTCAACTCCGGATTCGGGTTCTTAATCTCCGCCAAATAGGTGGTGCGCGGACGCGTGTTCAAATCGTCCAGCAGGCCGTAATTCCGTCTCTTCGCCTTCCATTTCGAAACCACGCTGTTCGGATCGTTAATATTGCCGAACACAATCGCGTTTGCCGGACAGGACTGCTGGCACGCCGTCTGCAACGCGCCATCCTGGATGCGAATGTCTTTGTTCTCGCGAACCGTGGCCGTCTCCGAATCGATGCGCGCGCGCGTAATGCGCTGCACGCAGTAGGTGCACTTCTCCATGACGCCGCGGCTGCGCACGGTGACTTCCGGATTGCGCATCATCTTGAACTGCGGAATCGTCCAGTCCTGGAACAGGAAGAAGTTGAAGCGACGCACCTTGTAAGGGCAGTTGTTAGAGCAATAGCGCGTCCCTACGCAGCGGTTGTAGACCATGTCGTTCAACCCTTCGGTCGAGTGCGTGGTTGCGCCCACCGGGCAGACCAGCTCGCAGGGGGCGTTCTCGCACTGCATGCATGGCACCGGCTGGAAATAGGCTTTGGGATTGTCGCGGTCGCCCTGATAATAGGCATCAACGCGCAGCCAATGCATGTGTCGCCCGTGGAGCACCTGCTCCTTGCCCACCACGGGAATATTGTTTTCCGACTGGCAGGCGACGATGCAGTTGTTGCAGCCGACGCAGGCGTTCAGGTCGATGGCCATGCCCCACGCGTAAGGCTCGGCTTTGTAGTCGTAGGGCGGATTGCGATACAGGGTCTCGTTCTCTTCAGGCTTTTCCTCGTCAAAGCCCTCGTTGTGATTCTTGTACTCGTCCAGGTTGGTCGTGCGGACGATGGGACGCTCGGCGTCGCCAGTGTCCATCGTCTGGTAGCCTTGCGTGCTGGCGAGTTCGTAGGGCTTCGGAGCCGCGATCTTGGTGATTTTTACGTCTGATGTGAACCATGGAGTCGCACTGTAGCGCAATGGATAGACATTGAAGCCAGCGCCAGTTCCGGCGCGTCCGGCTTGTGTGCGGCCGTACCCGAGATAGACCGTAACGGCATTATCAGGATGGCCGGCCTGAATCCAGACGGGCATTTCGATGGTTTTGCCATTGAGTTCGATCTTGACCCAGTCTTTCTTCTGAACGCCAAGGCGCTGGGCCATCTTCACGCCGATGAGCACCGGGTTGTCCCAGGTCATCTTGGTCATCGGCTTGGGCAATTCCTGCAGCCAGGCATTGTTGGAGAATTGGCCGTCGTAGACGGAAGGATCGCGGCGGAAGGTGAGCTCGATTCCGTTGCTCTGAGCCTGCGCGGGAGCCGACTGGGTGGCTGTCTTCACCGCGACCTGCTTTGGCTGGAAGGTGGTGCCATCGATCCAGCCGTCGTGCAGCGCCTTGCGCCACCACATATCGAAGTCGGCGCCCGTGTGCTTTGTTTTCCAGTAACCCTGGACGACTTCATGACCGGTTGCTTCGCCCTGCCCAACGAACAGCGCCATGACTTCAAGGAAGCTCTTGCCGTTGTAGAGAGGAGCAATCAACGGCTGAACGATGCTCACCGTGCCGTCATAAGCGCGCGTGTCACCCCAGGCTTCCAAATAGTGTGCCTCGGGGATGTGCCAATGGCACAACGAGGCGGTCTCGTCGTTGTAAAGGCCAACATGAATCCGCGTCGGAATGTTTGTGTTCTTCAGCGCATCTTCGAAGCCGAAGTCGGCGGGGGCGTCGTAAACCGGATTACCGCCGAGGATCACCAGCATGTCGACTTTGCCCGCGCGCATGTCCGCCACGAGATTCTTCAGCGAGTCAATATTGCTGGAGGTGTTGGCGAGAACGGGATCGGCGTAGAAAACCGTCTTGCCAACGTTGCCAAGAGCTTGATTCAGCAAATGCGAAATGGCATGGACCACCGGCGGCTGATGCTCGCCGGGAATGACGACGCAAGCGCCATGATGAGATTCAAGATCCTTCGCCAGAGCGGACAGAAAGGCCGCCCCCTGGTCTCCTCCGAAATCCTTCGACGGATCCTTAATTGCGTCATGAGTTTTTCCCGAGGGGTCAAAGTCGAAGAGAAGTTCGCTTGCGACCTGAGCCACGGATGAAGCTCTTACACCCAGCCTATGATCTGCCTTCGCCCCCGTAGCACTGGGCGTGCTCTCGATCACGTACAGCCGGCTCATCTTCTCGGAATCCGGATCGCGGCGCTTGGCGAAATCGCGCGCGTAGCGCGTCATTCCCGGAAAGCCGGCAGCGAGAAAATCCGCATCGAGAGAGACGATGACGTCCGCGGCATCAAGCTTGTAGGTCGTCTCAACCGGCTGGCCGAAGGCCATCTGCGCGCCCGCATAAACATTGTCGCGATTCACCGGCTCCCAGAAATGCCACTTCGCCTGCGGAAATGCCTTCTGGAACTGCTGCATCTGGTCGGCCAGCGTGGGCGACGAGAATGACCGCGAAAGAATTCGAATACCCCCGCCCTGCAGCGCCTTTTGCGAATTCAGTTGCCCCTTGAGCGCGCCCACGAACGTGCCCCAGGTGCTGATGTCGCCCAGGTGCATGACGTTCTCAGAGCGGTCGGGGTCGTACATGTCGAGAATGGAGGCCTGCGCGTAAACGTCGGTGCCGCCCTGGCTGGCCGGGTGATCGGCGTTGCCCTCGATTTTCGTGGGGCGATATTCATGGCTCTCGACCAGCAGCGGGGTGGCGTAACCGCCGAGCGTGAACGCGGTGGCGTAGAACAGTGGACGTCCAAGAACTAATTCTTCCGGCTGCTTAACGTAGGGAACGATGGGCTCAAACGGCTGCTTGGTGCAGGCGCTCATGCCGGCAAGGGCGAGCGACGATCCGGCGAGCTTAAGAAATCCCCGGCGGGAAACCGCATCCAGCCACTCGGAAGCGCCTTTCGGGAACTCGCGGTGCATGGCTTCGCGGAACTCAGGCTTGCCGGCAAGTTCTTCCAGGCTGCGCCAGAATTCGGGCGCATTCTTCTTCTCCACCTCTGAGCGCAGTTGGACGAGGTCGATTTTGTCCTTCTTGCCGGGACAAACTTCTTCGCGATGCGCGTTGCCGTTTTGTTGGTCGTTATTCATCGGTGAATCTTGATTCTTTCGCCCCTTCGGATCAGGCCCGACCGTCAGCGCCTGCTCCTGACGCCAGGAAGCCGCCTTCCTACCTGTGGCATGTTGAGCAACTCGTAATATCGAGCACCGAGCGCACGTGATATTTTCCGACCAGGTATGTACCTAGCGATGCCTGATCGGTGAAACTCTTTCCGTCGATGACCACCGGCAAATCGCTGGTCGGCTGCTGATACCGCATGTTAAACACCTGATCGCGCGGACGCAGCGCCTTCGCCGGATCGCGATGGCAGCCAATGCACCACTCCATCTGCAACGAGGCGTAATTAAACATCAGCGGCATACGGTCCACCGGTCCATGGCAGGTGTTGCAACCCACGCCCTTGGTCACGTGAATGCTGTGATCGAAATAAACGAAATCCGGCAAATCGTTCACGCGATTCCAAACCAGCGACTTGCCGCTGCGGAAGCTTTCGCGGACGGGTTCGAGCAACGGCGCCGAAGTCCAAATCTGCGAGTGGCAGTTCATGCAGGTTCTGGTCGGAGGGATTCCGGCAAAGCTCGACGTTTCCACCGACGTGTGGCAGTAACGGCAATCAATGCCCAGCGCGGCCACATGGTGCTGATGGCTGAACGGCGCGGGTTGCGGCCGCACGATCCCCGCATAGGTCACGTAAGGCGAGCGCTGGAAGTTGATGCACGCCCACAGCACGAACGCTGCCGTGAAGATCCCCGCGTAAATCGAGGCTCTTGAGATTACATTGGCGCTACGATGGAAAATCTGCATCGATCAGGATTTCTTTTGTCTATACCGCGGGATTAGCGGTTCAACCCGATACGAACTCACGAAGAACTTGCAGCAACTCGTTTGAAACTGGGAATTATAACAGCTTGGAGGCGTTTGCAAATGAGTTTTCAGAGTTGCAGCCAAATTTTTCTCGAAACTGAATTTCGTCGCACGTCGTCCGTCCTGCGTCGTGCGCTGAGCACCGTACCCAGACCCACCCAGGAACCACTCCGAAGATAAGTAAACTGTCGAATCCATGTCGGGCCAAGCGCACGACGTGCGACGAACGACGGCTTCACCGCAGATTCATCACCAACAACCGCGGCTCGGTCATTTCCTCGATGGCGTAGCGCAGGCCTTCGCGGCCGAGGCCCGAATCTTTCACGCCGCCATAGGGCATGTTGTCGATGCGGAAGGTAGGCACGTCGCCAGCGATGACACCTCCAACTTCGAGTTCCTCGAAAGCCTGAAAGATGCGGCCGGCATCGCGGGTGAAGATGCCAGCCTGTAATCCATAGGGCGATTCGTTGATCTGCCGCAGCGCCTGTGAGAAGTCTTCGTACTGCTCGAGCGTGACCACAGGAGCAAAGATTTCCTGGCAATTCACTTTCATGTCGGGACGGGTGCCGGTCAGGACAGTGGGTTCGAGGATGGAGCCGCGGCGTTTGCCGCCGCAGAGCAGGGTGGCGCCGTCCTCGACCGCCTGCTGAACCCATTCCGTCGCGCGCGCCGCATCGCTTTCGCGAATCAGCGGACCCAGGTCGGTGGAATCGTCCATAGGATCGCCAACTTTTAACTTTCGGACGCCGTCGAGCAGCAGGTCGCGGAATTTCACGAAGGCAGGACGCTCGACCAGGATGCGCTGCACGGAAATGCAGGTCTGGCCGGCATAGCTGAAACCACCGGTCACGCAGCGCTGGGCGGCCCAGGCCAGGTCGGTGTCGCTATGCACGATCACGCCGGCGTTGCCGCCGAGTTCGAGCACAACCTTTTTCTTTCCCGCGCGGCGCTTAATCTCCCAGCCTACGGCGGCGCTGCCGGTGAAGCTGATCAGCTTGATGCGCTCGTCTGTCACCAGCATGCCGGTGTCTTCATTCGAGAGTGGCAGCACGTTGAAGGCGCCGTCGGGGAGGCCGGCCTGCTCGACCGCCTCCGCCAGAAGCAGCGAACTGAGCGGCGTTTGCGGCGCCGGCTTCAGCACGATGGTGCATCCCGCAGCAATCGCCGGAGCAACTTTGTGCGCGACCAGGTTGAGAGGGAAGTTGAAGGGCGTAATACCGGCAATGGGGCCAACCGGGAAGCGGCGCACAATGCCCCATCGGCCGGAGGTGAATTGCTGCCAATCCAGAGAGAGATATTCGCCGGGGATGCGCGTGGTTTCCTCGGCGGCGACGGTGAAGGTAAAGATCGCGCGTTCGACCTCGGTTCGCGCGGCTTTGAGCGGCTTGCCGGCTTCCTGCGCGAGGGTGCGGGCGAAATCCTCTTTTCGCGAGGTAATGAACTGTGCGATCGACCGCAGCACGCGCTGGCGCTCAAACGCGGGGAGTTTGCGCGTGGTCCCGAAGGCTCGAACCGCGCCCTGGATGGCCTTTTCCGCGTGCTCGCGGGTGCCTTGGTAAACCAGCGCGAGCGGCGTGCCGTCAAAGGGGGCGCTAATTTCGACGGGAGTGCCCTCTTCGACCCATTTGCCCTGCAGGTAGAAGCCTAAAGTGCGCGCCGGAGTGCTGATCAGTTGCGCCATCGTGGTCTCCCAGGTTCCTAAGTTCGGCGGTCAGGGGATCGAAGCACAAAAGATTATAGGCAACTGCGAGAAAGATTGCGCGAAGCACGATACCATGGGTGCCCACGCCGGCGGGCTCTTTGGTCCCCAGGCGGATTTTCTATGACCTTGCCAAGCCTCACGGAAATTTCTGAGCGAATCCGGCGGCGCGAGGTTTCGCCGGTCGACGTCTTGCAGGAATGTCTTGACACGATAGAACGTCTCAACCCGGCGCTGAATGCGTTTATCACGGTGACGGCAGATTCCGCCCGGCAAGCCGCGAAGCGCGCCGAAGGCGAGATTTCGCAGGGCAACTGGCGCGGGCCGCTGCACGGCATCCCGGTCGGATTGAAGGACCTGATCGATACCGAGGGTGTACGCACCACGGCGGCGAGCGCGGTTTTTCGCGACCGGGTGCCGGCCGAAGATGCGGCTGTGGTCAAGAGGCTGAAAGCGGCCGGGGGTGTAGTCGTCGGCAAGCAGAACCTGCATGAATTCGCCTATGGGGGAAGCTCGGTCATCAGCCACTTCGGGCCGGTTCGGAATCCGGTAAATGCGGCGTTCATTGCCGGGGGCTCGTCGGGCGGATCGGCGGCGGCGGTCGCACGCGGAATGTGCTACGCCGCGATCGGAACGGATACTGCCGGATCCATTCGCGAGCCGGCAGCGCTGTGCGGGGTGGTGGGGCTGAAGCCTTCGTATGGGCTGGTGAGCGCCCAAGGAGTCATCCCGCTCTCAGTTTCGCTCGACCACGTGGGGCCAATCACGAGAACCGTGGACGACGCGGCGATTGTGCTCGACGCAATTGCAGAAATGCCGGGAAATTACCGCGAGGGCTTGGGGACAGTCCCTGGCCGCATGGTGCTGGGGATTCCCCGGCAGCATTTCTTCAAGGATTTGGACGTGGATGTGGCGAGGATTGTCGAGGGAGCCATTGAGGACCTGAAAAAAATAGGCTTCGCGCTTCGGGAGATCGAGGTGCCAGTGGATAATGATCGCACGCTGCAGATCGCGGAAGCCTATCGCTACCATCGCGACATGATCGCGAAGTCGCCCGAACTTTACGATCCGGAAACGCTGCGCCGTATCCGAACAGGAGAGATTATCTCGGACGATGAGTATGGGGTCGCGCGTGGCAAATCGGAAAACATACGCCGCGGTGCGGCGAACATCTTTCAGGAAGTCGATGCATTGATCACTCCGACCTGTCCCGTGCCTGCCCTGCGGATTTCTGATCTGATGAAAGATCCTGCGCGGTTGCGCCCTGCCGAACTTCTTCTGCTTCGCAACACGCGTCCCATAAATGTGTGGGGATTGCCGGCGATTTCCGTTCCTTGCGGGTTCGGCGCGGAAGGATTGCCGGTGGGTTTGCAGATTATCGGGCGGCCCAACGGAGAGAAAACGGTTTTGGCCGTCGCAGGTTTATTCGAGCGGGCACGGGGCCGTCGCCCTTCGCGTTCGTAATTTCATTACGACCCCAGAGGCGCCAGGCTACAAGAAGAAAGGTCGAGCGTAGTGGATGCAGCGGAGCCTCGCCCAGCCGGACAGCCGGGCCGACTGTCCCACACTCGCAGGCATTAATCCACTGAGTGGACGTCTTCGGGCAGTGCCATTATGAACTGGCAGTCGCCGCTGGAGCAGGAAAGTACGCCGCGGCGCAGAATCTTCGTGGGCACGTCATCGGGGAATGCGAAGTCGATCTTCGCGCTGCGCAGGTTTTCGGTGAGCGGCTTGAGCTTTTCTTCGCCGCTGACGAATTTTGCGCCTTCGATCCGGGCGTGTCCGGAAACTGCGCTGATGACCACGAAGAAGTCCGCCGAGCCGTTTACCTGAGAAATCTTGCCCAGCTGAATGGTACGCATGGCCTGGAAATCGCTCTTGTGCTGAGCGATCACGGGATCGACCTTGCCATCTCCGCCCACCAGCCCGGCCAGGCGCGTACGCGTGTCGTTGATGGGGCGAATGCCGGAGAGCGACATGGCGTAGGTACGGATGGCATCGTCCTTGCGGCCAAGCTTCTGGTAGATTTGGCCGAGGTGATCGCCAACTTCGCCGTGCCCGCCCAGCGTCCACGCGGCGTTCACGTATTTTTCCGCCTTGGCGAAATTGCCGCGCGCGAAATAGACCCACCCGAGAGTGTCCCAATTGGCATCCAGCTCGGAAATCATTAACAGATCGCGATCCGAGAGTTGATCGAGGGACACATTGCGCAGCGAGTTAGCGACGGCGGTGACCGCGGATTCCGCATACTGTTGCGCACGGTCGAGATGCGCACCCTTGAGCGACAGCTGATAAGCAATATTGTTCCAGACGTCGGATGTCGCCGAGAGTTGCGTGGCCTTGTCGAAGGCGGCGAGCGCTTTGTCGTCCTGGCCAAGGTTCAGATAACAGTCGCCCAGGCTGATTTGCAGGGCGGCGTCATCCGGCTTGAGAGAGACGGCTTTTTCGAGTTCCGGCGCGGCTTTGTCGTACTGATGCGATTCCTGGTACATGCTGCCGAGAGCGCCGTGCGCGTAGGTGCTGAGCGGATTGATTTCGATGGCCTTGTTGAATTGGGTCGCAGCCTGGTCGTACTTGCGCTGGGTGGTATAGGCCCATCCGAGAGAGTCGAAGGCAAATTCGTCGTAGGGATCGAGCTCGGCCTGGCGCTGAAAGGCGGCGATGGCCAGGTCCGTCTGGCGCAGCACCATGTAGGCGCGGCCGAGATCCATCCACGCGGTCTTGTGCTTGGGGTCGGCGCCTACGACTTTTTGCAGGAGATCAATCGCGGTCTGATAATTGCCGCGCTGAAAGGCGGATTTGGCGGCGTCGTAGAGTTCATCGCCCTTCAAATCATTGGAGAGTACCGGCGAGCCCGCCGCCGAGCTGTCGATCGAAAGGTGCTGTTCGGCATCGGATAGGACCGCCCGACGAAAAGCGAGGTAATCGCTGGCGCGCGAGGACGGCAGCTCGTTGACCGAGGTTGAAAGCTCCCGCTCGGCGGTAAACCCGTTGCCATCGATCTTGTACGTCGCCTGGTAATGGCCGTAGTCGCGCTTCAGCGTGAACGAGAGTGGGGCCTGCTCGCTGTACTTTGGCGGAAACTCCAAACGAAGTTTATAGATGTACTCGACCGGAGAACCCAGTTTGACGGGGTCGGGATCGTCCTCGTCCGCATCCGCCAAGTTGATCTGCGAAAGCGGCAGCACCAGGTCGGACTTCTTTTTCGACCAATCCAGGAAATTGGCTGCGGAAATTTTGTAATCGAGCTTGAATGGCTCGTGCGTCGCCGCCGGGTCGGAGACGCTGATGTCGGAGACGTCGCCGTCGAGGCCGCTGTACATATTGATCTGCTTGAGGAAGTCGGTCCACTTGTTGCGGGGCACGCGGCGGAAGAGCATGCGCATGTAAAGCTCGCTGTCGCCGCGAAATTCGTCATGCACCTGAGCGTCAAGCTTGCCGAGTTCGCTGACCTTGCCTGTGATCTCCGAATATTGACGATTCAACATGGGAGGGTCGGCGGGGGTTTCCTCGAGATGAGGCGTGCCATTCTGGGGAATGATGAGCGCCTGCTTCTTGCGCAAAACCGAAGCCAGCAGCCGGAAAGGCGCGACTTCGGTCGTGCTGTCCATCCAGATCTCATCCTTGCCCAGCGGCACCATGGTGAAGACGTGGTCAAACTGCGAGGGCGAAGGAATGTCGGGATCGAGCTTGCGGCCGGAATTGATCAGCACTGACGACGCGTGATAGCCGGCGGCTTCGAGCAGGGAGGAGAGCAGCGTGTGCTTGTCCTTGCAATCGCCGTATTCATTGTGCAAGACGTCCGCGGCGGCGTGCGGCTGGAAGCGCCCCACTCCGAATGACAGACTGATGTAGCGGAAGTTCGTCGCCACGTAGTCGTAAAGCGCCTGAATCTTGTCGAGATCGGTGGTCTTTCCGGCGATCAGGACCGCGGCTTTGGCGCGAATCTCGGGAGTCGGCTGGCGGCGATCTTTCTCCAGGCTGGCGTACCAGCGACCCATCTGCTCCCAGCTGGCAAACGTCGTCATCTGCACAGCGGGAGGCTCAGGCTCCTTCGGAGCCTTTTTCTTTTTATCTTTGTCCTTGTCTTTTTCGTCTTTATCGATATGCGAACTGGCCCAGGTATAGACGATGCGGCCGTCCACTTCAGCTTTTTTGGGATCACGCCCCGGCGCAGTTTTCAGCTTGATGACCCGGTCCTTGGGGACATTCAATTCAAGTTGTTCATCGAGCACGGTGCCGGTCTTCGAAAACTCGTGCTCCATCCAGAACTGCCCCGGGGCAAGAGGCGTGTACGTGACGGTGATGAAGTCATACTCCAGCTCTTCGCCCGGTTGCAGTCCGGGAACGGTCACATGTTTCTGGCGATAGTCGCTGTAAACCGGCGCTTCCTTCTCGACGGGAATGCTGAGGTCCTGCACCGCGTCCGGCGAGGCCGTAATCGTCGAGCCGTCCGCCTTCAGGACGCGAACATAGGGGATTTCGACACGTTCGTTGGCGGAGTTGTAGCCGACGACGATTTGCCCCCACTGCTCGACCGCGGCCTGGCTCTGGATTCTGACCTTGGCGTAGAATTCGCGCCGGCCGGTGCCATCGTTTTCGAAGCGGTACACAGTCCGCACTTTCTCGATGACATACGACTCCTGGGAATGGTCGACGGGAGTGGCCGTGACGGTGTCGGGCTTGGTCGGAGCTACGGGCAGCGGAACAGGCGCAGGCGTCTGCGCCAACAAAGCACAGGCAAGGATGAGCGGGGAAAAAAACGGAAAGCGGCGCAACATAGGCCTGCGCCGTTTGTATCGCATCCCAGAGCGGGAAGCAAGTGACCTTCGGCGGTGCGCGGACGGGCTGAACCCCGACCGTGCGGCGAGGGGTCTCGCGGGGCCGCTTGCCTTACTGTGCGGCGGTGGCTTTCTCCATGAAATTCTCCTCGTCGCTCTTCATCTTCTTGAGGCTGTCGATGGGCAGATAGACCATGTGCCCCGCCTCGTAGGTCGCGTAAGAAATCTGGCCGCGGTACTTCGCCGGCAGCTCCAGGTGCTGCATGGTGTAGTTCGCGGCAAAGTAGGGCGTGGCCAGGTCGTAGTAGCCTTCCATGACCAGCACTTTCAAAAAGGGGTCGCGTACCAGGGCGTGACGCAAAGCGGTAGCCGTATCAGGGAAGCCGGAAATTCCCGATCCCCATTCCCATTTCTCATTGACTCCCGCATCGCGCGCAAAAACGTAGTACGGCATGTCGGTCTTATAGCCAAGTTCACTGCGCACGTAGTTGTTGAAGACGGCCGTATACGGCGGCATGACGTTGGCTTCGGTCGGATCGTAGAACGGGGTATCGAGGAGCCCATCAGGATCCGGCCCGGTGTAGCGGCCGTCCAGGCGGCCGACGCGAAGCCCCTGGTCGATCAGCAGGTAATGCGTGAATTTAGGGACGTCAATCCGGAGGTTGGCCTGGTCAATCACTTCTTTGCTCAGGCCCGTGAATCGTGACATCTGATCGATAACCTTCTGCCGTTCGTCAGCAGAGATCGCGTCACCTTTGACCAAGGCTTCACGATACTCAGTCCCCGCCCACTGTTCCGCCTGCTCGCGGGCTTTGTTGACGTCCTGCTGCAGATCGGGGGGGAGCTTGTGGTGGTAGCCGGCAATGGCGGTGAACGATGGAATCAGGAAGATGTACGGATCATCGTTGGTCTTCGTAACGACGAGGGTCTGGAAATTGAGGACGGTCGAGAGCAGCGTGATGCCGTTAAAAGTGATGCCTTGTGGCGCAAGATTGCCGGCAATTCCCGCCGAGCGGGTGGTTCCGTAGCTTTCGCCGAACAAAAAGAGCGGCGAGCTCCAGCGTTCATAGCGGCTGATGTACATGCGGATGAATTCGCTGAAGGATTCGATGTCTCCCTTGACGCCAAAGAATTTCTTGCCAAGCTCAGGCGTCTCTGCCCGGCTGTATCCCGTGCCGATAGCGTCCACGAGGACGAGGTCGCTCTTGTCGAGCAGGGTGTAAGGATTGTCTTCAGTGTGGTAAGGGGCGGGCGGGAGAAAGCCGTTGGGCGGAAGCGCCACGCGCCGGGGCCCCAACGCGCCCATGTGCAGCCAGATGGAGGCCGATCCCGGCCCGCCGTTGAAGGCGAAGGTCAGCGGGCGCTTGGCAACGTCCTCGCCATCGAGGGTATAGGCGACGAAAAACATCTCGGCTTCGATTTTTCCATCACCGCGCTTGATGGGGAGCCGTCCGGTGGTGGCGGTGTATTTCAGCGCCTTGCCGTTCAGCGTCACCTGGTGATGAGTCACGACCGGCGCAACCTCGGTCATGTCGTAATGCTCTTCTTTCTTATTCTCATCCTGCTTGGGCTCCGGCTGTGACGGCGCCGGCTCGGTGGGCTTAGTCGCCGCTTCTGGCACCTTCTTCTCGGGCGCCTGTTTCGAAGAGGACGGCTTCTTCTGCTCTTTACTCGCCGGCTGATTCTGTTGCGCGGACGGGTTTGATTGCTGAGCTGCGACAGATGCGCCCAAAAGAACAGCAACAACGATCGCTAGACTTGCACGCATGCTTTCTCCTACTCCCGGATTTGGCGAACCGCGATTATACGACCCCTTGAGCTTGCGGTTGCTAAGATGAAACGATGGCTGCTGGTTCGAAAATAAAGGCTAAAACTAAGATTGACGTGGTGCGCGCGGATTCGTTAGCCAGAATCCGCTGGCTGATGCACGGTTTCAGCACGCGCCGGGGCGGGGTTTCGAAAGCCTACGGCGGCGGCGCCCTGAACCTCGGGTTCACGCCGCATGATGCGCGGGCCGCGGTGGGCCGCAATCGCGAACTGTTTGTAAGCGCGGTTCCATCACAAAACCAGCGATGGAAGCCCGGGACGGCATTGGTCACCTTGCGGCAAATTCATTCCGACATCATCCACTGCATCTCCGATATTCCCCTAGAACCGCTGGCTGGCGATGGTTTGATCACCAATCGCCCGGGGCTCCTGCTGGCGGTGCTCACCGCCGACTGCCTGCCCGTGATTGTCGTCGATGCACGGGTTCGCGCCATCGGAGTTTTCCACGCCGGCTGGCGCGGCACGGTGAAGCGAATCGTCGAGAAAGGCGTTGGCGAGATGCGCCGGCATTTTGGGAGCCGGTCGGCTGATCTGAGGGCGGCGATTGGCCCCGGCATTCGCAGCTGTTGCTATCAAGTCGGGCCAGAGCTCCGGGACAAGTTCGAGTCACAATTCAGCTATGGCAGCGAGCTGTTTCGCGAAAGCAAAGAGCGGAACGAGATTCACGAAAAGTATCCTTTACTATTTCTCACCGCGCGAGCTCCCGGGCACAGCGAACTTCCCAAGAAAATTTTTGTCGATCTCGCCGGGGCCAACCGGCGGCAACTGGTGGATGCCGGCGTTCCCGCAAAGAACATTACCGACCTGGGACTTTGCACGGCTTGTCATCTTGATCGGTTCTTCTCGCACCGCGCGGAGAATGGCTTGACGGGAAGGATGATGGCGGCGGCGGGGATCCGACCTTAAGTGGGCGAGCTAGCAATGTGGGCTGGATCTTTTACGCACGTGCACGCTGAGCAAACTTCAATCGCGCAGCCAATTCTCGCATTTGAGGCCGGCGATGCGCCCAAACTCCCTTTCGTTATCAGTGACCAGCGTGTAGCCGAGTGTAATGACTTGCGCAGCAATGAGGAGATCATTAGCCCCAATCGGGGTCCCCAGATACTCCAGACGCGCGCGAATTTGCCCGTAAGTTGTGTCTGCCGGCACCTCGAACGGCGCGATCTCCATGGCTCGAAGCACAGCGTGGAGTTGCGCGCTCAGGCGTGGCGATTTCTTCTTTTCCGCGCCATAGCGTAGTTCGGCGGCGACCACGATACTGGTGCACACCCGCGACTCTCCCACCTCAGTGATGCGATCGCGTAAGTCTTCATCGTCTGGGCTTCGGACCAGGCGAGAAACGATGTTCGTGTCGAGCAGGAACTTCATCCGAGGTCAACGCTTTCCGCGAGAGAATCGGAAACCGGCGGAAAGTCTTCATCCAGCGGCTTGAGTGCGGCGAGAACCTTCAGCAGTGATGTGGGGGGGGCCGGTTCGAGAATGAGGCGGTCCCCTTCCTTTCTTAGAATGGCATCTTCTCCGGGCAGTTCAAACTCGCGGGGAATACGGATCGCCTGATTGCGACCATTCCGGAAAACCTTGACGTGACGCTCCGTCGGCATAGGCTCTAGCATATGCCAAAACCTATGCTTTTGCAACTGAATATATGCTTAGGCATAGGCCACTTTGCGAGATGTGTCCTGGAGTTGCGCTAACTGCTTCTCCCAATCGAAGTTGGCGCAAAGCTGGGCATGGTCGCGGGCCTGCGCCCCGGGGCGGTGTTACTGGGCCGCAACCGCGGGTTCCGCCTGACTCACCACGTCGTCGAGATGCTTCAGGGTCTGCTGAACCGTTAGCGAATACATTTCCCGGCCTACGCCTTCGCCGGATTCGAGCGCAGTCTTGAGGAAGTGCCCGGCAATTTCAATCGCGAGGGGATCGGTGATGGTCTTCCCGGCGCGCTTCTTGTATTCATTCCACGCCGGGAGGGGCAAAACGACCCAGACTGGCCGCCCGTCCACCAGGAACTTGATATCCACCGCGTCGGCATGACGGGTGGCAACGGCAACGATCAGCGCCTGATACAGCACGTGTACCTGCTTTTTGGTCCAGCGGTCGAGAGCATGGAAGTCGCGATACATGGCGAACATTAGGATAGCAAATGAGGGCCCGAAGCGCCCGAAGCCACCGTGAACGCGCGCGATGACGCGATTGACGGTGTGGGCACTGCCCTGCAAAACGTGCGCATGATGAAGGCGCACACCGTGTGGGAGGTGGTACACGACCTTCCGTAATCTGCAACGGCACGCCATTGCGAAAGATACTCTCGGGGATGAACTGCTCCCCCCAACCGGGCGTCACCCGGCGCGCACCGCGATTCCGCCTCACGGATACGACCTTGGCAGTGCTTCGATTGCAGAATGGCAGCTGCGTGGCGGGAGATCTGCATGTCATCTCATGCCATGGAGGCTTGCTGCTTCTTCCCCAGATTGTGGGCCAGGGATCGATCGTTCAGTTGATGTTCCACACCCACCGAGGCACCGTGGTGGGCACCGCAGAGATGCTCACCGCGGTCAACAGCACGCAGCAGCCGTTCCGGTTCATCACGCTAGCGGAAAAAGAGCAGCGCACGTTGCATGCGGCCTTTCAGTCTCATCGTTATCGCAACACGGACGTGGAAGAGCGCATTGAGGAACTGAAAGCGGTGGTAGCCAACGCGGTATCTAACTGGAATCCCTCGCCCTGGTACGGGCGATTCGCTCCCAAGCTCGCCATCGGGGTGCTTGCGATCGTGGGCTGCCTGGCTTGGGCGCTGTACGCCCACCTGCTTCCACACTGACACCGCCGATTGCGCGGAATCACGCCTTTCGATGCTTCCGCATTTGCAACATTTCTTCACTCAGCATGCGCACTGCCTTCCGCTGGTACTTCCAACGGAACATCCAGCGTTCCAATCCGCTGGTTGCGACGATCCATGACTCCCAAGCGCAGGCTGTATCTCCCGGGCTTGACCTCGAGATCGAGATGCCCGGGGAAGCCGGCAAGGAGCACGCGACGGTAAGCCTCGGGCTGCAAGCTGACGTCTATGGTCTTGGATGCTGCCCCGGCTTGCTTCCAGTTTTTGTCGAGCGCGACTGCGCTGAACTCCACGACAGCGTTCTTCTGCTGATCGGGCACGCCCGCGAAGTCCAGGCCTGCGGCAACCACGGCAAAATCAATGCTCACCGATTTGCGTTCTCCATTCGGAGGCAGCACCTGCACCTTCATCAGCAGTCGGGTGCTCTCCGGAACGGTGTGCCGCATGGCGTCTGCGAGCAGTTGGTCGGCAGCGTCGGCATCCCGACCCAGGTCCGCCAGCGCGTAGTAGCCGCTCCGGTGGCGAGTCTTTGCCCCTTCCACCCCAACTTTGACTTCGAGCTTCCGGTATTCGCCATTCCATTCGTGGTTCCGGGGAACATAAGCCAGAGTGTAATAATTCGTGCCCTCGTCGAGACTCCGCCGCATCGCGTCCGCCAGGTCGTTGCGGTTGTAGAAAGCCTCTCCGCCAGTTTCATCCGCAATGTTTTTCATCGCGAACTGGGTGCTCCACAGCGTATCGATCCCTCGCGCCCTTTGCGCATTGCTCGGGGCACTCCGCAAGCCGGCGCCCATTCCGGCAGACTCCAATCCGCGAACGTCAATCGGATACATCGCAATTTGCGCGGAGGACAAGGCCGCGAAAGTCGCACGCATCTCGGTGTCGTAATTCTCTTTCTGAGCTGAAGGACTTTCAAGAAGAAGGTGTTGGAGTCCCACCGGAAAATCGCCCGACAGCCAAATCAGGTTTTTTCGGCCGGAGTACCCGCTAACGGCGTGTGCCAGCACTCGCAGGCTTTCGAGGGTCGTCGGCACGCGCACCTTGAGCTGATATTCCTGTTCCACTTCCAGCGCCTCGGCCAGGTTTGTCCTCGCAACCCCGAGGGTCATCGCCGCCGACTCCTTGTCCATGGATTCCGCGTTCTCCAGATCCTCTTCTGATGTGTGAAGGCGAGCGCTTTCATTTGTGTCCAGCAGCACCTTGGCGGCTGCAACCAGCGCGTCAGAGTTCTGGGTGAATCCCTGCAGCATTTGTAGATTCCCGCCCAGCCTGAACAACGCCACCGGCTGTGCCGGAGGAAGGGAGCTCAGGAATTTGATCATGTGCTGCCGCGCATAGGCTCGATCTTCAATCGCAGTGTTGAGCATATCGAGCAAGACGATCGTGATCGGATGACCTGGAGGCAGGGTGCTGTAATTCGTAAACTGATGCTCCGGCAACCGAGGATGCGACACTACCGGCATTCTGTCGGTGCTCGAATGCGGCGTGAATCCGGCGATGGTTTGCGGTCGGCCGTCCTCGAGCAAAGTGAAGTCGGTGGATCGGAGGTTGCGAACAAACTGGCCGCCTCTCCCCGTGACCACAACATCAACTAACACGAGGCGGCTGGTGGTGCGAAAAGTCGGGTTCGGGGAACTGTTTGCTGGTTTGGTTTGAGCGGCGTTTTTTCCTGGCAATGCCAGGCCGCACAGGAGCACGCCACACACGCGCAGGAAAGAATGCATGGTTACGATTACTGCCCGCTACCACCGGAACAGCTCAGGATAGGAATATCGCCGCAACAACAGTCGCAATCAAGAAGTCGCTAAGCAAAACCTTCCATAAACGGAATTTTACGAAAGCTCCTCAAAACCCGCCGTGACTACGATCACTAACCGTGCCAAGCCTGGCAGAACGTCTTCAACCGCCCGATCTTGCCCCCGCTCAACGCTGCGTTCCTTGCGGCCGGAGCGAAGGCTGGCCGCACTTGAAACCAAAAGCCGGTCTGGAAATCAACGGCTTGAGAGCTTCGGGAAACCACACGAGACCCAGGGCACACCAGAAGGAAAAATGGGTCAGTCCAAATTAGACCATTCAGCGAGCTGACCGACTGAAGCTGGAGCCGACGATCGGACTTGAACCGATGACCTGCCGATTACGAATCGGCTGCTCTACCAACTGAGCTACGTCGGCCTTCATGACTTACGGGGATGGTATTGCCTGTCGCTGTCCCCTTCTTGCGGGGGACCATCGGCAAGGCTGAATTGACTGGCGATGGCCATCTCCAGAATATCATCTTGACGCCCTGCTCCTATTCCCAATACCTTGCGAAGCACCGACACACCGGGTGCGCCGACTCGCGGGTCCACGTCTGCGAAGATTCCTGCGCTGCCGGACTGCGGTTGAATTTTTCGGTGGGAATTACTGCGGAGTTGCCTCCAGCAGAAGGTGTTTCGAAAAAGCGGCAGGCAGGTGCGCGACTGGCCCGCGAACGGTCCCAAAGTCTTTACCTTCCACGTAGTCGACGACGTGATAGGCGCGATCGTCCAAGCCGCGCAACTCCAGGGTGCCTTTCCAGTTTCCGGCGAAGAAGGCGTAGTACATCTTTTGGTCCTTGCGAATGACGTGGGCCTCGGGAACGTCAAAACCAATGTCGTACAGCGTGCCCAGATATTGACCATGGGAAAGATCCTTCTCCCGATAAAGCGCCAGCCACTTTTGAAAACCCCGGGCATGTTCGGGCGTCAGGTCGAAAGGGCCATGTTTCTCGACCAGGGAGGGCAGCACGAACTGCGTGCCTACGACTCCTCCGATGCCAAGGGTTGACGCGAAATCGTCGTGATGATCGCTCAGCTCAACGTGATCCCCAAAGTAGGGGACATCGTCGCCCATCAGGCCTTTGATGGTCTTGCCTTTGGAACGCACCTGGTAAGAGCTTTCCGGATCGGAAGCCACGGACATATTGAAATGCGGCATCGTAAAGAAAGAGTACGCAGTGCCGCAGGGACAGAATTCCACCAGCGATCCGGGTTTGGCTTGTTGTGCGGCGTCGTAGATTTCACGGAAAAAATCCGGCAAAGCTTCCACCGAGTCCTCGGGATGCTGGTGGTGGTGGGCGGGGTTATAACAGGCGGGAACGCCATTCATGTGCTGCCCGTCGAGTTTGAGACCGTCAAATCCCCAATCGACGAGAATCTTGCGCACCAATTGCTTGTGATACTCCACCACCCGCGAGTTGGCAGGGCAGAGATAGTAAGAATTCCACCATGAAATCTTGCGCCGCGAACCATCTTGATTTTTCAATACCAGATCCGGCTCATGGGTGAGCAACTTGGAATCCGGAACCGCGCTGAGCGGCGACCACCACAACTGCGCCTTGAATCCCTCCTGGTGAATCCGTTCCACCATGGCTTTGATATCCGCATCGCCGTGGGGAAACTTCTTCGGATCGAGCTGCCAATCGCCATAATTGTTTTGCCAACCGTCGTCTATGGTGACCCAGGTGAATCCCATGCGCTTCACCGTAGGCAGGGTGTCGTAGACTTGCTGCGGCTTGAAGCCGCGTCCGTATCCCCAGGCGCACCAGATCGCCCCGAAGGCGCTGGGCGGAGCTTTAGCCATCTGGAAGCCTTGTTTCAACATGAACCCGCGGTACGTAAGCAGCGTCTGGAAATAGTCTCCGTTATGCACGGTAACGAAGGTGCGAGAGGTGGAGAAGGTTTCGCCGGGTTGCAGGGAGCGCTCATGACGATACTGCACACTGACCTGAGCCTGGCGCGGGTTGAGCATGGAAACCGGCAGGGCGACCAGGCGCGGTCGCGCTTCGACGTGGCCTACTCCGATGCCGGCATCTCTACGCCACACGTCAATAATCGGCGTGCCGCCGCCATAGTCACTCGCGTTCATGCCGAGATAGTTCCGCTGGAAAAATCCTGCGTGGAGCGGGAGCACCCAGTTCGGACGACGCTCGTAAGAACCGCTCTGGAACGACCAGAATGCCACCCCCGCCGGGCCGCGCTGCGCATCAATCGTGTACTTGTTGTTGCTCCACTCCAGAATCTTCAGTCGTGACGCCCCCATGTTCGTGTAGCTGACATCGAAGACTGCCAGGTTGGGGAACTCGTCGTAGATGGTGATGGAAAGATTTTTCCTTAGTGCGCCAGATACACCGGCGAGCGTGACTTTCTCTCCTGTGCCATAAGCGTCGGTAACGCGCTCGCGCGTCTGCGAGCGCAAAGCAAAGTCGTACCAGGAGCGCGTGCTGCCTTGCACAGTCTCGGAAGCGGAGAACGCGCCCAGCGGAATCTCCTTTCCCCCTAAACGCGCGACCACGCGGCTGCGCATATTTTTGTCGAATTCGATGCGCAGACTAGGGCTTTGGATTTGAGCTGCGGGCGAGCGCCGCGCTGCGGATGGATCCGGCCGCGCTGAAGACTGGCCCGCCGTCAACAGTGCTGTCACGAGCAATAAGGGAAAAGCTCTCGTCATCGCACACCGCTAAAAACCATGATGTAGGTTAGCACGCAGAGTGAGTGAACCATCCTCGTTGAGCTTCTGGTGACAGGCCCATTGCACCGGGTAATGCATGCCTTTCACCTCCAGGGCGGCTCGGAGTTTTAACCCCGCAAATTTTGTTTCCTTGGGCAGCACGAATTGCGCCTGCCGGAGCTTCCCGGGCAGGGGATAGCCGGGGTCCAGGCATCCGCTCGCCAGAACTTTGCCGTCTTGGCTCTCCACGGTCACGCGAAGCACGCCCGGTACACCGGCAATGCCGTCGTTGGCAAAGGCGGCGATAAGGCCCAGGTAGCCGCCGTCCTCATAGCTCCAGATCATGGACGGCCTGACGCGATAGCCAATGCGGCGATTGATCAGGTCGAACGACTTAGGGAAGGCTTGGTAATAGCTCGCCAGATTCCTGGCGCTGATCGCGTGAAAGTTCCACAGCGACCAGTAGCTCGCCCCCACGTCCATGACGTGAGCAATCATGTTTTCCGCCGGCGATAAGCCTTCCTCCAAGGGGAACGAGTCCGGACTCTTCGCGGGTATACCTTGTTCGAGCGCTGCGGCGACCCATGGCGGACGATTACTGAGGGCTTCGATTTGCTCGTTCTCGATGAAGATGGTGTCGCTACGAATCCAGTTGTGGCTTCGAATGGTGAGATCCAGGACCTCGGAATTGCCGACTCGACTGTAATCCGGCTGGGTGTTGGTCATTAATGGGGTCTTGGTAAAGTGCTTCTGCTGCACTTCCAGCATTGTGACCCAGGTCTTCTCGGCGGTCTGGTAGTCGGGAAACGGAGTGTTGACGAAAGGCCAGGTGTGGCCCTCGCCCCAGAACCCGTACATAAAAGTATCGACAAACTCGACGCTCGGATTGCCGTTGAATTCCGCCGCTAGAAGGCCGACCAGTTCACCGAATGCCTGTTGGAAAAAAGGATGGTCGAACCGGGGCTGATAACGCGAATATTGATTCTCTACGAAGCGCGCCGCCGCCTTCTTCTCTTTTTCATCAGGAATAAGGTCCACCGTCGGTACTTTGTCGAGAACGAAGTCCGGGAGCGCAGGCTGGTGCTTATAATCCGGGGCGCTCATCTGAATGCGCAGTCCAACCCGTTTATTGTTCTTCTTCGCCAGATCGAAGACGAGCGTCACGTAATCTGGCAACTCAAGCCGGCCAGGTCGCGGTTGCACCTCCCGCCAGGTCGGCCGTATGTAAAGCTGCTGTCCCAAGGGAAAACGAACCAGGTCCTCGATGGCTTGGGGAATGTTGTCCGATTTGATTTCCTCCGTGCCACTGTCGGCGGTGACGTAGGTGATCAGCCCCTTACCATAGTTCGGCACCACGTCTTCTGAAGGCGTAGTAGTCATCACCACATCATCGGTGGGGATGAGGGCCTCGGGCGCATACTGTGGAAACGGCCCCTGATTGAGGCGGTCGACGACAGGCGGCCCGGAACCAAAGTCGTATTTGTCCCAATTGTGGGCAGGAACAAACCCGTGAGCTCGGGTAGTCCCAAGTTCAGCAGCTACTGCTAATGCAAGGCTACGTTTCAGAAAATCTCTTCGCTGCATCAAAATCGTGTCCTCTTCGCGTCCATCGGGATGCGGCAACCGCACCCATGGCAACAGCACTTTCGACGTGTTTCTCTTTATATCGTTTTGTTTCTTTTTGTCCAGTGCTAAACGCAGAGGTTTCCATGGATGGGAACAATCGTGTGGTTGAAGAAGCCGCACACCCAGCTACATCGGCTTGTGCGGATGTCAGTCAGTTTCGTACGGCTCTCGGCGGATCTTCACACTGCCTCTGCCCACAATGTAAAACCATCTCGTTCCTCAAACGCATCCGAAACGATGTAGGCCTTACGCAGGCCCTTCTTGGCGGGTATCCATTCCGGCGCGGAGGTGCATGGTGGCCAAAACGCTGCTGTCGGTGGGCACGAACCACAGCCTGCTTGGAATTCGCAATCTGGTACTGGCGCGAGCGGGATACAAGGTTCTGGTTGGAAAGAGCGCCGCCGGCGCTCTACAAGCGATCGAGTCCGGCAGCCTGGACGCGGTGGTCGTCGGGCACTCGGTTTCGCGACGGCTGAAAGAACAAATCGTCGCAGCCGCAAAACTCAGGCGTATACCCACGGTGGTGCTGCATCTGAACGCCTATGCAGCGCGGGTCACCGCGGCCGATGCCAATCTGTGCGGAATCGACGGGGCTGCGCGCATCGTGGAGGTTCTAACCCAGTTACTGCCTTCTGAGAGGGTGACCCTGCGCGCGTCTGCTCCTCCAACTACGCCGCTGCCGCTTTTGCGGGCAGTAGATCGGCAAAGGTGAAGCGGTCCCGCGAGACCATCTCTCCCACTTCGATCGGGAGTTCGCGGCGGAACATCGGTCCCGCGTAGACGAAGGAATGAAACTCGCCGTTTTCCCCGCAGGGATCCACCGCAGCGGGCAACTCGGCCAGCAGTGTCCGATCGAAATCGCGGCCGGCAAATTCACCGCCCAGTTGTTGCGTGTCAATGCAAGTCAGCTTGGCGCGCAATCCAGACGCGATCATCTGGTGCGCCAAGTCCCTGGTCGGCAGGCCCCACACGGGAAACAGCGGTTCCAATCCCGTCCCCTGTAGTTGCTTTTCACGGTAGGCGCGAATGTCAGTCAGGAAGAGGTCGCCGAAGGCTATGGCTTCGACGCCTGCATCAACGGCTTTCCGGCAGGCCGCGCGCATGGCGGCTTCGTAGTCATCGTTGGAGCAAGGCCAGGGCAGCGGCACCTCCCACAGCGGAATGCCGGCGGCTTTCGCCTGGTCCTGAACCAACGCGCGGCGTACCCCATGCATGGCTACGCGGTCGGCCTCGCGATTGAAGGTTGTCAGCAGGCCGACAATCTCATATTCCTTTTGCTGCTGCAGAAGGTAGAGGCTCCAGGCGCTGTCTTTACCGCTACTCCAGGAAAGCAGGATTCGTTTCATTGTTCGCATTCAGGACTTGATTTCGGTTGACCGCACTGATTCTCCATTCTCCACCTTTGATACGTGGCACGCAGGAAAACCTTCAGCGAAACTTTGCGCATAGGCGAGGAGAAAGCAAGTGCTTAAGTGCCGAATGAATACTGATTCCCTACGCTGCCTGCCGTCTTTGATAGTGCTCGTACTCCTCCTCGGACTGAGCCGGCAGCAGCACCCATAGAGTGTAAACACCGAGCGCCGTACCGAAAGGAATATGGATCAATGCGAGGAATCCGAGAATCAGCGTGAGCACTCGCGCCCACGGCTCGCGCTGAAGCAGGCCGTATCCGGCAATGAAGCCCGCCGCACTTTTCAGCAGCACGAAGAATCCCAAAACCGTGAGCAGCGGGTGCAGAAAATTGGTTTCGGGCGGCGCGCCCATTTCTCCCATGCGTAGAAAGATGGTGTTGGCAATGACAACCAGCACGACCCCGCCGATCGCCTCCAACGCGGAGAATGCAAACCAGAGTATGGCCAGCAGGCGCACGTGTTCGTGCAATCGACTACGCTGCGGATAACCAAAGGTCGTTCCGGTAATTTCTTTGCCGCAGCGGTTGCAGAACTTCTGGCCCGACTGCAGCGGCGTACCACATTGATCGCAGAACATGAGTTCCTCCGCCTTGCTTTAGAAAGGTACGCGGGGACGAGCGAAATCGTTCCCGGCAAACGAAAAGGCCACCCGGCAAAAGGCGGCCTCTTCTCTAAGGGAGAATAGTTCCAACGGAGGTTCGACGCCGTCAAAACTTTCTGGCGAAATCTTATGAGCGGCAAACTGGGGTGTCAAGCAACTTTTTGTGAAATAAATCCTTGCGCTCCAATGACTTGCACCTTCCTCAACAAGCATCCGCAAGTGCCTCATTTTGAGACTGCAGCATCAATCGAAGGTTCCCAAAGCTTTACGATTGAAGGGCTTACGGTGCTTCGGGCGGCTTCGGAGGGTTATCGGAAAGGTGTAACGCGATAAATTCGACCTGCTCGGGGCGATCGAATACCCTGTCGGGAAAAAAGCGTTTCACCGCCAGGCGAAAGCCGCCATAGGCGAGGCCGGTGATGATGGAAATCCCTCCGATGATTGCGGCCAAAATAATGATGCCGACGATCAGCGCCGCCACATTGTCGCGCTTGTTGGGAGTCCTTTCGTTCCAGGTAACATTCGCATCGTAGTTCACTGCCGCGAGCAGGGAGCGCGCGGCGCTGTCGGAAGCGGGCCCGCTCACAATCGCGAGCAGCGGCCCCGTACGGCGGAAGCGAATCTGCTCGTCGAGTTGATGCGATACTTGCGCCTGCTGCATTTGCTCCAGCTGCGCCGCCGCGATCTGCGGCGTGGGGTAGCCGATGAGCATCAGCGTCTCGGTACTTCCCGCCAAGCTGTAATTCTGCAGCGCGACTTCGGCGCGCTTGCTGAAATCGACATACTGCGCCGGCACGGGCACGTTGCTGTCGCCAAGGCCAATCGGGCCCTCGACATAGCGCTCCGTATTTTTTACCGCTCCTTGTTTCGGCAGATAGGCAGGCAACTCAGGCAAATTCACCTCGCCACCGGCCGGCCGAGGCAAATCGGTCGACAGTTCCCGCAATTCCGCCGCCGACATCTCTGAAAGCTGCTGGAAGACGGCATCGATCAGAACGTTGCCGTGATAAAAGAGCACGCGGTTGTTGAGCGAGTATCCCCGGTCTCCGATGTCCTGGGCTTCCATCTCCGCCGTGCGATAGAACGTAAGCGCCCCATAGGCGCCGGTTGCGTCCTGAAAGCGCGCCGCCTTGATGGTCAGCTTGCGGCCGTCATCACGCGTGTAGACAGCGCGCTCGAAGTCAGTGAAGCCGAACTCTTTGAGTAAGCCTGCATTCACTGGATCGGCGACGCCTGGATCTTTGCTCGTCTCAGCGGGCTTTGCAATCTGCCATCCGGCAAAATCCTGGGGGAGAATTTGAGCCGCTCGTGGCGCGGCAAACAACCTCACCGGCAGCGCACACCACAGCAGGAACAAAGCCGTTAGCAATCGGGAAGATTTCATGAAAAACAGCTGGTTTGCCTCTATTCATTAGAGTACCGGGGGGAAAGGAAAGTTTCCAGCAGAGGGAGCGAGCCTAATCCGTCGAGGATTTCTCCATCTTGGTCGCCAACTTGACTCCGCCCAAGCCGTTGACGTAACGGGCAATGCCGCGATAGAGGGATTCGGCGATGCGCTGGCGGTATTCGGGCGTGCGCAACCGATGCTCGTCGGTCGGATTACTGAGGAAGGAAATTTCCGCCAGGATGGACGGCATGTTCGCGCCAATGAGAACCACGAACGGCGCTTTCTTGACGCCGCGATCGCGTTCGTTCGGGTTCTTTAAAGCTAACCCGCTGTGCAGGGATTGCTGCACGTCGGCCGCGAACTCCCGCGACTCCTCGATCTTTTCCTTGAGCGCAATCTTCTTCACCAGGTCCTGCAGTTCGTGTATCGACTTGTCGGAGGCGGCATTCTCGCGGGCGGCGACTTCGAGCGCTTCGGGAGATGAGGTGAAATTCAGGTAATAAGTCTCGACGCCGCGGGCGTCGGGATCGCGACTGGAATTTGCGTGCACCGATACGAACAGGTCGGCCTGCTCCTGGTTCGCAATTGCGGTGCGTGTCTCAAGCGGAATGAAGGTATCGTCGCGGCGGGTAAAGACGACTTGCGCGCCCAGGCGGGCTTCAAGCAACTTGCCCAGGCGCTTGCTGACGTCCAGCACCAGATCTTTTTCGTAAAGACCGTGCGGACCGATCGTGCCTGTATCATGCCCGCCATGCCCGGGATCAATGACAATCTTGCCAATGCGCAGGCCGAGAGTACGGATAAGCGAGCGGTCGCCGCTGGAGGTGGGATCAGCTTCGCGCAAGTTCCTGGCGGAAGCGACAGTCGAACGCGGGGAGCGCGGGTGAGCCGATTTCGCGCTGTCCTTTTTCGCTACCGCGGGACTGGGCGGAGCGTCGTCAGCATCCGCGTCGTCCTGGGCAGTCTTGCTGGCAGAAGCGACTGGAGGCGAGTCGTCATCATCGGCTGGGACGACTACCCGCTTAGGCGAAGCAGGGACACCCACAGGGACAGAATCGTCGTCGGCGTTCTCCGGGCCAGGCTTCTCGACCGATGTCTCCGCGGCCAAAACGGTTTTCGACGCAGTATCGCGTACGGGCGCAGGCTTCGCCGACGCCGTGACCGCCCCCTGGCGCGCAGCGTCGTCGTGGATATCGATGACCAGCCGCGGCGGGTTCAGCACCAGAGATGCGTTGTAGCTGGCGCGAGTTGTGGTCTCGACCACCACGCGGGCCAGACCAGGCTTGAACTGCGCCACCCGCACCCGCTTCACCAGGCCATCATCGACGGCGAAGCTTTGGCCCACCAGGTGCGATGCCAATTTGGCGTTTTTCAAATCGAAAAAGATCCGGTCGGGATGGCTAATGCGCTGCGAGACGAAGCGAACGTCCTGCTGGAGATCTATGGTCACGCGGGTGTAGTCAGGGGATGACCAGTACTGCACAGCGGTGACTCGCACCGGCTTATCCGCGCCGCCATCCTCCGGCGCGTTTTCCGCCTGACTGGCGTTACGGGACTCGACAGTTTTTTCCGCATCGCTGGCGTGTTTTTCAGATGTCCGCTCGCGGGAGTGAGCGGTTGCAGTTTGCCCGCCCGCACTGCCTGCATCCGCCGACGCCTCGGAATCTTCTACCGGAGCGTCGGCAAGCGTGCTGAGTTCCGCGCGCGCCTGCTTTGCCAGTTCGCTGCGCGGATAACGGCGCAGCAATTCTTCGTAAGCGGGGCGAGCGTCGGCATGGTCGCCGAGGTCATTTTTGTAAATCTCGGCAATCGCCAGCAGCGCCTCGATGCGATGCCGGCTTCCCGGGTATTCCCGCCGCAGGAACTTGTATTCGCGGACGGCTGAGTACAGGGCCATTTCATCTTTGAAGTGACGGCCCTTTTCGGCAGTGAGTTCGGCGACTTGAAAGGCGCTCGCGTCCGCCTTGCTGGAACTTGGCGCTTCCAGCACCACGCGTCGATACGAAGCAATAACCGTCTCGTACTCGCGCCGCGTGCGCGCCTGTTCGGCGCGGCCTTCCAGGGTTTCGCGTTGCGCTTCGGCTTTGGTGAATTGTGCTTCCGCCCAGGACTGGGACCGACGGACGCGGGCGTGCGCCACGGACCCAGGCAGGAGTACACAAAGAATCAAAGCGCTGGCCAATGTGCCAGTGGCGGGAATAGCCGCGCGGCGTTTAAGAGCAAGAACCTTCAATCAGCGACCCTGAGAGAGTAAGTACATCGCCAAAGCTCCCTTCGCTGCGCTCGGAACCTCGGCTGCGGGCAAACCCGCAAAACGCCTCAACTAAGATGCCCCTAGTCCGTATTGCTGATGTAAAGCACACCTCGGGCATCGCGTTGAACCCGGACTGGCTCACGCGAAGCTCCAGTAAAATAAGGGTTTCCCAATCCTCCGCTGTAGAGGTTGGTGATGCGCCGCACGTAGTTCTGGGTTTCGGCGAAATGGGGAACGCCCCGGCTGCGCGCCACGGCTCCGCTGCCCGCGTTGTAGGCCGCCAGGCTCAGGCGCACATCGCCGCCGTAACTTTCCAGCAACTGCTTCAGGTGGCGCACCCCCGCATCAATGTTCTGCTGCGGATCGAACGGGTTCTTCAGATTGAGTTGCCGTGCGGTCTGGGGCATCAGTTGCATAAGGCCCATGGCTCCCTTGCGGGAAACCGCGTTGGGATTGAAATTCGATTCCACCTTCACCAGAGCGCGAACCAGGTTGGGGTCCACGTTGTGACGGGACGCGGCCTGCTCGATGGCCGAGTCAATCTCCCGCTGTGTAAACCCGCGCGCGCTGGAAGAGTTCTGCCCGGAATTGCCGTTTTCCAAATATTGATCCACTTCGGCGGCCGCCGACTTGGCTGCCTGCACATGGGCGTGGGGCACGGCTTTCCAGCGGTGCTCGCTGGCGCTCCAGTAAGCCAGCCGGTTCTGCCGGGAGCGGAACGTTTGCGCCGGCTGACGCGGGCTCGTGCTCACCACGTCATTGACGAACACGGTGTGGCCGTTTGCGTCCGTGGTTGCGGTAATCGAAGCGTCCGTACCCGCCTGCACCACGGGCGTGAAGGAAAGAGAGGTCGCGATCATCGTGCTTGCCATCAGGGCGAGTTGCAGGCGTTTTCGCATACCGGGATAGCCCTCGCAGAGCGGCCGCGTCCGCAAGCGCGCCAGCACAGCTCTGCTCCTACCTTCCCGGAACCTGACGGAGAATCCCAACCAGAGTGTCTCGATTATAGGCGGCGGGCGCCGAGGCCACAATTACCCGAAGGGGAATTGAACCACGGTGGTAATTTCAGGTAACCGACTCAGAATCTTAGGGTTGAAAGGTAATGCATTACTTTTGTGGGAATCGTCGGCCGCAGAGACGCCTGGCCGCATACCCTCACCCGCTTGCCATCTCCGGGCAAGGATCAACAGCCCAACAGTTTCGGTAGAAGCGAGTATCGGAGGTGGCGGAATTTGCCATGGATGCGGCCAAGGCGGGAGATGGGCTCATTTTCCATCTCACTTCTATTCACAAAGCAAATCCGCCGTATTTGTAATCTGGCGCTGAAAATTCCGCAGGCGGCCAACTCGGCCTTTGTTTTCATCGCGCAAAAACCTGCTTTATCTGCGGCATAGATTTCTTTTTTCAAAATTTCTCTAATCGCCGCAAAAAAAACAATCAATTGGACACCCCGCGGTGCAGCCCATATTTTCCATGCATTACGCGCGTGGGTTTTGCCGGATCACACAGTTAAGGGGCGCGGCTTGGCCTCTCGTGTGAAAAAGGCATTCCCAGAAATTGTTCCAGCCGAGTTGAGTGTGCGCGCCCTTGCCGGCGCATTCAGTAGAAATCGAGCTTTCTAAAAAAGGAGACCGACTTTGCGTATTCGCTTCCTTGCTCTCTTCGTCGCCGCAGCGGCGCTTTCGTCGCTGGCGCAGACCGCGCCGGGTCCCCAGAGCGCGCCCAGCCCGAGCGCGGACAGCAGCAACGCTGCCCAAACCAAGCCTGCTGATCCGCAGCCTTTGCCTATGCCTTCAATGGCGGGTCCGCTGCAGACGGCTGCGCCTCGGGAGATGGAAGGCGGAAAGCTGGCGGTCACCGGAATCTTGAGTGGTATCGGCTGGACCGAAGGGAACCACATCCCTGGCGATGACGCCTCGCACTGGGACGTCAGTAACGCCCAGGTATTCATTCAGAAAACCACAGGCTGGTGGCAGTTCTACCTGCAGGGCGGGGCCTACAACATACCCGCGATTGGGGTGCCGTTCCTGTCGACCGCCGACACAGTGAAGAACATCTACGGCCCCTTTCCACAAGGGTACGTGAAGCTGGTGAAAGGTAATTTCAATGTTGAGATCGGCGCGCTGCCAACCCTGATCGGCGCCGAGTACACGTTCAGCTTCCAGAACATGAACGTCGAGCGGGGCCTCCTGTGGAACCAGGAAAACGCCGTGAACCGCGGCATCCAGCTCAACTGGACGCACAAGAAGCTGGCCACTGCCTTCAGCTGGAATGACGGCTTCTATTCGAACCGCTACACGTGGCTGACCGGATCGGTGACTTGGGCCTTCAATGCCGCGAACAGCCTGGCTTTCGTCGGCGGCGGCAATGCGGGCGCGTACTCGAAGAACACGCTGGCTACACCGCTCTATCTCAATAATTCGCAGATCTACAACCTGATCTACTCCTACACCAAGGGCGCCTGGGTCATTTCGCCGTATTTCCAGTACACCGACGTGCCGACGAATGCGCATATCGGCATCACCCAAGGCGCGAGTACGCGCGGCGGCGCGGTTCTGATGACCTACAACTTCAAGAAGGGATTCTCCCTCGCAGCCCGGCCGGAATACATCAAGAGCAGCGGAGATGTGGCGAGCGGCGCCATCAACCTGCTTTACGGGCCAGGCAGCAGCGCGTTTTCCTTCACCGTGACTCCCACATACCGCAAGGACCCGTTCTTTATTCGCGGCGACTTCGCGGTTGTCCACGCGATCGACGCGATACCCGGCGCGGCTTTCGGCATGACCGGCGCCAATGCCAATCAACCCCGCGGCGTGGTTGAGGCAGGTTTCATGTTTTAACGACGGCAGCGGCGGAATTTAGAGTTCCGCCGCGTTCGCAGGCAGAGTTTTGTGGTACCGCCACTTCGGGGCTGAAACCACGCTTTGCCAGCCACTCGCAACCAGCAACCAGGAGAGGGCAGCTACGTAGATGCGGCTGAACAATTCCAACTCGCAACTTCCCAGTTCCAATTCCAAGGAGAAAAGCTAAATGGCCGACTCATCTCTTGAGATGAAACCGACGTTAGGTTTAACCGGGCTGACCATGAACGCTATGGCGCTCATTGCCCCCGGCGCGTTCCTCTGGCTCACCTTTGCCGGCCAGTCCGCCGCCGGCCAGACCGCACCCGCGATGTGGCTCGGCATTTTGTTTGCCACCGTGCTCTGCCTGGCCACGGCTGTCTGCTATGCCGAGATGGCCAAACTCTATCCCGGAACCGGCAGTTCGTACTATTTTGCCGAGCAATCCTTCCTGAACCACAACCGAGCATGGCCATATGCCCGCCTGGCGAAATTTATCGTGGGCTGGGGCTCGCACCTTTACTACTGGATCTACCCCGGGGTGATGGTCGGCGTAATCGGCGTGATCTCCGGCTACCTGGTGGGAACGTTGTGGCCAAACTTCATGAGCGCGTCCAATCCCGGGCCCATGTTCATGATGGCGGTGGCCGTCTTCTTCTCCTTCGCGGTTGCCTACATCGCCTATCGCGGCGTGAACGGCTCGACCTCGGTGAACATCGCCATCAACGTGATTCAGATTAGCGCGCTCCTGGTATTCACCGTGATCGCGCTGGGCTACCGCATGAACCATCCGGCGGGAAGCGTGGCGCTGCAGTTCGACGCACAGACCAGCGCCGCCTACAGCTGCGAGTTTGCCACCACCAAGACCATGGTGAACGGCGCCGCGACGGAGACGATTGTGCGAGCCGCAGACGGAACGCCGCAGTGCGCGGTTGACGCCAGCGGCAAGCCGGTTCCGTACCACATCAGCTACCCCGAGAAGGACGCGAGCGGCGCTTTCGTTTCCCATCCCAACGCGGCATCGGTGATCAAGATGCACAACTTCGGGTGGATGTTCGTGCAAGCCACCATCGCCATTCTTATCCTGGTGGGATTTGAATCGGTGACCTCGATGGGAGGGGAGGCGAAAAACCCGAAGCGCGACGTGCCCATTGCCGTGATCACATCGCTGCTGGTGCAGGGCTGCTTCTGCTACCTGCTCGAGTATTTTGCGGCGAATTACTTCCTCAACAGCGGCTATCCACTATCGAATGCCGCCGGTTCGGCGGCCCCCATCGGCGACATGATGATCATGGTGGGCGATGCGCTGTTCGGCACCGGCCACGGCCGCACCTTCATGTTGATGGAAGCCGCCACTGTCTTCCTGGCGCTGATCGGAACCACGCTTTCCTGCATGAACACCGGGGCGCGCGTGACCTACGCAATGGGCAAGGACCAGGAACTGCCGGATTCCATGGGGGCTCTGCACTCGCGCAACCTGACTCCGCATCGCGCTATCTGGATGCTGGCGGTGATCACCGCCATCGTCGGTTGCCTGACCGTGCTCGTGTTCTTCGGCGACGGCTCGGCTCCTTCGGATGCCGCCATCCAGGCCTTGCCCCATGGTTTCTGGTCGAGCTTCGGATATACCACGCACGACAAAATGGCGGGCTTGCCGAATACGTTTCTAACCATTACGCTGGCCTCGAACTTCGGTACCTTCCTGCTTTACATGTTGAGCTGCGTCACCTGCCTGGTGTGCTTCCACGGGCATCCACAGTTCAAGTTTGTAAGGCATCTCGTCATTCCGGTCTTCGGGCTGCTGGCAAATCTGGCTTGCATGGCGTTCTACCTGATCGGCCCGTTCATGGGATACGGTACGAAGATGGAGCCGCTGATCGCGCTGGGAGTGGCGATGGTCTGGGGCATCTATGGCGGCATTTACTTTGTGCGCGCGAGTAAGGCCACCGGCAGGACAACGCTGGTGCGGAGCCAGGTAGGGGCGGCGTAGCGGGTACAACTCCCCACTTCTCGCCAATGCAGGGAGAAGTGGGGCACCCGCTGTTCGTTAGAAACTCGGGTTGGTCGAGGACCCTCATGCCGCAGACTCACAGAGGCATTTCACTCAGCGCCGCCAGGGAAAATCCTGGCGGCCAAACCTTTTCCGGGAGTTCGATGCTCGAGCTGGAGTTCGCTGAACTTTCCGACGTCGGCAAAGTTCGAGGCCACAACGAAGACTACTTGGGACACGCCGCGCCTGCTTCCGGCCACGCGCGTGAACGGGGCTGGCTGTTTGCCCTCGCGGATGGCGTGGGCGGGCAAGATCGCGGGGAGGTGGCGTCGCGGCTGGCAATTGAGACTCTCCGCTCTGGCTTTCAGGATTATCGCCCCAACGAATCTCCGGCGGCTTGTCTTCAGCGCCTGGTGCAGGCAGCGAATTTCAAGATTTGCGAAAGCGCATCTTCGGCCACTCCTGGCGGCAGCTCGATGTGCACTACCGTGGTCGCATGCCTGCTGCGCTTTGACCGCGTCATCGTCGGGCACGTGGGCGATTCGCGCTGCTACCTGATTCGCCGCGGCCAGGCAGAAGTTCTGACACAGGATCACAGCCTGGTCGGCGAGCAGGTGCGCCTGGGGCTGATCAGCGAAGAAGAAGCGCAGCACTCGGAACGCCGGCATGTGCTGAGCCGCTCATTGGGCGCAAACCTGTTCGTCAACGTCGAATTGGAGGAGCGGCAATTGCTTGCCGGGGACATCCTGCTGCTTTCCAGCGACGGCCTGCACGGCACGGTTAGCGGCACAGAGATGGCCATCCTGACCGGTCAGTTTCACCACCTGCAGGAGGCCGCCCAGGCCCTGGTGTCACTGGCCCGCGAAAAAGACGGCAGCGACAACATCAGCGTGCAGCTCATTCGTGTGAAAAACGTCGAGCGCATGGGCATGTATCGCGGACGGCCGTACAAGCTGCGGTAAGCAAGTCTCCCTGCGGTTTCGCTCAGAGCGGCAGTGCGCTGGGAAAGCGGGACTGAAAGTCGAGTAAACCGACCCACTCCGGCGTAATGGCGATGCGCACCATCTCCTGGACCATCGCTCCGAGCTGCGCCACCCATGCTTTTCCCTGTTGCTCTCCGAAGTAGCGCTTGGCGGCAAGAGCATACTCCGGAACAATGCCGTTCACCGGCTTCAGGGTCGCGGTGCCGCGCACCAGCAGCACTTTGTGCGGGAATTGATTATCGTCAATCGTAAGCGCCACCCGGGGATTCTTCGCGAGAGCCTTGAGCTTGGGCGCTTTTGCGGGTGTGCCCAGGATGAATTCGTTGCCGTTCCAGTGAAACCAGATGGGCACAACCCGCGGCGTGCCGTCGGTCCAAACGTACGCGAGCCGCGCCGGGATTTTCGATCGCAACAGCTCCTGCGAGGCTGGATGTTGCAGCAGTTCAATACTTCCCTGCTTTACTGGCATGAGGTCTCTCCCGCGACGAAATATGCGGCCGGATTGCGCTTGGAATTGTAATCCCGATGGCCGACAGCAAAGATAACGAAGCAGGGCGGATTTTACGCACTCTTTATGCTACTTCTGGCATTATGGAGGCGGATTGGCCTGAGATCGTGCTGCGAACGGTTGAAGCGCGGGTGATCGGCTCCTCTCATTCATGACTTCACTCCATACCGGCGATACGCTCGATCATTACCGCATTGAAAATGTCGCCGCCCGCAGCGGCATGGCATCGATTTTTCGGGCCGTCGACGAACGCGACGGCAAGGCGGTCGCAATCAAGATTCCCCATCCCGAGATGGAAGCCGATCCCGTCTTCTACGATCGCTTCAAGCGCGAGCAGGAGATTGGGGAAAAGCTGGACCATCCCGGCGTGATGAAAGTTTTTCCCAACACCGACCACAGCCAGTTCTACATGGCGATGGAATGGGTTGACGGACGGCTCCTGCGGCAGATTCTGAACGAGCAGCGGAAGTTTCCAACCGAGCGCGCCCTCAACATCGCCCTGCAGATTGCCTCGGCGCTCGAATACATCCATTCGCACGGCGTCGTCCATCGCGACTTAAAGCCGGAAAACATCATGGTGGATGCGAACGATCACATTAAGCTGATCGACTTCGGCATCGCGGCCAACGTGGGCTCGAAGCGGCTGACTTTCGCCAAATTCACGCAGACCATGGGCACCCCCGATTACATTTCCCCCGAGCAGGTCAAAGGCAAACGCGGCGATGCGCGCAGCGATATTTATGCCTTGGGAGTGATGCTTTACGAGATGCTCACCGGAGAAGTGCCGTTCACCGGCAGCAATGCTTTCACCATCATGAATGACCGGCTGATGAACAATCCGGTGCCGCCGCGGGAGATCGATCCGGGCATCTCGCCGCAGCTGCAGGAGATTATCTATCGCGCGATCGAGCGCGAGCCTTCCAAACGATATCAATCGGCTCGGGAGTTCGCGCGCGATTTGCAGCATCCGGAGCAAGTGGGCGTCGCGGAAGATCGCGAGGAACTCAGCAACTGGAAAGTGCGCAAACAGCCGCGCACGCGGCAGGTGCTGTTCTACGTCGGATTGGCGCTGATTCCGGTGGTGATTTTTGCCATCTTGCTGTGGGTGGCGAAACATACGTGAAAAACGGCTTCAGGCGTCAGGCTTCAGGCTTCAGGGATTCAGTCAGTAGCCTTCGGGAGTTCAGACGAGCAGGCGATCGTCCCCCGTGCTTTGTAATCCCAAACGACTGATGGCAGAGCGTAGCGCCTGGCGCCTGCAGCCTGACGCTGCTTTGCTACAATTCCCCCCATGCCCGATGCGAAAGCGCGCGCTAAGAAAATCAAGCTGCTCCTGTTTGATGTGGACGGAGTTATCACCGATGGCAAGCTGTTTTTCTTTCCGGCCCCTGCGGGCGCGCAACCGACTACGCAAGAGCATGCGGCCAAATACGGCGGCCAGGGCGGGTTCGGCCTTTACAGTCAGAGCGTGATCGAAGCCAAAGGATTCCACGCGCATGACGGCACCGGCATTTCCCTGGCCCGACTGGGCGGGCTCAAGACCGGGCTGATCACCAAGCGCATCTCGGAAACGGTCGCGCTGCGCGCCCGCGATCTCAAACTCGAATACGTCTACCAGGGAATTCAGGACAAGCTGAGCACCTTCAAAGAGATCTTGCAGGCCGCGAATTTTTCCGCCGCCGAGGCGTGTTTCGTCGGAGACGATGTGATCGATCTGCCGGTGATGTGGAATTGCGGGTTCGCGATTGCGGTCGCCAATGCGCGCGAAGAGGTCAAGCGCGATGCCCACCTGGTCACCAAACACCGCGGCGGCGACGGCGCCCTGCGCGATGCCATCGAGTTCATCTTGAAAGCTCAGGGCAAATGGAAAAAGGTCGTGACCGACTATATTGGGGAGAGGAGTCCGGCCACGGTGCAAGACCAGTAGACAGTCGCCAGTTGCCGGTTATCAGTTCTCAGTACCTTGAATACTTCCTCAATGCTGAGAACTGACAACTGAGAACTGGCAACCTTCCATGCACCAGCTTGGCGAACACGTCATCCGCATCGAGTCGGAAGCGCTGAAGGAGCTTGCCGATCGTGTGGCCGGGCCCATGGCGGAGGCGTTTAACCAGGCCGTGCAGTTGCTGTTTGGCTGCGCCGGCCGGGTGGTGGTGACCGGCATGGGCAAGAGCGGACTCATTGCCCGCAAGATCGCAGCCACGCTGAGCTCCACCGGCACGCCGGCGCTGTTTATGCATCCGGTCGAAGCGTTGCATGGGGATCTCGGCATGCTGGCGCAGGGCGATGTCGTCATGGCATTGTCGGCAAGCGGCGAAACCGAAGAAATCCTGCAACTTCTCGCGACCCTCAAGCGGCTGCGCATTCCGCTGGTTGCGATCACCTGCGATGGACGGAGTGCAGCAGGACGCGAGCCATCGCCAACGCAGACGCGCCGGCAATCGGTCTCAACCCTCGCCGCCGCGGCGGAGGTTTCGCTCAGTTGCGCCGTGGCGCAAGAGGCCTGCACGCTGGGACTGGCGCCGACTGCCTCGACCACCGCCATGCTCGCATTGGGCGACGCGCTCGCGGTTTCGCTTGCCCAGAAGAAAGGGTTCAAGGAGGAGGATTTTGCCCACCTCCATCCCGGCGGCAAACTGGGTAAGCGGCTCGCGCGGGTTGAGACGCTGATGCACACGGGCGACGCCATTCCCCGAGTTGATCCGGACACGCAAATGCCCGATGTGATCTACGAAATGTCGCGCAAAAAACTTGGGGTCACGACCGTGATGGATGGCGAACAACTGGTCGGCATCATCAGTGATGGAGATTTGCGCCGCCTGTTGGGCTCTCGCGGCAAAGACGCCCTCGACCTGACCGCCGCCGAATGCATGACGCGGACTCCGAAGACCATCGCAGCCAACGAATTTGCCGCCACTGCATTGGCGATGATGGAAGAGCGCAAGATCACGTCGCTGGTGGTGACCGACGAGAACCGCAGGGTGCAGGGCATCGTGCACCTGCACGATCTTTGGGGAACGGAAATGGTGTGAGGCTTCAGGCTTCAGGCTTCAGGAAGGCTAAGGCCGCGAGTCATTCTGGTGCAAGCAATTCCGCGGGAGGGAGGAGTAAAGCGCGAGGACTGAAGCCTGAAGCCTGAAACCTGAAACCAACTCTTATGACCTGGCAGATCTGGCTGCTATTCGTCGCGACCGAAGCCGTCCTGAGCCTTACGCCGGGACCGGCGGTGCTCTATGTGTTGTCCCAGGCAGTGAAGCGCGGGCCAGGTAAATCGGTTTGGGCAAGCGGGGGAATTCTCAGCGCCAATGCGATTTACTTCGTGCTTTCAGCGACCAGCCTGGGCGCGGTAATAGTCGCATCGTACAAATTGTTTTTCCTGGTTAAGTGGGTGGGTGCAGCGTATCTGGTCTATTTGGGCGTCTCCAGCTTCTTCGGCAAGGCTTCCATCCTGGCGCTGCCAGAGGGAGATGGCGGCGCAAGCAGCGGCCCGCGCATCCTTCGCGACGGGTTCTTTCTGCAAGCAGCCAATCCCAAGGCGCTGCTGTTCTTTACGGCAATTCTGCCGCAATTCATCAATCCTCACCGCAACGTGGGACTGCAGATTCTCCTGCTTGGGGTGAGCTCGATTGTGGTTGAATTCATGATCCTATTTACTTATGGCCAGCTTGCCGGCCGCGCGTTGGCCACCGCGCGCAGTCCGCGATTTGAAAAAATTACCAATCGCGTCGCCGGCTCGTTGCTGATTGGCGCGGGCGTGGGGCTGGCGGGGCTGAGGAGAACGTAGCGTCTACACATCGGCGGACGGCGCTTACCAGCATCGGCAGAATCCCCCTGTTACAATACCCACTTCCCCTCTTCATCTGGGACTCATTCTATGCACCGCTGGTCACAGCTGTTTATTCCCACATTGCGCGAGGCGCCGGCTGATGCCGAGGTCGCCAGCCACAAGTTTCTGGTCCGGGCCGGATACATTCGCCAGCTCGCCGCTGGAATTTATTCCTATCTCTTCCTGGGGCAGCGCTCCTTCAACAAGATCATCGCCATCGTCCGCGAGGAAATGGACCGCATCGGGCAGGAGTTTTATCTCCCGGCTCTGCATCCGCGCGAGTTGTGGGAGGCCAGCGGCCGCTGGGCGGTGATTGGCGACAATATGTTTCGCCTGAAAGACCGCAAGGGCGCCGACCTCTGCCTGGGCTTCACCCACGAAGAGAACATGACCGAGATCGCCCGCAAAGAGCTGCGCAGCTACAAGCAACTGCCGCAAATCTGGTATCAGATTCAGACCAAGTTCCGCGATGAGCCGAGGCCGAAATCGGGCCTGCTGCGCGTGCGCCAGTTCATCATGAAGGATTCGTACTCGTTCGATATGGATCCCACGGGGCTCGACGTTTCCTATCAAAAGCATCGCGAAACCTATTGCCGCATCTTCGACCGCTGCGGGTTGAATTACCTGGTGATCGAGGCGCACTCCGGGGCGATGGGGGGATCGCAGTCGGAAGAATTCATGGTTTACACGCCGGCCGGCGAAGACAACGTTGTCAGCTGCGCCAAGTGCAGGTACGCGGCGAACCTGGAGAAGGCCACGTCGAAGCTGGGGCCGGTCCAGGACCTTGAACCGGAAGGTGATGGCCGGCCAATGCTTGTACACACGCCGGGCAAAGGCGCAATCGCCGACGTCGCCGAATTCCTGAATATTTCTCCGCAACAGGACATCAAGGCCGTGGCCTACATGGCGAAGATGGCGGGCGCGGATGGCGAGCGCGATTTCGAGGTTCCAGTGGCAGCGTTCTTGCGCGGCGACCACACGGTCAATGAAACCAAGCTGCTCACCCTGCTGCATGCCAAAGAACTGCGGCCCATGGGCCCCGAGGAATTGGAAGCCTGCTTCCAGGGTCCGGGCGGATTTATCGGGCCTGTAGGGATCAAGGTGCGGGAAGAATTGCCGGAGAAAAAGAGCGCCGACCTTGCCGCCGTAACTGTGGTTGTTGACGGCGCGCTCGCAGGCCGGCAAAACATGATTGCCGGGGCCAACAAGCTGGATTACCACTACAAGAATGTCACGCCGGGACGTGACTTCAAGTACACCGCTGCCGCCGATATCCGGAACGTGGCCTCGGGAGATCCGTGCCCGAACTGCGGCTCGCCACTGCGCATGGACACGGCGGTGGAGATCGGCCACGTCTTCAAACTGGGCTACAAGTACGCCGATTCCATGGGTCTCCGCGTACTGGACAAAAACGGCAAGGAAGTCACCCCTATCATGGGCAGTTATGGAATCGGCATCGAGCGAATTCTTACCGCCTCCATCGAGCAAGGCAACGACGAAAACGGCTTCTGGCTGCCGCCGCAGATCGCCCCGTTTGAAGTCGTCGTGACCGCAACCAACGTCTCGGACGAGAAGATCCGGCGCACCGCGGAAGAGGTTGCTGGCCGCCTGGAAGCCGCCGGCTACGACGTGTTACTGGATGACAGGGACGAACGGCCAGGGGTGAAGTTCAAAGATGCTGACCTGGTGGGCATACCCTTTCGTGTGAACGTAGGCAAAAAAGTTACCGAAGGAACGGTGGAAGTCGTTCCACGCTCGACTCGCCAATCCCACGATGTTACGATCGCCGCAATCAGCGACTATTTCCAGAAGACGCTGACGCCGGCGCGCACCCGGTAAGCGGGTTGCGGCTGGCGATCGTAATACCCGCCGGCACCGTGTTGCGGCGGCACGTGGGAGCGCTATGGGCACGATCAAGATGTTCCTCGGGATCTTCATGATTGTGGGCGGGCTGTACGCCTCCATCAAGATCGTCCCGCCGTATTTCGAGAACTATCAATTCCAGGATGCCATCAAAGACGAAGCTGTCCGCGACAGCTATTCCCCCAAGAGCGAAGACGAGATTCGCGACACCATCGTTAAAAAGGCTCAGGAATTCGACATTCCCCTTGCGCCAGAAAACGTGCACGTCACCCGCCAGGGCAATCAATTCAGCGGAACCGTGATTATTCATGCTGCTTACGTGGTTCATGTAGACATGCCGGGATATCCGATGGACCTGCACTTTGACGCCTCCACGGAAAACAAAGGCGTGTTCTAGGTATCAGGGGTAGCAGCCAGGCGCATTCGGAATTCATTTACAATGGTTTTAAGCTTCGTCGCCGGCAGAGCACCGCTGGAAACGAATTCTCGCGCCGCCTCATCTCACAAAACAGCGTGGCGACACGCTGCGCCGAGGGGCAGTTTCGCCGTCCAACGTGGCTATTAAGCTTCGCATCCCGCATGGAAAAAGCAGCAAGGGAGGCAAACGCGGCTTCCGCGATCCCGTGTTGCGGTTCGCCCTGGCCGTATTTGCCTGCGGCGCGCTCATCTTTGTAGGGTTCTTCTCCTATTTTTACGTCAAATACGACCGGATCATCGCGCAGCGGTTCAAAGGGCCGGTGTTCGCGAATTCGGCGAGGATCTTCGCCGCCCCGGACACGGTCACAGTGGGAGAGAAATTTGATGTCAAGGAAATTGCCGCCGCGTTACGCCATGCCGGATACGCCGATAAGACCGGGGTGAGCTCGCTGGGCGGCTATCACCTTTCCGGCAACAGTATTGAGATCGAGCCCGGCCCGAGTTCCTACCACAGCCCCGAACCGGCGGTGATTCGCGTGCAGGACGGGCGGGTGCAGAGCATCAAGGGCAACGGGGGCGCGCAACTGGACGCCTATGAACTCGAGCCCGAGATGATCACCTCCTTCTCCGAGGGCGATCAGCGGGCCAAGCGCGAAGTGGTTCACTACAACGAAATGCCCAAGATCCTGGTCGATGCCGTCCTGGCCATCGAAGACCGGCGCTTCTTCGAGCACAATGGAGTGAATTTCGTCCGCATTGCGGAGGGCGCCTGGATTGACCTTACTCACCAGCGGCTGGAGCAAGGCGGGTCAACTCTGACCATGCAATTGGCCCGGGGTTTCTTTCTGACGCCGCAAAAAAAGATCAAACGCAAGCTCCAAGAGATGCTGATCGCGATCGAACTGGAACAGAAATTCTCGAAACAGCAAATTTTTGAGTTTTATGCCAACTGGGTTCCTCTCGGGCAGCGCGGTTCCTTCGCCATCAGCGGTTTTGCCCAAGCCTCACGCGCTTACTTCGGCAAGGACATCAAGGACATCACTCTGCCGGAAGCCGCGATGTTGGCCGGCATCATTCAGGCGCCGAGCGCGCTTTCACCTTACCGGCACCCGGAGCGGGCGACGGTGCGCCGAAATATCGTTCTCGACAGCATGGTCGAGACCCGTGCCATCACCCGAGCTCAAGCGGAGAAGGCGAAGGCGACTCCGCTGAAGCTCGCGCCCCCCAATGTGGAAGCCAGTGACGCTCCCTACTTTGTCGATTTGGTGCGCGAAACGCTCATTCCGAAAATCCCCGAGCGGGAGATGAATGAGCAGGCCTATCGAATCTACACCACCCTTGATCCCGACCTGCAGCGCGCGGCGGCGCAGGCGGTGGAAAGCGGAATCAAGCTGGTGGACGAGCAGGTTCAGAAGCGCCGCACCCACCGCAAAAGAATAGGCAAAGGCAAGTACGAAACCACCGTGGAGAAAGGCCCGGATGCGCAGGTTGCGTTGGTGGCCATGGACCCGCATAGCGGCGAAGTCCTGGCGCTGGTGGGCGGACGAAACTATGCCTGGAGCCAGTTGGACCATGCGGTCGCGAAGCGTCCCACCGGGTCCATCTTTAAACCCTTTGTTTACGCCGCCGCCATGAATACCGCTCTGGATGGCAGTCAGCAGGTATTGACTCCTGCCTCTATCGTTACCGATCAGCCCAGCACCTTCGCTTACGGCGATCAGATTTACGAGCCACGCAATTACAGAGAGGAGTATCACGGGGACGTCACCCTGCGCTACGCGCTGGCGATGTCGCTGAATAACGCCACCGTAAAAGTCGCCGAAGAAGTGGGTTACGACAAGGTTGCAGACCTGGCAAAATCGGCGGGCATCACTTCGGTGAAGCCGACTCCGGCGATGGCACTCGGCTCCTACGACGCTACCCCGCTGGACATGGCAGCCGCATACACGGTTTTCTCCAACAATGGCGTGCGCCTTTCGCCCACCATGGTCAAGTCAGTGCGGACCGCCGCCGGCGATCCTGTCGTGAACTTCAGTTCCGAATCGAAGCAGGTGCTCGATCCGCGCGTAGCCTACGTCATGACCGACATGATGGAAGGCGTGATTAACAATGGCCTGGGTTACTCCGCGGTTCGAGTGCGCGGCTTTCAGGCCCCGGCCGCCGGCAAGACGGGCAGTTCCCACGACGGCTGGTTCGCCGGATATACCAGCAACCTGTTGTGCGTGGTCTGGGTCGGCTTCGATGACTACAGCGATCTACACCTGAGCGGCGCGCAAACGGCCGCGCCGATCTGGACCGAGTTCATGAAGAAAGCGCATGAAATTCCGCGCTATTCGGATATGCGTCCGTTCACCCAGCCCTCCGGCGTGGTGGACGTCCAACTCGACAAGGTAACGAACCTGCTGGCCACCCCCACCTGCCCCCAGACCTATACCGCGGCCTTCATCACCGGGACCGAGCCGACCAACACCTGCGATCAGAACGGCGGCGGAGTCAAAGGGGTTCTGTCGCGGATCTTCGGCCTTGGCAATGAGCAGGCGCAGCCGCCTCCGGGCACCCCGGCGGGACAGGCTCCGGCGAAGAAAAAAGGCATTTTCGGCAAAATTGCTGGTATTTTTAAAGATGACAAGCAATCGTCGCCACCTCCCAAGCCGCCGGACAGCGGCTCCCATTGAGGAACCTGAGCGGGTTTTCCGGTGTCTGATGTAGAGATGGTGCCAGGAGGCGTGGACTATGTTCCGTCCGACGTCGTTTCTCTCCTCTCTTGCGATCGCACTGGTGATCGTAGCTCCCGCCGGTTTTGCCCAGCTTTCCCAACTTGATCAGATCCAGGTGGCGCCGCCCATGCGGCAGGTGCAGCCGCCCTCGCCCAATGCCAGTGTGCAGGAACTGGAAAAGCAAGGCGATCAACTCCGCTCGGAGAAGGCTTATCTGGACGCGATCGACTACTTTCGCGCCGCCCTGGTCAAAGCCCCGCAGAGCGCGGGGATTTACAACAAGCTGGGCATCAGCGAACTCATGCTGCAGCGCTATCGCGACGCCGGCAAGAGCTTTGAGCAGGCAATCAAGCGGGATGCGAAGTTCTCCGAAGCTTATAACAACCTGGGAGTAGTCCAATACGAGCGGCGCAAATATCGGGGGGCGGTGAAGTATTACAAAAAGGCAATTGCGATCGCTTCGGATTCGCCCTCCGCGTATTCGAATCTAGGGGCCGCATATTTCGCGCAGAAAAAGTTTGAGCTGGCCAGTCAGATGTACCTGCAGGCATTGAAGCTCGATCCCCTGATTTTCGAGCGAACTTCGCGGGCGGGCATTGCCGCGCAGATGGCGTCTCCCCAAGACCGGGCCCACTATTCCTACGTGGTTGCCAAACTGTATGCCAAGATGGGCGACGCCGATCATTCCCTCGAATACCTGCGCAAGGCCATGGAAGAAGGCTACAAGAACGTTAAGGACGTTTACACCGACCCGGAATTTGCCGGGTTGCGTAAAGACGCCCGCTTTGCGGAGTTGATGAAGGAGAAGCCGCAGGCGCTGCCGGAGTGAAGAAGGCCTCAGGCGTCAGGCTCCAGGCCTGAGGCTTCAGGCGATCAGCTGCAAGCCCTCGGTTGCGGCGTTCGCCTGCGGGCATGAGCTCGGACTTTTACGGGTCGGCCGTTTTAAGCAACGTTCCGCATTCCCCTCCCAACAATTATTTTTGGCGCGGCCGAAACTCCGCCCAAGGCATCGTGTTTCTACGTCCAGAACAAGCCAGCCCGCCGGCCGCCGACCCGAGCACGCCCCAAGCAGAGCGGCCGGTCCGGGCTGTTTTTTCCACCGCACCGGTGATGGGTGTGGCGCGGGCGTCCTCGCCCGCGGTTCGACGCAACTTTGCCCTTCATTAGATATCCTCTGGCCCGCGAAACTGGCGCCTCCTCCCACGCCGCTGATATCCTTTTCCCTTTCCCGAGGAGGATGCATGTCTTTCAGCCTCGACGGCCGGGTGGCCGTCGTCTTCGGCGTGGCCAACAAGCGCAGCATTGCCTGGTCGATTGCCCAGGGACTCCATCAGGCCGGCGCCCGGTTGGCCATCACCTACCAGAATGAGCGCTTGGAACAGGAAGCCAGGGATTTGATTCTGTCGCTGCCCGGCGCAGATGCGTTCATGTGCGATGTTTCGAAAGACCTAGAAATCGAGCGCTTGTTTGCGCAACTGAAAGCGCGATACGGCAAGCTGCATGTGCTCGTGCACAGCGTGGCATTCGCGCCCGCCGAGGAACTCAAAGCCGATTTTATTAACACGACGCGGGAGGGATTTCGTATCGCGCACGATGTCAGCGTTTATTCGCTGATCGCTGTTTCCCGCGCCGCCGCGCCGCTCATGGAGGACGGCGGCAGCATCATGACTATGACGTACTACGGCGCCGAAAAAGTGGTGCCCCACTACAACGTGATGGCCGTGGCCAAAGCCGCTTTGGAGTGTTCGGTACGCTATCTCGCGAGCGATCTCGGGCCCAAAAAAATTCGAGTGAACGCCATATCTGCCGGGCCAATCAAAACCTTGGCCGCCCGCGGGATTTCCGGCCTTAGCGACATGCTGAAGTCGCACGCCGAGCGCGCTCCGCTGAAGCGTAACGTCGACGTGAACGAAGTCGGGGCGACGGGGGTGTTTTTGGCGTCGGATGCAAGCTCGGGAATCACTGGCGAGACGATCTACGTGGATTGCGGCTACAACATCATGGGATTTTGAGGTTTCCTTCGCGTGCTTTCGTGCCCTGCGTGGTTTCCAAAAACACCACCACCAACGACACGCAGGGAGCGCCCTGATTATTGCGTTACTACGACTCGGCGCTCGGCGTCTGAGATCCGCTCCAATGCGATCTCCACATCCCGCTCGTGTTGAAATCGCGGGAACTTCTCTCCCCACTCGATCAGCAGCACGCTGTTCTCGCCCATGAGGTCATCGAGGGCCAATGTGTCCAGTTCTCGCTGGGTGTCGATGCGATAAAGGTCGATGTGATAGAGCGTGGCCGCGGGCCCGCGGTATTCGTGGATGAGGGTAAAGGTGGGGCTGGTGACGTCTTCTTCGGAGGCAGCCCGAAATCCCTGCGCTATTCCCTTTACCAGCGTGGTCTTTCCCGCGCCGAGGTCGCCGCGCAGCAGTACCAGCTTGGGCGGGGCTAGCCGACTTGCCAGCTCCACCCCAAGCGCAATGGTCTCTTCTGGTGATCTTGTGGTGAATTCGCCCGTCATCTTCTGCCGCGCGCGCAGCAGATCAGTATAGCGAGCCCGGCATGGGATCGCGCGCCGGCGGTCCCTACCAGGACAGCAGAGGCAGCATGAACGAAGTGCCGGACAAGAATGTCCGCCCACACAGCCTTAGAAGCTGCGGCTCCAGTCGCTCGAGCGGAGGCCCAGGAAGTCGCGGTGATTTTCCTCTTCGATGATGCGGTGCAGCACCTGGTGGTCATCATCATCCAGCGCGACAAACCGGAACGGCTGAAAAACGCTGCCTGGCGCCGAGCGGACAGGATCGAGCATTTCGGCCATGCCCTGTACGTTGCCGGCATGCGTCTGGAAGGCCACTTCGACGAAATCGCCTCCGCCCAGAGCCTTCGTCAACTGCAGCAGGCCACCCGTCGCGGAAACGATCTGCAGACGGGCCTTAGCGCGAAGACCGTCCCCAAGCTTAATGATGGCCGGTGTGGTTGTCAGTTGAACGCGAGTAGCACGATGCAGGGCGTTGATCTGGGGATAATGTGTCATGCCGCCCATCACTATGGCACTGACGACCGGGGCAAGCGAGATTACCGAAGCCCATTGTCCGGATTCACCTGTCCTTTGGGGCAATATCGGATAGCGGCCTGATATACCCCACCCTAGTCGCCACGGCACGCTAGTTCCCAACGTATTTGTCTGAGAGAGGTCAGTCACGATGGTGTTCTCGCTTTGGTCGTGAGATCATAAGCTTCGAGTAGCTCGTTCGGAATTCCAATTAATTCTGCCGTACCAACTTGACTAGCGCGCAGGAATCAACTTGGCTGTTTGCCTGTCAGGGGGAGCAATTGAATTTCATTCATGATGATTTTCTGCTGCATTCCCAGGCTGCGCGCCGCCTGTTTCATGAATATGCCGAGCCTGAGCCGATCCTGGATTTCCACTCCCACCTGCCCGCGCAGGCAATCGCCGAGGACTTCCGGTTTCGCGATCTGACGCAAATCTGGCTGGAAGGCGACCACTACAAATGGCGGGCCATGCGGGCCAACGGAGTATCAGAACGTTACTGCACCGGCGATGCCGGCCCCTGGGAAAAGTTTCAGGCTTGGGCGAAGACCGTTCCGTACACGCTACGGAATCCGCTCTATCACTGGACGCAGCTCGAACTGAAGCGCTACTTCGACATTGACGAACCGCTGAGCGAGAGCACCGCCAACCCCGCATGGGAGAAGGGCAACTCGCGGCTTGCCGGTGATCTGACGGCCAAGGGCATACTCAGGAAGTTCCATGTGCGGGCGGTGTGTACCACGGACGATCCTGGCGATGATTTAGCGGCGCACCGGAGAGTGAACTCGAGCGATCAGGAATTAAGGATTTATCCGACATTTCGACCCGACAAAGCCCTGCGCGTAGATGAGCCGGAGTTATTCAACCCGTGGGTAGACCGGCTTGAGAAATCGGCAGACACATTCATTGCCAGGCTGCCCGCGCTTCTGGACGCATTGAGCAAGCGCCACGAAGCTTTTCATGCGTTGGGTGGGAGATTGTCCGATCACGGCCTGCCGTACTGCTACGCCAATCCCTGTAGCGAGCGAATAGCCGCGCACATTTTCGAGCGCGCGCGCTCGGGCCAGCCGGCCAACCCCGAGGAGCACGATCAGTTCGCATCTTTCATGATGGCTTTTTTCGGCCGCCTCGACGCCAGCAAAGGCTGGACCAAGCAGTTGCACCTGGGGGCGCTGCGCTCCCAGAACTCACGCATGCTGAAGAAACTTGGCCCGGACACGGGCTTCGATTCCATGGGCGATTGGCCGCAGGCGCAGCGCTTGTGTGCCTATCTCGATCTCCTGGAGCGGGAAAATGCTCTGCCGAAAATGATTCTGTACAACGTGAACCCGCGTGATAACGACACGTTCGCTACCGCGGCGGGCAATTTTCAGGATGGCTCAACCCCGGGCAAGATTCAGTTCGGCAGCGGCTGGTGGTTTCTCGATCAGAAAGACGGAATCGAAGCGCAATTAAGGGCGCTGTCGAATTCGGGATTGCTGTCCCGGTTTGTTGGCATGGTCACCGATTCGCGATCGTTCATGTCTTTTCCTCGCCATGAGTACTTCCGCCGCGTGCTGTGCAATCTGCTGGGCGCAGAGATGGAACGCGGCGAGCTGCCCAACGATTTCGAACTGCTCGGCGGTATGGTGCGCAACATCTGCTTCGAAAATGCGCGGGAATTTGTGGGGCTGGAAATGCCGGGAGCGGCGAAAGCGAGGGGACTCATGGGCACGGGCATACCTGCCTAAGCTGGATTCTCGTCAGCGGGTTCGAGCCATTCGCCCTCAATGTGGCATCGCGTGGAAGGCATGCACCAACAAGGCCCAAAGCGCGAACGCTAGCGCTATTGCCAGGATGGCTGGTATCCAGAACAGGGCGACTCGCACCCAGGCTTTCTGTGAGTGACCTATCACGTAGAAGAATGTGAACGACGCTACAAAAGCCAGCCAACCCTACGGAGACATGACGCTTTCCAGCATTCCGCCTGCGATCGCCGTCAACCCTGGCGCATGTTCTGCGGCCGCATCGCGAATTACAGTGGCGAACAGCATGATCAATCCGGCGAGGATAATGCTGGCCGCCGCGGTCAAAAGAGATTGGAAGTAGTCTCTAGTGCCATGTCCTGAATCGAGCATCTTCAACTGCGCGGTTGCTCCCATACTTCCTCCTCACCAGCTGTGCATGGTGCCATCCAGCTTGCGGTTCACCGGCAAATAGGCCCGATGATACGGGTATTGCCCCGCCAGCTTTTCATCCATGTCCACCCCGATTCCGGGCTTGTCTCCCGGGTACATGAAGCCATCCTTGAACGAATAGGCATGCGGGAAGACGCGATCGGTTTCCGGCGTGTGCGGCATGTATTCCTGAATCCCGAAGTTGTGCACGCTGAGATCAAAATGCAGGGCGGCGCCCATACATACGGGGCTCAAATCGGTCGCGCCATGCGATCCCGTGCGCACCTGGTATAGCTCTGCCAGATTCGCGATTTTTTTCAAATGGGTAATGCCGCCGGCGTGCACTACCGTGGTGCGGATGTAATCGATGAGTTGTTCCTCGATCAGCTGCTGGCAATCGAAAATCGTGTTGAAGACCTCGCCCACCGCAAGCGGCGTGGTCGTGTGCCGGCGGATCAGGCGAAAGCTCGCCTGCAATTCCGCCGGCGTCGGATCTTCGAGCCAGAACAGGCGAAACGGCTCGAGGTCCTTGCCCAGCCGCCCGGCCTCGATGGGCGTCAGGCGATGATGCGCGTCGTGCAGCATATGGACTTCGGGGCCAAACTCAGTGCGCAGGCGCGCGAACAGTTGCGGAACGAAGCGCAGGTAGTGCTCGGTGGACCACTGATTCTCCGGCGGCGCATCCTTCTCCGCCGGCTCGTATGCCATCGCGCCATGACTCATGCCGTAGGTGCTCTTGAGTCCCGGAATTCCCGACTGCGCGCGCACCGCCTTATATCCTAGGTTCAAAAAGTGGCCAAACGCGCCCAGGGTCTTTTCCAGATCGTCCCCGCTGGCGTGCCCATACACCAGCACCGCTTCGCGGGAAGCACCGCCCAGCAATTGATAAAGGGGAACGTTCAAGCTCTTGGCGCGAATGTCCCAGAGGGCGGTATCCACGGCAGCAATCGCGCTCATGGTGACGGGCCCGCGCCGCCAGTACGCGCCCTTGTACAGGTACTGCCAGGTGTCTTCAATCCGCCGCGCGTCGCGGCCGATGAGTAATGGAACAACATGATCGGCCAGGTAACTCGCAACCGCTAACTCCCGGCCGTTCAGGGTTGCGTCGCCGAGTCCGGTGATTCCATCTTCGGTAGTCAATTTCAGCGTGACAAAATTTCGTCCGGGGCAGCAGACGATAACTCTTGCATCAGTGATCTTCATTCACGGTCCTGCATAACTGCTGTTTTGGAAGAGTTACAAATCATCTCACACGCAACCGCCGCGCCGGCCATCGATTTTACGGCGAAAGTTGCTATGCTACCCGCGTGCCGGCGGGCAAACTGATTGCGCTGATCGTGGTTTTCTTTGTTACGAGCGTGGTGAGCGTCGTGACCGGCAGCACCTCGCTCATCACGGTTCCCGTCATGATTAGCTTCGGAATGGAAGCGCACGAGGCGATCGCAACCAATATGCTGGCACTTACGTTTATGAGCGTCGGCGGCGCATTGCCGTTTCTCCGGAAAAAGATCGTCAGCCGGGATAGATTGGCAGCATTCATCGTATTGACATTGGCGGGATCAGCTCTCGGCGCAGCCCTCATGCTGCGCGTTCCCATTACCGCACTCCAGATCATCATTGCCTGCGCCATGGTTGCCGTTGCCCTGTTCTCGATATTCCATCCCGAACAAGGAAGGGAAGCCCAGGGGCGTGTTTCGACGATGGCAAGCGGCGTCGGATTCATGGTTACTTTTCTGCTGGCGATTTATGGCGGATTCTTCAGCGGCGGCTACGTGACCATGTTGACGGCTGCCTTCGTCGTGCTTTTGGGGATGAACTTCCTTGAGGCCATTGCCACGACCAAAGTCATCAACCTTTTTTCTTCGGCAGTAGCCACTGCCATCTTTGCCGCACGCGGCGTGGTCGATTGGAGGTTGGGAATAGTTCTTGGCGCTTCCATGTTTGTCGGCGCCATGCTCGGGGCGCGCATCACGCTCTTACTGAGTGCCGCCTGGGTGCGCAGAATATTTCTGCTCGCGGTATTTGCTCTTGCCCTGAAAATGCTGGCATCTGCCCTTTAGCCGTCGACCAGTCCGCCCATCAGCGGCGCGCGCTCGACGGCTTGGCCAGGCGGCTTGAGCCGAGTGGAATGGCGGCTAAATCCACCCAGCGAGACGGGGCTTCTTCGCGCACGAAGCTGAGATTTCTGATTTCGATGCAGCGGCTGCCATCGAATTCCGCCCAGCGCGTTCGTGCGGCCCGGTACGCGTATTGCGCCTGGTCCTCGGAACTCATCTTGACGATCGTGAGGTGAGGCATGTAGGGCCACTCTTCCTGCGTCTGCAAGCCCTTAATGTTGAGCAGATCGTGCAGTTCCCGCATGCGATAAGCCGCATGCGCCACGCGGATGAAAACCGTGGGAGTCACCGGGATGAACGTTTCCACCTCGCCCAGAGAAACTTCGAACGGTTCCACTTGCTTGCAACACTGTTCAAGAATCTCCACGGCTGCGGGTTCGCTGCTGGATAGCAACCGGGGAGGCAGGAGGGTGACATGGGCGGCCAGGTGGGGAAGCTCGGGATGCAGTTCCCGCCGGAGGTTCTCGACGAACTCTCCCACCTGATTCCTTACGTAAGCCACTAGGGCATAACGTGGTGGTGCCATGGCCAGAAAGATTATAAACATCGGCGGTGCCGCCTGCTTCCGCCTCAGCCACAACCACTTCACTCCCGCCAGAATGGCTGGATTAAATTTTTCATAGCCAGGAACTCTCCTACGTACTACTCAGAGGCAACGCATGCGGCGAAGAAGCCGTCGTAAGCGGGTCTATCAAGCTTGCTGCTCGGGTGCGAGTAGGAAGCAACATTCCTTGGAGGTTTTCATGAGAGACCATGCTCGACTTTTCTGGGTATTGGCCGCGCTTGCGGTCGTACTCGAGATCGGCTCCCTGAGTTCGCCCCTGAATGCGCAGCAAACGCCCGAGGGATCTCAGGCCCAACAACCCAGCCAACAGCCTTCCCAACCGCCCAGCCAGGCCTCGCCTTCGCAACCAGCGCCATCCACCCAGTCCGGACCGGCGGCGGGAGCCCAGTCGGGATCGGCGGCGGGAGCGCAGACCTTTACGGGAACCATCGTGAAGTCGGGTGACAAGTTCGTGCTGCAGGACGCGAACGGGAAAACCTACGACATCGACCATCAGGATCTGGTCGGCCAGCACGTCGGCAGACGGGTGCGGGTCCAAGGCACACTGGACCCGGATGGAAAGACCATCCACCTGGGCAAATAGTTGTCGCGGGAAATTCAAAAGGGACCGAGGATTCGGTCCCTTTGCCGTTTCTGTGCGAATTCAGCAAGCAGTCACTAGGGGCGAATCATCACCTCGTCCGGGCTCGACGGAAGCTCAAAATTCACGCCGCGTGCCTGGTTTTGTTTGCAGGTAGCCGGCAAGTCCAAATCCGCAATTTGAATTTTCCGCGTCCAGTTGCCACTCGCCCAATAGTCGGCTTTGGTGTAGATGACTGGGCCAATGATCGAGTAGCTGCTCACCTCTTCCGTATGGCCATCGCGGAAAACCAGAACAGCGGGAGGAAGCACGGCCGGCTTTGGATTCTGAGGTGCTACGCTCGTCGCCTGACCTGAAGGCGGCGCGAAGCTGTTCACTTGCACCCACTGCTCGCCGTGCAACTCGAGCAGGACCGGGCTGGGCAAGGGCTCCTTTGATTCGGGGACCGGCGGCGCAGGCTGCGGGGACGCCTGGGATTGAGGCGCCGGCGACGATGGGTAGTCATACGGCTCGGAATCGTAGCCGTAACCATATCCGTAATCCGCGAAGTAGGGCCAGCCGTAATAGCCGCCGCCCCAGTTGCGCCGGAAGGGGCGGTGTCCAAAACCGTTGCCGACAAAAATTCTGGTGGTTGAATGATGAACGCCGGGAGCTAAGCCGCCGCGGCCGGCGGGCGGAGAAGAATGCGCTGTGCCCGCAGCCATTCGCTGTTGCGCCACGGCGCCGGGAACGCCTAGCGCAATCGCGAGCACTAACGCCGGCACTCTGGCCATAATGTCGCCTTTCAATTCAGTTTCGTTCCTGCGGGAAGCTGAAAGTCGATGCCGCGCTGGTCATTTTGCTTCACGGTGGCAGCCAGGTCAAGCTCTGTCAGAGCGACTTTGCGCGTGCGCCCCTCGGAAAGGTCATAGAGAGTCGACCCGACAATCGCATAATTCACGACTTGCTGCTCGTGCCCATCCTTGAAGACCAGCACGGTCGGCGGCTGTTCCGCGACAGGCTGCGGGGGTGGCAGCGCCGGAACTGCTTCCGGCTTGGCATGCAATTCCGCGCGATAATCTTCCTCCGACGGCGCCGGCCTGGCGACCGGTTGGCGCGTCCCGCCGCTGCGGTCGAAAATCGTAGGCCCGGTGGCGTAGTCGTTCTCCATCGAATCATCCACGCCCGTATCCATCACGTCATAATCCGGATACGCGTATGGAATGTAATACCCTCCGCCAAAGTATCCGGGAAAGCCGAATCCGCGATGATGACGATGCCGGCGAAAACCCGAATTACCGACGAATACAGGCCGGCCGAAACCATTGTGCAGGCGGAACTGCCCGCTGCCGAAGCCGAGAGAGGTCACGCTGGCTGGAACACCGTGGAACCCGGGTTGTCCGCCGAAACCGAATGAGGTCACGCTGGCAGGAACACCGTGAAAAATGGAACCTTGACCGTTGAAATTGCTTTGTGCGAGTGCGGGAAGAACGGACAGAGAGCAGACAACGATCACCGCAAGAGCAAGTCGAGTAAAGCTACCCAAATCCCTTGCACGCATAAGGCCCCCTTACCTTTTAGAACGCCGCGCGCTCCAGAAGGTTGCGGTATTTCTATTTTACTCCTGCCGGGAAGAGCGGCTTTCAGCCGCCGATTCGGGCCAAAACGATGAGGTTCCACAGCGTATTCGCCGACAACAGGCCGAGAAGCACCGCCGCCGTCAACTCGCGAGCCTTGGTTTCCAGCAAGTCAGCGGCGATGCCGGCAACGAAAACGAAGAGAAAAACTGCCATGAGCAGGCTGAAGACCGATTCAGGATCGTGGGGGGCGGCCACCCGCAAGATGGCGAACAGGATGGCCGCAACGAGTGGAGCGGTATTGCCAAAATAACGTGTCTTTGGCCAAGCGGCGTAGGTCACGACTGCTACAGGCACGAGGAGCACCAGCACCGGCCCGGCTGCAAGTCCTTCTCTAATCACCTGCAGATAGGCTGCCGGCATGCCCATGGCGCGAATACTCGCGTCCAGCCAACTGGTGTTCATGAAGCTTTCGCCGAATACTCGCGGATGAAAAAAATAGGCCGCAAAGATCAAGACAAGAGCAACTCCGCACGCCGCCAGCAGGATCGCTATCGCCGCCGCGGTTCGATTGGGCGCGACATAGACCATAAACGCCAACGCCAGCGGCAGGACGATAACCAGGCTGAAATGCGATCCGATGGCAAGCGCCAGGGAAATGCCGAGTAACAGAATTCGCCGCCAATTCCAAAGAATGACTTCGCGCGGCGCATAAAGGGTGTGCGCCACGGCAATCGCGGTGAAGACCGCGCCAAATGTCCCCCACGCCGCCCCCATGTCCGGATTGGAAAACCATAGCGTGGTGCTGCGGATCACCGCCGGAGAAAAACAGTAGAGGGCAAGCGCGGTGTAGCCGCCGAAATTTCCGTAAAGCCGGCGCGCAACATACCACAGGGAGGCTCCCAGCAACGCTCCCAAGAGCACATACGGTGCTCGAGTCAGCCAGATCCAAAGCCTGTGATCCGGGGAAATGTCCAAGACCGCCACTGGCGCCGAACCGATCAGGTACCAGAGCGGCGAGTGATGCGCATCGAAGCGCCCGCCTCGGATCTGCAGAAGTTCAGGAGACGGGTTGGCGACGGTGGGCGTTCCGGCGATCGCATGACCCCGCCACTGCGCGATTCCTTCCGCAATCCGGTCGAAATCCGCGTCAGTGACTTCGAACTCGCCCGGACGCTCGTGAGCGACGAGCCATGCGCATTGCCCAAGGAACAGAAATAGCAGGATGCCGGCGATAATTTGCGGCGCTCCGATGCGCCCTGACGATATTCCATTCATCGAAGGACCGTTTGTTTTACCATGTTTTCACGCAAATCGCGAAAAGCCCAGCATGAATGAACTGGCTTCCAACGCTAACCCATCTCCTGATCCGCGCGGATTGGAACCGCGCCCGGACTCAATGTCGCCCTCTGTTCGTTGGGTCTTTATCGGCCCGCAGGGTTTACGCGCCGGCTGGCGGTTGGCAGTTTATGCGGCTGCATTCCTGGCACTGGCGAGATTATTTGCGCTCATTGCCTCCCCCTTTCTTCCTCCCGCTAACGGTGCCGTTCCCCCGCTGTGGGTCTTCTTCGTGGGCGAATGCGAAGTTTTGCTGGCCGCAATCGTTCCAGCGCTGGTGCTTTCACACATTGAAAATCGCCCATTCGGCAACTATGGCCTGCCCCTGCATGAGGCCATTGGCAAAAACTTCTGGATGGGAGCGCTCTGGGGGTTGCTGGCCATCACATTGCTTTTACTTGTAATGCGCGGCATTGGAGTGTTCTATTTCGGCGGGCTGGCGCTGCACGGATTTCGGGTGTTGAAGTTTGCAGGCTTTTTTGCAGTTCTTTTCCTGATCGTTGGTCTATTCGAAGAATTTGCCTTCCGCGGCTATGCACAGTTCACGCTGGCGCAAGGCATCGGCTTCTGGCCGGCGGCGATTGCGCTATCGGCCCTCTTCGGTTTGTCGCATAGCAGCAACCAGGGGGAAGCCTGGATCGGGGAACTCGCCGCCGGTTTGCTCGCTCTGTTCTTATGTCTCACCCTGCGCCGCACCGGGAATCTGTGGTTCGCGGTCGGCATCCACGCCGCCTGGGATTGGGGCGAGACCTTTTTGTACTCGGTCCCGGACAGCGGCATCGTCGTTCCCGGCCACCTCCTAAGATCTTCGTTCCACGGTTCACCATGGCTGACCGGCGGTACGGTGGGACCCGAAGGCAGTGTGCTGATTTTCGGGGTTCTGATTGCCCTTTGGATAACCTTTGATTCGCTTTACCCCGCGAGCAAAGCCCTGGGCCTCGCGCGCGAACCGCAGCACAACTCACTCCCAGCGCACGACGGCCACGCAGTCTCGGGCCCGTTGTAGAATCGCTCGCGTCACTTTTGCAGCTTTCGAGGAGGATTCGAAATGGGATTCCTGCACGCCTCTAAACCGGCTTCGTTTTTGGCTGCTTTACTCGTGGGACTCGGCGTCCTCGCCGCGACCGCGCCGATGCGAAGCCAATCCGCAGGCGCGAACACCTGCCCGAATGACGACAGCGGCTTGCAGCTGGCTCCGGGTTTCTGCGCGACCATCTTCGCCGATGACATCGGCCACGCGCGTCAAATGGTGGTAGCGCCTGATGGAGTGTTGTACGTGAACACCTGGTCGGGTGCGTACTACAACAACGCTCCTACGCATCCCGGCGGATTTCTGGTCGCGCTGCAGGACAAAACCGGTGCGGGAAAAGCTGACGTGATCGATCGGTTTGGCGAAACGGTGCAGACGGGAGGAGCAGGCGGCACCGGCATTGACCTCTACAAGGAGTGGCTGTACGCGGAAATCAATGACCGCATCGTGCGGTATGCCCTGCATCCGGGCGAGATCGTGCCGAAAGACCCTCCAGTGACCATCGTGTCCGGGTTGCCCCTGGGCGGCGATCATCCCATGCATCCGTTCATTATCGATGCTGCGGGATCGATGTATGTCGACGTGGCCAGCGCAAGCAACGCTTGTCAATTGCAGAACCGGCAGCCGCATTCGCCCGGCGCGAAGCCGTGTACGGAGCTTCAGACCCGCGGCGGCATCTGGCGTTATGACGCGAACAAAACCGATCAGACTTTCTCGCCCGCCCAGCGATACGCAACCGGCATTCGCAATGGGGAGGGGTTTGCGATCGACTCCGGCAACATTTTTGTCACGCAACACGGGAGAGACCAGCTGCGCACCAACTGGCCTGAACTGTACAAACCGGAAGACGAAGCCACTTTGCCGGCGGAAGAAGTGTTGCTATTGAAGCAAGCCGGCGACTATGGTTGGCCTGAATGCTACTACGATCCGTTCCAGAGCAAACTGGTGCTCGCGCCGGAATACGGCGGCGACGGCGGCAAGATGGTCGGTGTGTGCGCCAGTAAGCTGGCGCCGGCGGCTGTGTTTCCCGCGCACTGGGCGCCCAACGCGCTCGCCCATTACGATCAGAAGCAATTTCCCGCACGCTACCGCAATGGAGTATTCGTCGCCTTCCACGGTTCGTGGAACCGGGCCCCGTATCCGCAGGGCGGATATAACGTGGTCTTTCAGCCGCTTTCAGGGGTTCACGCCGCCGGCAATTGCGAAATTTTTGCGGACGGATTCGCCGGAGCCATCAAAACTCCCGATGGGGCGGCACATCGCCCGTCGGGCCTGGCAGTTGGCCCCGACGGTGCGCTCTACGTTTCGGACGATGTTCGCGGGCGCATCTATCGCATCGTGTATAAGGGCGGAGAAAGCGGATCGCCGAAGCCGTGCCCGAGCGCAGCCTCTCCTGCGGGGCAGATCGTCGAGGCGCCTGCCAAGCCGCCTGAGGGGACACACGCCGAAGCCGGAGTTTCGGTTCCTGAAGGCGCCACGCGCGAAATGGTCGCCTTGGGAGACCGCATTTATCACGGTCAAGTCGGCGGCGCGGCCTGCGCCGGCTGCCATGGCGCGAACGGCACCGGATCTCCACTAGGCCCAGATCTCACCAAAAAGACCTGGCTGTGGAGCGACGGCAGCTACGCGGGAATCAGAAAAACCATCGAGGGAGGCGTGCCGCACCCCAAACAGTACCGCAGTCCCATGCCGCCTATGGGAGGAGCGCAACTGACACCGGATCAGCTCTCGGCCGTTGCGGCATACGTCTGGAGCTTGAGCCACTGAACGGGTTTGTGTGGGTCGGACATTCTTGTCCGACCCTTTCCTCTTCCCTGAGGTAAAAGGGCGGGACATCTACGGGCTAAAGACGTAGCTCCACTACGCCTCAGACGTTGCAAGCAACGTCTCTACGCCAATTCAATTTCAATGCTCTTGCCAGCGGGGTCGATGGAGGTAATTCGAAACCTCCTTACTTGCCCGGCTTGAACATCCTGCGGCTTTGAAGTTTCTGCGACGGTACCGGATTTCCATCGCGCGGCGAGCATGGAACTCAAGGATTGCAGATCAGTCGCAGCCGCAGCGCTCGCGTTTCCCGCCCCCTGTGCGTTCGCTCGCTTGGTGATCGCGCACGGGGTGCGAATGCCTTCGCCCAGTTCGACCACCGCGGCGCCATCCCGCACATCGACCACGCGCCCGCTGACGATATCCCCGGGCTTGTGCTCCTCGAGGTATTCGTCGATGCTGGTTGGAGCCATTTGCTTGATGCCAAGCTTCAGGCGGCGCTTTTCAACATCGACCTCCAGCACCTGCGCCTTTACCAGCTGCCCGGCCTTGAATACGTCCTGGGGATGATTAATTCGTTTCTCCGCGCTGATGTCGCTGACGTGAATCAAACCCTCGATTCCATCGGCCAACCGGACGAAGGCGCCGAATTTCGTCAGGCTCACCACTGGTCCCTCGACGATCGATCCCACCGCGAATTTTTGTGCAGCGTCCTTCCAGGGGTCGCCCAGCGCCTGCTTCAACCCCAGCGAGATTCGCCGCTCAGCGGCATTGATTCCCAGGACCACCACTTCCACAGTCTCGCCGGGCCTGACCACATCGCCGGCCTTGCGAACTCTTTTGCCCCACGACATTTCGGAAATGTGAATCAGCCCTTCGATTCCCGGTTCGAGCTCCACGAATGCGCCGAAATCCATCAGCCGCGTCACGGTGCCGCGCACGCGGTCGCCGACTTTGTACTTGGAGGGAACTGCGTCCCAGGGCTGCGGCAGCAGTTGCTTCATGCCGACTGCAATTCGCCGCTTTTCGGGATCGATCTTCAAGATGATGGCTTCAACCTGCTGGCCTGGCGAAAGCACATCCGCAGGATTGCCGATCCGCACCCACGAAATATCGCCAACGTGCAAGAGGGCGTCGGCCCCGCCGATGTCGACGAAAGCTCCATAATCCGTGAGGCTTCGCACCGTGCCCCTGATCAAGTCACCCTCTTTCAATTCAGAGTAACGGCGCTCCTTGAGCGCCTGCTCTTCTTCTTCCGAAACGATGCGGCGATCAACCACCACATCCTCGTCGGCAGCATCGAGTTTGGTGACGCGGCAACGGATCTCCTGGCCGACCAACTTCTCCATCTCGGCGGCATCGCGGGCGCCGCTGCGAGATGCGGGCAGGAACGCACGCACGCCGACATCAACGCTCAGGCCGCCCTTAACAACTGCGGTGACTGTACCCACAATCGCAGTCTTGTCTGCAAACGCCTTCTCCAGCGCCGGCCAATCTGTCGGACGTGCCGCCCGGCTGCGCGTCAGTTCGTAATAGCCCTCGGGGTTGCGGCCTTTAATGGTGACCTGCAGCTTGTCGCCGCGCTTCAAAGGCTCGCGATCGTTAAGCAACTCGGAAGCGGGCAAAATGCCTTCCGTCTTGAGTCCCACGTCAAGAAATGCGCCCTCTGCGGAAATCGCAACGACTACGCCGTCGCGCAAACCTTGCACCGGTTTTGCCGCGTGGCTTTGCTCGAACTCGGAAAGAATGTTGCCGAAAGACTCGTCAGTCGCGGACGAAGGCTGTGGAGGATTGAAATCAGGCATGCAGAGAGGACCTTATGAGGGAATCGATGTCTCAAGAATAACACCGCTCTACGAAGCCGCTGGGAAAACAGGGAACGAAACCAGGGACAATTGCCGCTTTTCGAGCGCCAGCAATTTTTCCTTGATGGGCAAGCCTCCGCCGTAGCCGGTGAGCTTGCCATTCGACCCGATCACGCGATGGCAGGGAATGATGATGGGGATGGGATTCGATCCGTTGGCCAGGCCTACCGCGCGGCTGGCCTTCGGATTCCCGATGCGGCGGGCGAGTTCGCCGTAGGAGATGGTCTCGCCGTAGGGGATCCGGCACAGCTGATTCCAGACGCTCAGCTGGAAGTCGGTTCCGTGCGGCGCGAGCTGCAATTCGAACTGTTCCAGTTTGCCCGCAAAATACGCGCGAAGCTGACGGATAGTTTCGCACAAAGGCGCAGCGTTCTCTTGCCACTCAGGTTTCGGCGGTGTCGGCTGGCCGTTTCGGGCAAAGGTAATCTCGCGTAAGCCGGCTTCATCTGCGGCTAGCAGCAAAAGCCCAACCGGGCTCTCCAGGTAAGTGTAGGAAGTCACATCAGTTCACGGGATTGCTCGCCAACGCCGGTTCGGCGCCGAGCGAGGACGCGGTGTCGAGCACATACACAGTCTGGTCGTTGGTGAATACTAGCAGACGCTTGCCATCTTCGGAAAAGGCCTTCAGGGAAACCGACTCCGCGAACCGGTACTGCTGGCGCACCTCGGACGTGGCCAAATCATACAGCGTGACCTCGCGCTTGGCGCTGTTGACCGCCATCATGCCGGAAGGCGAGAGGGTCGCGTTTTCTCCGAAGAAATGGCCGCGCTCTTCTCCCGACGGCAAAGCGAAGGTCAGAAGCTGGTCGCCTGTTGCCTCCATCGCGACCCACTCGCGGCTGGCACTGCCGCGAAAATAATGCACGGACCCATTGTTTGTTTTCACGATGAAAGAAGCGATGAGCCCGCCGAGGCTCGCATCCGCGACTTCGCAGAGCAAGTCCTCTTTCCCGGCGGATCTCTTCAGTTCAGGAGAACTCTTAAGTTCTTCTTCTCCGCCTTTGGAAGCGACCGCCCATCGCATGAGCACCGCTTTCGACGAAGAGTCGAAGGTCATCTGGGGAATGCTGCCCGCGAAGAAGCGGGACCAGAGCACCTGGCCGGAAACGATATCCTCGACCCTTACGTCAGCATCGGCAGATGCCACGCCCGGCTTGTGCGGCCGGGTTGTTACCAGGTAAAGCCCGTGTTGGGCGACAATTTCATCCTTGAATTCGCGATACTCGTTTGCGGCTCCGGTATCCACGTGCAAAAGGCCGATGGAGGCAGGCCATTGTTGAAACTTGGGAAAGTGCGCATAAGCGCTGTTTCCGGCAAAACCGATTCCGTTAAACCGGCGCGCATGAAAAACGCGGACATCGCGCGAAAGATCCCAGACGGCACCCCGGCTGCGAGTTGAAACGGCCAGATAGTTGAGATCGGGAGACACAGCGCCGACCACCAGCCTTCCCAAACGCGTTTCCTGCAACTGAACCGTCGCCAGCGCGTCTGAGGTGCCGCCGATATGAAGCGCCAGTTCGCCATTGACGCGCTCGGTAGCAATAACTCCGTCCCAGACGTCCGTTGTATGTTGCTTGATTCCCGCCGCGAACTTGCCGGTATCGAGACTGATAATTCCGATGGGCTCTTCCTTCATCGGACCAACGATCAGGAAGTTGCCGTGTGTCGCGCCGCGCATGTGAATGCCATTCGCAAGCGTTACCTGCCCCACTCTTTCTCCAGAAGGAAGTTTCAGGATGTGCGACTTGCCAGGGGAGGAGCGGTTAATCCCAACAATTTTGTCAGGCGCAATAAACGCAAAATTTTCCTCAATCGCATCTCTGATAGAGCCGGGCATCGACGCTTCGCGACGGGTGGTCAGATCGAAAAGCAAGCTGGCAGAGCGGCCAAAATCAGCCATGTGACTGGCTACGAAGTAGTGCCCATCGGGAGAGAACTTCAAATTAGCGAAATGAAACTCCTCTTCAGCGTTGTCTTCTGCGGGATTCTCTGCGACGACAAAGATTAGAAGCTTGAAAAATTCCGTCAGCGACGGGATGTAAAAGTCCTTTTTTTCATACACGACGGAGCTATTCGTCACATCGATGAGCAACAGCGGTCCACCTTCAGTCATACACGCCAGCAGTTTGCCGTCTGGAGATAGCTGCGACTGCATACAGGCGTCGTGAATCGTGATCTCGTGCACAGACGTCCGCTTTTGCGCCGCAATGCTCCAACTCTCGGCCCGCATGCCGTAAGTCTCGAACACAACCGACGCTGAGTCGGGAGAAAATTGCGCCTCGCGGGCATCCGAAGCTGGGATGTAGAACCGTGGTGAGAACGGATCTCGCGTCAAGATGTGTATCCCTCCATCGTCTTGTGCCAGGAGGTACTTGCCATCAGGGCTGAACCGAAGATTTGTGACCTCCGAACGGAGCCGCATCGTCAGCCGGTGCTTGGAGATAAGTCCAGGGAGGGATTCAGAATGCGTGTTGCCTTCATATTCGACCACGGCTTGTTGCCAGGCCTGAAAACTCGATACCTCTGTCGAAGGCGGGCGGTCGGCGCAACCGGGCGGCAATGACGCGGTGTTCTTCACCATGTCCCGCAAACGGTGCTGCTCGGGCGTGGTGCTACCGAAAAGATCGGTGAACCAGCTGCCGGCCTTGCCGTGCAGTTGATTGAACCTGTCCCAGAAGTCCGGAAGAGCTTGTACACGAAAACCGGCGCGCGCCAGGGCGTAAATGGAAACCTGGTCGGCGACGATTTGATGCTTCTCTTCCTGCCGATTCCGGTTGCGTTTTCCGCGCCTGAAGTTTTCAACGTACTGGTGATATTTGCGAAAAATATCATCGCGGTTGCCGACCTGAGTTACTCCGAGGACATCGCGAAAGGCGCGGGTCATTTCGATCGCAGATTGATGGGTGACGATGTGACCGAGTTCATGTGCCAGAATTCCGGCGACCTCATCATCATTACGCGCAAAGGCAACAATTTTGCGGCTCACGTAGATGCGTCCCCCCGCGATACTGAACGCGTTCACCTCAGGAAGATCGATGAGATAGAAACGAAATTTCAAATGAGTGGGAGGCAGGTGCTGAACTAATTGATCACCGAGTTCGCGCAAATGAGCAATGAGTTGGTCGTTCTCAACTACGTTAATACGAAGCGCGATGGTTTCTGCCATTGCGTCGCCAAGGTCAACTTCCTGTGCGTCGGAGAAGATGTTCTCCGCCGCACTTCTTGGCTGTATGGAAGGCGGAAGTGGACAATTTTGCTGAGCAAAACCTGGGGAGGCGGCGATCACCAACAGTGCCAGGAACGAGACGAAGTAGCGCTCCATTTCCGCAAAGCTTACCCCCAGGGGAAGGCAAAGCCAAGGGAGAAATGGGGTTCGGCAACATCAGATAACTGCAGCTTGTTGCCGCCGCTTGGACTGAATCTCGATATAGACGTTTACCAGCGAGACCGCGGCGGGAGTTACACCGGGGATGCGAGAGGCGTGGCCGAGCGTACGCGGCCGGATCTTCGTGAGTTTCTCCTGCATCTCGCGCGACAAGCCACTTACCGAGCGGTAATCAAACCACTCCGGAATACCGCGCTGCTCGGCTTTCTTCAGGCGCTCGATGGCCCGGGACTGCTGCTGCAAGTAGCCGGCGTACTTGATCTCGGTTTCTACGGACTTGAGTTCGTTGCGGATGGCGGGGGGGAGGGGATCGTCGCCGGTGGCAGGCCGCGCGTCGTCCGCAAAATCCCTGGCGAAAAAGTCCGGTGCCAGCCTGCGCAATACCGGTACCAGCATTTCAATCGTGATCTCTGGGCGCTTGAGTAGTTGTGCCAAGGGTTGACCCAAAGCGGAAGAAAGGTCGGCCAGGCCATCGCCACTGCCAATTGCCGAGCTTCGCTCAGCCTGGAGCGGTGGGACACCCGTCCCGGCATGGCTGTTATCAGGACCCTCCGCCGAGTCAGCTGTGAACTGCCGGCCGGCGACCGACGGCGATTCTGTGCTAAGTGACTGCTGAATGCCCGCCAGCATCGTGCTCGTCACCTTGGTTCGCTCCAGCACTTGTTGCATCTTTTGCTGGCGTTCCTGCTTGCGAAGAAAGTCCGCCCAGGCTTCATCGGTAATCAGGCCTACGCGGCGGCCATGAGGAGTAAGGCGGCGGTCAGCATTGTCGATCCTCAGATGCAAACGAAACTCGGCGCGCGAGGTGAACATGCGATAGGGTTCATTCGTACCCTTGGAAATCAGATCGTCGATCAGGATCGCCGTGTACCCTTCGGTGCGATCGAGAACCAGCGGCGGCTGACTTTTCACCTTGAGGCCGGCATTGATGCCCGCCATCAACCCCTGGCACGCAGCTTCTTCATAGCCGGAGGTTCCGTTGATCTGGCCGGCTAGAAATAGTCCCCTGAGCTTCTTGGTCTCCAGCGTGCGTTCGAGCTCCGTGGGATCGATGGCGTCATATTCGATGGCGTAGCCGGGGCGCAGCATTTCGGCGGCTTCCAGTCCCGGAATTGACTTCAGGATGGCCAATTGCACTTCAACCGGCAATGACGTACTCATGCCATTCACGTAGATCTCGTGCGTGTTCAGTCCTTCCGGTTCCAGAAAGAGCTGGTGCGTCGTCTTGTCGGGAAACTTGACGATTTTGTCTTCGATGGATGGACAATATCGCGGCCCGATGGATTGAATCTGCCCGCTGTACATGGGCGAGCGGTGCACGTTCTCGCGAATGATGCGGTGCGTTTCCGCTGTGGTCCAGGCGATGTAACAGGGCACCTGTGCATCATGGTGTGCGACGCGCCTGGTGCGAAAACTGAACGGCGTGGGATCGGGATCGCCGGGCTGAACCTCGAACTTGGACCAGTCAATGCTGCGGCCATCCAGGCGAGGAGGAGTCCCGGTCTTCAACCGGCATCCGCGCAGGCCGAGTTTCTTCAGCGCCTCTCCCAGCAGCACCGCCGGCGGTTCGCCCGAGCGCCCGGCCGGATACTGCTGCTCTCCGCAGTGAATGAGGCCGTTGAGAAAAGTGCCCGTGGTGATGATCACGGCTTGAGCTCCGACCGTGCGGCCATCGCGGAGTTTGACGCCGAGCACGCGGCGGGGCGCGTCGGCTTCAGGCGCCAGGCTTCCGGCTTCCGGAAAGTCCGGCTGACCCTGAATCCCATGTTCCTGAAGCTTGAGGCCTGAAGCCTGAAGCCGCGCGTCCTGAGCGCTGACCGCTGGGCGATGAGAGCTTTCCACAATCAGTTCCGCCACTTCCGCCTGCTTGATCTTCAAATTCGGCTGAGATTCCAGCACCTCCCGCATCTTCAAGCGATACGCCTGCTTGTCGCACTGGGCACGGGGCGACCAGACTGCCGGCCCTCGCGAAGTGTTGAGGAGGCGGAACTGAATGCCGACAGCGTCGGTGACTTCGCCCATGATGCCGCCGAGCGCGTCAACTTCGCGTACCAGATGTCCCTTCGCAATGCCACCCACAGCCGGATTGCATGACATCTGCGCGATCAGGTCGACGTTGAGCGTATAAAGCGCGGCCTTCAGGCCCATGCGGGCGCAGGCCACGGCCGCCTCGCAGCCGGCATGACCTGCACCGACCACGACCACATCGACTTGTTCGGTGAACTGCATGGCCAGGCGATTCAACCCACAGACTCCCAATATTTTACCAAGCCGAGACACCCGCTCTTTTTACGCCGAGGTTAGTATCGCCCCAAGCCTGTGCGCCGCGGCACTGTAGGTGCTGGGCCAGCTTCGGCGCGCGGCCAACGGAAAACATGTCATCCCAGGCCACAATCATCGCCGCCCACCAGATCGGTGGCTAAGTTTTAGGGTCGAGGCTGGGGGCTGGGGGTCGATATCCGATAGCTAGACCAACGCCATGCCTGCTTCCGCCGAGAAGTCCATCGGCGCGAAATGTCCGGCTAGAAACTTCGGATAGGCGGCCGCTGCGATCATGGCGGCATTGTCGGTCGACAGTGGACGGGAGGGGAAAAACACCGGCAAGCCTTCCTGCGCTGCTTCGCGCTCGAAGGTCTCGCGGAGTTCGTTGTTGGCGGCCACGCCGCCTGTGACAAATAGAGTTGCGACGTTAAACGCTCGCGCTGCTGCGAGCGTTTTTTCCACCAGATCTTTCACCATGGCGCGCTGAAACGAGGCTACAAGATCGAGAGTTTGCGGGTCGCAGCTGGCCAGGAAATCTTCGAATTTGGGCTTGGATATTGACGCCAGAGCACGGCGGCGGCCGTCGATGGAGGCGGCGAGGTTGTGGGTTTCGACGTAGCGTAGCACCGCGGTTTTGATTCCGCTGTAGGAGAAGTCGAAGCGAGGAACATTCGAGGGCGCCATACCCTTAGTCGCGCCTTGTGCGGCTAGCGGATTTTTTTGGACTCTCCTGCGGTCCGGATGCTTGATCTGGGATGGCGGGAACTTTACCGCGCGCGGATCTCCGTGCTTTGCCAGCCGATCGATGATCGGGCCGCCCGGATAGCCGAGACCCAGCAGCTTGGCAACCTTGTCGAAAGCCTCTCCCGCGGCGTCATCGCGCGTGTGCCCCATGTTTTCGTAGGACCAGCTCTCGCCGCGCTGCTCGGCAAGATAAAGATGCGTGTGGCCTCCTGACACCACCAGCGCGAGCACCGGAAAGCGCAATTCGCGATTGCCCTTCTGCTTTTCCTCGAGCAGCACCGCGTGAATGTGTCCTTCGAGATGATTGACAGCAATCAGCGGCATTTCCAGCGCGAAGGCCAGCGCCTTGGCATAGCTGATGCCGACCAGCAGCGCTCCCGCCAAACCGGGCCCCTGGGTCACGGCGAGCGCGTCGACCGACTCGTAAGTCTTGCCGGCCTCAGCCAGCGCCTGCCGCACCACGGGAACAATCGCCCGCAGATGCTCGCGCGAGGCGAGCTCCGGCACTACGCCCCCATAGGGCTGATGCGTAGCAATCTGTGAAGCCACGATGTTCGAGACGATCTGCTCGCCCGAGCGCACCACCGCCGCTCCGGTTTCATCGCAGGAGCTCTCGATCCCGAGTATGAATGTGTCGGACATCCCTCTTCATGATACGGCCAGAAACAGTTTCATAGGTTCAACGGTTCAAGCTTCCAGCATTCCTCTTGATCCCGAGTTCCTTGTGTACTATTCTCTAACTACACCGGAAAGGAGGTGGTCTGATGACAAGTTCTGAAAGTGGCAGTAGATGTACCCTTAGACCAGGTGAGGTGGCTGAGACTTAGGGCTGGTTGCTCTAAGACCTTCGCAACTCAAAGGTGAGTTTGGACAAACGGGGCCCCCAGCGCAAGACTTTCCGGCGATGGGGTGCTAGATTCCGCCCGGCATTCAGGTCGTGCCGGGACCCGGAGTTCGCCGAAGTGGCCACAGCATCCCGCAGGATGCCTTACGAGTGACCACCTCTTGGTCAAACCCAAACAGTCCACCGGGCGGCCCGCAGCTCAAACTGCGGGCCGTTCTGCTTTGAGCGGGCATTGAAATGTGCGAGCTGTTGCCCGCCGGCCGCGCAACTCTTAACCGTGGATGCGACGTTCGCGCCTGGCATAACTTTTCAATCCGCCGAGTAATCTGATCGAAAAACTCAACCGAATGGCCGTCTACGGCTTGCTTTAATCCGAGGGCTGACGACCGCGACCTCCCCATGACCTTTCGGCTGCCCGCCACCTTCCGATTCCGTCCCAAAGCAGGGTAGAATGACGCCAGCGGCATTTTGTCGATTCCAAATTCCCGGTCCGGCATCTAATCCATGGGAAAGGTGCAGCCGACGAGTTTCCCGTTGTGCAGGGCCTTTGTTTCGAGCGGTTCGCGAACGAGGAGGAGAAAGACGAGTAGCCCCTTCGGCAAGCTCAGGGTACGCTTTTCTCAGGAGCTCTTTCAGTGAATTCAACCGTTAAAACGATCATATTTTGGGTAGTCATCCTCTTTTCTGCCGTGGTCTTGTGGCAGGTAGTGAAGACTGCCAACTCTGGCCAAAAGGTGCAGGAGCTAAGCTCCTCGCAATTCCTGGCCTACATCGACCAGGGCAACATAAAAGAGGTCACCATTAATGGCATGGAAGCCAGTGGTAAGGAGACTAACGGCACCAGCTTCCACACGATTGTCCCGTCGAACTACCCAGACCTCTATAAAGAGCTCCGCGAGAAAGGCGTCGATTTCAACGTAAAGGATGTCAGCAGCAGCAGTTGGGGCTGGCTGGTCAACCTGGCGCCTTTGGCCTTGCTGGCCGCGCTCTGGTATTTCATGATCCGCCAGATGCAGACCGGCGGAAACAAAGCCCTCTCGTTCGGCAAGAGCCGCGCGCGCCTGCTCTCCATGCAGCAGAAGAAGGTGACGTTCAAGGATGTCGCCGGAGTCGATGAAGCCAAGGAAGAGCTGCGCGAAATTATCGAATTCTTACGCGAGGCGCAGAAGTTCCAGAAGCTCGGCGGACGCATTCCCAAGGGTGTGCTGCTGGTTGGGCCTCCGGGAACCGGTAAGACCCTTCTAGCTCGCGCTGTGGCGGGTGAAGCTAACGTACCCTTCTTTTCTATCTCGGGTTCCGATTTCGTAGAAATGTTCGTTGGCGTGGGCGCGTCGCGTGTTCGCGACCTGTTCGAGCAGGGCAAAAAGAATGCCCCCTGCATCATCTTCATCGACGAAATCGACGCAGTCGGACGGCACCGTGGCGCGGGCCTCGGCGGCGGTCACGATGAGCGCGAGCAGACTCTCAACCAACTATTGGTGGAGATGGATGGTTTCGAATCGAACGAAGGCGTCATCCTGATGGCCGCCACCAACCGGCCTGACGTGCTCGACCCGGCCCTGCTCCGGCCGGGGCGCTTTGATCGGCGGGTCGTCGTGAATCGCCCGGATGTTCGCGGCCGCGAAGAGATTCTGCGCGTCCACACCCGCAAGATTCCTCTCGCCGACGATGTGGACTTGTCCGTTCTCGCTCGCGGCACGCCGGGGTTCTCCGGCGCCGACCTGGCGAACATGGTCAATGAAGCGGCCTTAGCGGCTGCTCGCCAGAACCGTAAGGCCGTGCTCATGTACGACTTTGAACTGGCCAAAGACAAAGTCCTCATGGGCGTGGAGCGCAAGTCGCTGCTGCTTTCGGAGGAAGAGAAGAAAGTCACGGCCTATCACGAAGCGGGTCACGCGCTGGTGGCCGCCAAGCTGCCCAACTCCGACCCCTTGCACAAGGTCACGATTATTCCTCGCGGGATGGCGCTGGGTGTGACCATGCAGCTGCCCATCGACGACAAGCACAATTACACCAAGGACTACCTCGAAACTGAGATTGCCATCATGATGGGCGGCCGTCTCGCGGAAGAGATCTTCCTGAGCCAGATGAGCACAGGCGCCGGCAACGACATCGAGCGGGCTACGGAACTGGCCCGCAAGATGGTGTGCGAGTTCGGCATGAGCGATTTGGGCCCGCTGACCTTCGGCAAGAAAGAAGAGCAGATCTTCCTGGGACGCGAAATTGCGCAGCACCGCGACTATAGCGAGGCCACCGCGATCAAGATCGACGAGGAAGTGAAGCGGTTGGTGGGCAAGGGCTATGAGACCGCAAAGGGCATTCTGGCCTCTAACCACGACACCCTGGTGAAGATCGCGCTGGCGCTGCTCGAGCGCGAAGTGCTCGATGCCAACGAAATCAAGATGATCATCGAAGGCAAGGAATTGCCCAAGATGACTCCTCCGTCGAAGCCCGATGACGGTGGCGTGCAGCATGTGCTGAAGCCGGAACCGGGAAGACCAGGAATCGCCAAGGGCGGCGAGCATCCGGCCCCAGCGTAAACATTGGCTAGTGGCAACTGATCAGTTCAAGGCGGCCCGCCAAAGGCCGCCCTTTCCTTTTGCGACCTTTGCGGCTGTTCTTTGCGACCTTTGCGGTCAAAAGCTTTTTAGACCTCTGACCCAGCAAGAACGCAAGTCTCGCAAAGAACTGCATTATTTCCGCGGTCGTATCGCGATTCCAATCATCTCGAATCTGGCGCCCAGCAGCAGCGGTCCCGAACCGATAAAAGCCCGCGCCGGCAACTCCCGCGAAAAGCGCTGCACGTAGGCTTGATTGAACTCGTTCCACAGAGAAACATCCGGCGAGAAGATCTGCACATAGACAAGATCATTCATCGTCATCCCCGCCCGGCGCAGCACCTCTTCCACGCCATCGAACAGAAACTTGAGTTCGCTGCGCACGTCGGCAGGAGCTATGCCCGTCTGTGGATCGATTCCGATCCGTCCAGACAAATAAAGCGTGTCATTGACCAGCACCCCGTCGCTGAACGGCCACGCGGGATTGTGTTGCGCGGTGTTGATGAACTTGCGATCGTCTTCGGCCATTATCACTCCTCCCCTTTACCTGTCCTTTGTTCTCCGCAGAGACTCTGTCATGGCGAAGCCTGCGCCATCTGTCATTCCGAGAAGCGGACGCGATGAGGAACCGGCCTGTCGACGGCGTCGAGCACACCCGCAACGCCCGCAGGTCCCTGGCTCGATTTCCTACGCCGCCGCATCAATCAACTTCTTCATCTGTTCGGAGTAGCGCTCGCCCGCGGCCGCTCCCGCCGGGAAGACCTTGTCAATTTCGATCTCATCTTCCGCAGTAAGGTTGATATCGAGCGCCGCCACATTCTCTTCCAGATATTTCCGGCGCTTGGTCCCGGGAATCGGCACCACATCTTCTCCCTGCGCCAGCGCCCAGGCCAGCGCGAGTTGCGAAGGCGTGCAATGCTTGCGGCGAGCCATGTCTTCAACCTTCTTTACGAGATCGAGATTCTTCTGAAAGTTCTCTCCCTGGAACCGCGGATTCTGCCGCCGGAAATCGTCTTCGGCAAAGTCTTCGAAGCGCTTGATCTGCCCGGCGAGAAATCCGCGTCCCAGGGGACTGTACGCTACGAACCCGATGCCCAGTTCGCGGCATGTGGGCAAGATTCGTTCCTCGGGATCGCGCGACCACAGCGAAAGCTCCGACTGCAAAGCAGTGATGGGATGCACCTTCGCTGCCCGCCGCAAGGTGTGCACCCCGGCTTCGGAAAGCCCAATGTGCCGAATCTTCCCTGCACGTACCAGGTCGGCCATGGCCCCGACCGTGTCCTCAATCGGAGTGTTGGGATCGACGCGATGCTGGTAGTACAAGTCGATGTAGTCAATCCCCAGCCGCCGCAGGCTGGCATCGCAGGCCTGACGCACATATTCCGGACGCCCATTCACTCCGCGTGTTTTGGGGTTTGCCGGATCGCGCACAATACCGAATTTGGTGGCGATAATCAATTGGTTCCGCTTACCTCGAATGGCGCGTCCCACTAGCTCTTCATTCTTGAACGGACCGTAAATATCGGCGGTGTCAAGGAAGTCGATCCCCAAATCGATGGCCCGGTGAATCGTCGCAATGGATTCGTTTTCATCCCCCGGCCCGTAAAACTCGGACATGCCCATGCAGCCGAGTCCAAGTGCGGACACCTTTAGCCCTTGCGATCCCAATTGGCGGAATTCCATACCCTGCTCCTGACGGAAATGATGCAGATCATTTTAGATGCGATTCGCGCCCCTGCCGCCAAAAGAAGTGCTTCTTCGCGAACTTTGCGCAACCTTTGCGAGCTTTGCGGTTAAAAGCTTTTCAGCCGGTTGCGAGAACAAATTTCTCGGGCTGACTGCGGTATTGAACCTCCGAGTAAAAGCTCTTAACGCGCAGGCCACGCAAGGCAGCAACGCCGTTCTTTGCGTGCTTTGCGCAACCTTTGCGAGCTTTGCGGTTAAGAGCTTTTCAGCCGGAGGCGAGAATAGACTCGCGGGCTCATCCCGGCGCGTCCTTACATGGCATGACCGCAAAGGCGGCGCCAAGCACGCGCAGGGGAGTTTGCAACCTTTGCGAACGTGAACTCCTCATAGGGTCTAAAATGAGTGACCGACTGGAGGCATCATTCTCAATGGCTGACCAACCCGTGCCTGTACCCGATCCCAACGAAAAGCTGGTCCGAGTGTTTGATACTGAGCAGGACTCCGAGGCCATGGTGGTGCAGGGCTTGCTGCAATCTGCCGGAATCGACTGTCAGATCGGCGAGGCAGAAAATACCCAGCGGATACTGCCGGTGGGCGGAATAGGCTTGCTTGTCCGGCAAGAGGACGCGGCCCGGGCATTGCAGGTGATCGAAGAGTATCGCCGCTCGCCGGAACAGGAACAATCCGAGGAAGAGGAATTTGACGCATCGGCGGAAGCCGCCTCGGATGGCTCAACTAGCGAAGACCGCTGAGTTCAACAGTAACGCTCTTGCCATCGAGAAAGAAGCTCGTGGCGCCATCCACGTCCGTGCGATAGGTGATCGCGCCCGCCTCTTGTAGCCGCTGCAGTACCGGGTAGCGTGGGTGATGGTAAACGTTCCGCGATCCCACAGAAATCACCGCAAATCGCGGTTTCACCGCGGCAAGCAGGTCATAGTTGGTCCCACTCGCACTGCCGTGATGCGCCACCTTGAGGACGTCCGCCGCAGGCTTCTCCGATGAGACCAGCCTCTCGGTTCCCTTTTCCGCGTCAGCCTCAAGAAGGGCCGATGTGTTTCGATAGGTGAACTTCATCACCAGCGATTCGTCGTTGCGGTGTGCGACGCGAACCGGAAAATCAGGATTCGGAGCAAGCACCCGCACCATCGCGCCGCCGTAGTTAAAACTGTCGCCGGCTTTTCTGTACGCCACCCGCACCCCAAATTGCGCCGCCGAACGAAGCAGGCCGGCAATCTCCTCCTGTCGAATTCCTTCCGGAAGCCACAGTTCCCGCGGATGAAAATTGGCCATGATCGCATGCAAGCCAGCCATGTGGTCGGCGTGCGCGTGCGTGAGCGCAATAGCGTCCAGACGCGACAGCCCTCGCCACCACAAGTAGGGCGAAACCACATCTTCGCCGATATCCATTTGCGAACGCGTCCAACCCGGCAGGCCGCCGCCATCGAGCAGCAATCCGCGCTGGTCCGGCAACAGCACCAGAATGGAATCTCCCTGCCCGACATCGATCGCGGTCACTTCGAGATTTCCCGGACGGAGTTTCGGCGTCGGAGAGACCTTCCAGATAAGCATCGCGCTGGCCGCCACTAGAGCAAACCCGGCGCTGGCCAAGATTCTGGATCGTTTCCGAATCAGGATCGTGGCCAGCAGAATCGAAAATCCGGCGACAACAACCACAGCCGGAGCAGGCGTCACGACCCGCAAATCAGCGATCCGCAGTCCGCCCAGCCAATGCACTGTCCCGGTAATGCCCGACAATGCGAAACCCGCAACCGCCGCAGGAATCTTCGCCAGCCACAGTGAGATATAGCTGCTCACAACCGCAAGGACCGCGGCCGGCATGAGCAGTTGAAGAAACGGCACCACCAGCAGGTTCGCAGGGAGCGCTACCGTCGTCGCCCGGTGAAAGTAAACTGCCATGGGCAGCGTCATGCCTAATTGCATCGTTCCCGAAATGACCACATACCCCAGGACTGCAAACAGTCCCCGCAAGCCATAGATGAGCAGGAATCGCGGCAGGCGCGACCGGGAAAATCGGCCTAGTCGAGCCAGGACCATGCGCAAATCAATGCGAAACTGGGCGACGCCTGGCGGCAACGATCGGTCATAAGTGAGCACGTCCAGGTTACGCAGCCCGCGCGCATAAGGCTCAGTAGTGCGTTCCAGTACGGGCACTGCGATTCCGACGATGACCCCCACGCACAGCAGCGTCATTTGCAGACTTGCTCCAAACAGCGCGTTGGGGCTGACCAGCATCAGGGCGAGGGCCGCCGCGCCGAGCGCGTTCAACAGCGCGCGCCTGCGATAGAGCAGCCGCGTGGCCAGATAGACGGCAAACATCAGCGCCGCCCGCCATACTGGAGCGCCTTCTTTGGTGACAGCGGCATAGACGAAGATGGTCGCCATGGCAGCGGCGCTGGCGAAAACCTCTCCCGGCCGGAAAAGGCGCAAAATCCACAGCACGAAGGCGGCCAGCACGCCCACATGCAGGCCGGCCACGACCAGCAGGTGATAGGTGCCGGACCGCTGAAAGTCCACGCGCGTTGGCCGCTCCACAAAGGACTTCTCCCCAGTCAGCATGGCATCGATCAGGCCCGCGGCCTCTTCCGGCCACACTTTGTGGACCTGCTGAAGAATGCTGTGGCGAATGCGAGCCAGATAGAGCCCGGCGCGAGTTCCCCGGAATCCCGGCAATTTTTCGATTTCCGAATCCTTCGCCGAAGCGGTTGCCGCGATGCCTTCCTCCCGAAGATACCCGGTGTAGTCGAACGCACCGGGGTTGCGGAAATTGCGCGGCCGGTTCAGCGTCGCGGAAAACCGGATGCGCTGGCCATAGCGCAGCAACTCCATCGCTGGTTCCGCTCCGGCAGCAACGCCTGCCTCGGCTGCGCCCTCTTCGGCCAGGTCATAGCGCGTGCTTTGCTTGGAGTAGATATTCAGGCGGATTCCGATGAGAGCCTTCTGTGCGATTGATCCCGAGCCCAATTGCTCGCTTTCGAGATCAACCCGCTGATGGAGTGAGCCCGGACCATCCGCCTGGACGTTGCCTTCAGAAACCACGTGCGCGATGACTTCCGTCTCTGAGCCATCAGCAGGCCAGATCTCGGCAGAATGGATATTCGGGGAGCAGGTTTGAAATGCAAGCGATCCAGAGAAGACAAAAGCGCCGCAAGCAAGCAAGCGCGAGAACCCGGGCCGCCTGCGCAGGAAATAGACGGAGGCGCAGGCAAAGACCAGCGCGCCAGCCAGCCACCAACTCGGAGGCCGCCAGGCATCGCGTCCAATCCAGAGCCCGCCGGCATAAGCCAGCGCAGCCCAGAATAATGGCTGTCGTGCACGGAGCGGGTTTGGATGCGCCGAAGCCGGGCGGCTCTCCGGCAAACGGGGAACGAGCTTCAGCCGCCTTCTGCCGGGTTCCTCGCGAGCATGCGTGTAGCTTGGCAGCAGTGGCGGAACGGAAAGCGGTTTATCTTCCGCCCGCAAACTAAAAGCGGCAGACCCGCGCTTTAGCGGGCCAGGTGAAAGACGGTTTCCATGTGAAAGGTCTGCGGAAACAGATCGACCAGGTGCGCCCCGGGGATCTGGTACCCCAGGCTCACAAAGCTTCGCAAATCGCGCGCCAGCGTCGATGGGTCGCACGATACATACGTGACACGAGGGGGACCCAGTCTGGCTAGACTGCGAACCACGCTCTCACCCAGCCCTCCGCGTGGGGGATCAACAACAACAAAATCCGGGCGCACTCCCGAGGCTTGCCCGAGAAATTTCTCGGTTGTTGCTGAAACTGCCTTTACCTCCCGAGGCGCATTCTCCTGCAGGTCGGCGAAAGAAGTCTGTGACGCCTCGACGGCGATCACCTGTGCAAAACTCCGGGCCAGGACACCGGCGAACAAACCCACCCCCGCGTAGAGGTCCAGCGCCAGTTCGCCGCGTGGCAGGGGCGGGTCTGGAGACCCGGCGCCACCCGAGCCAGCGGTCGCGAGGCTGACGAGTTCGCCGACCACAAACCGATTCACCTGGAAGAAGCTGCCTGCGCTGACCTTGAACCCATAGGCGCGGATTTCCAGGTCCGCGGCACTCTCGACATCGCTCCGACACAGGGACCGAGGAACTTCATACCTGAGCTGCGTCACCCCCGAATGCGCGAGCCGCTTCGGTTCGCCCGAATGCCCGGCCTGCGCCTGCAGAAAAACCGTGACCCCGCCAACTTCCGGCCGCACTGCCTGCAACTCTTCCGCCAGCTGGCGCGCATCACGCCGCGCCGTGCCCGGCACGCAATAAACCTCAAGCAGCAAGGCGTCGTCGGCATGATTCGCGAAAAACTCGATCTCGCGAAGGGCGCTGGCATCGCCGCCGCTTCGCCCCCATGCCCACACGCCCTGAATCGCACGATTGATTAAGGGCGAACTGATCGGGCACTGCTCCACCGGCAGCAGATCGTGCGAGCGGAAACCGTAATAGCCAACGGCAAATTCCGGCGTGGTCTGCACCTTCAAGCGCGTACGGTTGCGGTAATTCCACTCCGGCGAAGGATGGATCTGAAGCTGGCAAGGCAATTCGAGCTTAGCCGTGCGCCGCAGCGTCTCTTTGAGAATGTCAGCCTTGATCTTCAGCTGAGTGGGATAACTCGCGTGCTGGTAATGGCACCCGCCGCAGCGCTGAAAGTATGGGCAGCCAGGGGAGATGCGATCAGCCGACGCTTCCAGCACCGCTTCGAGCCGGGCCCGGGCAAAACCCGGCTTCTGTTCCGTCGGAGCCGCTTCCACCTGTTCGCCCGGTAGGACGAAAGGGATGAAGACGCTCTTGCCCGGACCTTGCTCGTTGGAGGGCAGGCGGGCCAATCCATCTCCGCCATAGATCAGCTTTTCGATCTGGAAGCGCACTCGCCAGTGTACGGCGAGTTTCACTGCAAAATAAAACAGGCGCCGCGACTCGGTTTGAGTCGTGACGCCCGGGCAGCCCTCCCCCAGAACTGCTCGATTAAGAAGGTACTTGGGACGGCAAATTTTGGGAATGGCACGTTGGTGCTAAGGATTGCCACCTAGGTGCCACCTGTATTTTCAGAGACTTAGCTTCCCTCCGCCAGCCCAGTTTTCCACACCCGGATCACCTGACTTCAAATGTGCCGTGGACTCCGCTCGCGGACGAGTCGGGCGCGACCCAAACGTCGTAGCTTCCTCGCGGAACAACCCAGCGCATCTGCGGATCGTAGGAGCCTAGATCATTTGCGTTTACGGCGAATGAAGCCGTCTTGCGCTCGCCGGGCCGCAGCGTTATTCGCTCGAATCCCTTCAGCTCACGAACCGGGCGCGAGGTAGGCGCGACCCGGTCGTGCACGTACAACTGCGCCACTTCCGTCGCTTCGCGATTTCCGTCATTCGCGATCGTTGCTGAGACGCGCAGCGTTCCATCCGGCGAAATGGTTGGCGACGCAATCCTGATGTCACTGTACGTGAATTTGCTATAAGTCAACCCGTACCCGAAGGGATAGAGCGGCTCCCGGCTCATGTCGAGGTAGCCGGTGTGCCAGCGGTCGGGCGAGGATGGCCGACCCGTAGCATTGTGGTTGTAATACACAGGGATCTGCCCCACCGAGCGCGGCCAGCTTACATCGAGCCGGCCGCTGGGCGAAACATCACCGAACAGCACATCGGCAATGGCATTGCCCGCCTGCACTCCCGGAAACCATGCCTGCATGATCGCCGGCACGCGATCTGGGGCCCAGCTGATGTCCAGCGGCCGGCCGCTTTCGAGCACCATGACCACTGGCTTGTGCGTGGCCAGCAACGCCTCAACTAATTTCTGTTGATCTCCCGGCAGATTCAGGGTTGCGCGCGAACTCGCCTCGCCCGACATGCCCGCCAGTTCGCCCACAAACACGACTGCCACATCGGCCTTGCTGGCGGCTTCGACCGCATCGTCAATGTTCGCCGGCTTGCCGCTTTCCTGCCCGGTAACGCCGGTGGCGGTAGGAGGCGCGGGCGCAACCACGCCAGCGCCGACCGCGTGCTCAAACTGCGGGATATCCACGCCCTTGGCATAGAGCACATGTTCTTTCCCGACCTTCGCGACAATGCCCTCCAACGGAGTCACGGCATCTTTGGCCTGGCCATCTCCTGCCCAGGGCCCCAGTTGCGAAGCTTTGTCGTCGGCCAGAGGACCAATGACCGCGATGGTCTGGTCTTTCTTCAGTGGCAGCAGGTCGCCCTGATTCTGCAACAGCACCATGGATTCCTGCGCGAGCTTGCGCGCAGCCTGAAGGTTTTCCGGGGTCAAGATATCGGTAGCTTCTCGCGCCGCATCGGCGTAAGGATGCTCGAACAACCCCGCTTTGAACTTCACGCGCAGAACGCGCCGCACGGCCTCATCCACAACGCTCATGGGAAGCTTGCCCGACTTCACCAGTTGCGGAATGTTGTCATAGGCTCCATCGACCATGTCCATATCGACGCCGGCTGTGAGCGCCTCGACCGCGGCCTGCGAGTCATCGGCAGCCGTGCCGTGGGCCAGCAGTTCGTGCACCGCGCCCCAATCACTGACCACAAATCCCTTGAAGTGCCACTCGTCGCGCAAGATGCCGGTCAACGTGTGGTGATTCGCGACCCCGGGAATCCCGTTCAAATCGTTGAACGATGACATCAGCGTGTCTACGCCGGCGTTCACCGCCGCGTGAAATGGCGGGAGATAAACTTCTCGCAAAAGCCGTTCAGAGATATCGACGGTGTTGTAATCGCGCCCGCCTTCAACCGCACCGTAAGCCACGTAGTGTTTGGCGCAAGCGACCACGCTGTCGGGATCGGCCACGCTCTTGCCCTGGAAGCCGCGAACCTTCGCCGCGGCGACTTCCGATCCGAGATACGGATCCTCTCCCGCACCTTCCACAATGCGCCCCCAGCGCGGATCGCGCGCAATGTCGACCATGGGCGCAAATACCCACTTCACGCCCGAAGCCGTCGCTTCCTTGGCTGCAATCCGTTCCGCCTGCTCCAGCAGCGGCATATCAAAGCTGCCCGCGCTCGCCAGCGGCACGGGGAAAACCGTGCGATAGCCGTGAATGACGTCGTATCCGAAAAGCAAAGGAATTTTGAGGCGGGATTTTTCTACAGCCGCCCGCTGCGCCTCGTTTACCTGCTTCGCTCCGAGCACACCAAGAAACGACCCGACCTTGCCCTGGCGAACGAGTTCCAGCGCGGACGGCGTCATGCCCAACTGCGTGAGCTGGCCGGCTTTCTCCTCGATCGTCATCTTCTGCACCAGCGCATTGACCTTGCGCTCGATTTCCTGGTCAGAGTTTTGTTGCGCAACGGCTGCGCTCGCAATCAGCAGAACGCAAATGAGTGCAACAGGGCGGCATCGGAACATGAATTCCTCCGGAGAATGAATGACGCGACTCACTGAACAGCCTATCGGGAATCGTTTTTCTTCAACCGTCGATGATACAGGTCGGCAATCGAATAAGTGAAGCCTGTCATGAACATTGCGTCTGGAATGTTGCCGGTAATGCGGCCCATCATCCCGAAATCGAGCACCAGCCGCGGGCGTACCGTATAGGTGCCCGCGGAGATGAATTGCGCTTCCGCCGGCGTGACTCGATTGGCTGAGGTGACTCCCGAGAACTCGAGCGTCGCACCCCAGTTGCCTCGTACCGGATGCGACCATGCCAGCGCGCCCAGCAAGTCATGATCGAAGTGGCCGTTGGTGCGGCCAAGAATTGTGAAAATGGAGTTGAAATCGAAGTGGTGTTTGCCCACGTCCTTGCTGATCAGAACAGCGAACGAATGATCCGGTTCGCCAGAACCTAATACCTCCCCCGCTGTGGGCAGCTTCGCCATGTACATGAACGCGATCGACGGCTCGCGCCCTGAGTCCCGGGTGAATCGGTACTTGAATCCCACGGCGGTGTCGCCGATGCCGTGCGTTCCGGAATCGGCCGTGAGCGGGTCGTTCGCCAAGCGCAGCTCGAAATTCTCGCTCAGGCCAAACTTCAGCAGGCCATTGATATCCTGGTGTGATTCCGCAGCATTCACGCCCCATTCGGTTTCAAGCACCCCCGCCTGCACCGGTTGGGCGGTGGTGGAAACCGTGGGGCGGTTGGGGACAGCAACGATCTCATCCTGCTGTGCGAAGCCAGGGCTGGCGATCAGCAACATCAACGCTGCGATCCATTTCCCGGTGCTGCAGTAGATTGTCAGCGGTTGCGCGATGACCCAAGGCTAACATCATCCCGCAGATCAGCTATAAGTTCCTGTAACTTCCGAATCAAATGGGGAAGCTTCTCCATCACCTCGGGCGAGAGTGAATCGCCATGGTCGAAGGACTTGGCGGCCAATGAGACGAGCAATGCGCGCGGGCACTTCCCGAACAGGATTGCGGCCAATGCCAGGACGCCGGCCGGCGTGGCCTGGTGAGTAAGGTTGTTTGGCTGTGTGCCCGGCTTCACTTCCTGGACGTGCAGTTCCCCCGCCGCGCCCGCCGCGGAGGCGTCTACGAAGATCGCAAGATCAACAGCACTGAGGTCTTGGGCGATTTCCGGAGTGAGCTGGTGCACTTTCAGAATGGTGAGGTCCGGGGGAGGCGGCGCGCTTTGCAGTTGATCGGCGGCGTGCCAGGCGAGACCGTCGTCGCAGCGCAGGGGATTCCCAATAGCAATGACGCAGACGCGAGGCATTCGCGTTTAGTCTCGCACAACCTGGTCGAGAACCATGCCTTCGGGATTCAGCAGTTCGATATTCAGCGCCATTCGACCGACAGCGTGCGTCGAGCAGCTCAGGCAAGGATCGTAGGCCCGAATGACCGCTTCGACGCGGTTCAGCATCCCGGGCGTGATCTTCTCGCCTTTGACATAGTGCTTGGCCACCTGCAGCACGCTTTTGTTCATCGCCAGGTTGTTCTGCCCGGTGGCGATGATCAGGTTTACCCAGCGGATCAGACCCTGGTCGTCAATCTTGTAGTGATGGAAGAGTGTGCCGCGAGGCGCTTCTGCGGCACCCACGCCTTCCTGCGCATTGGGCCTGGCCAGCGCCCGCACGTGCTTGTCGAGGATTTCAGGATCAGTAAGCAATTCTTCCAGGCGCTCCACGCAATAGAGAATCTCGATCAGCCGAGCATGATGATAGTGAAACGAACTGAGCACGGCGGTGCGCTGCAACTCCTGAAATTCCGCCAATTCCTGATCGGCGCGGTCGGTACCGCAACGATCGGACACGTTCAGCCTTGCGAGCGGCCCCACCCGGTAGATGCCGTCGGGATAACCTTTCGGTTTGTAGTACGCGGATTTCAGGTAACTCCACGGCTCAACTTTCTCTCCCAGAAATTCGAAGTACCGGGCCGGATCAAGGTCCCTGGCTACCAGCGTGCCCGAGGCATCGACCAAACGAATGGTCCCATCGTAGAAAGTCAGCCTGCCATCCGGCTTCACGGTGCCCATAAACAGGCTGGGGAAGTTGCCGAAGCTGGCGATCTCCTGCCGGAAGCCCTCGATCACGCTTTTGAACCAGGCGATGCTGCGCTCCGCGATAGCGAGGGCTTCGGGAAGCGCCTTGAGAATCGCGTCGCGGTCCTGGTGGCTGAGCGGATCACTCACGCCTCCCGGAACCACCCATGCCGGGTGAATGCGCTTGCCGCCAAGCCGCTCAATGATCTGCTGTCCGAATTTCCGCAGCGCAATACCGTCGTGCGCCAGCTGCGGATTTTTCTCCAGCACGCCAAAAATATTCGTTTTGGCCGGATCGGCATCCATCCCGAGCAACAAATCCGGCGAAGAGAGGTGAAAGAGGCTCAACGCGTGCGATTGCACCACCTGCGCCATGCCGAAAATCCGGCGCAGCTTATCTGCCGTCGGCGGAATCTTCACCGCCAGCAAAGCATCGCAAGCCTTCGCCGACGCGATCAGGTGGCTGACCGGGCAAATGCCGCAGATGCGCGCCATCAGCGATGGCATCTCGGCAAACGGCCGCCCTTCGCAGAATTTTTCGAACCCGCGAAACTGGGTTACGTGAAACTGCGCGTCCTCAATCTGGCCGTGCTCGTTCAGGTGCAACGTGATTTTCGAATGCCCCTCAATGCGGGTCACCGGATCGATAACGATGGTTCTACGCTCAGGCAAAATGTTCTCCAACCTTGCTGGCACTCGAGCCGGCTGAAAGCCTGCCGAAAGCCTCACGCTCCAAATCTCGTCTTCGCGCTCAAATCCGGCACCCGGCCGTCCAGCAGTTCTGTGAGTGCGTAGTAGATGGTATCTGCGGACGGCGGGCAGCCGGGTATGAAAACGTCGACTTTGACGATCTCGTGTACTGGCCGCGAATATGGCAACAGCGCCGGAATCACCTGCGTCGGCGTTCCTGGATCGAGGGTCGCATTCTCCGTGTACGCGCGGTCATACACCGACTTCACGCTGAAGGGATTGCGCATGCCCGGCACGTTCGCGGTCACCGCGCAATCTCCCAGCGAAACCAGCGTCTTCACCTTCCTGCGGATGGCTTGAATCTTGTGCAAGTCTTCTTCACTGCTCACCGCGCCTTCGATGAGCGCAACATCCACGTCATCCGGAAAATCTTTGCGATCGACCAGGGGGCTGTACACCAGTTCGGCCCGGTCGGCGAGTTCGATGAGCCGCTCATCCAGGTCAAGGAATGACATATGGCAGCCGGAGCAGCCATCGAGCCACACGGTGGCAAGGCGCTTCTTCATTCCGGATTCTCCCGCATCAACGTCAAATAGGGCAAGAACTGGCGGCGCTTTTCCATCTCGGCTACGGCGCGGCCCTTTTCAAACAGCGCGCCGGTCGGGCACACATGCACGCACTTGCCGCAACTGGTGCAGGTTTCCGAAGATCCCCAGGCTTCGCTCAGGTCGGTCACGACCTTCGAGTCGATGCCGCGTCCCATCACGTCCCAGGTGTGCGCGCCCTCGATCTCGTCGCACACCCGCACGCAGCGCGTGCACAGGATGCAGCGGTTATGGTCGATGACGAAACGGTCGTGGGTGGCATCCACCTGCGCCTTGGGATACCGATAGGGGAAGTGGACGTGCGTCAGCCCGAGCCTCTGCGCCAGGTTCTGCAGTTCGCAATGACCATTCGAAACACACACCGAGCAAATGTGATTGCGCTCGGTAAACAGCAACTCGACGATCATCCGGCGATAACTGGCAAGGCGCTCGGAACTGGTGGTAACCTCCATGCCCTCTTCCACCCGGGTAACGCACGCCGGCAGCAGCTTGTTTGAACCTTTCACTTCCACCAGGCACAGGCGGCAGGCCCCCACGTCAGAAAGTCCTTCCAATTCGCAGAGTCGCGGGATGAAGATTTTATTCTGGCGCGCGACATCGAGGATGGTTTCCTCCGGGCGGGCGCTGAAATCCCGGCCGTCAATTTTGAGCGTCTTGACCGAAGCTGCGGGGTTCATGCCATCACCTCAGCTTGTTTTTGAGCTTGTGTGGGCCGGGCATTCTTGTCCGATACGGCATCAGGCTCATCCGTCCCATTTTCGCCCCCGCTAACACAGACTTTGGCGACACACTTTCGATCCTGAATGTGCGCCCGGTACTCCTCGGCAAAATACCGCAGAGTGCTAACCACGGGATTCGGCGCCGACTGCCCCAGCCCGCACAGGCTGGTGTTCTTCAGCAGGTCGCAAAGCTCTTCCAGCATTTTCAAATCCTGCTCGGTCGCGGTCATCTTCGTGATCGCGTTTAGAATCCGGTGCATCTGGTAAGTGCCCACACGACATGGAATGCACTTGCCGCACGATTCGGTCATACAGAAGTCCATGAAATATTTCGCCACGTCGACCATGCACGAGGTTTCGTCCATCACGATCATTCCGCCCGAGCCCATGATCGATCCCGCTTTGGCGAGCGATTCGTAATCCACCGGCATGTCGAGGAACTGCGAAGGCAGGCAGCCGCCGGATGGCCCGCCAGTTTGCACCGCCTTGAAGTTGCGCCCTTCCGGGATTCCCCCGCCAATTTCAAAAACAATTTCGCGGAGCGTAATGCCCATCGGAACTTCGACCAGGCCGGTGTTCTGAACTCGACCAGCCAGCGCGAATACTTTCGTCCCTTTGCTCTTCTCCGTGCCGATGCCGGCGTACCACTGGCCGCCGTTGCGAATGATGGGCGGAACGTTGGCGTAAGTCTCGACGTTGTTGATCAGCGTGGGCTGGCCCAGCAGTCCTTCCACCGCCGGATAGGGCGGTCGAGGGCGGGGTGTGCCGCGTTTTCCCTCGACCGAGGCAATCAGCGCCGTCTCCTCCCCACAGACAAATGCGCCGGCCCCCAATCGCAAATCGACGCGGAAACTGAACCTGGTTCCGCAGATATTGGTCCCCAACAGCCCCAGGCGCTCGGCTTGGCGAATCGCCGTCTTCAGGCGCTTGATCGCCAACGGATACTCGGCGCGGACATAAATGAAGCCTTCCGAAGCCCCCACCGCATACGCCGCAATCAGCATGCCTTCGAGCACGCGATGCGGATCGCTTTCGAGCACGCTGCGGTCCATGAAGGCTCCCGGATCGCCTTCGTCGGCGTTGCAGATCACGTACTTCTGCGTGCCGACCGCCTTCGAAACCGTGCTCCACTTCAAGCCGGTGGGATAGCCGGCGCCGCCGCGCCCACGCAGGCCGCTGGTCGTGATCTCTGAGATCACCTCGTTCGGCGTCATCTCTGTCAAGACCTGGATGATCGCGCGATATCCGCCCTCGGCAATGTAATCCTCAATTCTCTCCGGATCGACCACGCCCGAATTTTCCAGAACGATCTTCTTTTGCCGCTGGAAAAACGGAACCTCAGTCGCGCAGCGCAAGCGCTCGGCTGGGGCGCCCTCGAGGCTGTCTACCACCTCGGCCGCATCGGCGGCGTTCACATGCTTGTACATACGATCAGCGCCGGTTGAAACCAGCGGGCCTTCCGCGCACAGCCCCATGCAGCCCACGCCCTTCACCTGGCAGCTCTCGGCCATGCCGCGCTTCTTCACTTCGTCGCTGAGCGAGTCCTTGACCGCCTGGCTCTGGCACGAGAGGCAACCCGCGGCCACGCATACGTTCACGCGATGCGTGAACTTCTCGCGCGCCTCTTTCTCGTTCGCAGCTATTTGTTCCAGTTCCTCAAGAGTCATGTCGAGTCCATTTGCTGAGGTGTTCGCGAAGTGTGGGCGCCGTAACTTTGCCCGCGACTTCCTGGTCGTAGACCACCGCGGGAGCCAACCCGCATGATCCCAGGCAACGCGCGGTGAGCAGTGAAACTTTGCCGTCTGGGGTGGTTTCTCCGGGCTCGATGTCCAGATCCTTCTTCATCGCATCCAGCAGCTGCGGAGCGCCCTTGATGTAGCAGGCCGTTCCCAGGCATACGACGCAGGTGTGTTCGCCCGCCGGTTTCAGGGTGAAGAAGTGATAGAACGTCGCCACCCCATAGGCCCGGCTGAGCGGCACCCGCAGCGACATGGCCACATAGCGCAGCGCCTGCTCATCCAGATACCCGAACGCCTCCTGTACGGTATGGAGCGTCTCAATCAACCCGCGTGAGTGATGACCCAGGCGACGCATGGTGGCGTCCACCAATTTCCAGCGTTTATCCTGGTTTGGGGGTACCGGCTTGGCTACGTAGGTTCCCACGCGTCCGCTCCTTCGCCAGCTTTGCCGAATCGATTTCCTAAAAGACTTGCCGCTGGCTTAATTTCCAATCCCCACGGGAAGATTCAGGTTAAACGACCGGCCCACGAGTCGATGTGATTTCAATCACATTTTGCGGTGACAAGGCACACCGCGCTAAACCACTGAGCGTGTCAGAGTTGTGCGGAAAAATCGGATGGTCTGGCGTGCTTTTAGCGGTGGAAAAACCCGGCGTAGTGTCTGCAATCAAGAGCCTACTCTTCGCCACCGACTTCTCCGAGGCTTCGGAAGCAGCGCTGCCGTACGTCGCTGCGGTCGCACAAGCATACGCCTGTGACCTCCACTTGGTCCACGTGCTTCCCGAACTTGGTTTGCTGCATCCCGGCGCAACCGGTCTGTCCCGCGGGTCGGTTTACGAGAGCTCCCGGAATGGGGTCCAGGCCAGGGCGAAGCGAGTTTCCGCTCGCCTGAAGGATGTGCCCCACCACGTCCACATTCGACAAGGCGGCATTTGCGATCAGTTGGAAAAGCTCATTCGAGAGCAGGAAATCGACCTGCTCGTCGTGGGCACGCATGGGAGAACCGGGCTTGGCCGGTTGGTGATGGGCTCGGTTGCCGAGGAAATTCTTCGCTCCGCCACTTGCCCGGTTTTGACGGTCGGGCCGGGCGTTTTACAGAGATTCGCTCGCACGCCATTTGCAGGAAAACACCTAGCCGACATTCGCCAGATCCTTTACGCAACCGACTTCAAGCAGGCATCGCTCGAGGCGCTTGCGAACGCCATTTCATTCGCTCAACAGTTCGAGTCGCGTCTGGCATTGCTGCACGTAATCGAAGATTACGGCGAGCATCTGGAGGAGACACCCGGACCGACAGAGGCTGCCATGGCGAAGCTCAGGGAACTTGTCCCGGACGATGCCGTGTTGCCGCATGCGCCCGAGTTTCTCGCCCAGTTTGGCGCGGCAGCCGAGTCCATCCTGCAAACCGCCGTGGAGCGGGAGGCCGACCTCATGGTGCTGGGCGCGCGCCCGGCGAACCGACGCGCCGCAGCCGCCTCGCACTTCAGCCGCACTATTGCGCATAAAGTGATTGTCGGTGCGCACTGCCCAGTGCTCACCGTACGCGCATGAAAGCAGGGCAGTTGGCGGGTGCCTCTTGGCTTTTCGGCGGCCCGGCTGCATCCTAGGGTTGTACGCCGCATCTATTCTCTTGGGGCATTGCAATGGGGAACACATTTAAAACCGCCTTCTTACTCACGGCTCTCACACTTTTGCTGTTGTTCATCGGCCGCATTTTCGGCGGACAGAACGGCATGCTCATCGCGCTGATCTTTGCCGCCGTACTCAACTTTGTCTCGTATTTTTATTCGGACAAACTCGCGCTGGCTATGTATCGGGCCCAGCCGGTCACGCGCGAGGAGCTTCCTCGCGCCTACCAGATCGTCGAGCGGCTCACGCAGAAGATCGGCATTCCCATGCCGAAGATGTACGTCATTCCCACGGATTCGCCGAACGCGTTTGCAACCGGCCGCAACCCCAATCACGCCTCTGTCGCCATGACCCAGGGAATCCTCAAACTGCTCAACGACGAGGAACTGGAAGGGGTTCTCGCCCATGAACTCGGCCACGTCCGCAACCGCGACATCCTCATCAGTTCAATCGCGGCAACCGTAGCGGGAGCGATCACCTATATCGCGCGTTTCGGGATGTTCTTCGGGATGGGGGAACGGGACGACCGCAGAGATGGTGGCGGTTTTGGATTGTTGATGCTGATCGTAGCCCCGATCGCGGCCATACTCATCCAGTTGGCCGTCTCCCGCTCGCGCGAGTACCAGGCCGACGAATCCGGAGCCCATTACACCGGAAATCCTTATGCGCTGGCCAGCGCCCTGGCCAAGCTGGACGCCTACTCCAAGCGGCTTCCCATGCAGGCGTCTCCCTCGACGGCGCATCTCTTCATCGTGCAGCCGTTCCTGGGACAGAGCCTGATGAACCTGTTCTCGACGCATCCGCCCATCGCCAAGCGCATCGAGCGCCTGACCGGCCGTCCCGCCGAGTACACGATGCAGTAACAGCGGCGTCAGGTTTTCGGCTTGATGGAAGAACAGCGGCCCCGTCGTTCGAGACAGGTCGACAGCGAAACATTGACGCAGTAGCTCAGTGAGTAGCGTCCCCTTCCAACGACCGCGCGTATTACAATAATTTGCCGTGCTTTTTTGCCCGGCAATCATTCCAAACTGCACTCATCTGGAGGACTTATGAAACTTACGCCCGGAAAACTGGCGGGCCTGCAACGTGTGTCGGATAGGCGCGGCGTGATCGCGGCCGCAGCCATGGACCAGCGCGGCTCGCTGCAGAAGTCGCTGGCAAAAGAAAAAGGCGGCGAGGTCAGCGACGCCATGATGGAAGAGTTCAAGTCGCTGGTCACCGAGGTTCTCACCCCGCATGCCAGCGCCATCCTGCTCGATCCCGAGTGGGGACTGCCTGCCTCCAAACGCCGCGCGAAGAATGCCGGCCTGCTGCTCGCGTACGAAAAGACCGGGTATGACAAGACCGGCCCCGGCCGTCTGCCCGATCTGCTGAATCACTGGTCGGCGAAACGCCTGAAGGAAGCGGGCGCAGATTGCGTGAAGATCCTGCTGTACTACACGCCTTTCGATCCGAAAGAGATCAACGACCAGAAGCATGCCTGGGTGGAGCGCATCGGCGACGAATGCCGTGCCAACGACATCCCATTTTTCCTTGAGTTTGTCGGATACGAGGACGGCGCCGACGAGAAGGGGCTGGAATACGCCAAGAAGAAGCCGCACATCGTGACTGAGAGCATGCGCGAGTTCAGCAAAGATCGCTACGGCGTCGACATCCTGAAGGTCGAAGTCCCGGTGAACATGAAGTTTGTGGAGGGATGCAAGTCATTTGGCGGGCAGAAGGCCTACAGCAAGAAGGAAGCCATTGACCTGTTCCACAAAGCTGCGGCAGCGGCGAGCAAGCCGTTTATTTATCTTTCAGCCGGGGTGAGCAATGCCGAGTTCAGCGAAACTCTCGAACTGGCCGGCGAAACCGGGGTCAAGTTCAACGGCGTGCTCTGCGGACGAGCCACGTGGAAAGAAGGCATTCCGGTTTACGCCAAGCAGGGCGCTGCGGCATTTCGTAAATGGCTTGAAACCGAGGGCGTGAAGAACATCAATAACGTCAACGACAAGCTGAAAGCCGCAACCTCCTGGTTCCCCATCTACGACGTGGAACCGGCCATGGCTGGCGCGTAATCCGCAGATCGGTTCGCCGCAAGGCATTCGCGTTTAAGCTGCGAGCGGTGGGCGGTGAGCAGGCACGCACGGATTGCTCACCGCTCATGGCTCGCCGCTTCGTTCTCCTTGGCATGAAATTCCACACCGAATATCTCAAGTTCCATACCCGCAAGCACCGCGAGTACATCCACATCACGCCGCAGATTGAAGCCATCGTGAAGACGAGCGGGATCCGCGAAGGCATGGTGCTGGTTTCCGCCATGCACATCACAGCGGGCATTTATGTGAACGACAATGAATCCGGGCTGATCGAGGATATTGATCAGTGGCTGGAGCAGATCGCGCCCTACCGGGAAGACTATCGGCACCACGACACGGGCGAAACCAATGGCGACTCCCACCTGAAAGCATTGCTGATTCATCATGAAGTCATTGTGCCGATCACGGCCGGCAAGCTGGATTTCGGCCCCTGGCAGCGGATTTTCTACGCGGAGTTCGACGGGCAAAGAGACAAGCGGGTAATTGTGAAGGTCATGGGAGAATAGCGCCGCCTCCGGCGTCGCCAGAACCAGACCGGCAAAACCGGAAAATTGTTAACACCCTCTGGATTTGGGCCGGCTGGCAACCAGGCCTTATTTTTGTACCGCGCTGCTCTGCGCCCACGAACGGAAAGCCGGCGCTGGCTGTTTCACCGTCTCGGTTGCAGCCCATTCCACTCCCCGCACAAACGTGGCAGAAAAGCCCGGCAGAGACATAGCCCGCACATCGTGGCCCAGAGCTGTGTAAAACGTCCTTCCCTTGCCGTAGTGGACTGTCCAGAGCATTGGTTCATCTTTTCCGGTGGGATTCATATCCAAGTTTGGCATTTTTGCGGCACTGCGTCCCGGCGAAGGTGCGGCTTTTGAAGGTTTCGGCTGATTGCCGGGATCGTCATACGCAGTTGCCAGCACATGCACGTTTGGCGCCATGTGCATATTGTGGTAAAGCTCGTCGTCGGCTTCGAAAGAGGCAGGAAGTCCTTCCGTAATGGGATTCGCGGTATCCACGATTTTTACGGTGAAGTGGTGGCGTGGCGCATGGCCCGACGCCGGTGCCTGATCTGACCAGACGCCGCCGATCATAAGCTTGTACTCTGGCCAGGGAGGCTCGATGATTCCCCTCGGAACGCTGTTGTCGCCGAGGACGACCAGCCCGCTGAAAGCCCAGTTGGCGCCGTGAACGCCGACTAAGCCTTTGCCGGAGCGAACGAAATTCTCCAGCGCTGCTTCCGATTGCCTTCCCCATCGCGGGCCGTTGTAGTTCAGAACAATCACATCGTAAGGAGCGAGGGTTTCGGAGGTCATGCCGTCAGGTTCTTCGTTCACCCTCACGTCAAAACGTCCGGTATTTAGCAGCATGTCTCTAAGGATCGGAGTGGTTGCGCGCCAGTCGTGGTTATTTTCGCCGCTTAGAATCAGCACTCGGATCGCGCCCTTTTTAAACAAAGAGATACGATTCGCCAGAGACGTCTGCGCATGCAGCACGGCGGAGGATGCCAAGAGAACCAGACAGCAGAAGGCCGTCATAACTGCGAATGCGCGGATCCGCGGGTCACTGTTTCGGCAGCGCAAACGCGAACAGTTTTCCCCACGCGGCGAGCAGCATGTACTGCCGCCCATCCAGTTCGTAAGTAATCGGTCCATTGAACATCACCTGATTCAGGTTGACGTGCCACAGTGTTTTGCCGCTTGCGGGATCAAGCGCCAGTGCGTTGCCCGAAGCATCGCCGGCGAAAAGCAGTTTGCCCGCCGTAGTCAGAAGGCCTGACACCGAATTCCCGCCGGTTTCGTGGTTCCAGACAACTTTGCCCGTCCTGCAATCGATGGCCTCAATCGAAGACGGTCCAGTCCAAACGGTCTTGTCGATTCCTCCCCATGCCTCCGGCTTGGCACTCGTGTCCGTCAGATAGAACGCGGCTGCCGATCGGGTGACCGTCACATAAAAAAATCCGGTCTGCGGATCCATGCTGGGCGGAAACCAGTTGGTGGCTCCGGCTTCGGAGGGAAACACCAGCGCCCCTGCGGGTTGCGGATCTTTGGCCAGATCGCGAATGGGACGGCCCTGAGCGTCAATGCCCTGGGCCCAATTATTTTGCGCGAAAGGCGCGGTAAGAATGTGCCGTCCATTGGTCCGGTCGAGCACGAAAAAGTATCCGTCGCGATTGGCCTGCGCGAGCAGCTTTCGAGGATGTCCATCGATGTCGGCATCGAACAGGACCGGGGTTTCGGCGGAGTCCCAGTCATGGGTGTCGTGCGGCGTGGTCTGGTAATACCAGGCCATTTTGCCGGTATCAGGATTGAGCGCAACAATGCAGTTCGCCCACAGGTTGTCACCCATACGGCCCTGGCCTGCCATCACCGGCTGCGGATTGGCCGTGCCGAAGTAATACAGGTTGAGCTGCGGATCATAGGTCCCGGGGATCCAGACGGCGCCGCCGCCGTGCTCACGGGCATCCGCATTAGGCCAGGTTTCGGCGCCGGGCTGGCCTGCATCGGGGGTTGCGTACCAGCGCCATTGCAGCTTCCCCGTTACCGGATCGTAAGAATCGAGATAGCCGCGGTTATCGGTAGACTCGATGCTTGGACTTACCAGGACATGGTTTCGAATTACAACCGCAGCCACCGTGGAGAAAAAGTCGAGCTTGAGATCCGCAATTTCCGTGCGCCAACGCTCTTTGCCGGTAGCCGCATCGAGAGAGACCAGGTAATTGTCGGGCGTCACCAGAAACAGCCACTTGCCGTACATTCCGAGGCCGCGATGGCCAATGTGAGTGCCGCCTCGGGTTTTCGTTTCCCAGTACCAAATCTGGCGCCCTGTCCTCGCGTCGATCGCCCAGGCTTTGTCGGGAACGGTGAAGTACAGAATTCCGTCCACCATGAGAGGGGTGGCCTTGATCGGCTCATTGCCGGAATCGAAGCTCCACAGTAACTGCAGCTGTGCCACGTTCGCTGCATTGATCTGAGATAAGTGGCTGAAGCGGCGGCCGGAGTAGTCTCCGTTGTAAGTCGGCCAAGTGGAGCCTAAAGGCTTGGCAATATCGCCAGGATCGAGATTTTGCCCGGCGGCAAAAACCGGCGACATGAGCACGATCAAGACCCAGAGGCGGGCTCTCACTTCAGAGTCTCCAAATACGTGGTCACATCGTGCAGGTTGCGATCGCTCAGCCGCTCCAGCAGTTTGTGATGCGCCGCAAGCGGGTCGGCAACCTGGATGTGCATGCCCGGCGTAAGCCGAAAGCTGTGATAACTTCCCTGCGTGTCGAACAGAGACGCACTGAATTCGTCGAGATGCTCCAACCTGCCGGCGTAACTTTGCCCAGTTGGAAGAGTGACGGTCAACTGCACGGGTTGCGGAGGAGGTCCGAGCCAGCGCTGCTGTAATTCGTCCGCGGCATACTTCGATGCAATACCGGCCAGATCTCCAGTAGCCGAGTGACAGCCGGCGCAATGCGACTCGAAGTAGGCTTTGCCGGCGTTTGCGTCTCCGATGGCTACGTTCGGGAGTTTGTAAGTGAACCGTAAGCGCGCATCTCGATTACGCTGATGGAGAAAGGCCACGAGGTCCGCAACCTGAACGTCAGTCAGGTTGAATGCGGGCATTCCCTTGCTGACGCGACCCTCGCGAATCACTGGAGCCATCAAGTTTCCCTTTTCATCGTGGTTCACCAACACGGAACGCAGCAGGTCAGGACCGCCATTTCCACCGGTCGCATCCGCTCCGTGGCAGAAGGCGCAATTAGCCTCGAACACGGGTTTACCGCGGGCGACGGCAGCGGGATCCTGGTTGGGCGGAAGGTTGGGATAAATGCTCCGCAGGGCGTCGTCCGCCGGCTCATTTTTGCCAAGAGGTGAAGTCTGCCCGCCTTCCGGCTTGCGAGCTTGTGAAAATGCTGCGTCGTTGCCAGCGAGTACAACCACGACCACTGCGAGAGTGCAGGCGATACTCGTTCGCATTGGTTTTAGCTCACCTTTTGGCGGGCAGACTTACGCAGCTCGTTTTCACCACCTGTGGAAGCAGTTGTCTCCTGCATGACCCGGCGCAAATGCGCCAAGCTCCGCGCCGCCTGCTCTGAGGTGCCGCACTCGACCGAGAGTACTCCCTCGTAGCCGGCGTCCCGCAGAATCGATACGATCCGCCGCCAATCGATCACTCCGTCGCCGCAAGCGCATCCGACGGGAGTTCCCGTGACCTTGCCCTTCTCGGCGTCCGCCTGCTTCATTCCGATGTCCTTGGCATGAACGTGTACAAGCTGCGGCAAAACGGCGCGCAACCCTTGATAGGGATCTGTGCCCCCGAGAAAAGCGTTTCCGGTATCGTAGTTCACCTTGAGCATGGGAGAATCCACCAGGTTCGCAATGCGCAGCAGACCTTCAGTAGTCTTCGAAATGCTCTGGTGCGGCTCGATCCCGATGAAAATTCCGTAGCGTTCCGCCACCTGAAGAACTTTCTTCAGCGTGTACTTCATCACTTCAAAACATTCCCGGTCATCCAGCCAGGCGGGGCGAATGCCTTCGTCGGTCGCCAGGACCGGGGCGCCAATGGCTGCCGCGAAGCGAACGGCTTTTTCCAGATAAGGCACGCTGACCTCCGGCCTCATCAGCGGGCAATGAGAAGAGAGACCGGAGGGCCGTACTCCGCACCGATCGAGAATTTCTTTCAT
>DASVAJ010000037.1:0-2144 GCA_036376415.1 Terriglobales bacterium
GCCGAATTGAAGAGGGCGGTCGGGTTCTGGGAAGAGACTCCGGTGCTTTCCACTCCCACGTTGCCGGCCACGATCCATGCCCCGGTCTGCCGGGCAAGCTGGCTCAGGCCGTCATGGAAGAGCGGGTCGCCGTTGTAGAAAGGCGCGGGCGACTCCGGCCATACGATCAAGCTGGGTTTCGGTTGGTCCGGGCTGGTCTGCACTCGGCTGACGTTTTCAAGATCGGTGAGGGTCTGGAGGAAGTATTCGCGTGTCCACTGCCGACTGTCGAGAACGGGAACATTCTCCTGCACCAGCACTGCGGAGTGGTCCGTCGGAAATGCAGGGACCGGTATCCAGCGCGCGACCTGCAGAAGCACTGCCGCTGCAAATGCGGCGAACAGGAGTGGCGCGCGTTTGCCGCGGCGGACCGCCCACGCCGCCGCAAACGCGGTGTTCACGATCATGATCTCCAGCGAGATGCCATACACACCGGTAAAGCGGGCCATTCGGACCAGCGGAATGTTGTCCACCTGGGAGATGCCCAGCAGATCCCAGGGAAAGCCGCTGATGCGTGTGCGCGCCAGTTCTACTGCTACCCACAGGAAAGGCGCGAGCACCAGCGCTGCCCGGATCGACTTGCGCGCGACCAATGCCGCAAACATGCCAAAGAAGCCGAGGTAGAGCCCTAGATAGAGGCAGAAGAGGAGCAGCAGTCCTGCGGCTCCGAGGGCTCCGATCCCGCCGTATTGCTTCATGGTGTTGAAAACCCAGTAGCAATTCCCGGCATACCAGAGAATTCCGCAAAGGTAGCCGAGCACGAATCCTTGCCGAGGCGTGGCGGGCAACAGCCTGACGTTCCCTTCGAACTGCAAGGTTTCCGGTCTACGCGTCCTCAACAAGGCGACCAGGAGAGGGGCCACGGCAATCCAGCTCAACAGGTAGAGGTTCGGCAAGGGAAAGATCAGAACCTGCAGAATGGCCGACAGAATCGTCAGCAGCCACGCCCTTTTGTCGATTCCCAACATCGCTGCAGCAGGATATCAGGCGGTACTGTGCTGCGCGGACGGCTTATCCCATGAGAGGTGGCTTATTTGGGAAGAAAGAGGAGTTTTGGAGCAATAAAAATCGGGGTTAGCAATAGCGGCTCTCGCCGCCACTTCCAACCCCGTCTCCCAGGTTCTGTGGTAGGTGAAGCGAGTATGGACCTAGGGGCTCGGGGTAACAAGATTACCGAGGACAATGACCTTTAGTAACTTCGCCGGATCTTCGCTTTTCGGAGGGCTTGCGGTAATTGCCTTGATCAGTGCTGAGCCACCTAACGCCTATCTGAAGGGAATTCATGGTTCCGGAGTTTCGTACAGAGTCCGGCCCAAGTTGGCCAAGGCTCAGCGTTCCGCTGCGCCGCGCAGATCAGCACTGTTCTTGAGCCGCTCGGGGAACTTTCTCTCGTATTTGATCAGCGGGAAGCAAATTCTGCGGTTCATCCCGAACTGCATCATCTCCGTCCAGGCTTGCTCAGCGGTCCAGTTATCGACCGCCATGCGGTAGGACGCAACCATCATTCCGGTACGATCGTCACCCAACCGGCAGTGAACGAAGATTTTCTTCTTGGGATTCTCACGCACGACAGCCAGAAATTTCGCGATGGCCTTGTCCTTGGGAAACATGCAGTGCCAGGGAATCGAAACATACTGCATGCCTGCAGCATTGACGATCTTCTTCTCCGAGCTTTTGTGCGACAACCGCGCGTCCACCACGATGTCGATTCCCATGGCTGCGAGCCCCTGGAACCCTTGACGGCTCGGCTGCGCGCCTCGGTAAAGGAACGGTGTGACCTTTCCAAAGTTCGGAACGCCGGTCAATTTCAATTTCTTTGCCTGGCCGTAGTGGATGTTGGAAGCGGTACCCGGCGGCGCTTGTGGGGGCGCACCGGCACATAGAGCGGCGCTTATTGCGACAGTCGCAGCGATTCGGCAGGCGATCCGGAAGGACGGGGTCATAAACCGTGTTGTTATCTTAACTGCGCCGGCCGGTGTCCCTAACGAAAATGGGACATGAAAAAGGCGTTCGCCGAAACGAACGCCTTTCTCAGTCGGGGCTGGTTTTCCCCTAAACTATTTCGCCGCGACCAGCGAGTGCGTGATGGCATGCACTGACAGCGC
>DASVAJ010000051.1:0-62785 GCA_036376415.1 Terriglobales bacterium
TCGCGACACCATCATGCGCCTGCGCGATGCCGGGCTCGACTCCATCCCCGGCGGCGGCGCGGAGATTCTCGACGACGAAGTGCGCCACCGCATTGCCCGCCTGAAGTGCCTGACCGAAGACTGGCTCAACGTGCACCGCACCGCGCACCAGCTCGGCATGCGTACTACGGCCACCATGATGTTTGGTGTCGGCGAAAAATTCGAGCACCGCATTAACCACCTGCAGGCGATCTACAACCTGCAGGAAGAAACCGGCGGATTCACTGCCTTTATCCCCTGGACCTTCCAGCCGCAGAACACCGCGCTCGGGGGCCGCAAGTGGGAGGAAGCCACCGCCGTCGAGTATCTGAAGAACCTCGCCATCTCGCGCCTGTTCCTCACCAACTTCCAGAACGTGCAGTCGAGCTGGGTCACGCAAGGACTGAAAGTCTGCCAGATGGGCCTGCGCTTTGGCGGCAACGACGTCGGCTCAGTGATGCTGGAAGAAAACGTAGTCCGCGCCGCCGGCGTGACCAACTGCACCACCGAAGAGGAGTTGCGCCGCATCATCCGCGACGCCGGCTTCAGGCCAGTGCAAAGGGACACGTTGTACCGGACGTACTTCCTGAATTAGAAGAACCCCGGTTCATACAGAAACAGCCCCACTTCTGCCCCAAGAGCGGGCAGAAATGGGGCACCCTCAAGTTGACGAAATAACTCCACTACATTGGGGCGCCCCATTTCTCGCGTTCTATGCGAGAAGTGGGGCTTTTACTTTCCCACAGCTCGAACCTTCATCTTCAGCACCGACCAATCATTTACGACAACAGGCCCGATTTCTCCAAAAGCATAGGAGCGAAAGCTACTCCACTTCCAGTCTTCCGGATTCTGCACGAGTCCACGTCGAACCGGGTTTCTATGGATGTAAAGTCCCACTTCTCGCAGAGAACGCGAGAAATGGGGCAACCCGTTTCACCGAGAGCAAAAACGGCCTCACAAATGGGAGGCCGCTTGGAACTAGCGCAGTACCCCGTCAAGGTCAGTGTTATTCCCTCTCGTGCAGCACACGAACATTGACAAACCCCTTCCGTCGTAGCAAAATTCCCGCCCGTCAAGCAAGAGCGGTCCTGGAGGCTTCCATGACGATTCACGGGAAATACGCTCTGATTACCGGCGGTTCGCGCGGCATCGGGCGCGGCATCGCGTTAAAAATGGCCGAACACGGCGTGAGGGTTGCCATCCACTACTACCAGAACGAGGCTGCGGCGAAAGACACGTTGGCCAAGGTGCGCGAGCGCGGATCAGACGGCTTTATCGTACAAGCCGATGTCTGCCACCCTGACGAAATCTCGCGCATGTTCAGTCGAGTGAAACAGGAGTTTGGCGCGCTTGATGTTTTCGTCAGCAATGCGCGCACGGAGGCTCCAACCTTTTATCAGCCGACGATGGAGATTACCCTGGATAAGTGGGACACCGCTGTTGATTCACAGGCGAAGGCATTTCTGGTCGGAGTGCGCGAAGCCAGCGAACTGATGCGCGAGGGAGGACGCGTCATTGCCATTACGTACGCTCCCGGTGGGCGCTTTGGCAGTTGGCAGCCTTGGGTTGCCATGGGCGCGGCGAAATCCGCACTCGAGGTTCTGTGCCGGTATTTCGCTGTCGCGCTCGCGCCGCGGCGGATTACAGTCAACGCTCTCAGCCCTGGTTGGATTGAAGACAGCGTCCTGAATAGCTTGCCGGAAGCTGTGCAGAAAACCATACATGAGTGGCACGAAGGGGGCTGGACACCCATGGGACGGCTCGGGACTCCTGCGGACGTGGGAAACGCGGTCACGCTATTGTGTTCTGAAGAAGCGGGATGGATCACCGGTCAGTTGATCGCGGTGGATGGAGGCGCTTCCCTGATGGATGGTGCTTTGCCGCTCGAAATCCAGCAATCGCGACCGCAAAAGGCACGAACGGCAGCATAGCTACTGTTTGCTGAAGAATGACGTGAAATACCGGTTCGTGATCGACATGGCATCGCTGAAATAACCTTGGCTGCGGGAGAATCACCGTTGGAAGAAAGGACGCGGCGAACGGTCGCGCCCTTATATTTTTAATGCTGGCGCAACAACCCGGGTTCGTAAACTAGAGATCACCCAGCGTGCGCAGGACGCGTTCGAGGGCTACGCGAAATTCTGGTTGCAGCGCAATCAAGCTGAGAACAATGTAGCCGTCGCTGGGAAAATCGTAAAAATGGCCAGGATGGACCAGTACTCCAGCTTCCTGCAAAACTTTGATAGCCAAATCCTCGTCTGATTGGGTAGCTGGAACCCGAAGAATGGCGTACCAGCCGCCTTCCACCAGCAGCCGGCTGCAGGTGCTTTGGGCCGCCAGCTGTCGATCGAGTTCGGTGAGATTCTGCAAGACTCGCTCAATCAGCTGGGGTTGAATGCGATGCCTCTGCGCGAGCAGCACGGGCGCGGCCCATTGCACCGGAGCGCCCACGGAGAGGTACGCGTCGGCGATGACCTCGAGGCGCTGTTGGGCTTCGTTGCGTCGGTTTTCGGGCCCGCGGATCGCGATCCATGCGAGCTTCATCTGCGGCAGGGCGGAAATTTTCGAGAGGCCGCTGAGGGCGAAGGTGAGAATGTCCCCGCCCACGCGAAGCTTGGACGGATCCACACTTGAGTTCGCAAATGAGGGCCGATGCCTGCGATCGTGGGAGTAGTCAAGGAAAACCTCGTCCACAATCAACGCCAGGCGGTGGCGCTCGCAGATTTGATTCAGGGCCTCGCACTCTTTCGCACTCACGTAGGAGCCGGTGGGATTGTTGGGGTGAAGCAACACGATTGCGCGGGTCCGCGGGGTAATGGCCTCCTGAATTGAGTGAATGTCAATGTGCCATCCGTGATCGTAGATCAGTAAATAGGGAACGAGTTTTACGTCATCCAGGCCCGCCAGAAATTCGAATAGCGGATAGCTGGGCGTCGGAATCAGAATTTCATCATCCGGATTTGCCAGTAGGCGGAATAGGTACGAGTAGCCTTCACTGGTGCCGCTGGTCAGGAACAAAGATTCGGGCGAAACCGATTCGCCGCGTTCGGCATAGTATTGCGCCACGGCCTCGCGAGCGGGCAACAGGCCTTGCGGCTGCGGATCGTAATCGAGAACGTTCTCATTGCCTAGGCAACCCAGAATTACATTTTGATCGTAGTCCAGTCCCGCCCGCGTGGGATTCGAGATCGTAAGATCCAGAATCTCGCGACCGCTGGCGCGCCTTGCAGCGACCGCCTGGCTGAGGCGGTTGGGGAACATTTTCCACTCGGTGCGCCGCGAAAACATAGCTGACCATCATAGCGAATGAGCACACAATGCCGCTGATTGCCCTGCAGTAACCAGGCCTAGATTACGAAAGTGGAATTGCGAAATGAGTGCCCGGCAAAGTAATGGTTAATGCAACTGGAGCAGCAGCAGGATCGTCTAAATGCGTTCCCCAGATCAGCAAGTTATCTTATGAAGATTGCAGAAATTCCAGTAACCAAGCCAAAGAAGAGTCCGTGGGTTGATGTGCTGCTGGTTTCGATAGTTCTGATGTCGATCGCCGGTCTGATTCTCACCTTCGTACACCAATAAGGGCGATGCTTAACACGGGTGGGCGCGGAAGAATCTCAGAGTTCGTCCGCTTCGGGCTGCGGGACTGCGTCGGGATGATCCAGAAAAAAGGTCGTAACTTCTTCGAAGGTTTTTTGGCCGACGTTGACGGCGCGATGCACCTGATCGCTCGGCTCCAGCCAATTCACTTCTCCGGCGCTCATGATCCAAGGCTGGGTCGGGCTGCCGTCGCGGAAGTCAATATCCAGGCGGTCTCCGCTTACGACAACGCTGACGCGCTGAAAGGGATCGCGGTGCCACGGAGTGGCTTCTCCCGGAGCCAGGCGCAGGCGCCGCACCAGGCAATTACCACGCCGGTGCAGGATTTCTTCGTGGCCGGGCTTTGGGTTGCGCATATGCTCGCCTCCTTCTACGGCCCGGTCAAAGCGCGTGCTCACGCCCGAAAACCCGGGCCTAATCTTTCTCTTCTTCTCCCTTGTGCAACTGTTGTGAGAGGTAATTTTCGAGGCCCATTTCGCCGATGGCGTGCAGTTGGGCTTCGAGATAGTCGACGTGGTGCTCTTCGTCCTTCAGGATCTCTTCGAAGAGGGCGCGCGAGGTGTTGTCGCCGACTTCGGTCGAAATCTCGATGGCTTCGTTCAGTTGCTTGACCGCGCGCATCTCCAGCGCCAAGTCGTTTTCGAACTGAGCTTTCACATTTCGCCCGACGTTGATCTTGCCGATGTCGCTCATGTTGGGCGTGCCTTCGAGAAAAATGATGCGGTCCATAAGTTTCTCGGCGTGCACCATTTCGTCGATCGATTCCTTCCGGTAATAGCCGCCCAGGCGGAAGTAGCCCCAGTTGTCGCACATCTTGGAATGCAGGAAATACTGGTTGATGGCCGTCAATTCGGCCTTGAGGGATTCGGCGAGCTGCTGGAGCACTTTCTCGTTTCCGCGCATGGCAGGCATTGTATCCAAGGCGCCGTTTTGTTGCCAGCGAAGGAATTTAAGAACACTACCACTCCGAACTCGGGGCTGGACTGCTGGAAAGCGCCTATTCCGCATGCCTGCAATTTGAGCTCAGACGCGCGGGTTACGAATCGGTCGCGCAGCTGCCACTTCCTGTTATTTATTATGGAGTGAAGCTGGATGTCGGTTATCGAATCGACTTGCTGGTGGAGAATTGTGTGGTGGTCGAAGTTAAATCGGTTGACGCCATTGCTCCGGTTCACCATGCCCAGGTCATCACCTATCTGAAGCTCAGTGGCAAATCTGTGGGACTGCTTATAAACTTCAATGTCGCTCGCTGGAAGGATGGAATAGAGCGCTTTGTGAACGGCTTCGACTGGAAATAGCCGCAGGTTCAGGATCCGCGGTTTCCTTCGTGCATCTTCGTGTCCTTCGTGGTTCTGAGGTTTTGACATGCCCACAGTCAGCGGTACAAAAATCGCCGGAGGCAGTTTTCTCCTGGAGTCCCGTACTCCTGAAGAAGTCTTCACGCCCGAGGACTTCAGCGACCAGCATCGGCTGATCGCGCAGACCGCGGAAGAGTTCGCGCGGAACGAGATCGTTCCGAATATTGACAAGATCGAGCACAAGGATTTCTCCGTCTCCCGCGAACTGCTGAAGAAGGCCGGCGAACTGGGATTGAGCGGAGTGGAAATTCCGGAAGCTTATGGTGGCCTGGAGATGGATAAGGTTACGGCCGCGGTCATCGCCGACCACATCGCCAAGTACGCCGGCTTTGCAACCACCTGGGGCGGACACACGGGAATTGGCACGCTGCCCATTGTGTATTTCGGAACCGAGGAGCAGAAGAAGAAATACCTGCCGCGGCTGGCGACGGGGGAACTGGTCGGGGCTTACGCGTTGTCGGAGTCGAGTTCCGGGTCAGACGCGCTGAATTGCCGCGCCCGCGCTACGCTCTCGGCGGATGGAAAGCACTACGTCGTCAACGGCGAGAAGATGTGGATCACGAACGCCGGATTTGCCGATTTGTTTACCGTATTTGCGAAGGTTGATGGTGAGAAATTCACGGCATTTCTGGTGGAGCGCGACTTCCCCGGCTTCTCCGTGGGGGCCGAAGAACACAAGATGGGCATTCGCGGGTCCTCGACCTGCCCGCTGATCCTGAACGACTGCCGCGTGCCGGTCGAAAATGTTCTGGGCGAAGTGGGGCGCGGGCATCTGATCGCCTTCAACATTCTGAATATCGGACGTTTCAAGCTGGGCGCCATGTGCGTGGGCGGGGCCCGCAATTCTCTGGACAATGCGATTGCCTATGCCAAGCAGCGGAAAGCGTTTGGAAAAGTAATCGCGGATTTTGGACTGGTGCGCGAGAAACTGGCGAACATGGCGGCTTTCACGTACGTTGGGGAATCGCTGGTCTATCGCACCGTAGGACTGATGGATTCAGCCTTATCGTCCATCGACAAGTCCGCGGCCGACGCTGCGAAGCACACGTTGAAGGCAATCGAAGAGTATGCCGTCGAGTGCTCCATCATTAAGGTGTGGGCTTCGGAGATGGTGGATTATGCCGTCGACGAAACCCTGCAGATTTACGGCGGATATGGCTTCGTCGAGGAGTACCCGGCGGAGCGGGCGTATCGCGATGCTCGCATCAATCGCATTTTCGAAGGCACCAATGAGATTAACCGGCTGATCATTACCGGGTTCCTGCTGAAGCGGGCGATGTCCGGGCAGTTGGCGTTGATGCCGGCGATCAAACGATTAATGGATGAAGTGCTCTCTGGGCCTTCGGCAAGCGATGAACCGGAAGGATCGTTGGCCGACGAGCAGAAACTGCTTGCCGCGGCAAAGAAGATCGGGTTGTTCGCCGCCGGGGCGGCTACTCAGAAATACATGCAGGCGATTCAGGATCAGCAGGAGATCATGGGAGCCATCGCCGACATGGTGATGGAAATTTATGCCATGGAATCGGTGCTGCTGCGAACACGGAAAATGATCGACGCGAAAGGCGAGGCGGGATTTGAGTTGCCGTTGGCCGCAACCCGCGTGTATCTTTCGCAGGCCATGGAGAAGATTGAGGTTTGCGCGCGCAAGATCATCGCCGCCGTGGCGGAAGGCGATATGCTGCGTACCCAGATGGCCATGTTAAGGCGCCTCGCCAAGCACGATCCGTACAACACGGTCGAGCTACGGCAAGGCATCGCGCAGAAGATCCTCGAGCAAGGGAAGTATTTCATTGTGTAGTGTGGCGCGACGTTGATTTCTGCATCCCAAAGGCAGGGTGCCGGCCGAGTGCGGTCAGGGTCCGATACGAGGCACCCGGACTTTGACGTGAAGCCCCGGTTTTCCGGATAATCCAGATGGCCCGTGGTACAGCACGGGCCAATTTACGTTTGGATGATCGGCTCATGAAGAAAGTTTTTTGGTTTGTTGTGCTGGCAGCGGCAGTTACGGCTGCTGCTGAGACCACTACCTGGAAGATCGATCCTAACCATTCCTCTTCGCAATTTTCCGTCAAGCACCTGGGCATTTCGACGGTGCGCGGCGTTTTTCAGAAGACAACCGGCACGGTGGTTTATGATCCCAGCGATCCACGCAAGACACAAATTGAGGCCACCATTGATGCGGCCTCGGTGGACACGCGCGTGCAGATGCGCGACAACGACCTTCGCAGTGATCATTTTCTCGATGTGGCGAAGTATCCAACCATCACGTTCAAGTCCACCCACGTGGAACCGGCGGGCGCAGGCAAGATGAAGGTCACAGGGGATCTGACCATTCACGGGGTGACCAAGCAGGTTGTGCTCGACGTGGACGGTCCTTCGGCGCCGGTGAATGCCATGGGTGGGCAGCGAATGGGGGCGGAGGCGACCACCACCATTAACCGCAAGGATTTTGGAGTGAACGGCGCACCCGGCGCGGTGAGCGACGAGATTCAGATTGTGCTGGATGTGGAGATGAGTGCAGCGGGCAAGTGATTGGTTTTTAAGACTGCGATCCACAGCGCCAAACCACAAACCAGAGGACCCAGAGGTAGTCAGAGGAGCGCAGCAAGCGGCAGACTTCAACGTGAATCCTTCGCGAGCGGTTAACATCGAGGACCTTCGTCGTGTTGCTAGGGGGCGAGTGCCCAGGGTGGTGTTCGACTACCTGGACGGGGGCGCGGATGGAGAACTGACGCTCCGCGAGAACTGCCGCGCGTTTGAATCGATCAAGTTCCGTCCGCGCGCGGCAATCGCATTCTCCCGGTGCGACACAGCGGTTCGCGTCCTCGGAACCGAAATTTCGTTTCCGGCGATGCTTGCGCCCGTCGGCTACAGCCGGCTCATGCATCCCGGCGGGGAAGTGGTTGCGGCGCAGGCGGCCGGCGAAGCGGGCACGGGCTACATTCTCTCTACTATCTCCGGACACAAGCTGGAAGATGTGAAGGCGGCAACGCCCGGCCCTGCCTGGTATCAGCTTTACCTGGTGGGTGGGAGGGGAGCGGCGGAAGGCGCGATCGAGCGCGCCAAGAAGGCGGGGTTTTCGGCGCTGGTCATCACCGTCGACACGGCAGTAGCGGGAATGCGCGAACGCGATCCTCGAAACGGCATGGTGGAACTGCTGGGCGGAAGCATCTCTGCGAAGATCCCGTTTTTGGCGCAAATCCTTTCTCGTCCGGGTTGGCTGGTTTCATTTTTGCTCGACGGGGGAGTACCGCATCTCGAAAATATCGTGGTGCCCGGACAAGGGCCGATGCCGCTGATTGATGTGGGCAAATCGCTGGCGCAATCGGCAGTGAGCTGGAGCGATCTGCGCTGGATTCGGGAAATTTGGAGTGGCCCGATTGTGGTCAAAGGAATTCTCATTGCCGACGACGCGCGCCGAGCGATAGATGAGGGCGCGGCCGCGGTGGTGGTTTCGAATCACGGAGGCCGGCAGCTCGACACCGTCTTTCCCACCATTCGTGCCTTGCCGGAGATTGTTGCCGCGGCGAATGGCCAGGTTGAAGTTCTGATGGACGGCGGCGTTCGTCGGGGCAGCGATATCGTCAAAGCGCTGTGCCTGGGCGCCCGCGCAGTGCTGGTAGGCAGGGCATATGCGTATGGCTTAACGGCGGCTGGACATGCGGGTGTTACGCGGGCGATTCAGATTTTGCGGGCGGATTTGGAGCGGACCCTGCGGTTGCTGGGTTGTCCGTGCGTGAGCGACTTGAACGAGAGCTATATCGAGTTTCCGTCCGAGTGGAAGAAATAAGCCGATCTGCGGAGCTTCGCTCCGCATGGACGCCTCGGTCACCACATGGTCCAGAGGAGCCAGCATGAAATCACGCCGGCAGTTCATGGCCGCGTCGTTGAGTCTCGCAGGCGCGGCGGCCCTGCGCGCATATGCGCAGCAAAATCCGAATGAGCTGCCTGCAGGAGCGCCCCCCGCATTTGGCACAGGGCCGGCGGTCGGCCCCGAGGTTTCGAACAACACCTTCCTGGAAGCCGAAAAGCTGGTTCAATTCCCCCTTAGTGAGCAGGCGAGAGTTGAAGCAGCGACGAGTTGGCGGAAGAACATGGCGTTCTTGTACGAGCGCCGTGTCGGACCGCGGAAAGTCGCATTGCAAGCGACTCTCGCTCCGGCGTCCAAATGGAACCCGTTGTTGCCCGGAATTAACCCGCGGCCGAAAGAGACCCGGTTCATTCGCAGCAAAACTGATCCCGGAGCGCTGCCCGCGAAAGATGAAGACATCGCTTTCGCATCAGTTACGCAACTTTCGCGCTGGATCGAACAGCGCGAGCTCACGTCAGAACGGCTCACCAACATTTATATAGATCGGCTGCAAAGATTGGATCCCAAGCTGCGATGCGTAATCACTCTGATGGGGGAGCAGGCCCGGGCGCGAGCGAAGCAGGCGGACCAGGAAATGGCAGAAGGGAAGTATCGTGGACCGCTGCACGGGATTCCCTGGGGCGCAAAGGACCTGCTCGATACGGCGGGAGTGCGGACCACTTACGGTGCCGAGCCCTTTCGTGACCGGGTACCCAAGGAGGACGCTGCAGTGGTCAAGCGCTTGAACGCGGCGGGCGCGGTGCTCGTTGCAAAACTCAGCCTTGGCGCGTTGGCCTTGAACGACGTCTGGTTCGGCGGACAAACCATGAACCCATGGCTGCTCGAAGAAGGATCGTCGGGATCGAGCGCGGGCCCGGGCGCAGCGACGGCGGCAGGACTGGTCGGCTTCGCCATTGGCAGCGAGACCGGCGGCAGCATCGTCGGACCGAGCATGCGCTGCGGCGTAACCGGGCTGCGACCGACCTACGGGCGTGTGCCGCGGTCTGGGGCGATGACCCTCTGCTGGTCGCTCGACAAACTTGGGCCCATGACGCGCAGCGTGGAAGACGCCATGCTGGTGTTGAATGCGATCACCGGACCGGATGCGGGAGATGTGGCCAGCCTGCCCAGCAAGCTCGATTACGACGCGGGCCAAGACGTGCGAGGGCTGCGAGTTGGCTACATTCCGGCGTGGATGGAAACCAACCCCGCAACCGATGTGGACCGCGCCGCGCTTGAGACCGTGAAGAAAGTCGGAATGGTCCCCGTGGAACTCTCCATTCCCGACTGGCCATATGACTGCCTCGACCTGATTCTTTTCTCCGAGGCGGCGGCATCGTTTGAGGAACTGACCCTGAGCGGCGGTCTCAATGAGTTGAAGATGCAAGTGCCGGACGCGTGGCCCAACATTTTCCGCCAGGCTCGTTTTCTGTCCGCCGTGGATTTTGTGCAGACCGATCGCTTCCGCCGAAAAGTCGCCGAGGAGATGCAGCACGTCTTTTCCAGCGTTGATCTGCTGCTGGTGCCCTCTTTACGCGATGAGATGCTCACCATTACGAACTTCACCGGACATCCATCGCTGACCCTGCGCGCCGGTTTCGTGGAGGTGTCCAAAGCGCGCAGCGACTGGGCGCCGGACCCCAATCATCCGTTGCCGACCTTCTCTCCGCCGCGCCGCGTCCCTCACGGCGTCACGCTTATCGGGCGTTTATTCGATGAGGGTACGCTGGGCAGGGCAGGAGTGGCGCTGGAGCGCGCTTTCGCAGTCGTGGGCGAGCGCCCGCCTGGGTTCTGATCACGCCCGCGAGGCGTCGATTCTCCTCAAACTCAGCCATCTTCTGATTGCAGGAACGTTCCTGCAATCCGGCTCTGGTTGCCCAATTCCGGCCAAAAAGCACCTGGTTTCCAACTGGGACAACCCTCGGCAAGTGATATACTTCTGGCCACGAACTACTCCGCCCCAGGCGGCTTCCAGTGCGAGGGGTTGAAGCGTTCTTGCCGCTCTGATCACTAGTTTTTTGGGGAGCATTCGTGCCGGCACGGGATCCACTTCATCCCGATGAAATGGCCACCATTGCAGATGGCGGTGCGGCGGTGCGCGCCGCCTCAGACCCGGCCAACCCCTCTTCGGCTTCTCCCTCCACTCCTTCGGATGACATGATGACGGTTGCTCTGGGAGCGGACGCGCCCACTCTTGCCGGCGCAGGCCTTCGCTCAACCCCAGCCACGCAGCTCACGGCCGACGGCTTCCTGGTATTTCAGCCCGGAACCGTGCTCGGGAACCGCTACGAAATTCTGCAAGTGCTTGGACGGGGCGGCATGGGAGCGGTCTACAAAGCGCGCGATCGGGAAGTGAACCGGGTGGTCGCTCTCAAGGTCATCCGCCCCGATCTGGCCGGGAACTCGTCCATCATCGAGCGTTTCAAGCAGGAGCTCATCCTTTCCCGCGAAGTCACGCACAAGAACGTGGTGCGCATTTACGACCTCGGCGATGCCGACGGCGTGAAGTTCATCACCATGGAGTTCGTCGAAGGCAGCGATCTGCGCTCGCTGATCATGGAGAAAAAGAAGTTTTCTCCCTCGGAAGCAGTCGAGATCATGCTGCAGATTTGCCGCGCGCTCGAAGCCGCGCACACCGTAGGCGTGATTCACCGCGACCTGAAGCCGCAGAACATCATGCGCGACAACCAGGGCCGCATTGTCGTAATGGATTTCGGCCTGGCGCGGCTGGTTGAGTCGAATGGCATGACGCAGACGGGCGCGCTGGTCGGCACCATGGAGTACATGTCGCCGGAGCAAGCCCTGGGCAGCACGCTCGACCAGCGTTCCGACCTGTTCACCCTGGGCCTGATCTTGTACGAGTTGCTCACCGGCAAGATGCCATTCGCCGCCGACAGCGCTCTCGCCAGCCTGATCAAGCGCACCCAGGAACGAGCCATTCCGGTGACGCAGCACGACAGCAGCATCCCGGCGTCCTTGGCGGCGATCGTCGGCAGGTGCATGGAGCGCGACCCCAAGCTGCGCTACCAGAGTGCGACCGAACTGATCAACGACCTGGAAGCCTGGCAGGGAAAGCGCGCCGCGGCGACGCTGCACTTTCCGGCCAGCCAGCAACCGTGGGGGCAGACGATTCCGTGGCACTGGGTCGGGGGCGTGGCCGCGGTTTTGGTGCTGGCGATCGTCGCTTTCCTTCTGCGGGGAAAATTCACCAGCGCACCCACCGCACCCAATAAGTCCGTTTCAGTGCTGGTCGGCGATTTCACCAACTACACCGGGGACCCGATTTTTGAAGGCACGCTGGAACCGATGTTCAACGTGGCATTGGAAGGCGCAAGCTTCATTAACGCCTATAGCCGAGAGACGGCCCGCAATCTTGCGAAACAGCTTCCGCATTCTTCGGACAAACTGGACGAGCAATCGGCTCGGCTCATTGCGGTGAGCCAGGGGTTGGCTGCGATCGTGACCGGCTCCCTGACTGTGCGCGGCGAGGGATACAAGCTTTCGGTGGAGGCCCTCGACGGCAGGACCGGCAACAGCATCGCCAGCGCGGAAATTACCGCCCGCAACAAGGACGAGCTATTGCTCGAGATCCCGAAGCTGGCGGCCCCGATCCGCAAGGCGCTGGGTGATACCACTCCGGTATCGGCGCAGCTGGCGATATCGGGACCGTTCACCGCGGCTTCCCTGGAAGTGGTGCACCAGTACAGCATCGCGATGCAGCAGCAGTTCGCGGGAAAAACCGCTCAGGCGTTTCAGAGTTTCTCGAAAGCTGCAGAACTCGACCCCAACTTCGCCCGCGCTTACTCGGGGATGTCGGGTACAGCCAACGATCTGGGCCGGCAGGCGGACGCTGAGAAGTACATCAAGCTGGCGATGGAACACCTCGACCGCATGACCGAGCGCGAACGGTTTCATACGCGCGGCTTTTATTACTTGGTCGTGGGCAATTTTCCCAAGTGCGTCGAGGAATACAGCAGCCTGGTTAGCCAATATCCCGCGGACAGGGTTGGACAATCAGACCTGGCCTGGTGCTATGCCTCCTTGCGCAACTTCCCGAAGGCGGTGGAGGCGTCGCGAAAAGCGGAAGAAATTGCCCCCAGGGGAGCGTTGGAGCACCTGAACCTGGCGTTCTATAGCTCATTCGCTGGAGATTTTGCAACCGGCGAGCGCGAGGCGCGGACCGCGTTGGAGATTAGCCCGGGTGAAGTCGCACAGCTCAATCTCGGGGAAGCGCAACTCGGCGCCGGCAAGCTCTCGGATGCGGCGCAGACCTACCATGGCATGGAGAAATTCGATGCGAGGGGCGCATCCCTGGCCACTTCGGCGCTGGCGGATTTGGAGCTGTATCAAGGTCATTTCTCCGAGGCGATTAAGCTACTGCAGCAAGGCGCCGAATCTGACCTGAAAGCCAAGATGCCGGAGAACGCCACCACCAAGTTTACGGCCTTGGCCTACGCGGATTTGCTGAAAGGGCAAACGCAGCCGGCGGTGGCCGCTGCCGAAAAGGCCTTGGTGGATGGACAGACCATCCAGGCGCGATTCCTTGCGGGGCGCGTGTTTGCCGAAGCCGGAGACGCCGCCCAGGCGAAAAAAATGGCCGACAGCCTGGCCAAAGAGACGCAAGTTGAACCGCAGGCATACGGCAAGATTATCGAAGGGAAGATCGCCCTCAAGCAGGGGGACAGCGCCCTGGCGATCAAGGACATTACCGACGCCAACAACCTGCTCGACACCTGGATTGGCCGCTTCGAGCTTGGCCGCGCCTACCTGCAGGCAGGCCAGTTCGTTGAGGCTGATTCTGAATTCGACCGCTGCCTGAAGCGGAAGGGTGAGGCGCTGGAACTTCTGATGGACAATGTTCCGACGTACGAGTATGTTCCATACGTTTATTACTACCAAGGCCGCGTGCGGCAAGCGCTCAAGGCCCCGGCCTTTGCCGACTCCTACCGAACTTTCCTGAGCACGCGGGGAACGTCCACCGAAGACCCACTCGTATCTGAGGTCCGCAAGAGCATAGGGCAGTAGCTCTGATCGTTCTTCTCGATGCGATCTTCGATACCATGGCGGGATGATCTCTCAGTATCGCTGGCGCGGCGACACCGCTGGCCCCACAACAACGTTCCAGTCGAATCGACGATCGTTTCTAGACAGAGATCCTACGTTGACGAGGCCGGGCGAGTTTGTATGACTTGGCGCGAGCGCACTCTCGCCCGCGAAGCCGGGCAACTCTCCTGAACTAATCGCTGGCGCCGCGGCTTGGCACGGGAACACAGTAAAAAATGCCCGACCGAAGCCGGGCATTATCGTTTACCTAAACCGTTCTATTTACTCGCGCCTGCGGCGATGATCACAACCGGAGTGGTGCCATTCACCCTGGTGGGGTTTACGAACGTCGCAATGCCGGTTGAGGGGTCAATCGTGTATTCCTGATACCCGCCGTTGAATGCGTACAACTTGCCCCCGACGAAAGTTGAGCCAGTCAAACCAAACGCGCCGGCCCCACCAATGGTCACCGGAGTACCGTTGTCAACCGTTCCATTGATGGTATCGATCTGATACAAGGTGTCAGGACTGCAACCTGTTCCGTTGTAGCCGACTATGTAGTACAGCACGCTTGCGGAACCGGTCAAGCTTACATCGAGCGTACACCCGGCCGGAACGGGACCTGGCGCGACTAACTTCGGCGTAAGCGGCGTTGTTGCACCGCTGGCGAGGTCGATCGAGTACAGATTACCCGCCATGTCCACCCCGTAATAGGACCCATTCGTCAGACTTCCAGTAGCCACGAGCGTTACCGTCCCTGGGCTGCCGATAGCAGTTGACGTCCCCGCAGAAGGATCTATTTGCAACAACTGGTTGGAACTGTTGTACGTGTAAAGCTTCGGTGCAGGCGTCAGCGATACGCCTATGCCGGCGGTTCCAGAGAGCGTACCCGAGCCAATCTGGGTTGCATTCCCGGTGGTCAAGTCCAGCGTACCAAAATTCCCCTGGTTGTCGATATAGAAGGTGGAGACGTTGAACGCGCTTGATGTGACGGAGGTCGCACCGAGCGCTGGACTCGGTAATGCCGTGAGCGTGTAACCGTTCGCCACCTGATCGAGGCCGAGGTCTTTGAAGGTAGCCACACCAGCGACCGCGTTCTGCGTAAGCGTCCCGGAGAGCGTACCCGGACCTGCACCTTTAGCCACTGTGATGCCGCCGGTGAAGTTGATCCTGCCAGCATTGCCGTCGAGCGTCTTACCGTTGCTGTCCTCCGCCGTGACGACAACTGCCGGCGCAATGGCAGCACCCACTCCCGTATTGCTCGGCTGCACCGTGAAGACGAGTTGGTACACGTCGTAATTGCCGTTAGCTCCGCTGGCTATGAAATTTCCATCCCCGGAGTAGTTGATTGTGAACGTTAGATTGCCAGCTGCTGCCGGTATCGGAGAGAGCGTGCAGCTCCCGCCTCCGAGAGTTGGCAGGCCCACGCATTGAGATCCATCGCTAGCTACTATATTGACGGTGCCAGTCGGAGCGACTGGAGAGCCTAGTCCCGGTAATACCACTCCGAACGCGTAAGACACGGTAACCGGTTGGCCGACGAATACCGTGGACGGAGCGATTGAGCTGAAGCTTAGGCTCGTGCTGGCCTTGTTTACGATCTGCTGCAAGACTCCCGAACTGCTTCCCGTGAAGCTACTGTCGCCCGCGTAGCTAGCGGAGATGTTGTGAACGCCAACCGACAGGCTCGAGGCTACGGAGAAAACAAACGTAGCCGCTCCATTGGTCAGCGCGGACGAACCGATTGCGTTCACCCCGTCGTAAAGGGTTACCGTTCCCGTTGGCGTGCAGCCAGATTGCGGTGTGACAGTCACCGTGAATGTGACCGCTTGTTGGAAGACTGACGGGTTTGCCCTCGAAGCCACGCCTGTCGTGGTAGTCGCCTTGCTTACCTGCAAATTGAACCCTCGCGAACCAGAGTTCTGCGGATTGGCAGAGTCCAGAACCGTTGCGGTAACTGGATATGTGGCAGCCGCCACGCATGTAGTGCCGGAGAGCGTCGGCGAGAACTGAGTCTGCTGTGCAATGCCGGACGGCAGCCCTGTGACTGTCCACTTGAATGGCGCGGTTCCGCCATCTTCGGTGAGTGTAGTTGCCGGATAGGCCACTCCTACGGTAGCGCCTGGCAGGCTCAGCGTAGTGATCGTCGGATTGTCCTGGTCGTTTATGTCAATGCTGAGCTTCAACGGAGATGCGACCGGAGTACTTGCCGTTTGGGTGCTGTCCAAAGTCAGCTTGAACGTATACGATCCCGCGCAGAACGCGTCAGTGTCGAAGTTGAACGTGAACGCTCCAGGGGCGCCTGGAACAAGCGAACTTGCTCCACTGATTGCTGTTTGTACTCCGTTCGACAAAATTGTGGTATCGCCAACAGAGCCGCAATTGTTTGGTAGCGGTCCGTGGGCAACGAGCGATGTGTTTGCTTTCACATTGCTCACAGGACCATTCGTGGTGTAGAAGTCATCACTCAACGACCAGGTGATCGGTACGACATCGCCCTGCGTGCCGCTGGCGGGTGCCGTCAGATTGATAGTTGATTGCGCGTAGCACGCTGTTATCGGGTCGGTACCCTGGCCAACCACAGACACGACGTTTGAAGGCGTGCTCTCTAAAGTAGCTGGCGGCGGCGAGTCATTGTTGATGACCGCGGTGACTCGATATTGGTACCCGCCCGTGTTGCAAGTTGCCGTGGTGTCCTGGAACGTAGTCTGAGAGCCGGGAACTTGGCCGATCTGATTGAACGCTCCGCCGTTCACTCCCGCCGCCGACCTGTAAATGTTGTACTGCACGATCTGGCCGAAGGTGGGGACTGTCCAGCTCAGATCGATGTACCGCGGCGACACTTCTTCTTGCGTTACGGTAAGACTTCTCGGAGGACGCGCGTACGAGTTGACCTGTTCGTGGGTGACGTCGCTCTTAAGACCTCCACCACCTGCAGGTTTCAAAGCGCCTCCACCACCTGCCGGCTTCAAAGCGCCTCCACCGCCCGCGGGCTTCAAAGCGCCTCCACCACCTGCCGGCTTCAAAGCGCCTCCACCGCCCGCGGGTTTTAGCGCCCCTGCCTCGCCACCGAGTCCTACCGTGCTAATGGTGCCAACCGCGCTGACCTGTTGGAGATCGAGACCCGGCGACGCGCCCACCGCACCAGCGGCTGGCGTGCCATCCCACTCGTCGTGCCCGTGGAGAACATCGGTGGAACTGCCGTTGAAGTTGATGTCCTCGCCATTGGTACTCGACCAGCCAAAGTTCGACACAAAGTCGCTGACGTAGGACATCGGCTGATCGGTACCAAGCAGAGACGTTCCGTCACAATGCCCTCCCATCGGGGTACCGCCAGCAACGCTTGTCAATTCGAACCAGGCTGTTCTGTCATAAAATGGGTTGCTCAAGAATCCCGGCAGTTGCGGAGAGTTCTCCGTGAGCGTTTGCAGCGTCTCCTCGGAATAGTCCACCACCTGATTTTGCGTATTGGGTGGCTCCAACAGATCGACCTGGAACTGATAATTCATCACGCTCTGCAAATTGGGTTTGCAGTTGGGTTCGTAGTTGGGTGTGTAATCGCTTGGGTTGTTGACCAAGTTGTTATAAAAAGTTCCGCCGTGCGTCAGGCCCAGGGTGTGACCTAATTCGTGCATGAAGGTGCCAGCCTTTACTTGCCAACTGTTACCGTCCGACGTGGGGCTGCTAGGCGGACCCCAGTTTCCGTAGCCCAGGGAGATTACGGAATTCTGGCCGCCCACGTCGGAGAACCCGGACATGCTGGTCACCTGCCCGTTGGCGACCGCCAGGTTGGGATCGGTTTTAACTGTGTAGCTGGGCAGGACCGTGCCCGGAAGCAAAGCTTTGACGGTGATTGCGAACTTGTTGGCTGCGGGCGGGTTTCCCACCGCCTTTGCGCAGTACGTACCCTCCAGGTTCGGATTCGTAATCGCGAAGACCACGCTCACGCGGCCGATGTAGCCGTGGGCAGCTGAGCAGACCGTGTCCCCCGCAATCGGAGAGAGCCCGTGCGGCGTAGAAGTCGTAAAGGTGACCGTGCTGCCGGACTGGGTCACGCTTGTTAGTGACTTGTCTGAGAGGAACCAACTGGGCAGGCCCACGCCGTGGGAAAACAAAGCGTAGTGATAGCTGTCCTTCTTTCCGTGGTTGAAGACGGCAACGCAGGGGTTGGGATCGGAGGCGGGATCGCACCCGAGCAAACCTGTGCTTGGCTCAATAGTCTGATTTTTGATATAGGCGACGCCCTCGCGGAATCCAAGGGTACCCGGCTCGTTGGGGAAGGGGCAGGTTAAATTGCCGCTTTGGTCAACATCCGTGTCAGCGCACGACGATTGGCTTTCCAGGATCGCGTTGCCGGGGACCGCATGCAAAGCAAACGGTTCTGGGCTTCCCGCGTGATTGTGAAACGCTACAACGACCTTATCGACAGCATTCTTTTGGTCAGCGGGATCGATCGCCAGCCCTGGGTCGAAGGAGTAGTCCGTTCCCCCCGTGGCACAACTGCCGCCGCTGATGGAGCTGCACATGTAGTCGTACTGCAAGAAAATGTCTTTGTGACCTGTTGCTGCACCACTCAGATCCACCCACGCCGGATCTCCGGGGCCAGTGCACGAACCGTTATTCTGCGAAGCATCGCAATATCCGGGACCACGCGGGTCCGTTTTCCACGAGTCCAAAATGCCGTCCCCGTCGCTGTTTTTGACCGTGGTGCTCATGATGACCGCGCCCCAGGAGACGCAGCCTTGATTGCTGGCCGACGGCACCACTTGCGTGGTCGCACCCGCGGCGTCGTTCGGCAACGGACTCGGGCCGTTTGCGAATGTCCAGGTAGGGTTGTCCCACATTCCGTACCAGCCCGGGAAGGCTGGCAACTTGTTGCCATAGGGAAGCGGCAACTTGGTGAGGTTGTTGGCGTCCTTGCCAAAATAAACGGTTTGGAACTTATTGCTTTGTCCGCCGCCAACGATGTGAGTCAGCTTTGTGATTGTATTTTGATCGGCGTCGTAGAACCCCTGCAGGGACTGCGCCATGATCAGCTGCGAATTGTTCTGGGAATAATCGCCGTCATAGATGACGACCGCGTTCAGGGGGACCCCGAGGCCGCCCGGCAGGCGGTAGATAATGACCAGAGTTGCGCCCAGGGTGATTGGGGTTGAGTTGCCCACGCTGGGCAGTCGGACTTCGAAAGTGCCGTTGGCTATGGGATTGCCACTGGCATCTACGGGCAGCGCCCCGGCGACATCGGCGCGATACGTTCGCAGTAATTTACCGGTTGACGTGCCGGAGCATCCGCCGGAACTCCAGGACACCGTGTTAGCCCCGGTAATGTTGGTTCCGGCAATCGCGTAACCCGGCGCCAATGGACCACCGTTAAATACCGGCCGGAAAAATCCATTTTGGCCAGAGCCGGTCTGACCCGGCGTCACTCCCACCTTTTCCACCGTTTGCCAGTACAGCAAGGCGGCAACGATCTGTCCTCCCTGAGGAACCTGCTTCACCCCTTGGATGCCAGTGTTTTTGCTATCCGGCACACTGATGGTCCCAATTGCGTAGCTGACCCCATTGATCGTCTGGAACTTCGAAGTCATGTTGTAAGCGCCGGCGACGATGTAATCGCCGGTTACGAAGAAGTTGTTGCCGAAGTTGAGAGGAGGAGTGGCGGGAGCATTCTGCGGTCGCGCCAACAGCGACACTGCCGGAAGCATGCCCAGGAGCACGAAAATCCGCAACCGCTGCTTCAACGACGCTGGCTTGCTGCTGGTTGCTGTCGAGTGGCCGGGGTCAAGCTCAGGGAGTATCCGACGAGTGGCGTTCATCTTTTCCTCTCTTCTCATTTCTATGGGTGTTGCGCACCGCCGGGGAGCGGCGCCGGCCAGAGTTCTGGGCAGTTCCGGGCTGCCAGTTGGAATGCGGGGAATGAAAAACTGCGCGCGATCAGACACGCGGAATGAGTGGACGGCGGAACTTTCATTGCCCCTCGGCGTTCAGCTTTCCCGTCAATTTTGAGCGGACGTAAGTAAGGTGAGTCAACCGCAGCTGAACGTTACAAACCGAACCCCACGAAACCGCGCCAACCCAGGAAACTGCGGCAAAACTTGCCCGCCAATTCTCAGCTGTGACTCTGGAATTGTCAATGAAAATTGTCAAAACCGGAGGTGCAAAACTCGCTTGCCGGTGCGGGATTTCCCGCGTCCGGCGCGGCTTTTGGCGGGAAAGGGCGCAAACGTGGCAGAATCAAGGGTTGCTATAAATGCGCAAGGTTTGTGACGAAGATGCAGGCTTTTGCAACTTTCGTCGCAGCCTTCCTGCACATAAAGGTGTACGTCCTCATCGTTGCCGCCCGCTTGGCCTTCGGTAATCTCGTGGGAATGGCGGGGAACTCGCATACTGGTAAGACACAGGATGGCGTACTTTCCCCAATCGCCGATGCCACGCCGGCCGGACCGCGCCCGCTTTGCCGATGCGGTGCCCGCGGTGCTGCGCTTTGCCGACGGGCAGCGTGCCGCGGGCAAGCTGAAGGTGGTTTCGGTCACCGGCGGTCTTCTCAGCCTCGCCCGGCCCATCCGCCAGGGCTCGGTTGCTAAGCTAATGTTCCTGACCTCGGCGGGTTCGGTGCTGGGGTCGGCGGAAATGTTGACCCCGGTTTCGTGGGAACTGCAGCCATTCCGCTTCCTCGGGCTTCCCGATGACGACCATTCCCGGCTGCAGGCGGCCATCCAGAGCTGCTTAGTGCAAGATAAGAAAAACCAGGATCGGGTTCGCCGCCACTGCGACGACGTCGACAAATTCCGCGCCTGGTAGACGCCGCTCTCCTCTGCCACAGGCATTCAGAAGTCATTTCTACTCCGCCAAACCGGCGAAAACTCGCCCACACGCCGGGAACTCTGCTCAACCTGAGCAACGCAAAGGGCAGGAGAGCGGCATCTTAGTTCCCGCAATTGCACCGGGAACCCGCCACTTGTCAAAATTGCAAAATTTTTAGCAATTTCTTAAATGCCAGCGTTAACAGGCGTATTATGTTGACCAGATTTTTGGGGTGGTGTTCAGCTTCCCAGAGCAGATGGATATCGCCTCATCGGATTTGCGCGGCAGAGCAGTCTCGCCAGGCTCCCGGCTGAACCACGGCGTCGTCGACTGTTTTGACCACGGTCCGATTGCACCGTGTCGAAGGTTCGTGGAGGCCCAGCTATGCCACATCTTCTTCGCCTGCCGGTTCTTACGGTAGTTGTATCCCTGGTGTTCGGTGCGGCAGGCGCTCAAGCGCAGGCGGCGTCAGGTTCTCAATCTCAAACGGTTTCTGCTGCCAGGGAGCAAGTCACCATCCCCGGTCCCTTGCGGTCGTTCCTGCGAATGGCGGGGATCAGCCAAAAAGTTTCCAGCGAAGAAGTCATGCCTTTGCTGGCCCGGAATGTTTATGTACAGGGCTACATCGGGTGGCAAGAGCACGGGCGCCCAACGGAATTCCTGCTTCTCCTGGGGCGTTACGTAACCCAGGCTCGCGAGCTCTCGACCCTCGCAGGCGCCGAGGGGACCATCCAGATCCCTGATTGCGCACACGCTGAGGGCCTGCTGCACATTCTAGGTTTTCGCTTGCGCGGCGAATGCGGCCAAAAGGACGCATCGCTGGTTACGGCCGACGCCGAGCGCGCCTTCCTGACCACCGATTCCGGCTTCCCGCTGAATGCTCTGGAACAGTCGCTGCGAAATGGGCAACCCTTCAGTTATCACTTTCCCGAATCGCGCGTACCCGTGCTTTTCACCGAGAACGTTTGGCGCGATCTGGGCAAGAGTGAGACGGGGAACACCTACGACCTGGTCGAACTGCTCTTGCGGCGACCGGCCATTGCCCGGCTGTACTGGGCGATGTCGCGCATGGATCCGGAAACGCGGACGACTCTTCTCCAGGCCGTGGGCTTGAAGCGCCTGTTGACATACGCGCCCGACCTGGACTTTTACGGAACCCATATCGCAATTCGCAACGGCAAGGTGCAGGTGCCGGGCGGAGCCAAAGCCGAAGATGCCTGGAAGGATCTGGTCGGAGCAAGCCCGCAAGCCCCCGCCGAATTCGTTCCCAAGCTGCTGGCAAAAGACAAAGGATGGCTGGCCGCGTATTTCGATTGTTTTGCACGAATCAATTTTGAGCAGCAGCAGCGCTTTACCAGTGGCAACCGCCTGAAGACCTTTTACACCGCCTTTCGAAGCACAGGTATAACGACGGACGCGGCCCGTCCCGCATTTCGCCTGGCCCCGGGCTTGTTGCTGCTGCTGACGCGAGTGCAATTTGACGCCGACGGCCAGCCCTTGGTTCCGGGCGGCTTGGATGTCTGGAAGGAAGTCCTGAGCCAAAAAACCGACTATAAGGTGGTTCGGGACTGGCATAAGCACGCGAAGGACTGGACGCGGCCGGACCAGCTGCTGGAAGCCATGTTCGCCTTTTCCCGGCTGGACACCGACCGCAGCCCGCTGCAAATGTATCTGCTCTTTTCCGAACTGGATGAGCAGCGCGCTCCGGAGCACCGGCTGAAACCGCCGACCATCCGGCTTTTGGCAAGGAGGTTCGATCAGTACAGCGATCAGTATCCGATTTTCTCGGAGTTCCCGGAACTGGACGACGCCGCCATGACCACTTTCGTCAATGTGGCCGATGCCGTCGACCACATCTCCAATCATGTGTTGCGCGGCAATGCCATGGGAAGTTTCCAGGCCAACATGGGATTATGGCAAATCCTGGCGCGGCAGCAGGAGATTCCCCAGGCCAGCCTGAATGAGTCGTGGCAGGAGGTTCTTAACCCGTTCGCCAAGATCAACAGCGGAGCAGAGCTTTTCGACGCCACTACCGCATCGTTGAGCGCCATCTCGCGAGCAAGCACGGGCAAAACCGCGGTGTCACAGGATGAGTTCATCGAGCTGCTGGCCGGGCCGAAACAGTCGGGCACGGAAGGCCAGCACATCCACCAGGAAGTGGCGAAGAATATTCGTTCCGTCATGGACGGGCAGCGGCTGGTCTCTCTGGACACGTTGCTGGCGCTCGGCAAAGGTCTGAAGGAAATGGAGCACGGCGCCACAATCGGCAGTTCGCTGGTGCCGCTGGCGGGCGAGTTGCGCGAGTTTGAGATGCCGCGCCCCATTTTTACCTCGTCCGAGCGCAACGAGTGGGCGGCGGGAATTTACAACAACCGCCACACCGAGCTGCAGATGCAGACGGACATGTCGAAGCTGCTCAAAGGCAGTGCGAGTGCGGCCCAGCTCGAGGAGGCGCGGGGGCAGCTTACGTCGTTCCTGCGCGACACCTTGGTGGGCATGAACTATGCCTACTATGAGCCGCCGGGCTCACAGCTGCTGCGGACCAATCCCCTGTTTGTGCGTTCCCACGATTTTTCGGGCGACACCGTGGCGGGCGTCGAAGATCTATGGCACGCGGCCCAGCTGTTTGGGCAGGGAACACCCGCCGGCGGCGGCGTGCACCTGGTCGGATCGCTGGCCGACTTGCCTTACGTTCTTTCCGAAGCCGAGCAGGACTTCATCACTCCGGAAAATGTTCAGGCCTTGATCTGGCGTGAGTCGGTGCCTGGACTTTTGACGGATGCGATTCTGCCGAGGTGGTGGCATGTCAGCCGTACGGAGCTTCATGCTGTCGCTCTGTATCAGCGCGCCGGAGAGGAGTTGCTGGGGAAGGCCTCTTCCGACAACGAGCTTCGGGGAAAGGTCATTTCCATTCTCTCTGAGCGCATGGCGCCGGACCGCTTGGCCTCGGTCGACGACGATCTGCAGCAGGGCAATGGGCACGACGCGATTACCTGGACCACGCCTGCTGACACTCTGTATTTAACGGAGGAGTTCAGAAGACGTTTTCCGCAAGAGACCGGGGTTTGGGGTCCATCCGGCCAGGAACTTGACGGCTTGTTGCATCAAGACGCGAACGAGCTGACTTGGGAGCGAATTTCGCGAGATTTCGGCGTACCCCACAGAATTCTTGCGGACAGCTATGGGCAGGAACTGCTGAACATGAAGCCATTTCCGGCTTTCGCCGGATATTCCAGCAGGCTGATGGCGGAGTCTTGGGATTCCAACAATCTGTATTGGGCCCGTTTAGCCGATGAAAAAGGAATACCGCCGGTCCAGCTGAATCTGCTGGTGCCGGAATTAACCCGATTGATGGTGGAAAAGATTTTCGCCACGGATTTTGAAGACTGGACGGCCTTGCTCCGTGCCATGCGGGAAGCCGGCGACGAATTCCGGGAAGGAAAAGTCTCGGGAGTGTCGGCCACTGCGTCCGCCGTGCCGCCGCAAACGCTGCATTGAGAACCAGAGCAACAGATGTGCGCCTTGAGGATAACTAAATCAAGCTCAAGTCCGGAGCGCAGTTCCGGCAGGTGAGCAGGGAAAGCGTCATGTCAAAATCGCATCTCGTCAGCGGTTGTATTTTGGCCAGCTTCATTCTTGCATTCGGCGCTCAGACCGGTTCGACACAGGAGTCTGAGCCTGACATCCAGGTGTTCGTCAACATGGTGCAGTTGAATGTTGCCGTCACCGACAACAAAGGGAATTACATCACCCATCTGCCTCCCGAAGACTTCGAGATCCGCGAGGATGGAATCCCGGAAAAGCTGGCAACTTTTGAAGAAGGCGACGAGCCCACTCGGCGGGTATTCGACTCGGCGCTTAATGGCGGAGGCAACGCCGACCCGTCGGTGGGAACGGCGCGCAGCAAGGCTCCGCGCGAACTGCCGAACAGCGCATCGGCCAGCGAGTTGAGCGCGCTGGTTGCCGGCTCCAACGTGTTCATCCTGTTCGACACCAGCAATTACATGTACCGCGGATTTGTGTTTGCGCAGGATTCCATCGCTGATTTTGTACGCTCGCTCGAGCACGCCGACAAAATTGCTTTCTACTCCTACAGCCGCGACTTGTCGCGCTCGGCGGCGCTGACCGATGACCGCATGCGGGTTCTGCAAGGAGTGCGTTCGACGGTGGCGGGAGATGACGCGGCGCTCTACAACAGCCTGCTGCTGACGGTGAAGGAAGCCGCCCAATACCAGGGACGAAAGGTCATCGTGGTCTTTTCCAATGGCCCCGACAACGCCAGCGTGGTCCCGCCCGAGGACGTGGCGGAACTGGCGCAATCGACCGGCATCGTTATTTACATGATCAGCACGCGCGAGGCGCAGATCGATCCGGTATCCACGGCGGTGTTTCAACGCATGACCGCGGCCACCGGCGGCAAGGTCTATTTCGCCAAGAACTGGCGCGAAGAGAAGCAGGCGTTTGCCTCGATTCGGGATGATCTGGCGCATCTGTATTCGCTGAGCTACTATCCCAAACCCAACGCGAACCGTGGCTGGCGCGAAATCTCCGTGAAAGTGGTGGGCGAGAAGGGTAAGAAGTACCACATCCGAACGCGAAACGGATATCGGCCGCTGCCCATGCGGTTCACGTCCGGGACCTCGGCCGGGATCAGCGTGCCGACCGGCAATTCCGGATCCCAGTAACGCTATTTCGCAACCGCTTACGGGCTGAAACGTGTCTGCTGTCACAATCTGGCGTGACTCCTCGCACAGCCCGCTATTCGCACCCATGATAACTCTGCATAGGTTCGCGCCGCTGGGTGCAATGCCCGCGGCGTACGCCGTACCTTGTCCCGACGATACCGGCCGGGCAGAGCATTGCATCGCACGGGAGGACCGTGAGCATGTCGAACAACAGCTTAACCATTACCGATAATCGGACTGATGAAACCTATACCGTCTCCATCGATCGCGGAACCATTCGCGCGATGGACCTGAGGAAGATCAAAACCGGTCCGGAGGACTTCGGGCTGATGAGCTACGACCCGGCCTTTATGAATACGGCGTCGTGCCAGAGCAGCATTTGCTACATCGACGGGGATAACGGGATTCTGCGCTATCGCGGTTACCCGATCGAGGCGCTGGCCGAGCACTGCACCTATCTGGAAGTTGCGTACCTGCTGGTTTTTGGAAACTTGCCTACCGAGCATGAGCTCAAGCATTGGGTGCATGAAATTACCCATCACACGATGCTGCACGAAACCATCAAGCACTTCATGGAAGGGTTCCTGCCCGTGGCCCACCCCATGGGAATGCTGGTCAGCGGCGTGGCGGCTCTGTCCACGCTGTACCCGGACGCAAGGAAAGTTCTCGATCCCGAGTCGCGAATCAAGCAGATCAAGCGCCTGATCGCCAAAATGCCGTCGCTCTCCGCCATGTCCTACCGGCATAGTCTGGGATTTCCGTATGTCTATCCGGACAACGACCTCAGCTATACCGAGAATTTCATGAACATGTTGTGGAAGATGGTCGAGCCGAAGTACCGCGCGGCGCCGGAATTGGCCCGGGCGCTCGACATTCTCTTTATCCTGCATGCGGATCACGAGCAGAACTGCGGCACCAATACCATGCGCAGCGTGGGCAGCGCGCATACCGATCCGTTTCTGGCCACCGCGGCGGCAGCGGCGGCCCTGGCCGGACCGCGCCACGGCGGCGCGAACGAGGAAGTGCTGCGCATGCTGGATGAAATTGGGTCGAAGCAAAATGTGCCGGCTTATGTGAAGAAGATTAAGGATGGACACGGGAAGCTGATGGGCTTCGGGCACCGTGTCTATAAAAGCTATGATCCGCGCGCCAAGATTATCAAGTGGACGGCGGAGCAGGTGTTCCAGGTGACCAAGCGCAATCCGCGCATCGACATTGCGTTGGAGCTGGAGCGCATCGCCCTGCAGGATGACTATTTCGTCCAGCATAAGCTCTATCCCAACGTCGACTTCTACTCGGGAATTATCTGCCAGGCAATGGGATTCAAGCCGGAAATGTTCACCGTGCTGTTCGCCATTCCGCGCACGGCCGGCTGGCTCGCGCATTGGCACGAGATGATGAGCGACAGCGACACGAAGATCGCGCGTCCGCGACAGGTTTACACGGGAGAAGCCGAGCGGAAATTTGTGCCGCTGACGCAAAGGAGTGCGGTCCCGGCGGCGAGATAGTCTGCTTGTGAACTGGGGCGGGCGTCGTCCGCTCCACCTTTATTACCCCTGCCAGGTAGCGCTTCGCAGTCATCGTTCTGTGTTTCCTCTACACCGTATCCGACAAAACCCGTTAACCGGGAGGGCACAAGGGCTCACAAGGGAAGACTGCGGTACCATGAACTCCGGAGGCGAGCTTCGGTTGAGCAAAGACCCAAACTTTTTTCCCATGATGGTGCGACTGGCAGGCCGCAAGTGCCTGGTCGTCGGCGCGGGAAAAATTGCGGCGGACAAGATCGATGGATTGCTGGTCCACGGTGCGCGGGTCGAAGTCGTGAGTCCACGCGCGGTGCGAAGAATCCAGGAACAGGCGAGGGAAGGGAAGATCGTCTGGCGCCGCAGCAACTTTAGTCCGCGGTATGTGAATGATGCCTTCTGCGTGGTTGCTGCAACCGACTCTTCGGCCACCAATCAAGCCGTATTTCGTGCCTGCAAGGCGCGGGGCATCTTATGCAACGCGGTGGACGATCCCGAGCACTGCGATTTCTTCTATCCCGCGGTGGTGCGCCGGGGTCCGCTGCAGATCGCCATTTCAACCAACGGGCAAAGCCCGGCGCTCGCTGCCCGGCTGCGTCGCGAACTGGAAAAACAGTTTGGGCCGGAGTGGGGCGGTTGGGTTGAACACGTGGGCAGAATGCGCCGGAAGGCGTTCCGGGACAAAATGCCTGCGAAAGCCCGCCGGCAGCGATTGCTGGAGATGGCCAGTCTGGAAGCCTTCCAGGAGTTCATAAATCCGGCGCCGCTTGACAAAGGTGGAACCGCGAGCGCTTCCGTCCGCCGGCGAACTTCCAAGTAGTCTGCCTGGTTCGCATGCTTTCCTTGGCGACCCTTGCGGCTACAAGCTTTTGACCGCAGAGTGCGCCCATGACCCGCAAAGCTCGCACAGAAAACCCTTATTGCCAGATTTTCGATCTCTCAAGGATCCGATGATTCATGACTCACTGGCTGTGAATCGATCATTATGCTTCTGGTTCGATGTGGCCCGCAGACCCTGACCTCTCGCTCGGTATAATCCGGCTATGCCGGCCCGAGCCCTCCTGATCTTCACCTTCTTACTTCTTGCACCGGCAGCATTCGCAGTGTCGTGGAACGGCGTCGTCCACAATCCGCAAGGTACTGGCGTTGCCGGCGCGAGAATTTCGCTTCGATCGAGGAATGGTGAAACTCAGTATTCGACGATCACGTCGAGAGCCGGTGCCTTTTGGTTTGCGCAGGTCGCGCCCGGAGATTACCAGTTGGTGGTGACCGCAGGCTCGACGGCGTACAAAGCGAAAAATCCAGTTCAACTTCGCGAGGACTCCGGCGCAGTTCAGCTTCATTTGACGAACGACAGTGATGGTGGGCGAGTTCTGATCACGCAATCGACTGGGGAAACTTCCGCAAGCGAAGCTTCCGGCGGGGAACACCTTTCCAGCGCCGAAGTCTCAGGCTTGCCGCTCAATTCCCGCGACTTCAGCAAGCTGCTGTTGCTGGCCGCAGGGACCATGACCGACACCAATGGCGCCGCCAACTTCACCCAGCAGTTCGCGGTGAATGGGCAGCGTGGTACGGCAACCGTATTCGCGCTGGATGGATCCGACACGACGGATCCCGAGATGGGCGGCGCAACCTTTTCCAACTTCAACATCGACGCGATTCAGGAGGTGCAGGCGAACGCCGGGGTTATGTCCGCTGATATCGGGCACGGCGCGGCCAGCTACACGAACGTGGTCTCGAAGTCGGGGACAAACCAGATCCATGGAAGCGTGTTCGAGTTTGTCCGCAACGCGGCTTTCGATGCGCGAAACTATTTCGATCCGTACCCGGCCATAACCCACCGGCGCATCCCACCCTTTGTGCGCAATGAATTTGGCTTTACCAATGGCGGACCAGTGGTGTTGCCGGGGGTGTACAACGGCCGCGACAAAACCTTTTATTTCGGAGAGTACCAGGGTTTTCGCCAGGTGCTGGGTACAACCCAGGTTTTTCCCGTGCCGACCTCGGCCGAGCGGCAGGGAATTGATACCGCGACTTTTCCCGGCGACACACTCACCGTCCCGGTAAACCCGGCGATAGTTCCAGTAGTCTCGGCGTACCCGTTGCCGAATACTCCAAACGGCGCGTTCGGCGCGAGGACCTACGCAGCATCGTCGACAGTATCGACGGTGAGCGATCAGTTTTCCGTGCGGGTCGATCATCGACTGTCCGAGAAAGCCACGCTGCTCACCCGCTTCAGCCTGAATCAAGTGACCGGTCCGACCACGAATCCGGATCAGACGGCCATCGATCCGCGATTCGCAGTGCAGTTTTTCGATCACCAGCGGAACGCGGCCGTCAGGTACGCCCGCACCATCAGCCCGCATCTCTCATTCGAGACTTCGCTTGGCTACATCCGCAGCACGCCGTTTTTCCCGAGCCTTGACCACACCCAGCCGGGAATCAACTTTGGTGATGGCTTATTCGAAGCCTTCAATGGATCAGCCGGCCAGATCTTCGGGTCGTACGGGAATCTGTACCAGCTAAAGCAGGATATGGCGGCCATCAGGGGCTCGCATACCTTCAAGTGGGGCGCGGAAATTCGCGTCAATCGCGATTCGACGATATTCGGCGTCAACACCAACGGGAATTATTCTTTCGGAGGGGGAACGGCATATTCGCCGGTTCACATTGCATCGGCCAGCGGCGCCCACGACATTCAGATCGGCGATCCGCTTCCGGATTCGCTGCTCGGGCTGCTGACGGCCACCCCGTACTCCTATTCCATTATGGGCGTAGCTCCCGAGACCCCTATTGGCAATCGCTTTAATGAAGCGGGCGTGCGGCGCGAAGCTTACGACTTTTACCTCATGGATACGTGGAAGGCGACTTCGCGCCTGACCTTGACCTCGGGACTGCGCTATGAAGTGAACAGCCGCATTCACGAAGCTACGAAACGAACCTCCACGCCCCGTTTCCTCGACGCTCAGGGTCATCCCGTGTCGTACCTGGACCATTCCGCCACGCAACTGTTTGTCGTCGATCCTCAACCACCATACACGCAGGACTGGTCAGGCTTCGGGCCGCGCCTCGAACTGGACTATGCGCTGCCCGCGAATACTGTCCTGCACGCCGGCGGCGCGATCACGACCATGCTGCCCAATCTCTGGCAGGACAATTTTCTTACCGCGGGAGTTCCGTTTGTGTTCCAGGCATTTGTCAGCGCTCTGCCAGGGGCGGCGGTGCCATTCAGCGATTCGGTGGTGCCGTTGCGGGTGCCGACTGCTTACGCCGCGAATGGCCAGCCGGTTTTTCCTCAGGGAACGACCCAGAGCGTACTGCCCAACACCATCCTGGATGTCGACCGGTTGCAGGCTGACGTGACGGCGCTGACCCCGGGTCACCAGGTGCAACTGGTACAGCCGAGCGGGATCGTTAGCAATTTTCGCAATGGATACGTGGGTAGCTATAGCCTGGGCATCGATCATGACTTTCACGACGTGAAGTTCAGCGCGGCGTACGTGGCGACTTCGGGGATCCACCTGGCCAGCGTGTTCTCGCCCAATGGCTATGGCGGCGCGAACCCCGAGTTCGCGCCTTACACACGGTTCAATGCCGCAGGCCAGTACACCGGAGGCTATGGCCCTGAGTCGCTGATGACCAGCGGTTCCCATTCCACCTATCACGCATTGCAGGCAAGCCTGACCAAGAACTCGCCCCGGGCGGGATTGGGTATCCAGGCCAGCTACACGTATTCGAAGTCGATTGACGATAGCAGCTCAGTTTTGGGCGGGCTGCTGGGTGCCACGGGAGTGATCCTGCAAGCCCTTCCGCAAAATCCGTGGGACCCGAGCGCGGAGAAGGGACCGTCGACGTTCGATGTGACGCACGTGGCTACCGCCAGCGTCATTCAACTGTTGCCGCTCGATCGGATTCAGTTCCTGCGGCCCCTGGGAAAGACTCTCACCTCGGGCTGGCAGTTGCTGAACGTGACGACGCTGATGACGGGATCGCCGTTCACGGTTTTTTCCGGGATTCAGCAGACGGGTGCGGGGATCGCCGGAGCAGATCGTCCTGATCTTGTCTCGACGCCGCGCTTATCCACCAGTCGCGCGGTGCGCCAGGACTACTTCGGCCAGGGCGCGAGTAATGCCTCGTTCTTTAATATTCCCATCAACGTGCCGGGAGGCACCGGCCCGAACCATGGCCGCTTCGGAACGCTGGGACGCGACACGTTTCGCGGCCCCGGATTCCACGATCTTGATTTCGCTTTGATCAAGGACACACCATTTGGCCGCCGCGGCAATGGGGAACTGGGAACGATTGAGTTCCGAGCCGAGCTTTTTAATCTCTTCAATATCGTCAATTTTGGTTTGCCGAACAACGTGGTGCGGGGCAGCGGATTTGGGCTTATCAGCAGAACCGCCGGCACCTCACGGCAAATCCAGTTTTCGTTGAAGCTGATTTATTAAGCTGCCAGGCAAGTGCGTCGACGTGGGGATAAAATGTTGTTGCATGTCGCTCCAGGTTCATGAGGTAAAGATTCCCCAGCGCATGATTCGCCTCGAAGCTGTGGGGCTGCCGCAAAAGAGCCGCACCAAGTACAGTTTCTGCGCTGGATGAGGCTCGCGCTCTACTCCAGCATGCAGCAGTTTGTCGGTGCCCTGACGAACTCGCCTCCGCCGGCTTCTCAATAGCCGCATTTCCACAGTTTGCTTAAACGCTTAACTTAACGGAAGATATCTGGTTTTAGTTGGCAGGTGTGTTGGAGGCCATAGAACTCATGAAAACGATCCTAGGCTTTCTGGTGCCCATGCTTCTGTTGCTCTCTGCCAGCATGTCGGCCGCGGCGCAATCGAGTTACGACCTGAACTCGCCGGACAATCGCATCGAAGTGCGGGTGCGCACCGCCGGGCAGGTGCGCTATGACGTGCTCCTGCGCGGCGCGCCGCTGCTGGAAAATGCCGCGCTTTCGCTCGATGTCGACCATCACAAGCTGGGCCTGCAAGCAAAAGTTCTCAATGCCAAGCAGGGCACTCATGATCAGGAGATCGAACCAGTCGTTCACCAGGCATTCGCAAAGATTCGCGACCACTACAACGAACTTCATCTGTCGTTCGAAGGCGGTTACGCGATCACGTTTCGCGCCTACAACGAGGGTGTCGCTTACCGCTTTGAGACCACCCTTCCCGGCAAACAGGTCCGGATTTACGACGAACAGGCAGACTTTAATTTCGCGAACAATGCGGTGGTTTACTACCCGGAGGAAGACAGCTTTTATTCGCACAATGAGCGGAAGTATTTGCCGCATCGCCTGAATGAGATTGCTCCGCAGTTCATCGCCACGCTGCCGGCGGTAGTGGACGTGGGTGGCGGCGCCAAGCTGGCGATCGCGGAATCGGATCTAAGCGATTATCCAGGTTTGTGGCTGAAGGGCGGCGCGCCCCAGTTCGCATTGCATGCGACCTTCCCTCCGTATCCGCTCAAGCAGCAGCAAACCAGCGATCGCGATTACAAGGTTGTGGAAGCGGCTGACTACATTGCCGTCACCGCGGGCACGCGCACGTTCCCCTGGCGAGTGCTCGGCATCGCCGATCACGATGGCGACCTTATCACCAATGAGATCGTTTACCTGTTAGAGAGTCCCGCGAAATTCCAGGACACATCGTGGATTCGCCCCGGAAAAGTCGCGTGGGACTGGTGGAATGACTGGAACATCAAAGGCGTAGACTTCCACGCCGGAATTAACACCAAGACGTACGAGTATTACGTCGACTTCGCTTCCAAGTACGGCATTCCCTACATCATCCTGGACGATGGCTGGTACAATCTTGGCAATCTGCTCGAAGTGGTTCCGGACCTGAACATGCAGGAACTGCTCGATTATGCCAAGCAGAAGAATGTGGGCCTGATTCTGTGGGCTTCGTGGAAGACGCTGGACGATCAACTGATCCCGGCACTCGACCAGTTCGAGAAGTGGGGGATCAAGGGAATCAAAGTGGACTTCATGCAGCGCAGCGATCAGATCATGGTCAACTACTTTGAGCGAGTATGCCGCGAGGCAGCGAAACGGCACCTGCTGGTTGACTACCATGGCGATCAGAAGCCGGCGACGATGATGCGGACCTGGCCCAACCTGATCAACACTGAAGGCGTGCGCGGCATGGAGTGGAGCAAGTGGAGTTGGGAATCGGAACCGGCGCACAACGTCAGCCTGCCGTTTACCCGCATGTTCCTGGGTCCGATGGATTTCACTCCCGGCGCCATGCGCAATGTGACCCGCCAGACCTTCGCGCCCATCATGTCGCAGCCGATGGCGCTGGGCACGCGCTGCCAGCAACTCGCCATGTACGTGATTTACGAAGCGCCGCTGCAAATGCTCTCAGACAGCCCGTCCAATTACCTGCGCGAACCGGAGATCATGGAGTTCCTCGGTCCGGTGCCGACAACCTGGGATGACAGCAAAGTGCTCGACGCCAGGATGTCACAGTACGTTCTGCTTGCCCGTAAAAATGGATCTGACTGGTGGATTGGAGCGATGACCGACTGGACGCCGCGAGACCTGGAACTGGATCTTTCGTTCCTGCCAGAAGGCAATTTCAGCATGGATTCGTACGAGGACGGAGTTAACGCCGGCCGCGATGCCACCGATTACAGGAAATCCACGCAGCAGGTGAGCCGGGCCACCAGGATGAAAATCCACCTGGCGCCGGGCGGAGGATTCGCCGCCAGGATTCATGCGAGATGAAGGCTCTGGTCTTGCGCGGTCCGGGGGAAGCAGGCATTGCGTCGGTGCGCGAGCCGTCGAACGCGGATGGGCATTGCCTCCTTAAGGTGCGCAGGGTGGGACTTTGCGGAAGCGATTTGAATTCCTTTCGCGGGCAGAATCCGTTGGTGACCTATCCCCGCATCCCCGGGCACGAGATCGCTGCCACCGTGGTGGAGAATTCCGCCGGCCAATCTGGGCTTGCGGTGGGAACTGACGTTGCGGTTTCGCCCTATACGAATTGCGGCAAGTGTGCTTCCTGCCGCCGCGGTCGCCCCAATGCCTGTCAATTCAACCAGACCATGGGAGTACAGCGCGACGGCGCCCTGACCGAATACATTGTTGTGCCCCCGGAGAGGCTATACCCGGCGAAGCTTTCGGTTACGGAACTGTGCCTGGTGGAGCCGCTTACCGTGGGGTTCCACGCCATCGCCCGCGGGCGAGTAGCGGCTGACGATATCGTTGCGGTCTTTGGTTGCGGCGGGGTTGGGCTGGGCGCCATAGCGGCCGCGAGTTTTCGCGGCGCCAAGACTATTGCCATCGACGTCGATGATAGGAAGTTGCAAACGGCCCGGCTTGCCGGCGCGGCTCAAGGAATCAACAGCGAGCGTGAACCTCTGCATGAGCGTCTGCTTGAATCGACGGATGGCCGCGGACCAGACGTCGTCATTGAGGCGATCGGCCGGCCGGAAACCTTTCGGGCGGCGGTTGAAGAGGTGGCCTTTAGCGGCCGAGTCGTCTACATCGGGTATGCCAAAGCCCCGGTGACGTATGAGACCAGACTGTTCGTGCAAAAAGAGCTGGACATCTTGGGATCGCGGAATGCGCAGCCGGAAGACTTTCGTGCGGTGATCCAGTTGCTCGAAGCCGGGAAGTTTCCCATGGAGGAAGCGATAAGCATGACGGTTCCGCTGGAAGACGCGGCGGCCGCCTTGGCCTCATGGGCAGGCAATCCATCGAGCTTCCACAAGATCATGGTCCGGCTCGACTGATCGGCTTTCCAGTGGTGTCCTACTCGTCTGCTAAGCGGCGAACTCGTCCTCACACCCCCAAAAGGTCGGCGGTTATCGCTGGCCGTTCGTGTTTCGCACATCCGGAGCTGAGGTGATAGTTTAGTAACAGGCAACCTGCCCAACTACTCAAAACCTCTGAGCTTCGTCCACACCCATTAGCATGTTGAACCGTTCTCGAAAGAAATTGTGTCTGGTCCAGCCGCTTCGGGGTTTGCCGTGCTGAGCTCATCCCGCAAGGTAGTGCTGGGAGCGGCTTTGCGCACGGGCAACCTGGCCGCCAATGCGGTGGTCTCGCTGCTCATGATGCCCTTCGTGGTGCGCATGCTGGGCGACCGCATGTACGGCATCTGGGTTCTGGTTGGAGCCTTCGTAGGATATTACGGGCTGGTCGATCTAGGCCTCTCTTCAGCGGTAACGCGGCACCTTTCCGCGGCGGTGGGCGCGAAGGATTACGATGCCTGCAACCGCGTGTACAACACCTCCTTGCGTCTGTTCACGGGCCTGGGTCTGGTGGTTCTGGCGCTGGCCTGCGGATTCGCGTTGGCCTCCTCGAAGTTCGCCAGGACGCCCGCCGATGCGGCAGTTTTCTGGAAGCTGATTCTCATCCTCGGTCTCAGTCTCGCTCTTGATTTTCCATCCAAGGTGTACAACGGCTTTCTTTACGCATATCTGCATATTCATCTGCTGGCGAGCCTGGATCTGCTGTCGCTCGTGCTGCGAACCGCACTGATCATCGCTGTATTGCTCAGAGGCCACCACGTGGTCGCGATGGCCATCGTCGTTCTGCTGGGCACGCTGCCGGCAAAAATTTTGCCGCTGTTTTACGTGCACAAGACTCTGCCATTCCTCCAATTCGGATGGCACCAGTGGGACCGCGCCACGGCGAAGTCGCTCTTTTCCTATGGCGCTTCGAGCTTTGTCATCCGCATCGCAGACCTTCTGCGCTTTCAGGTCGACGCCCCGGTGGTCGCGGGATTCGTCGGCCTGGCCGCGGTCACCCACTACAAAGTTGCCGGCACTCTCACGCAGTATTTTGTCCAGCTCATGCAGGCTGCCACCGAAGCGTTTCCTTCGATTTTCAGCCGCCATGAGGGCGCGAAAGACTATGACGCGCTGAAGCGGGTATTCTTCTTCGGCAGCAAGATTTCCGCTTGCTCGGCGGCCTTCATCGCCTTTGGACTGATCGCCTGGGGCAGACCGTTCATCACCCGCTGGATGGGGCATCGTTACCTCGATGCGTATCCTTGCCTGGTGGTGCTGGTCACGGGCTGGATCTTCGGCCTGGCGCAGTCGCCCTCGGTGCAATTGCTGTTCGGGATCTCCAAGCATAAATTCTTTGCCTGGTTTAATTCCATGGAAGGCGGCGCCAACCTGGTTCTCAGCATTCTGCTGGCGAGGAAGTATGGGATTTTAGGAGTCGCCCTGGGAACCATGATTCCCATGCTGGTAACAAAAATCGTCATCCAGCCCGTCTACGTCTGCTGGGTAGCCTCGATCAATTACTTTGATTATGTGCGGCGGATGGGGCGAACTTTGGCGGTCATTCTCGTGGCCCTGCTCATTCCGCTCCTCTTGACGCTGAAGTTCGTTGCGCCAAATTACAAAACTCTGGCCGCGGTGGGGCTGCTCTCCGCCATTGCATACGTGCTGGTGTTGTGGTTTCTGGAATTCACGCCGGCTGAGACCAAAATGCTGGAGCGCGCGATTTTGCCCAGATCCGCCGTACGCGCCGGGGGAGATTAAAAGAATCTGGGAGGGACGCGGAGCGGGGAATACCTGACGTGGTGGGCGCCAGATGTGGTTTCATTTTGTGCGCGCAAATCGCCCAGTGCCTGCGCTCGCCGTATTCGTGAGAGTCTTTATCGGTGCGCAACACGTGAGATTCGCAAAGCGTATTTAGGTTGAATCGATGACTTATCCTTACGCCGTCCAAACCATTTTGGATCGCTACAGCGACCTGAAACCTGAGGAGATAACTCAGCGGCTTCGGTATTCCACTTTCGTGAGTATTTCCAAACGTTACCTTTATTTTGAAGTTCCGAAAGCCGCCTGTACCAAAATGAAGACGTTGCTGCGCAGCCTGGAACAGGCGCCGCCACTCAAGCTGTTTGCAGCCGGGCTGCGCGAGACCCGCAGGGACATGTTTGTTCACGCCCGCGAGAATGTCCCATTGCCTTCGCTGCTTGAGCTTGACGACAAGACGCAAAGGGAGGTTTTGGAATCACCCGATTTTCTTCGCTTCACATTTGTTCGTAATCCGTACACCCGGCTTGCCTCGTCATGGAAGAACAAAATTTTGTTGTGCGAGCCCGATCAACAATCTTTGTACCTGCAAATACGAGGCCGCCTGCCTGAGTTGCGTGGTAAGTCTCTAATCGGCTTTGAGGAATTTGTTGACTATATAGCGAATTACTGCGATTTACGGACGTGCGATTCGCATTGGCGTCGCCAGGTTGACCATCTCTTTTTCTCGGCATTGCATTTTTCGTATGTGGGCAAGATTGAGCAAATGGCCGATGGCCTCGCCAGGTTCGAACAACATTTGGGGCTTTCCGCACCCCTCGCGAACGAGGCCAGGAATGTCTCCCACTCAGCGGCGGTCGTTTATAACCAAAATCTAGCCGAAAAAGTCTATTCCTTATACCAGGCGGACTTCGAAACCCTGGGTTATGACCGCGAGTCATGGCGGGAGCTTGCGGGCAATCGCGGAGAAACCGCGAAAAAGGCTGGGGTGCGCGAGGAAACATTTGCCGACGAAGTCATTGAGAGGAACATCATTATCCTTCACCTTTACCAGGAACGGGAGCGGGCGAGGGACGAGATGCGACAAGTTTTCCGGCTTCAGTTACGCGTGATCGCCAACGCGCTGCGCGCCGTTCGCAATTTTTCGTCGGGAGCATGGTCAAATCTGAAGCGAAGAACCCGGCAAGAGGGGCGGGGGAATGCGCAATAGCCGAGGAATAAGGCGTTGCTGAACTCGCCGCTCTCCTCCAGTAAGCGATTGCGGGGGAATTTGCTCGGAGTGCATGCGACCGGTGATCGAACGGACGCCGTCGAAGCAGCCAGGCCTTATATGGACATAAGTGTCGTGATATGCACGCGCAACCGGTGCGCCCTGCTCAAGAAGCTGCTAGACAGTCTCGAACATCCGTTGTCCGCGGATCTCACTTGGGAAATCGTAGTAGTTGACAACGGTTCGGTGGACCAGACCAGACAGGTTGTTGAGGAATTCGCCAGAAGGGTGGGATTCCCGGCTCGATATGTACTCGAAAGCGAACCTGGACTCTCCCACGCGCGAAATCGCGGCATCAGGGAATCCAGGGGAAACATCATCGCCTTCCTGGATGATGATGTCACGGTTGCTCCCAATTGGCTGGCCGAAGTCAAAACCGCTTTTGATGAATATGAATGCGCTTGTGCGGGAGGCAAGATCCTGCTGGATGAGAGCGTACAGCTGCCGGACTGGTGGGACGAACGTTTCGCAGGCGTGCTTTCGCTATTCGATACCGGAGATTCGGTGATCATCTCGGACCGCGATTCGTGGGCCGAAGTTGGCTGGGGGGCAAATATCAGCTTTTCTCGTTGGGTGTTCGACACCTATGGTCTGTTCCGGACTGACTTGGGCAAGACTCCGACTACCACCACTTTAGGGGAAGAGACAGAGTTTGTGGACAGGCTGCGCAGAAATGGGGAGAAACTAATTCACTATCCGCGGGCGGTCGTGTACCACTGCCCAACCCTGGAAAGATTTTCACGACAATATCTGCGCCGGTGGCATTTCCGTGTGGGGCAGACCGACTTCTTCCGCCAGGCCCCGGATTCAGGAGATGGGCCGCGCATCCTCCGGGTGCCCAGGTACAAGTACCGGGTCGCTCTCCGCCACCTTCGGCAAACGTTCTACTCCGCCCTGAAGGGCAATCGAAAGGAAGCCTTTTGGCAGCAACTGCAATTCCTCAGGTTTTCCGGCTACTTCGTTGCGGCCCAGAGACGCGCGCATCGCAATGAACAGCAGGACCCGCGCTGAGTGGAATCCATCCACTGGCAACTAGCGGCTGGTGGCGAGCGAGAGTGCGCATTGGCGGACGCACCTTGTTTCGTTCCTACGCGAATGCGTCACCCAGGTACTAGCCTGAACTTTGCTGCGTTTGCGGAATGGGAACGGTTCCGGCCCGACTTGCGGGCTTCTGAATTGCCGCAGCAATGCGACAGGTCCATTGCGGCGCGAACCGCAATCCGAGGAGAAGCAGCCGCAGCTTCCAACCCCCGAAATAGGAGTATGCGTTCCGGAATTGTTGGAGCGCATACTGGGCGTCGTGTCGCTGTAGAGCGGCTTTGCCTTCGAAAAGGCCCAATTCCCCGGTCGCCTGGCCAAGCTGCTTTTCGAGCAACGTCCGGGCTTCCGGTGGGAGTTGGGGCGCGTTTTGCAGCTTTCGGAAGACCCGGACCAGGGCCGATACCATTTTGTGCTCGTTGGCGGTTAGGGCAGCCGGGTGCGTGCGCCGGTGAAAAAGAATATCGGGCTGGTATGCGATGTGTGCGCCGCCATATGCCAGCCGCAGCCAAAGATCATAATCTTCAGGGCCACGTAAGCTTTCATCGAAATAGCCGGCCTGTTCAACAGTTTTCTTGCGGACCACCGTGCCTGATGGGATGAATTGCGAACCTTCCGAAAGCAGTCCCACGAGGTCGGTCGGAGGTCTCGAGGTCTGCATGAACCGCTGGCGCGGCAGCGGGCCGTCGCCAAATAGCTCCCCATCGGCATAGACCAGGTCTAACGCCGGCTGTTCAGCGAACATTTTCATCTGTGCCGACAGGTATTCCGGAGGCCAGGCGTCGTCGCTATCGAGGAAGGCGACAAACTCCCCTTGGGCCTTTCGGATGCCGTGGTTGCGCGCTCCCGCAGGGCCGCTGTTTTCCTGCCGCAAGTAGAGGATGCGGTCCTGAAACGGGCGCAGCGCCTTCTCCAATGCGGGCGTATCGGGCGATCCATCGTTCACCACGATGACCTCGAAATTGGAGAGAGTTTGCGAAAACACGCTAGCCAATGTCTCAGGGATAAAAGCTGCGGCGTTATAGGCGGGAATAATGACGCTAACGGCTGGGGTCGGGTTCGGCGCGTTCAATTGTTTCTCGAGATTTACCGCTCAAGTGCATCCCGAATTTATCATAGTCGCGGGGACGCAGCCAGCGCCGGGTGGACAAGGCTCAAAGGGGGAAACATGGCACGACGCGCCAAAGCCAAGATTGAGCCGCTGTGCGCCCGGTCATTGCATGGGGTTCGTAAGTTCCTGACAGCTATATAGATAAGAATATTCGTGGCTCGGCTTCGGTCTCCATAGCCCTCATTCTAAAAATACAGTATCACCCTGATAGCCACGTTCTGCGTATCTCATTTACATATAGTTCAGCCCCAACGCGAAGGAGACGGAAGGCAGGCGTTGGTTGTACCTCCCCTTTATCCGGCGCCTGCCGCCTCCCTAAACGCTTCCCAGTTCTCCTTTCATAAGTTTCCTCCATCAACGTTTCGAATGTGTGCGTTTTTGCCGTCCCCTAGTCACCACGAAGGGCCCCGAATCATTCCGCTGGACTTGCTACTCCACGCTTTTTTTCGCGATTGAGGACGACTCGGCCTCTACAGCGCCGTGAAAAGACCCTTCAGAGCCTGCGCTATACTTGGACAGATGGCTGCGTCGGAAAAGACTTTTTACCTGGAAACCTTTGGCTGCCAGATGAATGTGCACGACTCTGAGAAGGTTGTGGGCACGCTCATCTCCCAGGGATACCGCCAGGTTCCCACCGTCGAAGAAGCCGGCCTGGTGCTCTACAACACCTGCTCCATCCGCGACAAGGCGGAGCAGAAGGTCTTCCACCGTCTCGCCGACTACAAGAAACTGCAGGCCCAAGGCAAGAAATTTGGCGTGCTGGGCTGCGTCGCCCAGCAGGAAGGCCATAAGATCTTCGAGCGCGCGCCGCACGTTTCGCTGGTCTGTGGGTCAGCTTCGTATCGCAATTTGCCGGAGATGCTGGTTCAGATTGAGCAGGCTGGCATGCCGGTCCGGGTCACGGGTCTCGACGACCGCGAGACAGACGAGTGCTTCGAGACCGAATTCACGGCGCGCACGAATCCCCATCGCGGGTACATCACCATCATCGAAGGCTGCGACAAGTTTTGCTCCTTCTGCATCGTGCCGTTCACCCGCGGCAAGGAGCGCAGCCGCACATCGGATTCCGTGCTCGCGGAAGCCCGCCAAATGGCGGATCTCGGCTACACCGAGATTCAATTGCTGGGGCAGAACGTTAATTCCTACCACGACCCGGCAGGGAAGAGGTTGTTCGCGGAGTTGCTGTCAGCCGTCGGGGAAGTGCCGGGAATCCGGCGGGTGCGTTTCACCACCTCGCATCCGCGCGACTTCGGCAAGGACATCGTAGAGGCCATCGACTCGAATCCTGCGCTCTGCGACCATGTGCACCTGCCGGTACAGAGCGGGTCAACGCGCCTGCTGGCAGCGATGCAGCGGCTGTATTCCCGCGAGCAATACCTGGAGCGTGTTTCCTGGATGAAGTCCGCGCACCGCGATATCAGCATCACAACGGATATCATTGTCGGCTTTCCCGGGGAGAGCGAAGAGGATTTTCAGCACACGTTATCGTTGCTGGACGAAGTCGCTTACGACGGAGTGTTTGCCTTCAAGTATTCGCCGCGCCCGAATACGCCGGCGATTAAACTGGACGATGCCATTCCAGACCAGGAGAAATCGCGGCGACTGGCGGTTCTGCTCGAGAGGCAGCGGGGAATTCAGCAGGCGCACAACCAGAAGCATGTCGGCGAAAGGGTTGAAGTCATGGTTGAAGGGAAGAATGAAGCTCGGAAACAGTGGATCGGCAGGACGTCGCAAAACAAAACCTTGAATTTCACAGCCACGTCACCGAATATCGAGTTGGGTAGCTATGTTTGGGCGCAGGTAACCCGCGCCTTCCCGAATAGCTTGGTGGGTGAAAGGGTGGTGTAAACGGAACCGGCAAGTCTTAAACTTCACCCCATGACCCGATTGCCGGGTCACCCGATGTCTGAAGGAGTCACAATGGAAGTGGAAATGAGAATTCGCGGTTTGCTGATGGATCCAGTCACCAACACGCCCATTGTGATTCTCAAGGACGCAAATAGCGACACCGTGCTGCCCATATGGGTTGGCATCTACGAGGCCAACGCCATCGCTCTTGAGATCGAGAAGGTAAACACACCCCGGCCCATGACCCACGACTTGATCAAGAACGTGCTGGCAGGCCTCGATACCCGTGTGCACAAAGTGGTCGTAACCGAATTGAAAGAAGACACGTTTTATGCGGTCATCTGGATGGAGCGCGATGGGCGCATCATCAGCGTAGACTCCCGCCCCTCGGACGCCTTGGCGCTCGCCCTGCGCGTCGACTGTCCCATCTTCGTGGAAGACGAGGTACTCAAGACCTCCAAGAAGGCGGCCAGCGCCTCCGATCCGCAGACCAGCGAAGAACTTCGCAAATGGCTGGACAGCCTGAGCGACGAGGATTTGGGCAAGTACCGGATGTAGAAACGCGGGCGTGATCGCTGCTTCCAGCTAAGCGCATTTCGAGCTTCCCAGGGCCCTCTGCAGGCCGTCGAACTCATCGTGTAAGTAAACGAAGCAAAAACCCTTGCCTTACTTTACATAATATCTGTTATCGGACATTCCGTAGGAGTCGGATGAGCCTGTACGCCTTTGGTCCTCAGGCTCACGCGATCTTGGGTTCGCTCACCCTGTCCAGGAGTTCCGAAGCCAAGAACTCCCTTTCCCCTCGGACCCTGGCGATTAGAAGTTTGCGGGGGTCGGAATTGAACGCTAAGGTGTACGACGTGCCGCTAAAGATTCTGTCCAGAAATGTCGTGAGCTCAGCTGCAACGGCTTGCCTCGTTTGGTCGGCATGAGGCGCCAGCAGCCGATCGTTGATCCAGATTTCCATGTCTTGGCCGTTAATCGTTAGTTTCCCATTTGCGGGGGTATCTTCCTCAAGCTTCTGGGCGGCCTGAAGCGCGCTTCGCAAAGCTTGTTCCAGGCGGTCCTGGTTGGTTCCGGCGAGCACGGCCTTGCGGTTGTAGCGAATTCCCAGGCGGCCATCCGTATTGTCGACGCTATAGTCCGCTTCGTGGCCGATCAGAACTACTCCCGGCCCGTCTGGCACGTGCCGGTAATCGGCGACGTCGAGCAGCAGTTCGTCGCAAACCTGGTCCTGAATCCAACTGTGGAAGATGGGAACGATTGCGCCGAGATCCACTGCTCCCCGCAGCGGCAGTTTGACATTGATGTGCTGAAGTTCCACGATGCTTCGTCGTTCCGCCTCTAAAAGAATGCCCTTGGTCAAGATTTGGTCCTCGTACGTGCCAGTATCCTATCGTCCAACCGGAACCGCGGTCAGCTTATTACTGCAGCTGTGCGCCGCATCGATGAACAGTTGAGCTTCTTCTACCAGGTAGCGGCTGGATTCTTCGCTGCCAGGCTGGTCAGCTTGCGCATGCGCGTCGAAGAGGTAGTTGGCGAATTTGCCCCCTGCAAACGGGTCGAAAAAAAGCTGCGTTTCGTAGTATCGCGTCCGGAACTCCGCGACGATTTGATCCGCGTTGTCGCTGATATCGGCATACTCTGCCTGAACCAGGGCCTTAGCGGCCGTCAGCATCGATCGATAAGCGAGGGACCCGGCCTGCTGCGCATCGCCCCGCTCCAGCGCCAACTGAGCCTCAAACAGCTCTCGTTCCGCGGCGCCCAGTCCGAAATCGACCGGGGAAATAACTTCGCCGGCGCACTCGCCCACCCCCATATCTCCCAGGCTGTATTCCCGCGGATCGCCCCAGTCGCTGAAGAACGAGCGGTCGCCGGCCGGAGGACGCGTCAGATCCTCCAGCAATTTCTTCAGTTCCGCCTTCCCTGTCCGCTTAACAAATTCCTTGAAGGTTTCTCCGGAATTCCTTCCATTCACGTAAGCTTCGGTTAATCTGCTTACCACTTGCGGGATATTCTTGGAAGGCACCGCAACCACCGGCAGTCCGTAGGATCCGGCGTTGTGCTCCCACTCGCCTCCCAATACCACCTGGAAATGGGGCACGGCGTAGCCGGAGATTTTGCGGCTCACCCCATAAAAGCCAAGATCACCGATGTGATGTTGGCCGCAGCTGTTGAAGCAGCCGCTAATCTTGATGTGGAGGTTTTGTACCGCTTCATCGCCCACGAAGCTGTTCTCGCTGATCCGCTTGCGCAGTTCGGCGGCGAGTCCGCGCGATGAGGAAATGCCCAGCTTGCAGGTATCGGTGCCCGGGCACGACACCACGTCAAGCAGGGCGCCAGCTCCGGGCTGGCCAAGCTTCACAGCGCGAAGCGCCTTGTACAGTTCAAGTAAATCGCCCTTGCTGACCCAGCGGATCACGAAATTCTGCTCGACCGTGGTGCGAATGGTCTCGCGAGTGTAGCGGCGGACGATGTCGGCCAGCGCGCGCAGTTGATTGGCGGTGATATCTCCGAGCGGCAAGGTGACCGTAACGGTCACATAGCCTGCCTGCCGTTGCGGTCGCGTATTGGTCTTCAACCATTTCTTGAAGTCTTCGGTCGCTCCGTTCAGGTCGCTGATGGTGACCAGATCGACGTGTTCCGCCGCAGGCTTCAGCGGAGCCTCCTGGAACTGCCCTTGAGCTTCCGCCAGATACTCGGTCCAGCGCGGATCAAAGGGCAGAATCTTGCGTTCCTCGAGCACCAGTTCCCGAAATTTTTCGATCCCCAGATCCTGCACCAGAAATTTCAGCCGGGCGCGGCTGCGGTTCTTCTTTTCGCCCAGGCGGGCAAACACCCGGGCCACGGCCTGGGCCAACGGCAAAAGCTCTTCGGCCGGGATAAAGGACGCGAACAGCTTGGCCGGGTACGGCACTGCTCCCAAGCCGCCGCCCACGTACATTTCGAAACCGACCTCTTCCCTGCCCGCTTCATGGATGCGTTTCTTGGCAATCAGCCCAAGGTCATGCAGGCTGGTCAATCCGCAGGCGTGTTGCGCGCAGCCGCTGAAAGCCGGCTTGAACTTGCGGCCGAAATTCTGGCAATCAGGATGGCCCAAGAGGAAGCGCGACAATGCGCGAGCATACGGAGTTACGTCAAAGGTTTCGTCCTGGCACACTCCGGCATACGGGCAAGCAGTCACGTTCCGCACAGAGTTGCCGCAAGCCTCGCGAGTGGTGATGTCAGCTGCCGCGAGGCGGCGCATGACGCTGGGCGTATCGTCGATATGCACGTAATGAAGCTGCACGTCCTGGCGGGTGGTGATATGCGCGATGCCGTCGGAATATTCTTCGGCGAGTTCGGCCAGGGCTTCCAGTTGCGATGCGTTCAAGCCGCCGCCCGGAATCTTGATGCGCTGCATGCCCGGCGCATCCCACATGGTGTTGGGACCCTTGGTCAGTTCGCCCGAGGGGAACTCGAGCCTTTGGACTTTCTGGCCGTCGTTGCGCTGGCCGTTGTCGTAGCGTTGGCCGTAGGCCCCGCGGCGCAGCCGCGTTTCCGCAAACAGGCGCTCTTCCAGTTTGCCCTGTTTGCGCAGCGCAATCTCGGTTTCAAAAATGTCGATTTCCCGGGCCAGCACCTCGGGCATCTTGCCGTCGAGTTGTGACTTCCAATGCGGATTTGAGGCTTTCATAGTTGCAGCTCTTAGCCTTTAGCTATTTGCTCTTAGCCAAACCTCAGGCTCTCGGCCTAAGCAAAGATGGCTAAGGGCTGAATTCCGTCGCAAAACACAAAACCCACCGGCCAGCATCTTCTGGCGGTGGGTTTGAGCTTTAAAAACTAAAATTAGAACTGTTTAGCTCGACTGCACCCCATCCCCAGAAGAGACACGACAGGTACAACAACAGCACATCGCGGTCATCTGGGCACGGTTTCCGAGCATTGAGGGAATAGTATCTCCTGCCTGAAGGCTCTGATGCAATTCAAATATTCGATGCGGGGGTTCCGAAAAACGAATCAGAATTGTTTCGCAGATAGCGGGTGGAAAAGCGGCAGCCCTCCTATAACTCTGTATTCTCTGTGGTTTGCAAACCTCTCAGCCAAGTCACTGGGCAACACACAGCAGAAAAGCGCGAGCCCGCGGCCGAGGCTCCTCAGGCGGCATCTTCTTTGTGGGATTCGGTCTTGGCCTCCTCGCCCACCGCATGCAAACCGCTGATCGAGTCGACGTGGATGCGAAAGAAGACGGGATCGATCAGCTCGGTGGCGGCCTTCAGTTCACGTTCCGCGAACGCCGGTTGCCACCAGCGCGGACGGCGTTGCAGCAGCTTGCGGGCTTTGGCGCGCTCGGCAGAGAATTGCGGCTCCCGCAGTTCCTGATAACTGCCGAGGGCGATCACGCTCATCCATTGGCTTTCGTCGGCGACCTCATCGACTTCAATGCACACTTTGGGATTGCGGCGCATGCACTCGATCTTCTGTCCAGCAGTGCTGAGGATGTACACGTATCCGTCTTCGTAGGCGAAGTACACGGGAATGACATAGGCTTGATCATCGGCGGAGATGCCAATGCGCCCGAATGAGGCACGCTCCAGTGCCGCGTGACACTGCTGTTCGCTCATCTGTTCAAGGGTCATGATAGTTGGATGGGCACGGCAAATAGTGGAGTTGTGCCGCCCCGGTTCAGGTCAGCTGAAGACGATCTTGGGATGGAATAGCGAACCTGCAACGCGTGTGCTGATCGCGATCAGGTCGCGCTGTCCGTAGAAGACCTTGACTTCAGGAGCGCGGGAAAGCTCGGGCAGATTCACCGCCCGCCCGTGCCGGATGCGAGCGGCAATATCGTCGGTCGCGGTCACTGCCGGCAGCGCCGGCAGGAGTTGGCGCGGATGGATGAAAAGGCCGTCCACTTCCCCGCCCCGCACTGCCGCTTCCAGGTCCTCCAGCGTGTGCGCGTCCTTGATGTTGAATTCCGCAACCGCAGTGCGGCGGAGCGATTCCAGATGGGCTCCGCATCCGCAGAGCTTCCCGAGATCATGGGCGATCGATCGCATGTAGGTGCCGGATGAGACGCGCGCGCGGAAGTGCGCACGCGAACTCTCAAGCCCAAGAATCTCGAATTCCCTGACTTCGACTTTCACCGGCTTGAGCTCAACTTCTTTCTTCTTGCGGGCCAGTTTGTAGGCGGGCACGCCTTGAACCTTCTTGGCCGAGAATGGAGGCGGAATCTGATCGATCACGCCCTGAAATTTTTTCCCCAGATCCCGTACCTGGTCGAGAGCAAGCGAGCAATCCTGCGGCGCGCCCATGCGCTCACCTTGCGAGTCATAGGTATCGGTGGCAAACCCGAAGCGAATCACTCCTTCATAGGCCTTCTCGGAAGCCAGATAGAACTGCGCCAGGCGGGTCATGTTGCCGATGACCAGCGGCAAGACGCCTGTGGCCATCGGATCCAGCGTTCCCAGGTGCCCGACCGCGCGCTCCTGCAACATTCGCCGAGCACGCGCAACAACGTCGTGGGAGGTTAAACCAGCCGGTTTATCTATGACCAGGACACCGTTCATGGATGAGAGAGTGGAACTGCGAAATCATCGAATCATTGTAGAACCCGGCGGATTTACTGCCGTTTCTGCAGGAAAGGATTGCGCTGGCGCTCTTCAGCGATCGTGGTCAGCGGCCCATGCCCAGGCACCACGACGGTTTCATCGGGCAAAACCAGGACCTTCTCGTGCAACGAACGGATGATTTTGTCGAAAGAGCCGCCGGGCAGGTCAGTGCGCCCGATGCTGCCGGCAAACAACGTGTCGCCGGCGATGAGTTTTTGCTCGGCGGGAAAGTGCAGGCAGATGCTCCCCGCAGTATGGCCCGGGGTATAAATGACATTCGCCACCAGGCTGCCGGCCTGCACCTTGTCTGCATCGCCGATGCTGCCATCGATCTCCACCTTCTCCGGTGCGCTCATGCCCAGCCATGCGGCTTGTACATCCAGCATCTTCAGCAACGCGTAATCGTTCTGGTTCAGCAGAATGGGAGCGCCGGTTGCGGCCCGCAACTTCATGGCACCGCCCACGTGGTCGATGTGCGCGTGGGTAATGACGATCTGCTTAACGCGAAGGGAATGCTTCTTCAGGACGGCTTGAATATCGGCGATGTCATCGCCCGGATCGATGACGATCGCCTCGCGGTTGTTTTCGTCAGCAACAATCGAGCAATTGCATTGCAGGGGCCCGACAGGGAGGATTTCATGAATCATGATTGCTGTCGCCGCTGATACGAATCAAAGGAATTGCTAAGCGCACCTCGCGAACTGGACCAGCAGAGCAGTTTCGAGGCTGAAAGCTACTTTTTCGCGGGTTGGCTCTTCGCCGGCGTCGATTGGTAGTTCTGCAGCACCGACCCGGGTCCGCTGTGCCGCGCCGAGCGGACCGACAGCGTGATGGAAGTAAGCATAAAGATTACGGCGCACCAGGTCGTCGCCTTGGTCAGCACCGTGGCGGCGCCGCGCGGTCCGAAGGCGGTCTGGCTGCCCATGCCGCCAAAAGCAGCTGCAATGTCACCGCTCTGGCCGCTCTGCAGCAGCACGACGATGATCAGGAAGAAACAGACCAACACGTGAACGATGGTAACCAGCACTATCATGTTTGAATCCAGGAAGAACTTAGAATCCGAAGCGAAGAACCTTTTCACGCCCCGTACTTTGCATTTATTTTATCGTGCCGCGCCCCGCCTGTCACTTCGGTGTCGTTAACGCGATTTGAAGATGAAACCGTCAAGTCCGATACGGCTCGCGCGAGATCCCATCATCGGCCGAACTGCGCCAAGGTTCATGATTGGCGCGGCTGACCACGCCCTTAAAGCCGAAGCCGAGACTCATTCACTCTTCATCTACCTTCGGGCTAACGCGGTTGCCGCGGAAGGGAAAGCACCGAGGTAACTTGGCCCGACTGGTTACTTATGCAAGGATGCCCTTGTCAATCCTTGGCACAACAGCGCCCGGATTGCGAGTTCACGGCGCATGCGAGGCTGCGAACTCTGAGCGGAGGATTTCACGTGAAACGCACTGTTATTCCGGCATTGCTGATCGTTGCACTTGCCGCACTGGAACTCGGGTGTGGAGACCCGGCCATAGGAAAACTACGAAGCATCAGTTTGAGCGCTTCGCCGACGACCAACTTGAAGGGCGAGGGAGCAACCACGCAGCTGTTTGCCACCGGCAATTACAGCACTGGTTCACAACAGGACCTTACGAACCGCGTCACCTATAACATAACTCCCACAGGCACCGATGACGGCGGTAACCCGCTTCCAAACCCGGTTAGCGCAAGCTGTGGTCCCGCCCAGGGATGCGGCGACATTTCGGTCAGCCCCACTGGTCTGGTAACTGCGGTTCAGCCATTTGTGTGCACCTGGGTTAATACGAATACCAGCGGGACAGGGACGGCGACTTGGGCGCTCAGCGGTTCTTATGAGGCCACCGCGACGGTGAACGGCATTACTTCGCAGCCTGTGTTCATCTCGCTGGCATCCGCGGCGGGCGCATCCGGCGCTTGCGGCCCGTAATCGGGGTGAGGGCGGCAGGATCTGGTGCGGAAGGCGGGACTTGAACCCGCATGCCTTTCGGCGCCACCCCCTCAAGATGGTGTGTCTGCCAATTCCACCACTTCCGCAGGGCGAGAAAACTGAAGCTGGGTGTCAGTCAGAGCTTCAGCGGATGCTTCACAGGAACCAGCAATCGACATATGAATTGCTGGCAGCATCCCACCATCTTTATACAGGCTGGGGCGGCTGCATTCAACCCAAGCCCCGGGCTTCCGGGCGCAGACTCACCCCTCAGCTTCGCCGATTAGCCATTTCCTTGGCGATGGCCAGTTTCTCTCCCTCCGGCAGCACCTCTGCCGCGACGGGAAAAAGTTCGCTGTCCTCGATCTTGATGTGACGCTGGTACATCGCCGTGAGGCTCGCTACATCATCACGGAATTTCGCAAGTTCATCCGGATTCAACTTTCCTCGACTGAGATAGGTGCACCCGAGGTGGTCCAGTTCTTCATGCAGCGCCTCTGCGCGGCGGTGATCGCCCGACAGTTCGTCCATTTTAGCCAGCGCTTTTTCAAGGTTGCCGCTCTGCATGCCTCGCAGGCGCGGGAACAAAGATTCCTCTTCGTCGGCGGTGTGTTTGGGCGCCGCCTCGCGGAAATACAGCAGTGCTGTTTCGAGGGCTCGGCGGGACTCGGCGCTGGGAGGGCGATCCAGAGACTTGCCCAGTGCTTCGAGTATTCCCAGGAACATTTCGATCCGGCGATGGCAGTCCGAGAGGAGGCCCAGCGGTTCTTGGAAGTTGTGCGGTTTTACTCCAATTTGTACAGGCATGCTTCCAGTCTAGCGAGATCGAGAGCAGGCTCAAGGGCAAACTCAACCTACTGCCCTTTCAACTTCAGCTTGGCCTTGTTCTCTTCGAGAAATTCGCGAAGTTTATCGGCGGAATCGAGCAGGCGAATCCATTGTTCGTAATAAAGAGTTACGGGAAAGCGCCCCAAGCCGTAAACGCTGACACCGCCCTTTTCGCCAACCCGGAATTCGAGACTTCCGGTTCTGCGGGTGCCCTGTTTCTCAAGCTCCGCCAATCGCGCCTTTAATTCTTCGTAGGTAGGTTCAGCCATGACGCTCCTAACGTAAACCTCCATTGTCCCTTTGCCGAGTAGTCGAAAACCAGGGCTGATGGATCAGTCCAGGTCGAAGTCGCGGATCGGTTTTCCCGTATCCGGCGACTCTTTCGCCTTGCGCAAGGCTTCCTGAAATTTCTTTTCGAGCAGGTCGGCTGCATTCTTCTGCGCCTCCACGGATTGCCGGAATATGGAATCCCGGCGATTGTCCTGCTCTTTCATGGCCCGGGCAGCCTCATCGAGGTCGTTGAACATTTTGGGCTTGACCGGAGCCACATGGGAAATCACCGCATGCGTATCCACGTCCACCTTGAGGACGGCGCCGCAGCACGGGCAGGTCAGGTCGAAGTTGCCCTTCTTGGCCATCTGCGACAAATGATACCGCAGAAAAGGACTATCGCGGGCTCAATCGAATCGGCAGGACGTGGAACAGGAACAGGAGTTCCCAGGCCAGCATGACGATGGAGACTACAGCAACCAGGATAGCCAGCATCTCGCCCAGCGTCATGCGAGTACGGCCGGGTTCAAAGCGACGCGCCAGCAGCCCTAAAATGTTGAGCGTCGCGAAACCGAATACGGCACCCCAAAGAATATTCGACATTCCGGCGGTGCCCACGGCGGCTTGTAGCGCGAAGATCGAAGGCTGCATGGAGCCGGCTGTAAGTTGCCGGTGCCCGCTGATTATAGGTCAAGCGCGCCAGATTCCGGCACTCTTGTAGACTGGGCGCATGGCCAACCGTGCCCTGTTTTTCGATGTGGGTAACACGTTACTGTTTCGCGATCTGGAAACAGTTCTTCGGCCGCTCCACGAAAAGAACGTCTTCCCTTCCCTCGACTTGCTGATGGGCGTGGAACGCCGAACCAAGCGGGAGTTCGACGCGCTGGTCGAGAGTCATGTGGCCGTCGACCACGGATTCTGGCAAATCTACTACTCGCATCTGCTGCGCGAGTTGCAGATTCCGGATGAAAAGATTTGCGCTGATCTGGTTGCGCGAACCCGAATCTCCGCCAACTGGAGCACCATCCGCCCGGGTACGCGCGACAGGTTGCTCCGCCTCGCGAGCCGTTACCGCCTGGGCGTGATCTCCAATGCCGACGGCAAGATCAACGAAGTGCTGCGGCGCAGCGGAATCGAAGATTGCTTTGAGAGCATTACCGATTCCGGGATTGTTGGCCGGGAGAAACCGCATCCCGCCATTTTTCAAGCCGCGGTCGAAAGCCTGGGAGTTGCGGCTGCGGACAGCCTCTACCTGGGCGACGTCTATTCCGTCGACTACTTGGGAGCGACGGCATTTGGCATGCGCTCCATGCTTTTTGACGTTCCCGGCGCATACAAAGACAAGGGCCTGCCGCGCGTGGAGTCGCTCGAGGAATTCGAACTTCAGCTGCAGGATCATCTGTGAAGCCGGCCCGCGCATGGGATCGCACGCTGGTTCTCCGCAGTCCCTCCCTCCCTGATTTGGGCATATGGCGCAGATTTGTTGCGGCCATCTGCTGAACCGCGAGGATAGAATTGAGCCGTGTCTGCTGCAAGCGGCGATGGGGCGAAAGTCGATGAACTGTGGATGCAGGAGGCTTTGCGCGCCGCGCAACGCGCTCTCGAGGCCGATGAAGTTCCCGTCGGTGCAGTCGTCATTTGCGACGGCGCAATTGTTGGCCGGGGTTGCAATCGCAATATTCTAGACTCAGATCCGACCGCTCATGCCGAAATCGTCGCCCTCAGGGATGCCGCCGCCGCAGTGGGCAATCACCGCCTGGCTGGGTGTGACCTGTTTGTTACAATTGAGCCGTGCGCTATGTGCGCAGGAGCCATCTTGCATGCGCGCATCCGCCGCCTGGTTTATGGAGCGGACGATCCCAAGGCGGGTGCGGTGCATTCGGTGATGCGCGTCCTGAACCATCCATCCTTAAATCACAGGATCGAAGTCCAGGGCGGGGTCCTCGCGGGCAGGTGCGCAGAGTTGTTGCAGGAATTCTTTCGCGCCCGCAGGCCGCAATGACGGGGCTTCCGCCGAAGAAGATCTGCTCACAGTCCGTGGTAAGGCCTTGATGCAGCAATCGCCGCTTGATCCGGAGAGGTGCGTGAGTGGTTGAAACGATCCGCCTCGAAAGCGGACATACCTTAACGGGTATCGGGGGTTCGAATCCCTCCCTCTCCGCCAGTCCTTTGATTTCTGCTACTTACAGTACGTGACTACCAACTGACTACCAAATTCCAATCATTTTGCTTCCGGCGCGGTATTAACCACTGGAGGCAAGATGGCAGTCACACTCTATCGCCAGGTCGGCAAAGGCAAAGACCGGCGCTATCAAAAGGTCAATCTCGGACGTGGGCGCCGCCCCGCCGATCTCACCGGACCCTACTTCCTGCGGTACTCGCTCGCTGACGGCACCCGTCCGTGGGAACACGTTGGCGATGACCTCGATGAGGCGATCGCCGCCCGTGAACGCAAGCAGGCATACTTCGACGCTCTCGACGCAAACGTCCCAGTCATCCAAGCCCAAGACGACACTGGTCGGACGAAGATCACGGATGCTGTGTATCAGTGGTTCGCCGAGCTCCAGCTCTTTCAGGGCAAAGACCAGCAAGGCAAGAGCGAGAAGACGCTGCGAGCATACAACTACCGACTTGGTTTCTTCCTCGACTTCACTGCACAGCAGAATCTTCGTTATCTCGACCAGATCGACCGCAAGCAGCTTCTGCGATACGTGAAGTTCCTGCGAGACCACGAGAGCGATCTGGACGACCGCACGGTTCACAACGTCTTCGAAACGCTGAACACGTTCCTTCGCACACGGGACATTTTTATCGCCGGCAAGATCCTGGCGGAACTCGACTACGCCGAGAAGCCGCCGAAGCCGTACACAAAGCAAGAGCTCAAGGCGATGTTTGCGGTCATGGACGATGAAGAGAAACTGCTCTATGGTCTCTTCTTGAATTCTGGTATGCGTGACGCCGAGATGCAGAACACCGAGTACGCCGACTTCAACTGGGAAAAATGCACGCTGCACGTCCAGCCGAAGCCGTGGCGCCATTTCCGCCTCAAGGGCAAGAAGAAAAAGAAGTCCGCCAAGGACAGATTCATTCCGATCCCGGCGAAGCTGGTTTGGAAGATCAAGGACAGAATGCGAGAGCGGAATGCCCAGCCGCACGATCTGGTGTTTCCGAACGGGAACGGAAAACCTGACGGGCACTTCCTGCGCAAGCTGAAGGCGATTGCAAAGAAAGCTGGGGTCGAAAACGCTGAACTTCACCGTTTCCGCAAGACCTACGCTGACACGCTGCACGAAGAAGGCGTGTCAGTGAACACGATCCGAATCCGACTCGGACATGAATCGCTTGACGTCACACTCGCCTATCTCAAAGGCAAAGATGCCGAGTCGGAAGAAGCGCAGGAACATGCGAACAGTAGCAGTTTGGCGCTGTACGCATAATACGAACGGCACCGAGCGACATTTGCAGAAGCATTCTGATGCGTACTGCCGCCGAGGCCGCTTTGTGTCGAGAATGGTTTTGTTCCGGAAAACGGAGAATCCTATGACATAGGCGGGCCACCAAAATGTCTCTGGGCACCGATAAATGCAGATCAAGCTTCAAGGGCCCAAGAACGGAAAGAAGTCCTTTGTATTCAATAGCTTTGCAGTTAGACGCTCGAAACCGCACTTTGTTGTTGCATATCAGACGACAAATATGCATAATGACGTCATCTGGCGCATCAAAGCGACATGCTAATGCATAAGACTGACCCAATGCGCATCGTCCACACGCTCTGTCGAATCGGTCTCGGAGCCGCTGGCCCCGCGTTTAGATTTCAAGTGGAGCGTCTGGTGGAATCACTCCGCGACAGCGGGAGCCCCAAAGAAGCGGCGAACTTAGAGGAACTCCTGCGATCCAAGAACGATGAACAATCTTTGAAGCCCAGCCGTCTTGTTGCCTCCGGCACCGCGAAGGCGTTGCCCGGCGAAACGCTCACATCGAGCGTCACCGTTCCTGTCGACAAGGAGACAGGAGCGCCGTTAGCAGAGATTCATTTTGCCCAGGATGTAGAAGCACCTGTCCTACCGGAGTACTTGAGTTCTGCGGTTGGGCGGCTAATCGAGGAATGGTCTCACCTTGACCAGTTGAATGCTGTTAACGCGGCCCCTCCATTGACTTGCATGCTTTTCGGGAAGCCCGGCACGGGTAAAACAAGACTGGCATATTTCATCGGGGATCAACTTCAGATCCCAATTGTGCTCGCACGGCTCGATGGCCTGATCAGCTCCTTTCTCGGAACTACTGCACGAAATATCGGTTCGCTCTTTAACTTCGCCAACCGGTACCGGTGCTTGCTTTTGCTAGATGAATTTGATGCTTTGGCAAAACTTCGTGACGACCCACAAGAGGTTGGCGAAATAAAGCGCGTTGTGAATACGCTGCTACAGAACATCGACAAACGTTCTAAAACGGGTTTCACGCTGGCAATCACTAACCATGAAACGCTTCTGGATTCAGCTGTGTGGCGACGCTTCGAAATTCGAGTCGAAGTGCCAGTACCACCGTCTGCTGAACGGAAACGGATACTCGAACGCTACTTAAGACCACTTCCAGTAGATCGAGCCGAGTTGGAATTTCTCTCGTGGGCGACGGAAAGCCTGACCGGCAGTGATCTGGAAACCATGGCGAAAAGCCTTAAGCGATACACAACGATTCACGGCCGCGGTGATGCCGCGTTCCTCGACGCAGTTCGCGCGTATGCCGTTATTAATGCGTCCTCACAGCAAAGCGGACGCATTGGAGTACTGCTTCGGTCGCCACAGCAATTTGCGAAAGAGATACTGTCTTCCCCGGATGTCACATTAACTCAACAAGACGTGGGGAAATTGCTCGGTAAAGATCAGGCCACGATCAGCCGCTGGTTGAAAAGCGAGTTGGGCGATACAGAGAGGGAGTTGGTGAATGCCGAATAACCCAGTACAAGTGATCTTGAACACACGAGATTACTTCGTTTCGCCTGACCCTGGTCGTCTCGGCCCCCCAAAGGACTTTTTTGCAGACCGCGATAAAGAATTTGTGGAGCATCGAGACACGCTGCTCCGCCAGGTCGCCTCGATAGACACCTCGTTTCGGCAATCTGGCCTCTCCTCAGGCGTCCTAAAAGTAAGTCTGCGAAAAGAGGCGTGGGCCAAGAGCCACCGGCCGCACCGGGCACTATTTCCGCCAGACAAGCGGCCGTGTATTGGAGCTTCGAAGCTGGGCGACCTGTACTATCACGTCACACTCGATGACATCGGCGAAGTAGAAAGTGAAATAGCGGTAGCTGAGGCACAAACACAACGGCGGTTGAGCAAAAGCGGAAATGAATATGTAGCTCCTTCGGACCAGCGGGGCGACGTTGGCGCCGTTGAAAGCATTTCGCTGCCGAGTGCGGTAGACAAACGGCACTTTGCAGTTCGAGAAGCTGTGGAATGGCTACGAGACCCCAGAACTTCGCACGCCTATTTTGTTGAACTATTCTCCCCGCCCCCTTTGAGTCTCTCGAAGCTCGTTCCTGAGTACTATCGCACCGTGTTGCACGATTTAAAAACGGCAACCGAACGCGCAGGTCTATCTGTCGACACGTTTCCTGTCGACGTTCCCGGAGGGCCAGATTCTCGGCCATCAAGCGTATACGGGTTTCGCATAGTGAACTCCGACGCTTTGGGGTCGTTCAACTCATCCCCCGAAGATCATGGCCGTTTCCTCCGCTTGCTTGATGTGCATCCTTATGTACGATCTGTGGCGCTGCCGCCAATTCTGGTGGAGGCCCGCCTTACGACCGCGAGTGTGGAGCAGTCGAATGCAATCACTTTACCTGCCAAATTACCTCACAGGCTATACCCTAAAGTTGGGGTGATCGACAGTGGCCTCTCCTCGGGATTTTCAGAGTGGATTATTGGCGGTCACGTAATACTCGCACCTAACGATAAAGCCGTGGAACACGGGACCTTTATCGCCGGATTACTTGTCGCCGGGCAGCAGTTAAATGGCGCCGCAATTTGTTCTGAGTTGGACGGATGTGAGCTCTTTGACATCGGGATCTTCCCCGATTCGCGCAACCCGGACCTCTTTACCAACTACTACCCAAAGGCAATTCCGGATTTTATGGTCGAGCTTTCTTCGGCCATTGAAGCTGCCGTTCGTGACCACCGCATCCGCATCTTCAACATGAGCCTAAACACGGTGACCCCGGTTCAAGATGATAACTATGGGATCGTAGCCACCCTCTTAGACAACATTGCTGACAAGCACGGAGTCATTCTCGTCGTTTCCGCGGGGAATCTCTTACCTGCCGATTGTCGTCCTGAGTGGCCAGGTAGTGTGCAAGCAGCTCTACAGCAGCTAGCGTCGCGAACCATTGTAGAGACGGTACTGCAGCCAGCAGAGAGTAGTCGTTCGATCTCTGTGGGAGCCGTAAATCCACCGGGCGCTGGTGCAGGCTGTGTCGCAGGTGCGCCGACCGCATATACGCGTCGTGGACCGGGGCTGAGAGTGGGCGTGAAACCGGATGTGGCCCACTATGGCGGTGCGATGCCGTCGGGATCACTGTCGAGCGGACTTCGATCCTTTGGCCCTGATGGGAGCATTATCTATGGCCAGGGTACTAGTTATGCCGCACCTTTGGTAACAAAAGCTCTGGCGAGTTTGGACGCTGCGGTCGAGTCACCGTTGAACCGTGAAACACTGGCGGCAATGTTGATTCACGGTTCAGTAGTTCCCCCCGCAATCGCGGATACCGCACTTTTCGACATTGCGCGTCAGTTTGTCGGCTTCGGTATTCCGAGCAGCGCCGAACAAATGCTGGTTACATCCGATCACAAAATCACAATGGTTTTTTCAGATGTGCTCCACTCACACCGAACTCTACAGTTTGATTTCGCTTGGCCACAGTGCTTGGTGAATAGCCAGACAGGCGCCTGCAGGGGCGATGTGCAGATGACGCTTGTTTATCACCCACCTCTCAACCGGAATTTTGGAAATGAATTTGTTCGGGCGAACCTTGATGCCCATTTGCGTCAGGAAGAACAGGACGGCCGGTTCTCCAGTAGACTCCAGCAGGCATTTCTCCCAGATTCTTTGGAGGGACAATTTGAGCATGAACTAATTCAGCACGGACTCAAGTGGTGGCCGACCAAGGTCTATCGTGCTCGATTCCCGAAGGGTATCCGCGATGTGGTCGAGCAACGGCTGGGGCGGATGCTTGCCAACAATCCAACTCGAATGGATTATTACCGTAGATACCAAGAGATCATCGCTGATTACAACCGGGAAAAGGACAGAGTGACTATAGAACAGACGTTCGCGGACCTTCTTGCTCTGGCACGGAGCCTGGACGCCGAACAACGCAGAGCGGCCGAGGAGGGTCTGAACGAAGAGGAGCTTGCGTTATTTGATCTGTTGTTTAAGGAGAACATCTCGAAAGCCGAACGCGAGCAGTTGAAACAAGCCAGTAAGCGCTTGCTAGTCTCCCTTCGGGCACTGATCGACCCAATGCCGCATTGGACAGAAAATGCATCGACACAGGCAGAAGTGCAAACCTCCATCCTGGATCAGCTCTACCGCGATTTGCCGCGTCCTCCATTCACTGACCAGGAAACTGATGAAATCGCGAACCGCGTCTACGGGTACATTTGGCAGCGCAGTGCGAGTGGAGAATCATTCCAAGCCTCAGGATGACCTCAGGGAACTGTGAATCCCTGGTGTTGTCAGACGCAGCAAATGCACGGCACTTGGGAATCAGGCGTGCGAACCGGCAAACGTAGATTTGGTCTTCCTGCTAGAAGAGCTCGCCCGACTCTGGCAGCTGTTTCCGGCCGGCGCGAATTGTGTGCGGTTCGGCCATGTCCACAATCGCCGCTCGCCACCAAGCAGGTAATAGTCGCGAGTTCAAACGCCTGAAATCTGCGAAGTTTGAATCAAAGATGTAGGTTTCAGCGAAATCTGTTTCCGAGCGCACTGAGCGCCCCGTCGCTTGTATCAACCTCATTGCTGTTTGCCACGGGTACCAACCTTTATCCAACTGTCTCCTGGCGACAACGTAGGGATCTTTGTATGGTGGATACGGAACTTTTACGATCACTTGAAACCGAGAGAGGTCATCTCTCAGATCCAACCCCTCAGCCATAGCTGGCGAACAAAGAACTGTGGGACCAGCAGTATTGATGTGGCGGTCGATAGCTGCTTCAGCGCCTCCAGATCCATGGGTAATAATTCGGCGCCCATGCCCAGCACTGATCAGCGATTGCGTCAGGAATCGGTTCATTTCGTAGGAATTCGTATGAACCAAACCCTTGGTCGTGGGACGATCGTGAAGAAGCTTATCAAGCGCACTGGCAATCGCTGGCAGCGTAGCAGCCTTGTTCTGGAAATTCATAGAGCCAAGCGGCCTGTAATAGATTGGGCGGTTTTCGACAGGAAAATCCGACCCCACTGCCATGCACTTGCAATCGTCTGCATCGATTCCAAGCATCCGACGAAAGACACCGAAGTCCAAGATCGTGGCTGACATGATCACAACTAAATCGGCTCGCGAGAAAAGAAATGAGTTGGCGTACTCTACGGCCCCGAGCGGGCGGAACACAAGCCGCTTCCCGTCTGCCCAGAAAGCCCATTCCTGCTGATTGCCACCAGTAAATCGCCCTATTCTTCTGAGGAGATTTTCAGACTGACGGCGATCGTCCGACTGCTCGACGTCGTCCTCTGGAATCGCATTGATCCATGTATCGATAGCTGGAGTTAAAACGTCCCCAAGCCACTCGGAAGCAGCCAGGACATCTCCGTCGGCAATGGTCGGAATCGCCACCGAATACTTTTGCAACTGAAAGGGGGAAATTTCAAAGTCAGTAAAGCCCAACAGCTTTTGTTCAAGATTGTGTCCTTCATCAATGACCAATACAGAGCGTTTAGGGAGCTGGCCCGAGTAGAGAGTTTCGGCGATGAAGTAGTCGAAATTAGTGACACCAGTGCGCTGCGATACGAACCTGTCCTTTGCTGTCTTGTAGGGACACGGTGCACAACCTGTGGAGTCCTTCCCTCGCAGACTCGGTCCTATTTCGCAAGTGGTTCTGAAATCCTTGCACTCGTAGCTCGATCTGCCGCGTAACTCCACGAGGCCAATGGCCTCGAAGTCGCGGATATATTGCGCTGTCAACGCTTTTTGGGTCGATAAAATGTAGCCGCCGTTGCCCCAATCTGAAGCCCACTTTAACGCAGCAACCGCGACGGCACTCTTCCCGGTTCCGGTTGGCAGCTCTAACAAAACGAATTTCTTTTGTGCTTGTCGTGCTTCTTCGATCGCAGCGAGGGCTTTTTCTTGTGCAGAGCGGATACAATCTGCAAACGGGAAGTACTGCCTGATTGGGAATGTCTCGGATTGTGACGCAGGTTGCATGGGCAAATTCCGTTAACTTTGGACTCACAACTTGCAAAACCCAACCGACTTGGACCAGGTCATCTAGGTTGAACGGGACATCCTGCAGCCACATGTCAGCGTTTTTCAGTCAGGCTTCAGAACGCGAATGCCGATCGAGATCTTAGCGGACCTCTGGCAGTCTTGTGGCGTTCATATCTGAACCGAAGAATCTGGTAATGCGGCGCGTGATCAGAAAGCCGTCTAATCGGCGCCTTCATCTTCTGCGGCTCCGCTCCAAACGCTAGGTCTTCTGCGGATCTCCGACTCCTACTTTCGTGAAAGAAACGTCCGACAACATGCAGGGGATAATAATGCAGAAATGACTCTCTAAATATTAAACCAGTTTAAGTTATTGAAAATAGTACTACTAATCATATTGACATATTGTACCTTCAGGTTCACCTTAAGGTATCTCGGGGAGTGAGAGATTGGCGATTCGATTTACTGAGAACGGCCGTGAGTATGTTGCCGACACCCCCGAGGAAGTTTTGCGGCTGAGGCAGCTATTCGATAGCTCGGCAAGAGAATTTAAGAAAGACGGCATTGATGACCCGTCGAAACGCCAGTCTCGTGGATGGACAAAGGAAAAGTGCCGGACCCTCCTCAATTCTCTCGGCGAACAGCAGAAGCGATTGCTCATTTGTATTCAACTGCGGGCCACCATCAACATGCATGAAATGGCGCAAGCACTTCAATTGCCGTCGCAGGAGGCCCTTGCGGGCGTAGTTAGCGGCTTATCAAAACAGCTGGAAAAGATTGGAACCCGCCCCGCCCAGGTTTTTTTTGTGGAGACTCGATGGGTAGGCAAAAAGAAAGAGCGTTGGTTCAGTCTTGTACCTGGATTCGCTGAGGCCACCTCCAACTTGAAGTCCATTACAGAGGATGTGAAGCTGGCGAAGTTATTCCAGGAAATGGGCGCGAGACTCCGGCTATGTGAGATGGAAACGCTCCGCGAAATAAAGAAAAGTGAGCGATCGGTAACTGCACGATCGATCGGGGAGTCAGCCAAGCGGGCGGAAGAAATGCGCGAGGAGATCATTCGACTCCAAGAACATAGCGAACAGCACGCTGGTGCAACGGAAGAGTTTGCGCAGTGCGGGACGTGCAACAGCCTCCACTCAAAGGAAGTTGAGTATGAAAGATTCTTGATCAAATGGGGGCCGATTTGGGCTCGCGTGCTGTGGAGCCCGCCGAAGGAATAAAGGAATCAGACACTCGGTGTCGCCGCTATAGGGTGGCACGGTATCGCAGAAAGTCACATTGCCGATGCTTCACGTCTTCGAATCCGGCTGCGCGGCCGAACGGCTCACCGCCGCTCGTGAATTTCTCGCTGAAGTCTCCACAAGCGCCGACGTTATCGTGGTCGGTAATTCGCGGGACTCGGCCGACGACCTCGTGCGCTGTGTATCCATGGGTTCCCCTGCAACGCTCGGCTTGCACCGGTTCAGCATGTTGCAGCTAGCAGTGCGTTTCGCCGCTCCGGAGATGGCCCGTTGGAGTCTGGCACCTAGCACACCTTTGGGCACAGAAGCCTTGGCCGCGCGCGTGACCTTTGAGGTAATGCAACGCGGGGAACTGAATCACTTTGCTCCCGTGGGCGCCCGTCCTGGGTTCGCGCCTGCGCTGGCTGCCTCCATACATGAATTGCGTGCCTGCGGGGTCACGGCGTCGGCCTTGGAACAACTTGGTAACGCAGGTATTGATCTCGCCCGGCTCTTGCGTGAATTTGAAGCTCAATTGTCATCTATCGGCCTCGTCGATCGTTCGGCGCTGTTCGGGATGGCGACTAGTGCCGTCAAAAGTCGAACTGATTCCCTAGTTGGCGTGCCGATCGTGCTGCTGGATGTGGCCATTCAAGGATGTGCGGAACGCGAATTCATCGCCACCCTCTGTTCGTGCACGCCTCGGACTTTGGCTACAGTCCCAGCCGGCGACGAGAGGACGCTATCGGCACTGGGAAAGATACAGTCTGAACGAAACTCAGCACCGCTGAACTCCGAAACCTCCCTCCAACGATTACAAAACTACGTTTTCTCTGACCTGCCATCGGATTCATATCCGAAGGACGGTCAGGTATGCCTGTTCTCTGCACCGGGTGAGGGACGCGAGTGCGTCGAGATTGCGCGACGACTTCTCGACGAAGCGAAAAACGGGGTTGCTTTCGATGAGATGGCGATACTCGTTCGCACTCCAGGAACCTATGCTCCTCTATTGGAGGCTGCGCTCGGTCGCGCTGGCATACCTGCTTACTTTGCCCGCGGTACGAGCCGGCCTGATCCTGCGGGACGCGCCTTTGTTGTGCTGTTGGCATGCGCGGTCGAGGGTTTTTCGGCCAAGCGATTTGCCGAGTACTTGTCGCTCGGCCAAGTGCCATTGCTAACAAAAGAAGGCACTCCGCCGGGCGACCGCGAAATCTGGTCACAAGCTGCCGGCGAAGAGATTCCTTCGACGCCAACTGGGGAAGTGCCCACCGAATCCGAAGAGACTTCCGAACACCACAAGGACTCTGACGCGGAACCAGTAATCGCCGGAACATTGCGGACCCCACGCAGATGGGAGGAGTTGCTTGTCGAAGCTGCAGTTATAGGTGGGAAAGAGCGCTGGGCGCGCAGGCTTGACGGACTGGCGGCGGAGCTACGCCTAAAGATTGCTGGGCTGCAGAAAGTCGAGCCGGAGTCACCGAGACTCATTGCGCTCGAACGGCAAATCGGCAATTTGGAGCACCTGCGCCGATTCGCGCTGCCAGTCATAGAAGAATTGGCTGCGCTGCCAAAGCAAGCTAACTGGGGAGAGTGGCTGCAGGCGATGGAACACCTCGCGCCGATGGCGTTGCGCTATCCAGTGCATGTGTTGAGCGTGCTGGCTGAATTGAGGCCAATGGCGGCAATCGGCCCTGTAACCCTCGATGAAGTGCACCAAGTTCTGGCGAAGCGGTTGACGCACCTCGAAGTCGAACCACCTCGCCGCCGTTTCGGATGTGTATTTATAGGTACGCCCGAGCAAGCTCGCGGACGTAGCTTCAATACCGTGTTTGTCCCTGGCCTGGCAGAGCGCGTCTTTCCGCAG
>DASVAJ010000069.1:0-44356 GCA_036376415.1 Terriglobales bacterium
GAGGAACTGCGGCGGCTGCTCATTCAGGCAAGGCTCAATGCGGCAGAGCCGGGGGCTTCCTCGCCTGAGCTCCACGACGGGGAAATGGCGCAGGCGCGGGGCGTTGTAGAGAAGCTGGGCATTGGCGACGCCTATTCCGTCAGCAAGGCGTTTGCGATCTATTTTGAGCTTGCGAATCTCGCGGAAACCAACCATCGCAAGCGCCGCCGGCGGGCAGGAAAGGTGCATGCCGGCCAGGCACCGCTTCCCGGGTCTTTTCGCGGGACGCTTCTGCGCATGCGCAACGCGGGCATGAGCGCCGAACAAGCTTTACAGGCGCTCAACCAGGTGAAGGTCCTGCCGGTGTTCACCGCGCATCCCACGGAAGCGGCGCGGCGAACCGTGCTGATGAAGCGGCGGCGGATCGCGCGGGACCTGGAGGCGCTCGATCGCTTACCCCTGCCGCCGAGCGACGCGCAGGAGCTGGAAAATGCCATCACCGCCGAGATCACGGCGCTGTGGCAGACCGACGAAGTGCGGGTGCAGAAGCCGCTGGTGACCGACGAGATTCGCATGGGCCTGGACCACTATCCCATGTCGATATTTGAAAGCCTGCCGCGAATCTACGCGGAAATGCGCGATTCGTTCCAGGAAGTCTATGGAATGCAGCTGTGCGCCGACCAAGTCCCCAACGTGCTCGCCTTTGGATCGTGGATTGGCGGTGACCGCGACGGCAACCCGTTCGTCACCGTGGAGAGCACGCGCGAAGCACTGGAGCGGGCGCGCAACACCATCCTGGCGCACTACCTGGCGGAACTGCAGCGGGTAGTAGAGCAAATCAGCCCGTCGTGCAAGCAGGTGGGAATCTCGAATGAGCTGCAACAACGCCTTGCCCAGTACGAGCAGCAAATGGGCGAGGAGCCGGCGCGCCTGGCGCGGATTTCGAGCACCGAGCTGTACCGGAAATTCTTGAATTACGTCTCCGTGCGCTTGCGGCACGCGGGCAGCTTCGAGGAGTGGGCCTATTCGTCCTCGGCAGAGCTGCAGTCGGACCTGGCGCTGGTTCGCCGCAGCCTGGCTGAGAATCGCGGCGAGCGGCTGGCGAACCTGCTGATCGATCCGCTGCTGCGGAAGGTCCGCACCTTCGGCTTCCATCTCGCCACGCTGGACCTTCGCCAGCATGCGGCGGTACACAAGGCGGCGCTGGGGGAGATCGAGGGAGCGGCGGGAGAACCCGCGCCGCCGTCGGCCGCCGGTAAGACGCTGGAGCTCTTCCGCAGCACACGCCAATTCAAGAAGACGTTTGCGCCGACGGCGATCCGTAATTATGTGATCAGCGGCGCGGAATCCGAGGCCGACGTTTATGCCGTTATCACGCTGGCCGAAAAAGCGGGAACGCGCGTTGCCGGCGGCGACGGCGACCCGGGACTGATGCCCGTGCCATTGTTCGAGTCCATTCAGTCGCTGCGCGATTCGGCAGAGATCATGGACCGGGTCTGGAGCAATGAGAAATATCGCGGGCTGCTGGATTCCTGGTGCGGCTGGCAGGAAGTCATGCTCGGCTATTCCGACTCCAACAAAGACGGCGGCATGCTGACCAGCATTTGGGAGCTTTACAAAGCTCACCAGGCGCTGCACCGGGCGGCCAGAAAGCACGGGGTGAAGCTGCGGCTGTTTCATGGGCGCGGCGGAACCGTGGGCCGGGGCGGAGGACCAACGCATCATGCCATCCTGGCGCAGCCTCCGGGAGATTTTTCCGGGCAGATTCGCATTACGGAACAAGGCGAGGTGCTCAACTGGAAATACTCGGATCCGCTGCTGGCGGAGTGGAACCTGGAGATCATGATTGCGGCATGCCTGGAGGCATTGACGCGCCCGGATGGGCCGCAACCCGGTGCGGACGCGCCGTGGGCCGACGCGATGGAAGGCATGTCAGAGGATGCGTTCAAGTTTTATCGCCGGCACATTGCAGAGAATGCTGACGTCCTCACGTATTTCGAGCAGGCTACGCCGGTGAATGAACTGGAGCATGCGCGCATCGGGTCGCGGCCGGCGCGGCGGTCCCAGAGCCGCAAGCTCGAAGACTTGCGCGCCATCCCCTGGGTGTTTGGCTGGATGCAGAGCCGGCATGCGCTTCCGGCGTGGTTCGGCGTGGGCTATGCGCTGGAACGGTTCGCGTCCCAGGGCGCAGACGCCGAGCGGCAGCTGCGTGCCATGATGGCCGGATTCCCGCTGTTTTCCGATATTATCCGCAACGTGGAACTGGCGATGGCCAAGGCCGACATAGCCATTGCGAAGCTCTACGCTTCGTTGGTCAAGGATGCGGCACTCCGCGAACGGGTGTGGAACCTGGTGGTGGAAGAGTTCGAGCGCACCCGGCGAATGCTGCTGGCGGTCAAGCAGCAGGAACGCCTCTTGGAGAAGAACCCGGTGCTCTCGAGTTCCATCCGCTTGCGCAATCCATACGTGGATGCGATGAGCCTGATTCAAGTCGAACTGCTGCGGCGCAAGCAGGCGGGGGATAATTCCGAGGAACTGAATTACGCGCTGGGCGCGACTATTAACGGAATCGCCGCCGGGCTTCACAACACCGGCTAGCGAATGGGCGCTGTCCCACGTATCATTAGCGGAAAGGATTGGAAATGCCGATTTTTGAGTACACCTGTAAGCAATGCGATCACCGATTTGAAGCGCTGGTCTTCGGCGACGAGAAAGCCTCTTGTCCGAAATGCAAGAGCAAGAAACTTGCTCCGCAGCTTTCGGTGTTCGCGGTCTCGGCTAAGAGCGGGGCAGCGGCGAGCGGGCCTGCGGGTCCATGCGGCAGCTGCGGCGATCCCCGGGGTCCTGGGGCTTGCTCCATGGGCGATTTGGACTAGCTCTAAGCGTTTGCCGCGGAAGGCTTTGCGGCTGAAACTCTAGTACCCTCTCCCAAATCACTCGCGTAAGTTTTCAGTTTTTGCGAACTCCTCCACAATGAAAACGTCGCTGGCCGTCGGTCGCCGGGCAACCCCCGAGAGCCGACACCCGATGACGATTGGGAGGAATATGGATCGACGCCGCACGCCGCGTGTTGCCGTTCAACTGCCGGTGCAGGTGTGGGGGCTGGACGCCTTCGGACGGCCGTTCACGCAATCGGCCATGGTGACGAACCTGAGCAGCGGCGGCATCGTGCTGCAAGGCGTGCGCCGCCGAATGCGGACGGGCGAGTTGCTGGATGTACGGATGGGCTCGACCAAGGCGGAGTTTCGCGTCATCTGGATCTCCGAAGAGGGCGAACTCGGCATGCAGAGCCTGAGCGTGCAAAGCTTCCTTCCGCCGGCCGTGCTCACCCAGTGCGCGCAAGCGGCTGCTGCCTGCTGACCAGGTTTCCACCACTAAGGGCACCGAGGCGCACCCCAGGAAGACGATTTGCTCCGGTCCGCAGACTTCTATATCCTGCGTTGTTTCGCAGGAGGCCTGCTTTGCGTTGCGCGTCATTCCTTGTACTCCTTCTTGCCTTCACTTCCCTTCTCACCAGCCAGGAAACGAAACCGCTGGCACTGATGCCCTGGCCGGAAAGCGTGAGAGCTGGTTCCGGTCAACTGCTCATCAACAACTCGTTTGCGGTTGCGATCCGCGGAGCTGATCCGCGGCTGCGCAAAACCGCGGAGATTTTTCTCACCGACCTGCGCCGGCACACGGGAATGCTGCCGTTGGATTTCAGCATTGCCACAGGAACAGGCAACGCACAGCTCACGATTCATTCGGATCGTGCCAGCCAGGAAATCCAGAAGCTCGGGGAAGACGAGTCCTATACGCTGGAAGTGACTTCCTCCGGCGCGCAACTCAGTGCGCCGACTACCCTGGGGGTGATGCGCGGCCTGCAGACGTTTTTGCAGCTGGTGCAAATGACGCCGCAGGGCTGGGCGGCGCCGGCGGTAAGCATTCAGGACAAGCCGCGATTTCCCTGGCGCGGGCTGCTGATCGATTCCAGCCGCCACTTCACTCCCATTGACGTCATCCAGCACAACCTGGATGGAATGGCGGCGCTGAAGCTGAACGTCCTTCATTGGCATTTGACCGATTACCAGGGCTTTCGCGTCGAGAGCAAGCGCTTTCCGAAGTTGCAGGAGATGGGCTCAGACGGGCTGTACTACACCCAGGATCAATTGCGCGAGATCATCGGCTACGCCCGCGACCGCGGCATTCGCGTGGTGCCGGAGTTCGATATGCCGGGGCACAGCACGTCGTGGTTCGTGGGGTATCCGGAACTGGCGAGCGGGCCGGGACCGTACCAGATCGAGCGCAACTGGGGCGTATTCGATCCCGCCATGGATCCCACGCGCGAAAGCACCTACAAGTTTCTCGACGCGTTCATTGGCGAGATGGCGCACATCTTTCCCGACGAGTTTTTCCACATTGGCGGCGACGAGGTGAATGGAAAGCAGTGGGACGCCAACCCGAAAATTCAGGAGTTCATGCGGGCGCACGGCCTGAAAAACAATGCCGACCTGCAGGCCTACTTCAACGAGCACCTGCAGAAGATTGTCGCCAAGCACGGGAAGATTATGGAGGGATGGGATGAAATCCTGCGCCCCGATTTGCCCAAGAGCATCGTGATTCAGTCCTGGCGCGGCCAGCAGTCGCTCGCGCAAGCGGCGCAACAGGGCTATCGCGGGTTGCTTTCGTCCGGCTATTACCTGGACATGATGAGCACAGCGGCGGCGCACTACGAAGTCGATCCGTTTGCCGATGGCGTCGCTAATCTCTCCGACGACGAAAAGAGGAAAATCCTTGGCGGCGAAGCCTGCATGTGGGGCGAGCACATTTCCGGCGAGACCATTGATTCGCGGATCTGGCCGCGCATGGCGGCCGTTGCCGAACGGCTATGGTCGCCGCAGAACGTCACCGACGTGAACTCGATGTATGCGCGCATGGCCGTGATCAGCCACTGGCTTGACGCTTACGGTTTAATGCACAACACCGGCTACAACCTGATGCTGGAGCGAATCGGGGGGTCGGACAATATTTCCGCGTTGCGCACGCTTGTGGACCTTGTAGAACCGGTGAAGGGGTATGCGCGCGAAGGCCTGGCAACGACTCCGCCCACGCAACTCACGCCTCTGAACCGGGTTGTGGATGCGGCGCGCCCGGAAAGCCTTCCGGCGCGGCGCTTTTCGACGCTGGTGGATTCGTTTTTAGCGGGCCCCATCAAGCCGGGCATGGAAAATCGGATTCGGGCCACGCTGATGCAGTGGAGAGAAAACGATGCGAAACTGCGCCCGGTCGCGGAAGAATCGGCAATGGTAAAGGAGGTGGAACCGCTCTCGCAGAGCTTATCGGCGTTGGGCGATGCAGGTTTGGAGGCGCTGGATTATCTGGACCGCGGGGAAAAAGCGCCGCCGGACTGGGAAAAGCAGCAGCTCACCATGGTTGAGCAGGCCTATCAGCCGCGAGCGCAAGTCCTGCTCATGGTTGCGCCCGCGGTGCAAAAACTGGTTCAGGCCAGCGCCGGCGAAAAGCCAACCCAGTTGGCGATTCCCAAGAACGCGCAGGAATAGCTTAAGCGGCGATCTCGTGGAAGAACCGTTTCACCGGATTGCTGGGTCTCGATTGTAGCACCGGAACGCTGGCAGGCCAGGGCTCCTCAACCCCCATAAGCGCAACTGCGCCGCCGGCCAAGGCGACGTTCTTGGTGAAGTTGACCATGTCGTTCATGCGCTGCTCGGGGCTTTCCTGTTTCCAGAAGTCGTGCATGATGGGAGAAACGCCGGCCAGAAATCCAATAATCGCGGCCGCGCCCAGCTTGGGCTTGATGCCCAGCAGAATGCTGGTGCCGCCGATGAGGAGCATGCTGCCGCTCACTCTGACCGCGATGTCGGGCTTGGGGACGTTCTTGGACGCCGCGTATTGGGCAAGCTGGCCGGTCTGCCGGAAATGATTGATCCCAGCCATAACGAAGTAGCCGCCAAAGAGCAGGCGGCCGAGCAGGAACGGAGCTTTCATGATGTCCTCCAGGGAATTGGTTTGAGATTCGGGTTTGCCTGGAGGATGTTGCCCTGGTTGGTGGTGCCTTGCAGGTTGTAGGTCGTCCGCTACACGCCGCATAAGCCGCAGCCGGTGGTACAACGACTTTGATTTCGCCGACGACCGAGCGCCGACGGCTCCCCTCCATCCCTGCTAGACTTTTTCTTTGACGCCCTCGCTCGCCATTCATACCCAGTCACTCTGCCGTCACTACCAGATGGGCAGCGTTACCATTCGCGCAGTGGATGGAGTCTCGCTCGATGTTCCCGCCGGAGATTTTGTCGCGCTATTGGGGCCGTCGGGATCGGGCAAGTCTTCCCTGCTGAATCTTATCGCCGGACTCGACTCACCGACCTCGGGCATTGTGGTCAGCGGCGGCAAAGATCTTGCCAAATTGTCCCGGGAGGAACTCGCGCAATACCGGCGCTACACCGTGGGCATGGTGTTTCAGGCGTTCAATCTGATCCCGCGAATGAGCGTGCTGGAAAACGTGGAACTGCCATTGCGTTTTGCGGAAGTAGAGCGGGCGAAGCGGAACGACATGGCCAGAGAGGCTCTGGAGAGGGTAGGCCTGGGCGCGAGACTGCGGCATCGCCCCATCGAGCTTTCGGGAGGCGAGCAGCAGCGGGTGGCGCTGGCACGGGCGCTGGTGAACCGGCCCAGCATTCTGTTGGCGGATGAGCCCACCGGCAATCTCGACAGCCGGACGGGGACCGAGATCATGAACCTGATTCAGGAGTTGAACTCGTCCTCCGGCATGACGGTTGTGCTGGTCACGCACGAGCAACCGCTGGCTGAGAAATATGCCAAGCGCCTGGTTTCACTGGCCGATGGCAAAGTGGTTGCGGACCAAGTGAACGCGAGGGCTGCCGTATTGCGAGGTCATGCGTGAAGTTGCACGACTCGGTCGAGCTTGCCGCACGCAACCTGCGCGAAGCGGTGCTGCGGAACTCGCTGACTACGCTGGGCATCGCCGTGGGCGTGGCCTCGCTGGTCGCCATGCTTTCGCTGGGCATCGGATTGCAGCGGCTGGCTTCGAAACGGCTTAAATCCTCCGGGCTGTTCGACACGGTGGTGGTGACATCGCGGCGCGATTTGCGCGCCTTCAACCGCGAGCAGGAAACCAGCGGTCCCGCGCCGGCCGAGAGTCCCGACCTGGATGAAGCGGCGCGCCTGAAAATCGAGAAGCTGCCGGGAGTTGTCGAAGCCTATCCTGAATTGCGCTTCATCACCGAGCTTCGCTTCGAAGACAAGCCGCACCTGACCATGGTGTCGGGCATGGCTTTTTCGTCGCAGGACAGCGACAGCCTGGAGGGAATGCAGGGACGCTTTTTTTCCTCCGACGAGGCGCATGAAGCTATCGTGCAAAAGACGTTTGCGGCGGAGTTGCTGGGCAAGCAGGTAAACCTGCCGGACGATATCAACGTTTCGGAATTGTCCAAATCGCTGATTGGGAAACAGATCGTGATGCGATATGCCGAGCGGACTGCGTCCGCCGCGGACAAGGATTCGGCCTCGTACTCGGTTCTCTCGCGGGAGCTGCCGCTGACCATCGTGGGGGTCACCGACCTTGATCCCGACAGCATGCGCGGCCCGGCGCGCGCCAGACTGTTTCTTCCCGAAAAGCTGCTGGAAGGGTTGCATGCCATGCAGGCGTACGACTACCGCGATTCGACGCGGGCCACATCCAGCGAGCCGAGTTACAGCACGCTGATTGCTCGAGTCAGCAGCGCAGGGAAAGTGGAATCGGTGGAGACCGCGATCAAGAAAATGGGATTCAACACGTTCTCGATCCTGGACGCCACTAAGAGCATGCGGAGATTTTTCGCCATCCTCGATCTGTTCCTCGGCATTTTCGGCAGCCTGGCGTTGACTGTAGCCTCAATCGGAATCATCAATACCCTGGTGATGGCGATTCTCGAGCGGCGACGCGAAATCGGCGTGATGAAAGCGATTGGCGCCAGTGATAAAGACGTGCGAGGGCTTTTCTTTGCGGAAGCGGGAGCCATGGGCCTTCTGGGCGGCGCGTTTGGGGTCGTGCTGGGATGGATCATCGGGCGGGTGATCAATTTCGGCACCAACATTTATCTGCACCGGCAAGGCTTCCCGGCCGAGCATTTCTGGGCAGTGCCGTGGTGGCTGGTGGGATTCGCACTGCTTTTTGCATTTCTGGTCAGCCTGGCTTCGGGACTGTACCCGGCATCGCGCGCCGCCAAACTCGACCCGGTTCAGGCCTTGCGATATGAATAAGTTGCTATGCGTGCCGGTGCTGGAGCATTCAGGAGCCGGCACTGCGCATTCCGTCCAGGACAGTTCTGCTTCACGCTGAGACAGCACAGCGGAATACCTCGCAGGCAGGGCTGGCTTTACGTGCTTGCGCCTGTGGGCGCTCTTGCCCGCGGCGTCTTACCGGCCATTGGACCTGGTTGCGTTATTCCAAACTGCTGGCGGCGCGCAGCCGGTTTGCGTCATCCAATAGGGTTCATTTCAGGAGACATCCCATATGGCCAAACGAAGCAGCTCTGCCAATCACAATACGCTCAGCGCCGAGCCGCGGGTCCACCAGCGTGGCCCCGAGATTCAGCGCTATGGAACGGTTACTCACGCTTTTCACCTGGAATTGGAAGAACCGGTTCGCCTGGAAATGACGGAGCGGCTCAACCAATTACTGGCTGACTCCATCACTCTGCGCGACCTGTATAAGAAGGCGCACTGGCAGGTCATCGGGCCGACTTTTTATCAATTGCATCTTCTCTTCGATAAGCATTTCAGCGAACAAGTTGAAATTGTGGATACGATTGCCGAACGGATCCAGTTGCTGGGCGGGCTGGCCATCGCCATGGCTCCCGACGTTGCGGAGACCACGCAAATTGAGCGTCCGCCGAGGGGCCGGGAGGAAGTGCCGGTGGTCATTTCACGGCTGCTCGACGCCCACCAGATCGTCATCCGGCAGTGCCGCGAGCTGGCCGAGCGCTCCGACAAACTTGGGGACCTGGGGACCAATGACATGGTGGTGAGCGACGTGCTGCGCACCAATGAACTGGAAGCCTGGTTCGTAAGCGAGCACCTGGTGGAAACGCCTCTGGTCAGCGTACGCGAGGAAACCTCCCAGGCGGCTGACTAGGAACGAACAATGCTCCGTTGGGAAAGAGGCTGGCGACCGCCAGCCTCTTTTTTCGAGGTTTGCTGCCGGCAATGGGGTTTGCCGGCGTGTGCTGCCGGAGCAAGACCGGGAAGCTGGCTGCCAAGTAGACGTTAGCCTGCCCTGCGCCATCCAAAAGGCATCAATATCGGAAGGAATGTCATGGCCGAACCTACTTCTGCACGACTGTTTTCACCTCAGCAGAATGAGCCTGATGCACTCAGGCCAGAGCAGCAGGTTGTGACTGCGCGCCCGATTCTCGTGGAAAAGCCCAAGCCTGCGACGGTTTCGAGCCAGGTGCGTTCCGCGGGCGAACATGCGTACCAGACGGCGCGCACGGCGATTTCGACGACTGTGGCACGCGCCAAGCGCAACTTCCGTCACTTGGCCGCCGAGAAGCCGCTGCAGTTGGTCCTGGGCGTCGCGGTTGCATCGCTGCTCGCGGGAGTGGGGTTGCGGCTATGGAGGAGGCACTATGAGTGAACGCGCTAATTTCGCGGCAGTACAGCCGCCGCTGAGCGGCAACCATGAGCGGAGCCTGCGAAACATCCTGCGGGAAATCGCCGCCGAGCTGACGGAATTTCTGGATACTCGCGTGCAAATGGCGAAATCCGAGTTGCAGGAGACCCTGGGGGCGGTTAAGACCGCAGTCCCACTCGCAGTTGGCGCTGTGGGTTTGTTCTTGACCGGGCTGCTGCTGATTACGCTGGCCCTGGTGAGCATTACCGCTTCCGCGTTCGCCGGCAGTCCCTACGCGTGGTTTTATGCCTTCTTGATTGTGGGGTTCTGCTGGATTGCCTTTGGCGCGGTTTCAGCTTTCTTTGCCTTGAACCAGTTTCGCGGCCGGGGGCAGTTCCCCAAGCGGACTATCGAGGTTCTGAAGGCGGATAAGGCATGGCTTCAGAATGAAGCGCGAGGTAGCTTATGAGTCCTCTTCCCAGCTACGACCTTGAATTGAAAGCCGCTGACGAGCGGCAACGACTCCACAATTCCGTAAAGGAACTGAAGGTTCGCCTGAACGAGTCACTGGATCTGCGCAACAACATAAGAGAACACCTGCCAATAGTTTGCGGGACCACCGCCCTGCTCGGTTTGGCGGCAGGTTACTTCTTCACCGGTGTGTTTCTGCACCGGTGAGTCATCCCACCCGTGAGTGTTAGCGGCAACTCAGCCGCGTTCCTGTGCCTATAACGGGAATAGATATCGTGTTGCCCGGTTGATTTTTGTGTGCGATATCTGAAGTTCTGATTTAAGCTTTTGTTACGATTTCGGAACAAGAATCGCAGCCTTTCGCTTGGGGACCGGCTGCTGCTCACCGTAGTTGCTGTCACGAATTTCGTAAAATTCTGGTTGTGCTGCGCTTTACCGGCCGCGAGTTGTTATTATTTCTGCAGTTGAGGACGAGGGGAAAATGATTACCGGGGGGCACAATCTTCGCCTCTTGCGTGAGAAGCTCGGGCTCACGATGCGGGACATAGAAACCGCAAGTGATCGCATTGCTCGCCGGCACAGCAATGAAGAGTATCTGATTCCTATCAGCCGGCTTTCCGATTTTGAAACCAAAGGGGTAATTCCAAGTATCTACCGGCTTTATTCGCTGGCGGTGATTTACCGCCGTGACTTCCGCGAGTTGCTCTCGTGGTATGGAGTCGATCTGAATGCCCCGGTGTCAGACCTGGAATTAGCGGCGCCGCCGCGTTCGCATCTTTCCCAAGCCCTGGTCAACGCAGAAACGGTGCAGATGCCGGTCCGACTGGATCCGGGATTCGACGCGCGCAAAACCATGAACTTCGGCCGCATGGTGGAACAGTGGGGCACCGTGCCCCTCATGTACCTGGAACAGTTCTCGAAGGTGAATTACACGTACGGCTACGTGGGCAGCGAGGATCTGACCATGTACCCGATTCTGCCGCCCGGCAGCTTCATCCAGGTGGACGAGTCCAAGAACAAAGTCTTGGAGGGCGGTTGGCGGTCGGAGTATGAACGGCCAATCTATTTCGTCGATACGCGCGAAGGACACACCTGTTGCTGGTGCACGGTCGGGCGCGAGGAAATCATCTTGCAGTCTCACCCGCTGTCGCCTGTGCCGCCTAGAGTTGTTCGGAATTCGCAAACCGAGATCGTGGGCCAGGTGGTGGGAGTGGCTATGAGGCTCGGCGAGTGGCGTTCCGTGACCGATTCCGCTCCAACCCCAAGAGAGCGTGGAGCACTGAACTGAGGTGGCGGGAAGAGCCCATCCCGGGATTTCTGGGCAGCAGATTTTCCTTGTGCTCGGTTAATTTCTGAAGATAGGTTTCCACCTCACCGGTTTTTTCCGCCGCAGTCGACCTTTCGACGTCCTCCAGCAGTTCGGAAAGAGGGGTAGACAGCACCTGTGACACGGTTTCGCGATGGGCCGCTTCCAGGGTTTTGTTGGCGGTGGCTTGTCCGTAAACTTTGCCAAAGCCCCAGTGGGCGTAATCGCCTCCCGAGCGCAGGCCCGCCAGATATTCCAATTTCTGCAGACAGCCGGCGATGGCCCGGAGGGTGGTGCGGGAAAGGTCATCGAAAGCAGATTGGAAGGTCATTTTCCCGTTTTGGGCCCAGTTCCGCCTTGGGAAACGTAGGGATGGCGCGGCCTACTCGCGCTCACCTTAGCACGCTCCAACCTGCAGTTCAACAGGACTCTATTGGGCAAGAACTATGGGCTAGCGCTTGCCGATCGCCAAAATCGCGAGCACCACGGGAAGATAGACGACCGACGCATGCAGCAGATGGCTGGCGGCCAAGCGGGAGCGGCTGCCGGCCAGCCGCAAGGAGTGGTAGGAAAGAAATGCGCCCGAGAGAAGCATAGCCAGCACGTAGGGGCTGCCCCAACCCGCGACCAGCCAGGCGGTGGTCAGAACCAGAGCGGCAGTAAACAGGACAATTTCCGCGCGGGTGAAGCGGGAATCCAAATCGAACCGCGGCAGCATCCGGTATCCGGCCCGCTCGTAATCCTCGCGGTACATCAAGGCGATAGCCAAGAAGTGCGGGAACTGCCAGAGGAAGAGCAGGGCGAAGAGCAACATTGCCTGGGCGCTGATTGCATTGGCGGCCCCTGACCAGCCGATCAAGGTCGGCATGGCCCCCGGAAAAGCTCCCAGCAACGTGCACAGGGGAGTGCGTCGTTTCAGGGGGGTATAGACGAGCAAATAGCTCAATAATGTGGAGGTTGCCAGCAGGGAGGACAGGGGATTGACCAGCGCAAATAAATACACGCCGCCCGCCAGGCTGAGAGACAGGCCAAAGATGAGCGCCTCGCGCGGGGTGACTCTGCCGGAGGGGAGGGGACGCCGCGAGGTGCGGCGCATCCGCCCATCCCAAACCCGCTCCATCCACTGGTTCAGGGTAGCGGTGCCGCTGGCCACGAGCAACGTGCCCAGCAGGGTGTTGAACAGGCCGAGGAGATGAAAGCCGCCGCGCTGGCCGAGATAGTATCCGGCAGACGTGGTCATCAAAATGAGCAGGTTGACTTCCGGCTTCGTTAAGGCGTAATAGTCCCTGATCTTCACTTTCATTTGCAGCAGGAATTTAGATGCAGAATTATTTCCGTCCCTCGCCTTCCTTGTATAAATATTTGATCGAGGGCTTGTAGATCATCAGGTTGGGAGACCCGGTGCGATTCACTTTGATGCACGTCTTATCGTACCACTCAATGGTGCCGTGGACTTCTTCGCCATCGGAAAGCACGATGACCATCGCGGTTTTCGACTGCATCTGCTTCTGATAATAAAAATTCTCGGCATTGGTCTGATCCGGGGGCGGGCTCTTGCGGGCGCCATTGCTACGCTCGGGGCGCTCGCGTCCACCCGGACCGGGGCCGCCGTGGTTCATGACGCCGTGGTTTGCGACGGGGTGATTGTTGTGGTTGAGTGCGGGACGAATCAGCCGGCGATTGGCGAAGTCGGGTTCGGAATGGCGATCAGCTGGCATGGACGGCACGATGTCTTTCATGAGCACCACCTGGGACACGCTTTATTGCGGGCCAAACCGGCGCGCGATGTGGTTACTGAAAGGCGTGAGTTGCCTCTAAGCTAGCACAGTGGGCAGAGCCTGACAATGGCGCGTATGCGATCGCCCGCTCATCCCATTCTAGGTTTGCAGCACTCCCACCTTGAACTCGGCGACTTCCGGATTCAGGGCGGCCGCTTCCAGCGCCGTGGTGATCGCGTCCCGGGTCTCGACAGGATCAAGAATCTTATCGATCCACAGGCGGGCGGCGCCGTAGCGCGGGTCCATCTGCTCGTCGTAGGTCTGCTTGACCGACTCGTATAGCTGCTTTTTTTCCTCTTCGCTGAGCTTTTGGCCGCCGCGCTCGAGCTGACGAATTTTGATTTCGACCAGGGTGCCTGCCGCCGAATCGCCGCTCATGACGGCGTACTTTGCGGTGGGCCAGGCAAACACGAAGCGCGGATCATAAGCCTTGCCGCACATGGCGTAGTGGCCTGCGCCGAAGGATCCCCCCAGAATAACGGTAATTTTCGGGACTACGGAATTGGAAACCGCATTCACCATTTTGGCCCCGGCCTTGATGATGCCGCTCCACTCCGCGTCGCGGCCGACCATGAAGCCATTGACGTCGTGCAGGAAAACCAGCGGAACCAGGTTCTGGTTGCAGTCCATGATGAAACGGGCGGCCTTTTCCGCCGATTCGGTGTAAATCACCCCGCCGAATTCCACGCGTTTATGCCCCTGGTGGTCGGTGCCGTGGGCGTGCAGTTTCTGGTTGGCGACGATGCCCACGGCGAAGCCGCCAATGCGGGCGTATCCGCACACCACCGTCTTGCCGTATTCGGGCTTGTATTCGTCAAACTTGCTGGCATCGACCAGCCGGGCGATGATCTCTTTAATGTCGTAAGGGCGCGCGGGGGAGGAATCGTAGATACCGTAAATCTCTTCCGCCGCCAGGGCCGGCGGAACAGGCTTTTTCCGGTCCCAGGGCGATTGCCGACGATAACCCCACTTCTCGATGATGGAGCGAATGCGCGCCAGGCAGCGCTCATCGTCAGGTTCGTGGAAATCCACGGTGCCGCTGATGGCGGAATGCATGGTGGCGCCGCCCAATTCCTCGGCCGAAACCTTCTGCCCGATGGCGGCTTGCACCAGCGCCGGCCCAGCGAGAAACAGCCCGCTGCCGTCGGTCATGAGCACGTGGTCGCACATGACCGGCAGGTAGCCGCCGCCGGCCACGCACATGCCCATGATGGCGGCGATCTGCGGGATTCCCATCGCCGACATGACCGCGTTATTGCGAAACACGCGGCCGAAATCGTCGGTGTCGGGAAACACATCTTCCTGCAGGGGAAGGAAAACTCCCGCTGAATCCACCAGGTAAATTGTCGGAATGCGGTTCTCGATGGCGATGCTCTGGGCGCGAATCACTTTTTTCGAGGTCATGGGAAAGAACGCGCCCGCTTTCACGGTTGCATCGTTGGCGATGATCATGACCATGCGCGTCTCGATGCGGGCAAGTCCGGTGATCACCCCTGCTGCCGGCGCGCCGCCCCATTCGTCGTACATGCGATAGGCCGCGTAGGTGCCTAGTTCAAAGAACGATCCCGGATCAACCAGCCTTTGAATGCGTTCGCGGGCGGTGAGGCGTCCTTTGCTGTGCTGGCTTTCGATGGCTTTTGGTCCGCCGCCCTCGCGAATCTGCTCTTCCTCGTTGCGAACGGCTGAGACCAGGTCTGCCATGAAGCGCATGTTGGCTTCGAAGCGAGCCGAGGTGGGATCGATGCGGGTGCTGAGGATCGACTCTGGAGCTTCCGTGGCCATGCGCGACTGCTACGTTAAATCAGCGAGGGAGGGGGGCGCAAACGAAGCTATTGAATTTTGAAGCATGCGGGATTGCATCATTGCTTCTCAATCCACCGCTCCAGGCGCACCCCATCCTCTTCCAGCAGAAAGCTGCCGACGCCGAAGCATTCCCCGAAAATGCGGTGCGAGTCCTTGTCGCGGGCGGCGCGGGTGATCCATTGAGGTCCGACCTGGTATTGCGCGGCGGTGAACCAGCGCTGGGGAAGGACCTCGACCAGGCCGGCGTGAAAGTAGAAGACAAACAGAGCCATGGCAGGATCGTCATTGCCGGGCGCGGAATAGGTCGTGGGCACGATCAGTTCGTCCAGCTGCCGCAGCTGCTCGGGAACTTCCACTTTGTGAGTGCCGGCTTGCAGGCTGACGGGGACGTCGAAATCGCACAGCGGCTCGGTCGCAGCATAGATGCGCTCCGAAGATCGCGTGAACCATCCGGCTATTTCGGCGAAATCGAAGGTCTTCATGTTCTGAGGATGGAAGCAGGTAAAGCGAAGATTGCTTCCCTCGGGGCACCACACGCCGATTCGATCCGCGCCGACTGGAAAGGCGCGCGTGTATGTGTTCAGAGCGAGAAGTGGTTTGTCGCGGTCGAGTTCCGGCGCCAGAGAAACGATATGCGCGAGCGCACCCTGATCGCCCTGGTGCTCCCACACGGCACCCTGGCCCGACTGCAGGGTGATGGCGGGAAAGGTTTTCCAATACCAGGGGGCTGGGCCGATGGTTTGCGCGAGTTGCTCGCGAAGCGCCGCGGTATTGATCGCGTCCGTCACTCGTCAATCGCCCGCGGTTACGCCGCGCGGCTGCACGTGCGAGCGGATGAAGTGCACAATCTCGTCCATGGCAGAGCCCGGCTGGAAGATGGCGGCCACGCCGGCCTGCTTCAGCCCGGCAATATCCTGATCAGGGATGATGCCGCCGAGGACGACGAGAACGTCATCCATCTTGTGCTGGCGCAGCAGGTCCATGACCCGCGGCACGATCGCATTGTGCGCGCCCGAGAGGATGGACAGGCCGATGACGTTGACGTCTTCCTGCAAGGCGGCGCTGACGATCATCTCCGGCGTCTGCCGCAGCCCGGTGTAGATGACCTCCATGCCGGCATCGCGCAGGGCGCGGGCAATCACCTTGGCGCCGCGGTCGTGGCCGTCCAGGCCAGGTTTCGCCACCAGAACGCGGATTTTAAGCTCTGCCATCGCAAGTATTAAAGCACATCGCGCGATGCCTGGCTTGGACACCGGTCCACGAGGTCATGGCGTCCTCAGCGGACTCCGTGTTTCTGCGTCAAAAGCTCTCAACCGCAAAGAGCGCCAAGAAAGGCGGCAAAGGGCGCAAAGGAAAACAAAACTTCCTTAGAGTTAGATGACCCGATGACCCGACCGCCCGTTCACCCGATTGTTTTTGTGTCCAGGCTCTGCCACAAATACCAGCAGGCGACGCTGCGGTAGGGTTCCCAGCGCTTCGCGATCTTCTCCATCTGGGCGGGCGTGGGCAGCTTGATCTGCACAGGCTTTTTGTTGCGCTTCGGCGAACCATTCTTCGCGGCTCGGTTACGCCGCTTGTCGAGATAATGTTTGTACATCGCCATGCGCACCCCGAAGTCGCCGACCGGGAGAATGTTGGGGCGGCGCAGCGTGAACATGAGGAACATGTGCGCCGTCCAGACGCCTACGCCCTTGACCTGCGTCAGGTGCTCGATAACCTCCTCGTCAGCCATTTGCGGCAGCCGCGAAAAGTCCAGTTCGCCGCGATGGGCGCGCTCGGCCATGTCGATGAGGTAGGCGGACTTTTGCTTGGACAATCCCACGGAGCGCATCTGCTCGGGCGTGAGCTTAAGGATTCCCGCGGGCGTGACGGGGTCGCCGGAGAGCGCGGTGAAACGCTTGAAAATGGTTTCCGCGGCCTTGCCGTTCAGCTGCTGGTAGACGATGGCTTCGGCCAGGCTGTGGAATACGGGTTCGCCAAATTGCATGCGGCACGGGCCGATGCGCTCGATGATCGCGCCTATGACGGGATCGGATTTCTTCAGGTGCAGTATGGCTTTGCGCATGTTTCATCTTCTCTGAGTTGCCGCGAAAGCGCGCGAGTGGAACTCCATGGTCTCTCCCAAATGCGAGAGGAAGTATTCGGCGTTGTGGCCGCCGGGATAGAGATGAAACTCGTGCTTGATCCCCTCCGCGGTTAACTGCTTGTGCAGCCGGGTGGCCCCATCGGCAAAACCGTATTCATCCTGCTCGCCGCAATTGAAGTAGATGGCCTGGCCCTGAATTTGGGTGCGATTTTTGCGCGCGAGGTCAAAAGGATCATTGGCGCGCCAGTGAGCGATATTGATGGGATTGCCGAAAACCGACCCCAGCAGGTTGGCCAGCGGGCCTGCATTCTTCAAATCCTGATCGATCTGCCGGGGAGTCTCGGTGATCAGCGCCGGGCTTTGTGCCGAAACCGAGCCAAACAGTTCCGGGTGGGCAAATGCGGCCCGCAGCGCTCCGTACCCTCCCATAGAGAGCCCGGTAATTCCCCGCGAGCTTCGGCCTCGGAGCGAACGAAAATGACTCTCCACGTAGGGAATGAACTCGGTCAGAAGAAAGTCACTGTAACGATTGCGGCCGTCGGCCGAGTTGATGAAGAAGCCGCCTTGCCCTTCGGGAGCGGCAATCAAGAAATCGCCGACCTGGTGTTTCTGGCGCAGGTCTTCGATCAGTCCCCAGCCGCCGCTGCGCAGCAGGACCTGCTCGTTCTCCCCGAGTCCGTGCAGGAAATAGAGCACGGGATATTTCCTGTCGTGGTCCGCCTGGTAGCCGGGCGGCAGCAGCACACAATAACGCACCTGACGGTGCAGGATGCGGCTGCCGACGCTGCCGCAATCAATGCGGCCCTGCGCCCGCGCCGCCGGACAGAGGGCAATGGCGAAGGTACTCAGCAACAGGATCGCGGAACGGCGCAAGGATTGTGGGATTCTCCTCGTGTTCTCCTCCGGGTCACTCATTGGCAGTTGTGTCAATCACCACTGCTGCTTCAGCAGAAAATCGAATTATCTTTTATGATGAGAAGTTCTCATAACTTCGTGGGAGAAGCAGCATTGTCTCAGACCCCTGTCTTGACGGAACCGCAGCGGGCTTCGGCGGCGTCGGCGAACAACGACGGATTGGAAGTCCTGGAAACTCGAGAATGGCTGGATTCGCTGGATTATGTGCTGGCCAAAGGCGGCCCGGAACGCGCCGGACGCCTCCTGCAGCAGCTTCAACTGCATGCCCGCCGCTCGGCGGGAATTAATCTCCCGTTCGTAGCCACCACTCCCTACCAGAACACGATACCAGCTCGACACCAGGCGCCATTCCCGGGAAGCCAGGAAATGGAGCGGCGGATCAAGAGCCTGGTGCGCTGGAACGCGATGGCCATGGTGGTGCGCGCGAACCGCGTCGAGAGCGGAATTGGCGGGCATATTTCGACCTACGCGTCGGCAGCGACGCTCTATGAAGTGGCGTTCAATCACTTTCTTCACGCTAATAACGAGAGCGGCGATCGCGACATCGTTTATTTCCAGGGACACGCAGCGCCGGGCATGTATTCTCGCGCCTTTCTGGAGGGACGGCTTTCGCAGGAGAAGCTGGAGAATTTCCGCCGCGAGCTGAAGCCGGGGGGAGGGCTTTCGTCGTATCCGCATCCCTGGCTGATGCCGGAGTTCTGGCAATTCCCCACCGTGAGCATGGGCCTTGGCCCCATCCAATCCATTTATCACGCGCGCTTCATCAAGTACATGGAGAACCGCGGGCTGAAGACCAGCAGCGGCGGGAAAGTTTGGGCATTCCTGGGTGACGGCGAAATGGACGAGCCCGAGTCGCTGGGTTCGATCACCCTGGCCTCGCGCGAGAAACTCGACAATCTGATCTGGGTGATCAACTGCAATCTGCAGCGGCTGGATGGGCCGGTGCGCGGCAACGGGAAAATCATCCAGGAACTGGAAGCCATTTTCCGCGGCGCCGGCTGGAACGTCATCAAGGTGATCTGGGGCAGCGATTGGGACAGCCTGATTCAGAACGACCGCGACGGCCTGCTGGTGCGGCGTTTGGGCGAAGTCACTGACGGACAGTATCAGAAATTCCTGGTCGAGAGCGGCGCCTATTTCCGCCAGAACCTGTTCGGCACCGACCCGCGGCTGCTGCGCATGGTCGAACATCTTTCGGACGAGCAACTCTCGCGCATGCGTTTGGGCGGCCACGATCCCATCAAGGTGCACGCAGCGTACAAGTCGGCGGTCGAACACATAGGCTCACCGACCGTGATTCTTGCGAAGACCATCAAAGGCTATGGACTGGGCGAAGCCGGCGAAGGCAAGAACATCACCCACCAGCAAAAGAAGCTCAATGAAGACGAATTGCGCGTCTTCCGCTCGCGCTTTGGAATTCCCATCGCCGACGAGCAACTGCATGAAGCCCCGTTCTACCGTCCTCCCGACGACAGCGCGGAAATCCGCTACATGCAGGAGCGGCGTAAGCAGCTGGGCGGATACCTGCCGGAGCGGAAGGTTCGGTCGGCGCCTATCAAGCCGGTTTCCGAGTCACACTTTGAGGAGTTCTACAAGGGCACCGAGGGGCGGGAAGCCTCGACCACCATGGTCTTCGTGCGCATGCTGGCGAAGCTGCTGCGCGATCCAGAAATCGGCAAGCTGATCGTGCCCATCATTCCGGACGAAGCGCGCACCTTCGGCATGGAGGCGCTGTTCCGGCAGGTTGGCATTTATTCCAATGTCGGACAGCTCTATGAGCCGGTCGATATGGACACGCTTCTTTACTACAAGGAAGCAAAAGATGGGCAGATTCTCGAGGAAGGAATTACCGAAGCCGGATCGATCAGCTCGTTTATCGCCGCCGGAACCGCGTATTCCAACCACGGGATCAACACGATCCCGTTTTTTATTTACTACTCCATGTTCGGATTCCAGCGCATCGGCGACCTGATCTGGGCGGCGGCCGATATGCGAGTGCGAGGATTCCTGCTGGGAGGCACTGCCGGGCGCACCACGCTGGCGGGCGAAGGCCTGCAGCACCAGGACGGCCACAGTCACGTGCTGGCGCTGCCCGTGCCGAACCTGCTGGCGTACGATCCGTCATTCGCGTTCGAGATCGCAATCGTTATTCAAGACGGCATCAAGCGCATGTACGTCGAGCAGGAGTCGGTCTTCTATTATCTGACGCTCGGCAACGAGCCCCTGCCGATGCCGGCGATGCCGGATGGCAAAGAAGTGCGCGACGGCATTCTCAAAGGCATGTACCTGTTCAAACCGTGTGCGAAGAAAGACGCGAAACTGCGGGCGCAATTGTTCGGCAGCGGCTCCATCATGTTCGAAGTGCTGAAGGCGCAGGAGATGCTCGAGAAATATGGCGTGGGCGCGGATGTCTGGAGCGTCACCAGCTACAAGCAGCTTTACCGCGACGGCAACGACTGCGAGCGCTGGAACATGCTGCATCCCGGGGAGAAAGCGCGGGTGCCGTTCGTCACGCAGCAACTGAAGGACACCGAAGGCGTGCTGGTGGCGGCTTCCGATTACATGAAGGTGCTGCCGGAATCGATTGCCCAATGGATGCCGCGCCCGCTGGTGGCGCTGGGCACGGACGGCTTCGGCCGCAGTGAAGGGCGCGCCTCGCTGCGCGACTTCTTCGAAGTTGACGCGAAGCACATCACGCTCGCTACTCTGCATGCGCTGGCTCGCGAAAAGAAAATCGAATCCAAAACCGTTCAGCAGGCAATCAAAGAACTCGAAATCAACCCGGAGAAGGCGAATCCGGCGGTGAGCTGATTCCTCTGTGGAACGCTGTGCCCTCCGTGGTTCATTCCAAAGCTTGAAACACCCCGGGCACAGAGGTCCACAGAGGAAAGGCGGAGAACTTCCCAGTGACTGAATTCAAACTTCCCGAGCTTGGCGAAAACGTGCATCAGGGCGACCTGGTGCGGCTGATGGTCGCGCCGGGCGCGACCGTGGCCGAGGGCCAGCCGGTCATGGAACTGGAAACCGACAAAGCCGTGGTCGAGGTGCCGTCGTCGGTGGCGGGTACCGTCAAGGACGTTCTGGTCAAGGCGGGTGAGAAGATCAAAGTCGGGCAGGTCATCTTTACGGTGGAAAACGGCGCCGGCGGAAGACGCAGCGAAGCTCGCACCCAGGCGCCTGTCGCCGCTGCCTCCGCTCGCGAAACGAACGCTCCTGCCGCTCAAACCACGCCCACGGTCACAACCGCTTCCCCGCCGCGCAACCTGCCCACTCCGGCCGTTCCCGAAGCGCCTGAATCCGCCGAGTTCAAGCTGCCGGAACTGGGCGAGAACATTCATCAGGGGGACCTGGTTCGCCTCATGGTTTCGCCCGGCGCGCAGATTTCCGCAGGCCAGCCGGTGATGGAACTCGAAACCGATAAGGCGGTGGTGGAAGTGCCGTCTTCGGTAACTGGCACGATCAAGAACGTGCTGGTTAAGCAAGGCGAGAAGATCAAGGTGGGGCAAGTTATCTTCACGCTGGAGGCTGGGGCCACTACCACGGAAAAGCCGCAGCAGCCCTCGCGTACGGATCAGTCGCACGTGGAAGAAGCGCGGCGCACCTTTCAGGCGGCGATCCAATCCGAAGGAAAGAGTGAAGAGCAGGCGCTGCCGCCGGAACAGCCTCGCGTTCCCGCCGTACACACATTCACGATGCCGCTGGACCTGAACCGGTCCGCGGGAGTTGAGCATCGCGATCCGGTTCCGGCGGCTCCGCACGTGCGGCGGCTGGCGCGCGAACTGGGGGTTGACATCCACAGTGTGCCCGGCGCCGGCCCGGGCGGACGCATCAGCGAAGATGACGTGAAGGCTTATGCGAAAAGCCTGCTCGCTTCGGCGGCCGGCGGCGCGAGCTTTACGCCCACGCACCTGCGCCAACCCAAGCTTCCCGAGTTCAGCAAGTGGGGGAAGATCGAACGGGTTTCCATGCGCGGAGTTCGCCGCAAGACCGCGGAGCACATGTGGGAGGCGTGGACGGCCATCCCGCATGTCACCCAGAATGACAAAGCGGACATCACCGAACTGGAGCAGTTGCGCGCGCGTTTTGCGCCGAAAGCGGCGGAGGCCGGAGGCAAGATGACGGTTACCGCCATTGCGCTGAAGGTGTGCGCTTCCGCGTTGAAGATTTTTCCGCAGTTCAACGCCAGCATCGACATGGAGTCGGAGGAGATCGTTTACAAGCAGTACATCAACATCGGCGTAGCGGTTGATACCGACCGCGGACTGCTGGTTCCAGTGATTCGAGAGGTCGACAAGAAAAATATTGTCGAACTGGCCGCGGAACTGACGCAACTCTCCAAGAAAGCCCGCGAGAAGAAACTCAGCCCCAACGACATGGAAGGCGGGACCTTTACGATCACGAACCTCGGCGGAATCGGCGGCACGGGCTTCTCGCCCATTGTGAATTATCCCGAGGTCGCAATCCTGGGACTGTCGCGTTCGAGCATGGAGCCGGTGTGGATGAACGGGAAATTCGAGCCACGCATGGTGCTGCCGGTGTCGCTGTCCTACGATCACCGGTTGATTGATGGCGCCGATGCGGCGCGCTTCCTGCGCTGGATCGCCGAAGCCTTCGAGCAGCCGTTCTTGCTCTCGGTGCAGGGATAGAGCAGGCGCCTGCCATGCCGGACATCAGCCAGGAACGCGACCTTCTGAGGTTTGTATATGACGCGTTTAACCGCAGGGACGTGGATGCGATCCTTGCCAAAATGCACCCCGCAGTGGAGTGGCCGAATGGCATGGAAGGCGGCTGGGTCCACGGTCGCGAGGGCGTCCGCTCCTACTGGACGCGTCAATGGGGCATGATCGATCCGCACGTCGAACCTACGGGCATTGCGGCCGCGGACGATGGACGCGTGATCGTTCAGGTGCACCAGGTGGTTCGCGATTTGAGAGGATCGGTGCTGTTGGACCGAATGGTCCAGCACATTTACTCGATCCGGGAGGGCTTCATTCAGCGCATGGACATCCGCGACCAGGGTTGACGTTCCAAGACAAATGGCAGAAAACTCAAACTTGAACATCGCCGTTGTGGGCGCCGGGCCGGGCGGCTATGCCGCGGCTTTCCTGGCAGCCGATCTTGGCATGAAGGTCACGCTGATCGACCGGGAGCAGAATCCGGGCGGTGTTTGCCTTTACCGCGGCTGCATTCCCTCCAAGGCGCTGCTGCATGTTGCCAAGGTGATCGGCGAGTCGCGCCACGCGAAGAATTGGGGCATTGAGTTCGGAGAACCGAAAATTGATGTCGCTCGCCTGCGGTCTTTCAAAGAAGGTGTAGTGAACAAGCTCACCGGCGGACTGGGTCAGATCTCGAAGGTTCGAAAGGTTCACTACATTCGCGGCGAGGCCAGTTTCGAGAATTCCAATACCGTGCGGGTTGCCAAGGCCGGGACTGGAGAGGAAACGCTCAGTTTCGATCGCATTATTATTGCTACCGGCTCGCGCCCCGCAGTAATTCCCTCCCTAAAGCTTGATAGCGCGCGCATGTTGGACTCGACCACGGCGCTCGATCTGAGCGACGTGCCCGCCACCTTGCTGGTAATCGGCGGCGGATATATCGGCTTGGAGTTGGGAACGGTATATGCCGCGCTGGGATCGAAAGTTTCTGTGGTGGAAATGACGCCGGGACTGCTGCCCGGCGCCGACCGCGACCTTGTGTTGCCGCTGCACAAGCGGCTGGAAAAAATCTTTGACGCCATCCTGCTGAACACGACCGTCACGGCAGTGAAGGAGGAAGGCAACGGCATTCGGGTTTGTTTCGATGGCAAAGACGTAAAAGAGCGCGAGAAGGTGTTCGACAAAGTCCTGGTCTCGGTTGGACGCAAGCCGAATGGGGAAATCCCCGGACTGGATCGCACGCAGGTGCGCATCGGCCAGCGCGGATTCATCCAGGCGAACAAACATCTGCAGACGGACGATCCCGCCATTTACGCTATCGGCGATGTGATCGGCGAGCCCATGCTGGCGCACAAGGCTTCCCATGAGGGACGCACCGCGGTCGAGCACATTGCCGGGCACAAGGTCGCATTTGAGCCGAACGCAATTCCCGCGGTGGTTTTCACCGATCCCGAGATTGCCTGGGCCGGGGTAACCGAAACTCAAGCGGAAAAAGAAGGCCGCGAAATCAAGGTGGCGAAATTTCCCTGGGCCGCTTCGGGTCGCGCCCTGACACTGGACCGCACGGAAGGCATGACCAAACTCGTCATCGATCCCGCATCCGAACGGGTCCTGGGCGTAGGCATTGTTGGCGTGGGCGCGGGAGACATGATCGCCGAGGGTGCGCTGGCGATTGAAATGTCGGCGCTGGCCAAAGATGTCGCGCTCACCATCCATCCACATCCCACACTTTCCGAGACAGTGATGCAGGCGGCGGAAGTTTTCTTCGGGACGAGCACGGATCTGTACCGGCCCAAACGGTAATACAGTCTCAGGTGTCAGCTACTAGTCCTCAGAGGAGAAGACCGAGTCATTTAGGTTCGGACCGCTGAGGACGCACGCACCGGCGCCACAGGCAGGTGGCACTGACAACTGCCTTTCAGATTTCCACCATCACTTCCCCATTCTCAATCTTGATGGGATACACATCCACCTTGACCTTGGGGTCGTCGCCGGTCTGTCCGGTCTTGGGGTCGTAATCCCAGCCGTGCCAGGGGCACACGACTTTGCCGCCTTCGATGTAGCCTTGCCCCAGCGGCCCCCCCATGTGCAGGCAGACGTTATCCATGGCGGTAATGGTGCCGTTCACGTTTGCCACACAGATGGTTTTGCCGCCGACTTCGAATTCCTTGGCTTCGCCGTCTTCCGGTAGTTCGGATTGCGCGGCCAGTTTGACGTAGGGCATGGGTCGATCTCTCCCGTTCGAGGGACAGTTTAGCAGTCACTCGAGAAATTGTGCACGGGTATTGGAAAGGAGTTACAGAAAGAAACGCACTGTGACGGGCAAGTCACAGTGCGGGGAGAGCGGCGGGCGTGAAGACCGCCGTGGTAAAACTTGAATGGCTCAGAATCCGCGTTGAGCAGCATCCGCGGCCTGCGCCAGGTTGATCATGAAGGACAAGAACTCCTGAGACTGACCGGCGAAGAGTCCCATCGCGGTCAGGAAGTTGACTACCCCCATGGCAATTCCTTTGGTCTCGGTCGGCCGAATGACGGAGCAACGAGGAAGTTTGCGGCTGATAAATGGACACGGCTCCGGCATGATCAAGTTGGACTTCAGATCCTCCTCCGCCGAACCGAGGTCGGGAAAAGTTACCGACACGCCAGTCACAGGATCCACCGCGCTCAAGGGAAGTGCATTCCCGGCTTTGTCCTGCCAGGTTTGGAAGTGCATGGTCTCGGTAGGTCCGATGCTGATGAGAATGCGAAGAACTTCGGCGCTGTGGGCGCGCTGCGCCATGGCCGGATAAAGGCTGGTGCCGCCTTGCTCGATGGTCGCAAAGTGGAAGCCCGCGGTGTTGGCGATGGCCTGCAGGAAATTACCGTCGGCCAAATCGGCATCGGTGCGGGGAATTGCCGTGTGCTTGCCGACGGCCAAGGTTGGCACCGCCTGCGGGAATGGGAAGTTCGGATCGAGGTCCGGGTTGTGCCCGGCAATGCGGTAGCGGGTCCACCAACTGGTGTCGACGGTCAACTGCGTGAGATTCGTGATGCGCAACTTCCGAGTCGAACCGGTTGCGGTGCTGCCCGGCAGTGTGCGGAATTTCTCCAGGCTGACCGGCGCGGCGCCTTTCGACACCAGGTAAGCGTTGAGGAAGTTCTGGTGGGTGAACTCGTCATCGGTGTTGTCGTGAACGTACTGGGCCATGTCGGTATCGAGCTGCGACAACGCCTCGGTGTAGGCCGAATTGCCGGTCCCGCCGCCGCCGGGGAATTCGTTGTCCTGGACTCCGCCGAGTTCGTTGTATTGGACCCAGAAATCCGTCTCAATGATTTCTGCGGCTGCGGCGAAGCGCAGAAGGGCCGCATCGCCGGCGGTGATACTGCCCCTCATGGATTCACTGAGGACCGCGGGAGCGCCGGCCAGCATGCCAGCGCCGGCAATCGCCGCTCCCGCCACGGCGCTGTTTCGCAGAAATGCTCGCCGATTGGAGGCTTTTGAGCTTGGCGATTCCGTCTTTGCTCCAGTCGCTGGGGTTAAAGTCTCGGGCATCGTAGCGGGGAGAGTTTTGTCCTTCATAAGTTGCGTCCAGATCCTTTTCCTGGATAAGAATTAATGGGGTGATCCACCTGCACGCAGTCTACGAACGCGGCAGACGAGCGATGTCACTGCCGGGTCTGCGGACGATTAAAGATTTGAAAAACATTTGTCGGTGAATTGTCGGAGGGGATGGCAAGCGAATCAGGCGAAGTTTGTGTCCTGAGTGCTTCCAAGCGGCGGCGACATTCGCGATCTGATTCAGGAATTAATGCCGCTCAAGAAGCCGCCGAGGTGGGCGGTCAGCGCAACTGCTGCAACTCCGAGCAGTTCGACAGGAAGGCGATAGGCAGGGAGGATGGGGTGCTCGGTTCTGCGAACCCGCCAGTGGAGAACCCAGGTGACGAGCAGCAGCAGTGCCGTACACGATGCGGCGATAAGGTGATAAAGCAGCAGTCCCTTGAGTCTCTTGCCTTCGAGAACGAATTGCCAGGCGAGCACGCCGGTGACAATCGCGGGAAAAACTGTGATTGCGGCGGTGGTCAAATTGAGATAGGCGGCGGCCGACCATTGCGAGGACCTCTTCCCCCGCGACAAAAGATCGAAAGCGACACCGGTAATGAACAATGCGACCGGAAAATGAATCAGCACCACATGCTGCGCGTGCTTTGCCAGCAGCACGCTTCTTGGATCGAATGGATTGGCCATAGACTTTAAGCCTGTGCTTTCGCTGTGTAACTCTGTGTTCTCCGGGGTCAAAAAGCCTTAAGGGTGGGCACAGAGTTACACGGAGGATTTTGTTTATTGAACCAGGATTCTGCCTTGCATTTTGGGATGAATGCTGCAGTAGTAGGCGTAGGTTCCGGGCTTGCTGAAGGTATAGGAAAACTGGTCGTCGGTGTCGAGGGCCTTGGACTTGAACAGGCCATCGTTGCTGGCAATCACGTGGGGAATGTCATCTTTGTTGATCCAGGTCACGGTGCTGTTCACCGGAACGGTGAGCGACGCCGGGCCAAAGGTGAAGTTGTCGACTTTGATTTGTGTACCCTGAGCTTTGGCTTCTTCGCTCCTGGCACGCGATGGAGTGGCAATCAGGGCTAGCGCTACCGCCATGGGGATGGCGATGGCGAGCGCCGCAACATAGACTCGCTTCATAAAACCCTCCTATAGGACTCGCTGTTTTTCTGCGCGAACTTTGCGAAGCCTTTGCGACTAAGAGCTTTTAACCGCAAAGATCGCTAAGAATGGCCGCAAAGGTCGCTAAGAAAATCAAAATCATTGGTGGCTACAATCACCGTCTGCGGCTCACGCCAACGATGAATCGGTTACCGCCAGGGCGTGCTTGCCCTGCGAATAATTCACGTTGGTAATGCCAAGTACGCTGCGCAGCTGATCGGACGGAACTTTCATGGGTCCGGGACTGTCCGCCTTGCCGGGCGCGGGTTGGGGGAAGGCTGTCGAACAGGCAGTGTGGAACGTTACATTGCCTTCCACTTTCTGCATGGTTTGGTGGATGTGGCCGTTGAGCACGGTGACAGATCCAAATCGCTGGAGATACGAGAGCGCTTGCGCGCCATCATCGGTTCCCCAGCCCCATTCCGGATACACCGTCCACAACGGAATATGCGCAAAAACTACAATAGGCGTGCTCGACTTGAGGTGTTGAACATCATCTTCCAGCCACTCGAGTTGTTCGTGCCCGAGCGAGCCCAAGCCTCCCGCTTTGAGGTTCATCACATTGACCAGCCCGATAAAATGCACGCCGTTCTTGTCGAAGCTGTACCAGCCCTGGCCCTGGGAGTTCTTTCCGTAGCGCTCGCGGAACATGGCGCCGTCGTCGTTGAGTACATCGTGCTCTCCGGGGACGAAGAAGATTTCGGTGTTGAGGCTCTTCAAGATCTGGTCCACGGTGTCGAACTCGGAGGGTTTGGAAATCTGCGTAATGTCTCCGGTGTGCAGGATGAATTCCGGCGGATGGGGAAGAGCCTTGATTTTGTCGACGGCGGCTTGCAGGGTCGCGGCCACATCCGGGTTGGCGGGCTTGTTGAAGCCCATGTGGCTGTCGCTGATCTGGACAAAGCTCAGCCCGGTGACGTGATGCGGCTTCATGCCTGAGTTCATCTGCGAGCCGAGCGCATAGGACTTCAAGACGCCGGCTTGCATCACGCATAGAGCGCCAGTGCCCGCCCACGCCATGCATTTCAGAAACCCGCGGCGATCGATGCCGTCGTGATTGTGGTCGTGCTCGATGACGCCATTGGCCTTTTTGTTGAATAGATCTCTTCTGCCCATCGTGTCCCTCCATCTCTCCTAGGCTTTTGACCAGGCGACGCAAGCCTGTACTGCGCGGCCAAGGGGTGGCTTTGTGGCCTGCGCCGCCTGCCCACGTGCTATATGCCTGAACTGCGGGGAGAGGGAATTTATTCCCGTGCTTTTTTCTGGCGAGCCAGGGAATAAAATGCGAGTTCCGGCAGTTACCACAAGAAGGCCGGGGGAATACTCGGAGTGCTGGAGACCAACGAGAGACTGCGGTTCGAGCAACTGGTGCTGCCGCACCTGGACGCGGCGGCGAACCTGGGGCGATGGCTGCTGCGGAACCGCGCCGACGCGGAGGACATCGTGCAGGAGGCGATGCTGCGCGCTTACCGCTTCTTCGGCAACTTCCGCGGAGGCGATGCGCGCGCCTGGCTGCTGCAGATTGTCCGCAACAGTTGTTACACGTGGCTGCAGAAGAATCGCCCGCTGGACCTGATGACCGAGTTCGACGAGCAGGTGCACCAGAAGCCGGCACATAACCCGGAGAGCCTGGCCGTGCAGAGCGATGAACGGGAACAACTGACGAAAGCCTTGGAAGCTCTGCCGGCGCGCTCGCGCGAGGTCCTGGTTTTGCGGGAATTGGAAGGATGCTCGTACAAAGAAATTGCGGAGATCACCGGAATCCCGCTGGGGACGGTGATGTCAACGCTTTCCCGAGCGCGCGAGCGGCTGCAGCGCACGTTGGCTGGAACCGCGAAGGAGGCTGCCCGTGAGCTGTGAGTTGGCTAACTCGACCGTGCACGGCTACTTCGACGGGGAATTGGACGCGGTCCGCGCGGCGGAGTTCGAGCATCACCTGCAGGCGTGCAACGAGTGCAGCGCTTCCCTGGAAAAGCTGGAATCGCTGCACCGCCGCATGCAGCAAGCGCAGCTGTATGAGACGGCATCGCCGCGCTTGCGGCAACGGATCCGAACGCAGCTGGCGGGCGATGCGGACCGCGCCCGCTCACCGCGCCGGTGGTACGTGGTGCCGGTTTTTGCGGCGGCGGTTATTGCGGCAGTATTCTGGCTGGCCATCTCGCTGGTTCAGCCTCACACGCACTCGGCGCAGATTGCGGCGGAACTGGTGGACGCCCACATTCGCTCTCTGCAACCCGGGCACTTGATGGATGTGCAATCCACCGACCAGCACACGGTCAAACCATGGTTTGACGGCAAGATTGATTTCATTCCGCCGGTGGCGGACTACGCCGAGCAGGGATTCCCGCTGCTGGGCGGACGGCTGGATGTTGGCGATGGGCGAACCGTGGCGGCGGTGGTTTATGGCCGCCGGAAGCATCTCATCAATCTGTTTGTGTGGCCGGAAAAGTCAACCTCCGCTGGATTCGCCAGTTCCGGATCAAACCGGGGCTACAACTGGCTGATGTGGCACACCGCCGACATGCGTTTCTGCCTGGTGTCGGATGTCTCGGCGGGAGACCTGCAGCAATTGCGCGAATTGATCCACCCCTGAAGCTGGGAGGGTAGTGGTGCACTGCACCACTACCGCTGGCAGCGAAGGTTTGTGGGTTTATGAGAAGCTAGGGAGCAAATGGCCCCGGTTGCGGCTTCTTCCATCTCCTCGCAAAGCGTGTCGCGCATTCGGCGCTGGTGGGCGCAGGCGAGCACGTCGTTTTTCTGGATGGTTGCAATCGCATTCCTGCTGCGGCTGGGCATCATCCTGCTGAATCACACGTACAAATTCAAGCCGGTGGATAACGACTTCAGCTTTGGCTGGGAAATGGGGCGGATTGGCCGGGCCATCGCGTCCGGGCGGGGCTTCGCAGATCCCTTCGATGCGCGCACCGGGCCGACGGCCTGGGAGCCACCTCTCTATCCTTATCTGATCGCGGGTGTGTTCCGGCTGACGGGGATATACACGCAGGCTTCGGCGTTCCTACTGCTGACCATCAACAGCATCTTTTCCGCGCTGACCTGCATTCCCATTTTCCTGATTGCGCGACGCTGCTTCAGCGAGAAGGTGGCGGCGTGGACCGCCTGGATGTGGGCGGTCCTGCCTTCGGTGATGTTCTGGTCGACGCGCTGGGTTTGGGAGACCAGCCTGGCGGCGCTGCTGATGACGGTGATCTTCTGGCTGACGCTGCGACTGGAGGAACTTGAAGGCGCAGCACCATGGATTGCCTTCGGCCTGCTGTGGGGAGTGGCGGCGTTGACCAACACTTCCCTGCTGTCGTTCCTGCCGGCATCGGGGCTGTGGGCGTGGAACCGCCGCAGCCAGCGGCGGCGTAGCTCCCTGGCCGGGGTTGCGCTGGCGTCGCTCTTTTTCGTGGGCACGATTGCCCCTTGGCTGGTTCGCAACTACGAGACCTTCGGCAAATTTATTTTCCTTCGCTCGAACTTCGGCGCAGAACTTCGTTTAGGGAACGGTCCCTACGCGAATGGGATGTGGATGCAATGGCTGCATCCGTCGCAAAACATCGTCGAGATGCGCCGCTATGAGCGCTTGGGCGAAATTCAATACGTGGCGACGCGCAAGCGCGAGGCGATGGACTTTATCCGCCAAAGCTACGGGCGGTTTGCCTGGATCAGCTTCAAACGTTTCGTTTATTACTGGGGTGGGCTGCCACGTTCGTCGGAAATTCCCGCGCTGGCGCCGTTCAAGAACTCTCTCTTCCTCGCGTCTTCGGTGCTCGCGTTCTGGGGACTGGGACGTGCTCTGCGCAAGAAACGCCCCGGCGCCTGGCTGTTCTTCTGGCTCATCGTGTCGTATCCCACCATTTACTACTTCGTATTTCCCCATCCCCGCTATCGCCACCCCATCGAGCCGGAACTCGGAATCCTGATCGTGTACGTGATTTCTGAAGCGGAAGGGATTCGCAGGCGGCGTCCAGCGGCAGCCTAGCCAATCGGCCATAGCCGCTAGCCATTCGTCCGGTGCGCGGCGACGCTCACTTCGCGCATGATGAGTGCATCAAGTTCGAGGAGTGAGACATGGCAGCTGCAGAATTGACCAGATTTTCGGAACAGATATCGGCATCGGCGGCGGCGGCCGGCGCTTCGGTTGTAACCGTTCACGCCCGCCGGCGGATTCCATCATCGGGGGTCTACTGGCGAGAGGGCGTGGTTGTTACGGTGGATCACGCGATTCAGTACGAAGAAGGAATCACGGTGATTTCTTCGCCGGGCAAGCGCGCGACGGCGAAACTGGCTGGCCGCGATCCCGCTACGGACCTTGCGGTGCTCAAAGTCGAAGCGCCGGATTCCCCCGTGGCGGACGTTGGCGATCCCCGCCAGTTGAAGCTCGGCAACTTTGTTCTGGCGCTGGGGCGGACGCGGCAGGGCAATCTGGTGGCGAGTTCCGGGATCATCGGCGGGCTGGCCGGGGAATCGCGCACCTGGCGAGGCGGGCGGCTGGATCAAAGCATCCGGCTTGACTTGCGACTCTATCCCGGATTTTCCGGCGGAGGGTTGGTGAGCGTTGACGGAAAAATTCTCGGAATCAATACCAATGGCTTGGGAGGCGGCCGGCCCTTGACCCTTCCCGCCGCTACCGTGAACCGCGTGATTGACGAACTGCTGGCGAAGGGCTACATCGCCAGGCCTTATCTGGGGGCGGCTTTGCAGCCGGTGCGAATCCCAGAGAGTTCGAGCGCCAATTTGAGGTCGGGGGCCGGCGGCGGGTTGATCGTGTTGCATGTGGAAAGCGGCGGGCCCGCCGAGAAGGCCGGAATCGTTTTGGGCGATGTGATCGTCGAATTGGAAGGTAACCCGGTGGTGGACGTGTACGAGATTCGCTCGACTCTGGCGGCCTCCAAGATTGGCGACTCGCTCAAGCTTAAAGTGCTTCGCGCGGGATCTCCGGTTGAGGCCGCTGTAACTTTGGGGGAGCGGCCGGCGAGATGAAGCATGGCTAGGGGTTCATCCGAACAGAACGGCAGCGGCAAAATCGGCGTTCTGCTGGCCTCAGCTTCTGCCGTCCGGCGGGCTGGGCTGGAAGCGATCCTCCAGTCCGCGCCATCGCTCAAGCTGGTTGGCAGCGTACAGGGAACCCAGACCGCGAGCCGGCGCGCGGTTCAAGCGCGGGCCGATGTGCTGCTGGTGGATCTCGAAAGCCAGTCCTTTCTTCCGGCTGAGAGCCAGCGCTCCACCCCGGCGATTGTGCTCGTGGACCAACCCGAACCGGGATGGCTCGCACACGCGCTGCGGTCAGGAGTAAAGGCGGTTCTTGCGCGCGACTCAGGCGCGGACGAAATCATTCCCGCGATAATGGCCGCGTATTCCGGCTTTGTCTTCCTGGATCCAGCCTACGCTGCCGGCATCGCCGAACAGGTGCGCGTGCCGGCGACCCCAGCCGACGCAATGGCCGAGCATCTGACGCCCCGGGAACTGGAAGTCCTGGCCATGTTAGCTGACGGTTTGGCCAACCGGGAGATTGCCAGCCGCCTGGGCGTCTCCGACCATACGGTCAAGTACCACATCAGTTCTATCCTGGATAAGCTTGGCGCGGCCACGCGGACCGAAGCCGTCACCCTGGGCTTGCGCCAGGGCCTGATTCTCCTCTGACTAACGGTTTTCGACCTGCCCCGTCTAAGGCAATGTTAAGGAGGCGTTATGGAGCGGAAGCGGCGGATTGCGACGTGGTCAGGCACGGTCCTCGGCGTTGCCCTCGCGTTATTGCTGAATGTGGCACTGGCACATGGGGCAGAAGATTTAGTCACCGAAGAATTCCATCACACCTATCCGCTGGCGGCGAATGGACGCGTTGAGCTTTCCAATATCAACGGTAATGTTCACATCACCGCATGGGACCAGAACCAGGTCAAAGTGGATGCAGTGAAGCGCGCGGAAGATCAGGAGAGCCTGAAAAGCATGGAGATTCGCATCGATTCCCGCGCCGACTCGTTGTCGATTGAGACCAAGTATCACCAGAACGACGAGAACTGGTCGCGCAGCCGTCATCATGGCAGTGAAGTGGAATACACGCTGACCGTCCCTCGCAATGCGCAGCTGGATGAAATTAAGCTGATCAACGGCGGGTTGGATGTAACCGGCATCAAGGGCGAGGTCCGCGCATCTTGTATCAATGGGAAACTTGTGGCCGGCGGGTTGACGTCGCGCGTCAAGCTCGAGACTATCAATGGACCGCTCGAAGCCACTTTCGATCAACTGCAGAGCGCGATCGAACTTTCGTCGGTGAACGGTCCGGTTCACCTCACGTTGCCATCCGATGCCAGGGCGCACATTGAGGCCACGACCGTGCACGGCGGAATCGATAACAATTTCGGACTGCACGTAAATAATCACCGCTGGGTGGGACACGATTTGGCGGGCGAATTAGGCAGCGGCGGCGTGGAAATCCACGTGCGCAACGTGAATGGCCCGGTCGAGATCCGTCACGCGAATGATGGGCGCGCGGTCAGCCCCGCGCACAGTTCGCCGGGTGGCGAAGACGACGACTCAATCTAGACGGCAGCGGGCTGCGCAACTTCGGCGAGAGCTCCCGCGAATGCTTCTATCGCGCGATCGATTTGCGGTTTGGTAATGATGAGCGGCGGCTGGAAGCGAACTACGTTTCCATACACGCCTCCCACCCCCACCAGCACGCGCTGCCGAAGCAGCGCGTCACGTACCGCTTCGGCTTCTGTGTTAGCCGGGGTCCGCTTGGGGTCGCGAACCAGTTCCACGCCGATCATCAGCCCCTGGCCGCGAACTTCGCCGATGAGGGAATTCTGGCGCTGCAAGTCGCGCAGCTTGCCCTGCGCATAGTTGCCCACCTGCGCCGCCTTGGCAGGCAGGTCCTCCTCCAGCATGACTTCGATATTGGCCAGCGCCGCCGCGCAGGAAACCGGATTTCCGCCAAAGGTAGAGAGATGGTCGCCGGGCTTGAACGCGGCCGCGATTTCCGGGCGCGTGGTGAAAGCACTGAGCGGGAATCCGTCGGCAATACCCTTGGCCGTGACCAGAATGTCGGGCACGACGCCGTAATGCTCGATGGCAAACATTTTTCCGGTGCGCCCGAAGCCGGACTGCACTTCGTCGGCGATGAAGAGGATGCCGTGCTGGTCGAGAACTTTCTTGATTTCCCGGAAATAATTGGCCGGAGGCACGATGATGCCGCCTTCGCCCATCACGGGCTCGGCAATGAACGCGGCCACGTCGCCCGAAGTCTCGAAGCGAATCACGTCATCCAGGCACTTGGCGCAGTGGCGGGCGCATTGCTCGGCATCGTCGGGCCACAGGGAGCGATAGGCGTAGGGGGCGGGGGCGAAGGCAATGCCAGGCGCGTAGGGGCCGCCGCGCTTCTTGCGACCCTGGTTTCCGGTGATGCTGAGCGTGCCCCAGGTGCGGCCATGAAAACTCGCATGAAGAGAAATGAATTCGTGTTTGCCGGTGTACAGGCGCGCGAGTTTCAGCGCTCCCTCGATGGCTTCCGCGCCGCCGTTACCGAAGAAAGTTTTGGTGAGCCCGCGCGGCGCGATCGACGCAATCTTTTCCGCGAGATCGGCAACAGGTTTGACGTGGTAGAGATAGGACGAGCAGTGAACGAGCTTGTCCATCTGCGCCTTGGCGGCCGCAATTACACGGGGATGGCTGTGGCCGGCGTTGACCACCGAGATTCCCGAGAAGCAGTCGAGGTACTCGCGGCCTTGATCGTCCCAGACGGTGGCGCCGCTGGCACGGTCAATTACGATCGGCGCAACCGACTTCAGGAAGCCGGTCATTACGTAGTCTTTGTATTTCTGGATGGTGTCAGGCATGAGATTTGTAATCTGGTAATCGGGTGATTTTGTAATTTAAGCCAGACGATCGCACGTTGCTGGCTTCACGTTGCAGAATTATCCGATTGCAAAATTTTGAAATTCTTAAAATTTCCTGGAGTGCTCGCTAGCCCAGCGTTCGATCACCACTTTCTTTTCCGTGTAAAACTCGACGGCGTCGCGGCCCTGGCCGTGCTGCACGCCGAAGAAACTGTCCTTCCATCCGCTGAATGGAAAGTACGCCATGGGGGCGGCAACCCCGATGTTGATCCCGATGTTTCCCGCCGGGGCTTCGTAGCGAAACCGCCGCGCCGCGGCGCCGCTGGAGGTGAACAATGACGCCTGATTTCCGTAAGCGCTTCGTTCCAGGAAAGCGATGGCGTCGTCGAGGTCGCGGGCGTGAATCAGGCTAAGGACGGGGCCGAAAATTTCTGTATCTGCAAGGCCGCTCTCCGCGGGAACGTTGTCTAAAACGGTTGGTTTCACGAAGTTGCCTCTCTCGCCTCCGGCAATTCGCGCATGCCGTCCGTCAACAATGACCTTGGCGCCGTCACGTTCCCCCAGTTCCACCATGGCCTCGATGCGAGCTTTGCTCTGGGAGGTGATGACAGGCCCCATCTGCACACCCGGATCGAGGCCGTTGCCGACGCGCAGGGATGCGGCCGCGGCCGTGATCGAATCACGGAAATTTTTTTGCGCGTCGCCGACCGTGACCGCGACCGACACCGCCAGGCAGCGCTGGCCGGCGCATCCGAAGGCGCTGTCGCTGATGATCTGCGTCGCCATCTTCATGTCGGCATCGGGAAGCACGATCACGTGATTCTTGGCGCCACCCTGACATTGCGCGCGTTTGCCGTTCGCGCCAGCACGAGCGTAGACATACCTGGCAATCGGAGTCGAACCGACAAAGCTGATCGCCCTCACCTTAGGATGGTCAATCAGAGCATCCACCGCGGCCTTTCCGCCATTGACGAGATTGACCACGCCCTTCGGCAGTCCAGTTAGTGCAAGCAATTCGAATGCGCGTCGCATGGTCAGCGGGACGCGCTCGGACGGCTTCAAGATGAAGGTGTTTCCGCAGGCAATGGCGTAAGGCAGGAACCAGAACGGGATCATTCCCGGAAAGTTGAAGGGGGTGATTGCGGCGACGACGCCAAGCGGCTGCCGGATCATGCTTTCGTCGATGCCGCGGGCCACGTCTTCCAGGTTGTAGCCCTGCATCATCGTGGGAATGCCGCAGGCAACTTCAACGTTCTCGATCGCGCGGCGCAGTTCGGCTTTGGCTTCGCCGAACGTCTTGCCGTTTTCCTGCGTGGTAAGGCGCGCGAGGTCGTCGACGTGATCTTCGAGGAGTTGCTTGAGCTTGAACAGCGGCTGGATGCGGTCTTCGGGAGGAGTCCGCCGCCACGCGGGATAGGCCGCGGCTGCGGCCTCTATCGCCCTGTTCACTTCGGCGCTATCGGACAGAGGCACACGGGCAAGCACCTCACCGGTCGCGGGATTGGTCACATCCTGCCATTCGCTGGCGGCGGAGTTTTGCCAGGCTCCATCGAAGTAATTGGGAACTGTCGTTACCGTGGGCGCAAGCGTGGTCGTCATGAAAAGTTAAAATTCCTTAGAATCGTTAAGAATCGCAGCCCTATCTGGCTGCCGTTTCGGTCAATGCCTGTTTACCGCAAACCGATGCCAACGCATCTTCCAGCACGTCCAATCCTTCTTCCATTTGCTCATCGCTGATCACCAGCGGCACCAGGAGCCGGACCACATTGCCATAAGTGCCAGCGGTGATGGTGATCAAGCCATGCTCATAACAGAACCTGGTCACCGCCTTGGTCTGTTCCGGCGCGGGTTCGCGCGATTGCCGCGATTTCACCAGCTCGAGCGCGCGCATAGCGCCGAGGCCACGCAGGTTGCCGATGACGTCGAATTGCTCTTTCCATTTTTCTGCGCGCCGTTCGAAATGGGTTCCAATGCTATTGGCTCGCGCCAGCAGGTCTGAATGGTCGAAGATGTCCAACACCGCATTGGCGGCGGCGCAGGAGAGCGGGTTCCCCGCAAAGGTTCCGCCGAGACCACCCGGACCCGGTGCGTCCATAATCTCAGCGCGTCCGGTGATGGCCGCCAAAGGCAGTCCGCCTCCCAGGGATTTTGCGGTGACCACGATATCCGGCTCGATGCCGTAGTGTTCGCAGGCAAACATTTTTCCGCTGCGTCCAAAGCCACTCTGCACTTCGTCGGCGATGAACAACACGCCATGCTGGTGGCAGATGTCCATGAGGATGCGAAAGAACTCGGGCGGCGGTGCGATGAATCCGCCTTCGCCCAGCACGGGCTCGGCAATCACGGCGGCCACATCTTCCGACGCTACCACGCGCCGGAATGTATCTTCCAGGTGCCGCGCGCAAGAGACATCGCAGGACGGATAACTCAGCGAGTATGAGCAGCGATAACAGTAGGCGTAAGGGACGCGGTAAATCTCCGACGGGAACGGGCCGAAGCCGGCCTTATAAGGATGCGTTTTGCTGGTCAATCCAAGCGTCAGCATGGTGCGTCCGTGAAATGCGTCTTCAAACGCAATGACGCCTGCGCGCCCGGTGTGCGCGCGCGCAATCTTGACGGCATTTTCGACGGCTTCGGCGCCCGTGTTGACGAGGAGGGTCTTCTTCGGAAAATTGCCAGGCGTGACCTGGTTCAGCCGCTCCGCAAGGCGCACATAGTTCTCGTAGGGCGTGACCTGCGCGCAGGTGTGCAAGTAGTTTTGCAGCTGCGATTCGATCGCCGAAATTACTTGCGAGTTGCGGTGCCCGGTATTGAGGCAGCCGATGCCGCCGGCAAAATCGAGGAAGCGGTTGCCATCCACATCTTCCATCCACGCATCCTGCGCTCGCGCGACGTAGACTGGGGTGGCATGGGAGAGCCCACGCGGAACGGCAGCTTCGCGGCGCTGCATCAGTGCGCGAGACTTCGGGCCGGGGATGGTGGTTTTAAGCTGGATGGTTCCCATGGTTCTGAAAATCCTCAAGTGCGTGGACGCTGAATCCTCGCCTGCCAACCTGCCGTTGAGAACTGGCCACTGGCAACCGCTCAGTACCAGCCGATTGGCTGCTCGTTCAAGTTAATGTGCACCTGCTTGGTTTCGAGATACTCTTCGATGCCCCAGGGCCCAAGCTCGCGCCCAAAGCCCGACTGCTTGTAGCCGCCCCAGGGCGCTTCCACATAAGTCGGCTGCATGTGGTTGACCCAAACAATTCCGGCGCGCAGCGCCTTCACCACGCGAAAAGCTTTGAAGATATCGCGCGTCCATACCGCGGCCGCAAGTCCGTAAGGAGAGTCGTTGGCGATCTTCAACGCGTCTTTTTCATCCTCGAAGGGGATCACCGAAGCAACCGGCCCGAAGATTTCTTCACGGGCGATGCGGGCGCGGTTGTCGACGTCGTAAAAAATGGTGGGCTCGACGTAGTAGCCTTTGGCGAATTTCTCCGCGCGCCCGCCGCCAATTGCAACCTTCGCTTCCTTCTTTCCGAGATCCTGGTACGAGCGCACGCGCCCATATTGATCTTTGCTGACCAGCGGACCCATCTTGGTTTCGCGCTCGAGCGGCGGGCCAAGCTTCACGGCGCGGGCCTTCTCCGCCATCGCGTCGACAAATTTCTTGTAAATCGGCTTGTGCACAAGGATGCGGCTGCCCGCGGAGCAGACTTCGCCCTGGTTGATGAACACACCAAACAACGCGCCATCGATGGCGGCTTCAAAGTCGGCATCCGCGAAAAAGATATTGGGAGATTTGCCGCCAAGCTCAAGAGTGACGCGCTTCACCGTATCGGCGGCCTGCTTGACGATGATCTTGCCCACTTCCGCGCTGCCGGTGAAGGCAATCTTGTTCACCTCAGGATGCCGCACCAGGGGCGCGCCGCAGGTCTCGCCAAATCCGGTGACGATGTTCACCACACCGGGGGGAAGCCCGACCTCGGAGAACCAGTTGGCGATTTCCAGCGCCGTCAGCGGAGTCTGCTCCGCCGGCTTCAACACGCAGGTGCAGCCGGCAGCGAGCGCGGGCGCCAGCTTCCAGGCCGCCATCAGCAGCGGATAATTCCACGGGATGATCTGTCCTGCAACCCCGATAGGCTCTTTCATGGTGAGGCTAACGGCGTTGTCCGGCACCGGGTTCACGTAGCCGAGAACCTTGGTGGCCAGCCCGCCGTAGTACTCGAAACAGGTCGCAACGTCGTTGATGTCGTATTCCGCCTCGACGATGGGCTTGCCGGTGTTGCGGCATTCGAGTTCGGCGAGCGCCGGCAGGTTCTGCCGAATCTTGTCCGCCAGGCGGAACAGGACGCGGCCGCGCTCCTGCGGAGTGGTTGCCGCCCACGGGCCTGCGTCAAAAGCGGCTCTGGCCGCGGCAACCGCGCGGTTCACGTCTGCTTCATTGCCGTCCGGAACCTGGGCGATTACTTCCTCGGTGGAGGGGTCGTAAACCGGGAAAGTCTTGTTCGACGCGCCCTCGGTCCATTCGCCATTGATGAACAGCTTGTATGTTGCGACTTCGGCCTTCACTCCTGCTGGCATGACAACCTCCTACAGCTATCTCGCCGAGCTGCGCTCGGCGGGACGGGTCTCGAGACCCGTCCCCACATAGACCGTTTCCAATCGCGTCTTGCGCCTTCCGTATACGAAAAAGAAAAAGGCGGCCAGCCCGACAAAAAATGCCGTTCCGCCGAACATCCAGATCTCGTACGACACCAGCGACGTAATCTGCTGCGCTGGGAAGAACACCAGCGCAATTCCCAGAGACGTGGTAACGAATCCCGATACACCCGAAGTCAGCAAAGCACCGCGTCCGTAGCGCCCGCTGGTGTCGCCGTTCCAACCGAACTTCACCAGCGCCGCAAACATGTACAGGAACGGCACCAGTTGCAAAACCACCGCCAGCGACAGCAACCGCTGGAAGGCTTCCTGCACATGCGCGCCGCCGGCGAAATTGATCACCACCAGGATCGCGGAAACCACAAATTGCACGATCAGCGCGGCGTGGGGCGTGGCGTATTTGGGATGGATCTTTGCCATCCACGAAGGCATGTACGAATCGAGGCCGGCTACGAATGGAATCCGGGCGGCGCCCCCTGTCCATGCAGAACCAATGCCGGCGATGGCAAAGCTCAGCATGACCGCAAACGGAATCGTGATGGAGCCAATGCCCACTCGCTGCGCCATGTGGCCGACGGCTTGCACGATGCCCTGCAGAATGCTGATGTCGTTTTTGCCGATGGCAACTAACAAGGTCAGAGTCGTCGCGATATACAGCACGCCGGAGATCACGCCTCCCCACGCCACCGCTCCCGGCATGGTTCGGACGGGATCGTGAATCTCGTCTCCCATCACCGAAGCCAGTTCCAGTCCGACCAGGCCAAAGCAAATCACGCCAAAAGAATTGAGCACCGAGCGATAGTCGGCGGGAACGCGGAAATCAACCGCGCTCAATTGCGGATGAAAGCGCAGCCAGACCACGATGCCGAGTCCGATCAGCACCGCCGCGGCAATACCGGTGCCGATCGCGCCCACGTTGTTAATCCACTTGCCCACGCCTAAGCCGGCGATGTTGAGCACCGTAATGAGCGCCAGCAAGGTCAACGAGGTGATCAGGGCAAAGATTTTGCTGTCGGCCAGCCACTCGTGTCCCGGCCCAAGCACATAGACCGAAACGCCCACGAAATAGAGCATGACCGTAGGCACGTACAGCATCTGGTTGGTCCAGTAACACCAGCCGGAGAGGAATCCGTTGAAGTCGCCGAATTCCTCTTTCGCCCAAAGGTAAACGCCGCCTTCTCCCGGGTAACGGTGCGAAAGCTCGATCACGGCAATGCCCTGGGGCCAGAAAAACAGCAGCACGGAGATGATCCAGAGCCAGACTGTGACTCCGCCATTCGCCGCAATGGAGGGCACTACGTTCAGGTTGAAGACGGCAACCACGAACAGCAGCACCAGGTCCCAGCGCCCGAGGACGCGTTTGAGATGCGGCGGATTGGCAGAGTTATGGTCAACCACAGATAACTCGAAACTCTGAGGCGGGCGTGGGCGCCCGCCTCACACAGCCTCAGTGCGCGACCACGGCAGCGGCGCTGCGCTCCTGCTGGGCCTTGGCCAGGGCGGGCGCGACATCTTCAAAGGCAGCGATGTGCTTGTCGATGTCGGCTTCGGTATGCTGGACGGAGATGGTCCACTGCTCATCCCACCAGTAGGGTTGCGCCATCACGCCGCGGTTGACCATGCCGAACCAGTAGTGGCGCCACAGGTCGATGTCAATCGCCAGCCAGTCGCGGTAGTTGCGGATTTCGTTGGGGTAGAGCATCAGCGCGCCGTTCGCTCCCGCGCTGATCACATACCCCTGCAAGCCGGTTTTGCCGATGATCTGGCGGTAGCCGTCGCTCAGCTTCTTGCTGAGCTTCTCCACGTGCGCATAGTTCTCCCGCGAGAGAACGCTGCGGAAAGTAGCGAGACCAGCCGCCATTGATACGGGATTGGTGTTGTACGTGCCGCCGTGGAAGACCTTGTGCTGGGAAATCAGGTCCATGACGGCGGGATGCGCGCCGAAGGCCGCCAGCGGCAGGCCTCCGCCGATGGATTTCGCCAGGCAGATCATGTCGGGGATCACGCCGAAATATTCCGACGCGCCACCCCAGCCGAGCTTGGCGCCGGTCTTCACTTCGTCGAAGATCAGCAGCGCGCCGTTCTTGGTGGCGATCTCGCGCAGGCCTTCAAGGAATCCGGGCTGCGGCATGCACAGGCCAACGTTCATCAAGATGGGCTCGAGGATGATCGCGGCAATCTCTCCGGGATGCTCGCGGAAGCGGCGCTCGACGGTGGCCAGGTCATTGAACGTGGCGATCAGGACATTCTCAAGCGTCGACTTTGGAACGCCTAGCCCACCGGGAACGGATGTAGGCGCGTGCACGTCGCCAAACTCCGGCGCGTGGGGCTTTACGCTGACCAGGGCGTAATCGTGGAGGCCGTGGTACGCCCCTTCGAACTTCACGATCTTGTCGCGCCCAGTGGCCGCGCGGGCGAGACGCACGGCATGCATCGTGGCTTCCGTGCCGCTATTGCCGAAACGCACCATCTCGACCGGAAAGCGGTTGCAGATCTCTTCCGCCAGTTCCCATTCCATGTCGTGCGGCATGCCGAACATGGTGCCGGTGGTGAGGCGCCCTTCGACCGCCTTCATCACCGCGGGATGGCAGTGCCCGGCCATGAGCGCGCCGAAGCACAGGTTGTGATCGATGTAGTCGTTGCCGTCGAGATCGCGGAAGTGCGAGCCCCGCCCTTCCTTCACGAAGATCGGGTAGGGATCATAGGCGCGGTAATTGCTGGCGACGCCCAGCGGAATGCGCTTCAGGTTTTTCTTGTGCGCCTCCGCCGACTGGGGCGTGCGCCGCACAAAGGTATCGAGTTCTTTCTGTAACTCGGGATACATCGTGATCTCCGAATAAGCTCAGGCCGCAACCATGGCGGCCATTAGATTTGGACCGCGCGTATTCCGCGCGGCAAAGCTCAAAAGTAAAACTTCAAAGCAAACTGCATCAGCCGGGGATCGCGCACCTGCTGCACCTGGCCGAACTGCGAACCGTCCGAGGTATTGCCGTCGGGATTGAAAAACTGCGTGTGGTTGAAGAGATTGAAAAACTCCGCCCGGAAATCCACGCGCTTGTGTTCGGAGATCCCGAAGCTTTTCAAGATGGCAAAGTCTGTTTGGCTGATGCGCGGCCCGCAGCAGATCGTGCGTTTTGCATTTCCCAGCGTGCCCAGCAGGGCCGGGTCGTAACATCCGAAGGCTGCCCCTGCGCTGCAGGGCGGCTGACTGCTGTCGGTAGCATTCTCGGTGAAACTGTTCGGGTCGAAGGCGTAGTTAGCATTGTCCTGAGGCTTCAGTTTATGGAATGGCGCGAGCTGTGCCGGTTCTCCTGGAAGCTGAAAGTCGAAGCTGTACATGAGTTCGTTGTCCGCGAGGGATGTAATGTTGACCGGAAATCCCGACTGGAACGTGGTGATGCCCGATACCGCCCACCCATCCAGTACTTTGCCGGTTGCGCCGGAGTATTTGTGTATGGGCAGCTCCCAGTAGTAGCTGAGCACAAGGCGATGACGGGCATCGAACATTGACAGCGAACGACTGATGCGCGGATCGATAGGGTTGATGATGCCCTCGAAGCTTGACGCCTGGTCAAAGGACTTGCTGAAGGTGTAGGCAGTAGTGAACTGCAAGCCATGAGCGAATCGCTTTTCAAGGGAAGCCTGCAATGAGTTGTACGAGGAATTAGAAATCGTATCCTGGGCAAAGATGCTGCTGAAAACGGGGATGCCATCGCCAGGGCAGCCAGTGCCGGTTAGAGGATCACACTGCGGGGAAGAATAACGGCGCAGACCGCTGATCGTAATTCCGCCGGGATATTTGGTGTTTACATCCGTTCCGCCGGGAATCAGGAGAGGCCCGCCGCCGTTCGCGCTGTAGGGAAGCAGCAAGCCTTGAGGCGGAATGATCACGTCTACCGAGTTTCCCTGCGCGTCGAACCAGGTCGGAGGAACATAGAACGCGGTATCGGCAAAATAAGGGCCACAGTCGGTTCCTATCCCACCGTCTGTCGGGTCTCCGGGATAAGCGTTGGCTATTGCCTGCAAGTCGAGGCAAGTCTGTGGATTCCCATAGTTGATATCGTGCGTGGCCAGGAGCCGGTGGCCTTGCGATCCTACATAACCGACCTCCAACTTCATATCGTTGGTTAGCTGACGCTGGATTGTCAGGTTGTATTGAGCTGAATACTGACTGCGCATGTGAGGCTGGAATTGCCCAAACAGCGTAATGGGCCGGAACATTCCCCAGTCGACAGGTTTCCCGCGTGGCGGGTTGAGGATGCCGTTGGCGCCGCCCAGCGAGTTTAACCCGAACGGATTGGGATAAGAGAACCCGCCACTCTGGTCGAGGAAAGGCTGATTGAAAAGGGTGTTGAACGGAAATGTGCTCCCACCGAACGGCGGCTCAGCGCTGAACTGTTCCAACACGAGCTGTTCAATCGGGTTATAGAACAATCCCCAACCGGTTCGGATGCTCGTTTTCCCGGAGCTCCCCGGACTCCATGCCAGTCCAATGCGCGGCGCAAAAGCCTTGTAGTACGTCTGCGTGAGGCCATTGGGCACGCCGGCGTCTCCGGGCACCAGCAAGCCGACTGGAGTTAT